>NZ_BAAAZW010000004.1:0-392662 GCF_039537105.1 Gordonia caeni
ATCACTCACACGGGGCGCGAACCTTCAGGCCTGCCGGCGGCCGCTACGTCAGCGGTCGGCGTCGGTGTAGCGGATCACGCCGCGGATGTTCCGGCCCTCGAGCATGTCCGAGTAGCCCTCGTTGATCTGGTCCAGCGTGTACTGCCGGGTGATCATGTCCTCGATGTTGAGCTTGCCGAGCTTGTACATCGACAGCAGGTTCGGAATGTCCAGCTTCGGGTTGGCGCCACCGAAGATCGAGCCCTGCAGGTTCTTCTGCAGCAGCGTCAGCATGGCCAGGTTCAGAGTCACGTTGCTGTCGGCCATGTTGCCCATGCCGGTCAGCACGCAGGTGCCGTTCTTAGCGGTGATGCTCATCCAGGTGTCGACATCGGTGCCGTGCACCTCGCCGACGGTGACGATCACCTTCTGGCACATGCCCCACTCGGTGACGTTGCCGATCTCGTTCATCGCCTCCTCGACCGAGGCGAAGGCGTGTGTCGCGCCGAACTTGAGGGCCTGCTCACGCTTCCACGGCACCGGATCGATCGCGAAGACGTTGCGGGCGCCCGCGATCACCGCACCCTGCAGGGCCGCGGTGCCGACACCACCGACGCCGATGATCGCCACGTCCTCGCCCGGGCGCACGTCGCCGCTGCGGGTCGACGAGCCGTAACCGGTCGGGATACCGCAGCCGCACAGGGCCGCGACCTCGAACGGGATGTCCTTGTCGATCTTCACCGCCGAGGCCTCGTGCACCACCATGTACGGCGAGAACGTGCCGAGAAGCGTCATCGGGTACACCGGATCGCCGTCGGCGGTGTGGATGCGGAAGGTGTGGTCGGAGACGGCCTCACCCTGCAGGAGCATGGCGCCGAAATCGCACAGGTTCGCGACGCCGGCCTTACACGACTTGCATTTGCCGCAGGACGGGATGAACGACAGGACCACGTGGTCGCCGACCTCGAAGTCGGTGACCCCCTCGCCGATCTCCTCGACGACGCCGGCGCCCTCGTGACCGCCCAGGATGGGGAAGCCCGCCATCGGGATGCCACCGGTCATCAGGTGATGATCCGAGTGGCACATCCCCGCCGCCTCCATGCGGATCTTGATCTCATGCGCCTTCGGGTCACCGATCTCGATCTCTTCGATCTTCCACGGCGTGTTCAGTTCCCGGAGGATCGCACCCTTAGTCTTCAATTTCCCAACCTCACTCGAGTTGCACGCCGCCGACCCGGCGGCTCTGATCGTGAACGCGCGGTGACCCGCACTCTGAGAGTGAGCGTAGTCACCGCGCGCCCAAATTGAAACACGTTCCAGTTTTTATTCCGCGAGTCCGGCGTCCTTGCTGCCGAACTCCTCGCGCAGACGGGGCTTGACCACCTTGCCGCCGGCGTTGCGTGGCAGTTCGTCGACCACCACGATGTCTTTCGGATGCTTGAACCGGGCCAGGTTCTCGTTGAGGTACGGCTCCAGTTCGTCCATCGTGAGGCCGTCGACGCCCTCGGCCAGCACCACCACGGCCACCGGCACCTCGCCCCACTTGTCGTGGGCGCGGCCGATGATCGCGGCCTCCTGGATCTTCGGGTGCGAGAACAGCACGTTCTCCACCTCGGCGCAGTAGATGTTCTCGCCGCCCGAGATGATCATGTCCTTGGCGCGGTCGACCACGTAAAGGAAGCCCTCGGAGTCCTGCCGCACCAGGTCACCGGAGTGGAACCAGCCCCCGCGGAAGGCTTCTGCGGTGCCCTCCGGGTTCTGCCAGTAGCCGACCATCAGATTGGGGCCGCGGTAGACGATCTCGCCGACCTCGCCCTGCGGGACGTCCTCGCCCAGCGGATCGACGATGCGTGCGGTCACCGCGGGCACCACCTTGCCGATGGAGCCGATCTTGCGCAGCGCGTCCTTGCCCTCCAGCACGCAGGTGATCGGCGACATCTCGGTCTGACCGAAGACGGCGACGTTGAGCGCATCCGGGAAGGTCTCGTTCATCGCGTTGAGCACCGAGTCCGACGCCGGTGCGGCGCCCCACGAGATCACCCGCAGCTTCAGATCGCGCGGACGAGCCTGTTGCGCCGCGCACACCGCCTGCCACTGTGCCGGGACCAGGAAGATCGACGTGGTGCCCTCCTCCTCGATCATGTCCAGCAGGTCGTTGGGGTCGAACGCTCCCAGCGGATGGATCAGCGACAGCGCACCCACGACGAACAGCGGCGCCATTGCGCCCAGACCTGCGATGTGGAACAACGGTGCGACGCACGAGCCGACGTCGTCCGGGGAGTTGTCCAGTGCCTGGATGGTGGTGAGCGCCTGCGACTGCATGTTCTGATGAGTCAGCATGGCGCCCTTGGGCTTTCCTGTGGTGCCCGAGGTGTACATGATCAGCGCGACGGTCTCTTCCGGAATGTCGATCTCCGGCAGGTCCGAACCGTCCTCGGCCACCAGCTCCTCGTACTTCAGGTGAGCCTCGTTCGCGGTGTCGCCGACCACGATCACATCGCGGATGGCGCCGGTCGCCCCGGCGACCGCGTCCGCCAGCGGGGCCAGCAACGATTCGGTGACGATCACCTCGGCGCCGGAGTCCTGCACGATGAACCCGATCTCCGGGGGCGCCATGCGGATGTTCACCGGCACCGGGACGGCCCCGATCAGATTGGCGGCGAAGACCAGTTCCACGTACTCCGAGCGGTTGAGCATCAGGACCAGGATCCGATCGCCGAAGCCGACGCCGCGGCGGCGCAGCGCGGCCGCCAGCCGGTGGGTGCGCGCATCGAGCTCGGACCAGGTGGTGACCTTTCCCATGAACTTCAGGGCCGGCTTGTCGGGAGTCATCTGCGCATGGCGGCGCACCTGGTTGTTCCAGTGGTTGCGGCGCGATCGAGTCGGCTCCGAGTTGAGGTCGATGCCCAGGGCGTTCGTCACGGGTTCTCCTTCAGGGGGTGATGGGTTGAGACGTTGCGGTCCGGCCTAGCGGCCGGTTGAGGCGAAAGCCGCGATCGCGGCCTGAAACTGCGGTGATTGCAGAAGCTCGGTCTGGCCGGCGATCTCGCGGTCGATCGCCGCGTCGTACTGGTCCAGAGTGGCGCCGTCGAGCGCCGCTTTGGTCAGGGCGAGAGCCGCCGGTGACGCCGCGGCCAGCTTCGCGGTCACCCTGCCCACCACGGCGTCGAGCGCGGCACGCTCTTCGACGCAGCCGTTGATCAGTCCGGCCTCGAAAGCCTCTGTGGCCGAGAGTCGCTCACCGAGCAGCGCCATCGCGTTCGCCCGCGCCCGGCCGAGGGAGGCGGCGAACGTGGCACTGGCAGCGCCGTCGGGCATCAGGCCGATCTTGACGAATGCCAGCAGGAAGTAGCTGTGCGCGCTCGCGTAGATCAGATCCGCGGCCACGGCCAGCGAGGCCCCGATGCCCACAGCGGGACCGTCGACCGCGGCGACCACCGGCATCGGGAGTGCACGGACGGCGCCGATCAACCGCGAACCGTTCTCGATGATGGCGCGCGAATCACCCGCGTCGAAGCCGCCCTTGGTCGCCGCGCTCGAGGCCATCCCGGCCACATCGGCGCCGGCGCAGAAGGCCCCTCCCCGACCGGCCAGCACCACCACCCGTACCCGCTCGTCGCCGGCCCACTGTGCACAGACTTCGATGATCCGCTGAGAGGCGGCACCGTCGAGCGCATTGAGTTGAGCCGGGCGATCGATCTCCAGACGGGCCACGCCCGCCTCGTCGATTCCACTCCAGATTCCGTCGACATGCTCGAGCTGGGTCATCGATTCCTCTTCGAAGAGATGCGGTTGCCGCACACCGTAGCACTCGCAGTGATCCAAGTCATGTGAATCCCAGTTAACATATATGTTCTTCCGGTGGCTTCTTACAGGCATTTCTCTCCGCCTCGCGCATTCGCCTGAGCGATAGATGGTTTCCGCTAGCATGGCTCGACATGAGCCCGATCCCGTCGCGGGCCGCCGATGCCGCAGGCAGGGTTCGGCCGCCCGATCGCCGCGACCACCTGGTCGCCGCGGCCACGGACGCCTTCAGCGAACACGGCTTCCACGGAACCAAGCTGTCCCAGATCGCCGACGCGGCCGGCGTCTCCACCCCTGCGCTGTACCGCCACTTCGACAACAAATCTGACCTGCTCGGCGCGGTCACGCGGACCATGTCACTGCGCACGCAAGCCACGCTGGTCGCGGTCGAGCCCCGTCCCGACGACCCCGCCGGCGAACTCGCCGCACTGATCGACGCCCACCTCGCGAATGTGCTGGCGCACCGCAACCACAGCGACATCTACCGCTGGGAATGGCGCAGCCTGGAACCGGCCGAGCGGAGCTTCGCGCGCGAGATCCGCCGAGACGCGCATCGCCGCGTCCGCGGCCTGGTGCGCGCTCTGCGCCCAGAGCTCACCAAGACCGAGGCCGACACCCTCACCGACGCGATCTACGCCGTCGCCGGAAGTCCGGCGAGCCACCGAGTCAGCTTGCCGCGCAAAGCGATCATCCCCCTCATCGGTGCCGCCGCACGGACCGCCGGTGCCGCCGAGCTCCCGGCCGCCGATTCCGGAACCGAGCCCTCCCCCGGCCTGGCGCCGACCGGGAAACGGGAGACCATCCTGACCGAATCAGTGGCACTGTTCGCCGAACGCGGTTTCCACGAGGTCACGATCGACGAGATCGGCGCCGCGTCCGGACTGCCCCCGTCCGGGGTCTACCGGCATTTCGGCTCCAAGCAGGCCATTCTTTGCGCCGCCCTGCAGCGCGCATCAGAGCGCACCACCTCGGCGATCGCCAGCGGGCTGGCGCAGACCAGTTCACGCGACGATGCACTCGTCTGCCTCGTGGAGCAGTACGCGCGACTGTGCGTCGGCGATCCGGCGATCATCACCGTCTACCAGCGCTGTCTCGGCGCCCTTCCCGACGATCAGCGCGCGGATCTCCGCAGGCAGCAGCGCATCAACGTCGACGAGTGGTCCACCTGGCTGATCGACGCCCGGCCCGAATTGTCCACGGCCGCAGCCCGTTTCCTGGTTCACGCCGCGCTGGAGGTGATGGCCGACCTGACTGCCAGCCCGCACGCTGCGGACGCGCCCACCGTCACGGCGATCGCGCTGGCAGTCCTGCTGAAGACTCCCGTCGACTGACCGCGGGCCACCCGGCACGCCGGTCGGCCGGGCCGGGTCAGATGGTGACCAGGTCGGACAGCACCCAGCGGTCGCCGTCCCGCTGCAGCGTCACCCGCACCCGCGTCTGATACTCAAGTCCCTCGTCTCCGGCAGCGGGCAGCTCGGGCGAGGTGACCTTCTGATCGAGCGCCACCAGGACCACCGCTTCCTCGTCGGTGATCGACTCGGCGCCGGCGGCGATCGCCGTCCCTATCGAGGACGCCTTGGCCTCGTCGGTGCCGCGCCGCGCATCTTGGGAGGCCTGGATGTAGCGGTCAGCGAAGTCCGAGGTGGAGAACTCGCGGATCCGCCGGTCCAGGTCGGAGTAGTCACCGGGCCCGTACGTCACGACCTCCGCCGCATAGGTCTTGGCGTCGGCCAGCGCCTGTTCGCCGGCGCCCGAATCCAGGGCGACACCGCGGTCGGCGCTCGCGAGCAGGTACCCGAGGACGCCGACGGCCACTGCCAGCGCGACGATCAGGGCCACCAGACCCGCGATCAGCTTGCGCCCACCGCTGGCACCGGAGGGTTCGGCGACCACCTTGCCGGGCACCCGAGACGGATCGACCGGATCGGTGTCGCTCGCCCCGTCGGCGGCCTCGTCGACGTCGGGGGTCTCCTCATCGGCGCCGGCGGCGGCCTTCTTGGCCTCGGCCGCGCGCAGTTCCTCCCGGGTGCGGCGATTGTTCGCCAGCAGTTCCTCTCGCTCGGCGGGCGTCAGCGCACTCGACGCTCCGGCGGACGAGGACCGCTCCCCCTCGGTCGGATCGGGACCGTCGGCATCAGAAGTCGTGGGCATGCGCACCAGGCTAACGCCCGGGCCGGCCATCACGCCGCCCCCTTGCTATCTCGCCTCCTATCAAATATATGTGATAGGAACAGTGAACCCTCGATAGGAGCTCCCATGGTTGCCTTCACCCCGGAACAGACCGACTTCGCCAAGTCCATCGCCGACTTCTGCAAGCGCGAGACCGGGACCCGCGCGCAGCGCGACAAGTGGACCAATGGAGGCGAGGAGAACCACTCGCAGGAGCTCTACCGAAAAATGGCCGAGCTCGGCTGGGCCGGCATCAACGTCGCCGAAGAGTACGGCGGCGCCGGCGCGGGCAACGTCGAGCTGTGCATCTTCCTGGAGGAATCGATGCGTGGGCAGGCCCCCATCGGCGGCGTGGGACCCACTCTGATCACCGCCGCGGCTTATGAGAAGTTCGCCGACGACGACATGCGCCGTGAGGTCCTGGCCGGTGTCGTCGAGGGTGATTCGCTGTCGATCTCGATGTCCGAGCCGGAAGCCGGATCCGACGTCGGCGCCCTCACCTGCCGCGCCGAGAAGGTCGATGGCGGCTGGAAGATCAACGGCCAGAAGACCTGGTGTTCCAACGCCCACTTCGCCAAGTCGATCCTGTTGATCGCGCGCAGCGACAGCAGCGGCGCCAAGCACGAGGGGCTCACCCAGTTCCACATCCCCGCCGGGACTCCCGGCCTCAAGATCGTGCAGATCGACACGCTGGGCGGCAGTGAGGTCAACGACCTCTACTTCACCGACTGCTTCGTGCCCGACTCCGCCGTCGTCGGACAGGTCGGCAACGGCTGGACCCAGCTGATGGCCGGTCTGAACACCGAACGCCTGATCCTGGCCGCCATGCAGCTGGGCATCGCCGAGCGTTCCTTCGACGACACGCTCGCGTTCATCACCGAGCGCAAGCAGTTCGGCCGGCCGATCGGCTCCTTCCAGGCGCTGCGCCACCGGATGGCCGACCACGCCACCGAGATCGCGGCCACCAAGGAGCTCATCTACTCGCTCGCCAAGGCCTCCGACGACAACCCGAGCAAGATGATGCCGCGCGAGGCGTCGATGGTGAAGCTGAAGGCCACCGAGGTGAGCAAGGCGATGACCATCGACGGCATGCAGATGATGGGCGGCTACGGTTATGCCAAGGAGTTCGACGCCGAGCGACTGATGCGCGGGGCGATCATCTCCACCGTCTTCGGCGGCACCAACGAGATCCAGCGCGACATCATCGGAAAGACCTATGGCCTCTGATTCCCTCGTCTCCGGGCTGCGGCGGCGGCCGCAGCTTTCGGAGGAGGTCGCGTCCATTCTGCGGCACAAGATCATGACGGCCGAGCTGCGGCCTGCCGATCCCATCCGCATGGACGAGACGGCGGTGGAGCTCAATGTCAGCGTGACTCCGGTCCGCGAGGCGCTGCTGACGCTGCGCGGTGAGGGGCTGGTGGTCAGTGCCCCGCACCGCGGTTACGTCGTCGCCGACCTGTCCCGCACCGACGTCGAAGACATCTTCTGGCTGCAGGGTGAGGCGGCTGCCCGCATCGCCCGGCGCACCGCAGGCATGATCGGCGACGAGCAGCTCACCAATCTGGTGGCGGCCAACGATCGTCTCCGTGCCGCCGTCGACGCCGGCGACGTCGCCGCCGTCACCGACGCCGAGTTCGAGTTCCATCGGCTCCACAACCGGATCAGCGGCAGCACCAAACTCGCCTGGTTCCTTCAGTCGGCGACGCGGTACACCCCCGATCAGATGTACGCGGCCGATCCCGACTGGGGCCGGGTGACGCTCGACAGCCACGATCGCCTGATCGAGGCCTACCGTGCCGGCGACCCGGCTGCGGCCGCCGAAGCGATCCGCATCCAGTTCAGCGACGGCGCCACCCGCCTCATCGCACACCTGGAGACCACCGACATCTGGCCACCGGACAACGGCTGACCAGACGTTTTGCCGCCGCTCGGGCCGATGGGATAAAGTCTGATCTCGGTTCGAGAGAGCACGCAATCCCCCATAGCTCAATTGGCAGAGCAGCCGACTGTTAATCGGCAGGTTATTGGTTCGAGTCCAATTGGGGGAGCCCAGCGAAGGCCCGCCACCAGCACAATCCGGTGGCGGGCCGTTTCGCGTTCCAGGCCGTTAACCCCGAGCTACCGTACTTTCAGTTCGTCCTCGCAGCGGACAAGCCGCGCAAGTACGCCGCCAAGATTCCTCGGATCGGACCGGCGCCACCGAGAACCGTGCGATAGAAGACGAGCGAATCGGTCAGCGCGATGAGCTCGTCGGGCGCAATGCTGGGATTGTCCAACCCAGCCGATTCCAGTGCCTGCGAAACGATTCGTCGGGTAATGGCCTGCACTCGCGATCCGGTCCCGAGTTTCGCCCGGAGGGCGGGGTCGTCGCCGACCTCCAGGAGGAGCGCGTAGCGCGCTCGCATGTCGGACTCCCTTGACGCGAGGGCTTCGACGAGGACAGTCAGTCGGTCGGCGAGTTCGTCGACTTCCAACGGCGCAGAGGGAGTGAGGACCGCTGCAAACTGTTCGGCATCGTCAACCGTGCGTTGTTCAAGGCGGTCGACGATCAGCCCGATCAGGGCACCCCGTGTCCGGGCATGGTGGGACGTCGACCCTTGAGGGATTCCGGCCTCACGGTCGACAGCACGGTGAGTCAGGGCGCGCAGCCCGTCGCGAGCGATGATGCCGATTCCGCTATGCGCAATCGCCGCTCGCCGGTCGCCGGTCGCGTCTGGAACGACTTCCATTCCCCCAAGATACAGGTGTAGCGTTCGACACGCGCTACATCTGTAGCGCACTGCCGACGGTCCCAGCGACAACGAAGGAACCGACTAGTCATGTTGATTGATTTCGACCCCGATCACATGCTCTACCCGTTCGAGTCACGGTGGTTCGAGTCCTCAGCGGGACGGGTCCACTACGTCGACGAGGGTGCGGGGCGACCGATCGTCTTCTTCCACGGGTCGCCGACGTGGAGCTTCCTCTACCGGCGAATCATGCTCGCGTTACGCGGCGAGTTCCGCTGCATCGCTATGGACTACCCCGGATTCGGGCTTTCCGAGAGACCTGATGGATACGGCTACACCATTGGCGAGCTGACAACCATCGCCGGAGAACTGGTCGACCACCTCGGGCTCGACGGGTTCGTGACGATGGGCCACGACTGGGGTGGTCCGATCGGCCTGGGGGTCGCCACCGAGCGCGCCGAGAGAACGGCGGGTGTCGCGCTGGCCAACACGATCTTCTGGCCGAAGCTCCCCCTCGCCAACAACGCCTTCAGCCGCGTCATGTCGTCCGGACCGATGCAACGGCGAATTCTGCAACGGAATCTGCTCGTGGAAAAATTCCTCCTCGGCCCCGCTGGACCAGAGTTGAGCGAACCCGAAGCCGATCACTATCGGCTCGCCCAGCCCTGCGCCCCGGCCCGAGCCGGGCTCGCGGAGATGCCAGGGCAGATTCGCGGCGCACGCCCGCTACTCGCCCAGCTTGAGCACGACGTGCCGCACCTGCTCGGAGACAAACCGGCGGTGGCGATCTGGGGCATGCGGGACCTGGTGTTCCGGCCGCGCGACTGCCTGCCGCGGCTGCGCGCAGCATTCGCTGACCTCGGCGTCGTCGAACTACCGGATGCCGGCCACTTCGTTCCGGAGGACGCACCCGCGGAAGTCGCGGCGGCGATCACCGAGCGGTTCGGATCGCAAAAGGTCGAGTAGAAGCACGAGAGCCGATTCAGGAACGCACGCGGCCGCCGAAGACCTCAGCCACGGTAGGCGCTCCCTCGGAGCGCTCGAGCACGTCGATCACATCGCCGGCGGCGACCGATCCACGCTCGATCACGCGTAAGTACAAGCCGGGGCGCCCGGCCCGGGTGAACCGCTTGACCCAGCCCCGCTCCTGCTCCCCTCCCACGCGGCGGGCGAAGGTCTGGCAGGGTATGCGCGGACTCGTCACCTCCACCACCAGGGCCTCGCCGATCCGCCACCGCTCCCCGATCCGCGCACCGGACAGGTCGATGCCGTCGGTGCGCAGATTCTCGCCGAACCAGCCGGCCGGCAGCGGCCTGCCCAGTTCGGCCGCCCAGTAGCCGGCGTCCTCAGCCGAGTAGGCGTAGACGGCCTTGTCCAGCCCGCCGTGGTGCTTGCGGTCGGCCTGCACATCGGCGTACAGCCCGTACGGACCGACTTTCACGGCACCCTCCACCGGCCGCTTGTCGATGGCCGTGACCCCGACACTTCCAGGGTCGGCGAGGAGTTGATGGACCACACAGACGTCGAGCACACGGGCGGGCATGGGTCCACTGTAATTCCGCCGTTTGACCAACATCTTGCACTGGTGCAATAATGCACTGGTGCAAGAAGAGGTGACGGAAGGCGTGCGGGACCGCAAGCGCGCCCAGACCCATCGGCGGATCCATGAGGCGGCCGTCGAACTGACCCTCCGCGACGGACTGGCCGCCGCGACGGTCAGCGAGATCGCCGAGCGCGCCGGCATCTCTCGCCGGACGTTCTTCAACTACTACGCCAGCAAAGAGGACGCGGTCCTCGGCGTGCAGGAACCGCAGATACCGCCCAGCGCATTGGAAGCGTTCCTGCATCCCACGCCGCCCGCCCCCGGCGAGGATCCGCCCGGCGACGCCCGGTTCGTCCAGGCGTTACATCTGACGGTGACGACGATGGCCTCGATCGGTCCACGTACCAGCGCCGACGTGCGGACCATCGTCGCCACTCACCCCGAACTCATCGACCGGCTGCGCGCACACCGCATGGCGACACAGGATCTGCTGGTCGCAGTCCTCACCGAGCGGCTGGCCGAGCAGACCGCCTCCACCCGCGCCTCCGACAGCGCCCGCGCGCTGATCCTGCTCGCCGGCGTCGTGCTGCGTTTCGCGTACGGCGACGACCCGGACCTCCTCGACGACCCCGACCCGGCCGCCATCCAGAAGGCATTGACCGCTTTTCGTACCGCCCTGAAAGAAATCAAATGACTCAGCCCCAGCCCGCGGTGGCCGACGACGAGACCACGCCGTCCAGCCGCACAGTCCTCTTCCTCTTCATCGGTCTGATGATCACGATGCTGCTCGCGGCGCTGAACCAGACCGTGCTGTCGACCGCTCTGCCGACCATCGTCGGTGAGCTCGACGGCGTCGACCAGATGACCTGGGTCATCACCGGCTACATCCTGGCCAGCACCGTCGTCATGCCGATCTACGGCCGCATCAGCGACCTGCTCGGCCGCAAACCCGTTCTCCTGGCGGCGATCGTGCTGTTCATCGCGGGCTCGGTGGTCGGCGCGCTCGCACCGGACATCGAGCTTCTGATCGCTGCGCGCGTGCTGCAGGGTCTGGGCGGCGGCGGCCTGATGATCCTGTCTCAGGCGGCCATCGCCGACGTGGTCCCCGCCCGCGAACGCGGCCGGTACATGGGTGCGATGGGCGCGGTCTTCGCCGTCGCGTCCGTGGCAGGCCCGCTCCTCGGCGGCTGGCTGACCGAAGGCCCCGGCTGGCGCTGGGCCTTCTGGATGAACATTCCACTGGGTCTGCTCGCAATCGCCGCATGCATGGTCTTCCTGCGTCTGCCCAAGAAGGACCACGCCCAACTCCCCAAGCTCGACTACCTCGGGATGACACTGGTCGCTGCCGCCACCACCGCTCTGGTCCTGGTGTGCACCTGGGGCGGCGGCACCTACGACTGGGCTTCTCCGCAGATCATCGGCCTGATCGTCGCCACGATCGTGCTGGCCGCGGCGTTCTGCTGGGCCGAGACCAAGGCCGTCAACCCGGTGATCCCGATGGCCCTGTTCAAAGACCGGAACTTCACCCTCACCACCATCGCCGCGCTGATGATCGGTGTCGCCATGTTCGGCGCGCTGGGCTACATGCCGACGTACATCCAGATGGTGACCGGCGCGAGTGCGACCATCGCCGGACTCCTGATGATCCCGATGATGGGCGGACTGCTGGTCGCCTCGGTGGCCTCGGGACAAGCGGTCAGCCGCACCGGCCGGTACAAGGCCTTCCCGATCGTCGGCTCGGTGATCATCGGCATCGGTCTGGGCCTGTTGTCGACGCTGCACGTGGAGAGCCCCACCTGGCTGATGTGCACCTATCTCGGCATTCTGGGTATCGGCATCGGCCTGGCGCTGCAGTTGCTGACGCTGATCGTGCAGAACTCGTTCCCCGGCAGGATCGTCGGCACCGCGACCGCGTCCAGCAACTTCTTCCGGCAGGTGGGAGCGACGCTGGGGTCGGCGGTGGTCGGATCGATCTTCGCCTCGCGGCTGATCACGCTGTTGTCGGAGAAGCTCGCCGGCAGTCAGGTCGCCGCCGGAGGCGGCGGGGACGAGTTCCGCAAGCACTTGACGCCGGCCGGCGTCGCCGCACTGCCCGACGCCATGCGGGATCCGATCATCCACGCGTACAACGAGGCGCTGCTCCCGATCTTCCTGTTCCTGGTGCCGCTCGCGGTGATCGCCCTGATCGCCCTGTGCTTCGTCGACGAGAAGCCGCTGTCGACATCGGTGCAAGGCGAGATCCCCGCCGAGTCCCTGGCCGAGGGCCAGCTCCTGGAGATGGTCGACGACAACGACGGCGTCAGCGCCTTCCGCGGCGACCGCGCGCGCAAAGACCCGGACGAACCCGAACCCAGCCGGGTCTGAGACGGGCTCTAACCGGGGAGAGCGTCGATCACGATCTTCTTCATACCCATCACGGCAGCGTAAGCCTCGGGAGTGACCATCAGGTCGTCCATGCCGCCCGGCACGATCTGCCAGCTGACACCGAACTCGTCCGCACACCAGCCGCACTGCTCGGCTTCCGGCACCGCCGACAAGGCGGCCCAGTAGCGGTCGATCTCGGCCTGGTCGGCGCAGTTCACCTGTAGGGACACCCCGTTGCCGAACGTGAAGTCGTGCGGGCCGGCCGAATCCGTCGCCGTGAACCATTCGCCGACCAGGGTGAAGTCGCTGAACATCACCGCGCCGGCGTCGGCAGTGCCGGTCGCGGTGGCGTAATCGACCAGCGTGCCGATCGCCGAGTCATCGAACAGGGACGTGTACTTGTCGATCGCGGCCTTGGCTCGATTCTGGACGGGACCGCAGAACATCAGCGACGGCAGCACGAACGGGCGCGGCTCCCCCGCCGGATCGGTGAGGATCAGCTGCCAGGTGACGCCGAACCGGTCGGCCACCCATCCGTAGCGCGGACTGAACGGATACTCGCCGAGTTCCATGAGCACCTCGCCGCCGTCGGCGAGCCCGGCCCAGACACGATCGAGTGCCCCAGCGGCATCCGGATCGCGGGAGGGATCGAAGTTGAGCATGAACGAGATCGAGGGGTTGGGCGAGAACTCCGGCCCCGCGTTGATCAGGATCAGCTGGAAACCGTCGATCAGCACTTCCGCCGTCAGCGGCAACCCGGCCATCTCCTTCTGGAAGTCGAGGAGGCCCTCTGTCGGATACCGGCTGAGGACCCGGCCACTCGCCTCCGGCAGGACGGAGGCGTAGAACTCCGCGGCTTCCTCGGCGTTTCCGTTGCACCAGATGTTGGGGACGATCTTCTGCATGACTGCTCTCCCGGGTCGACGACACTTCCATTCTGCCCGCCTGGTGCGACAGATTCCCTGGGACGACAACCGTCGACGACTTCCCGAACCGCCCATCGCACCGGCGGCAACGAGCCTTCGACGGCGGGTCACAGACGCCAGTGGCACCGCGTTCGCAGCCGATGTCGTTGGCGCCGTTGATGATCCGTTAGGGTCGATTCGTGCAAATGCAACGATTTCGTCCTCTCGTCGCCGCAACGGCGACAGCTCTTCTCCTCACTTCCGGAGTGGCGGGATATGCCGCTGCCGCTCCCACAGCGCCCGGCAGCGCCGAACCCGACGGAAAGCGGTGCGTCGTCGACCCGACTGATGACGTCCGCACCGTCGACTCGCTGATGCGGCACTGCACCACCGAACAGATCCTGGCCCTGTTCGACGAGGCACCGGTCGGTGCTGCTCCCACTGGAACGAAGAAGATCTCTCTTCTCCCGCTGTTCCAGGTCAGCGGAAAGCACCTCTCGTACCCGCTGGCTCAGCAGATGACCCTGACGCAAGGCCGGTTGGGCGACACTCTGACCTTCACTACCCGACAGGGCCGTCCCTGGGTCTACAAGGACTACATCACCGGCCGGGACGCCGGCGGGCCGCTCGTGGAATCGGTGTCCCGGATCGACCAGAAGCCCGTGTACGCCGCCGACTTCTCGCGCGACTTCCACGGTGTCGAACTGAGCCTGCACGAGTACCGCCAGCTGACACCCGGGGTCTGGATCGGCCGCGACATCGGTGGCGGCGACAAGCCGACCAGTACTCCGACCGGTGGCGCGATCGCGCTGAGCTGACGTCTCAGGCCAGGACATGGCCGCACGTTCGCCCCGCCCGTCCGCAGTGGGGCTACCGGGGCTCGAACCCGGGACCTACGGATTATGAGTCCGCGGCTCTAACCAACTGAGCTATAGCCCCTCGCACCCGGTCTGCGCCGGGCCGTTCAGAAGCCTAGCGGGTGCCCCTCCGTCGTGCGGCAGCGCCGTCGATCGGCCCGCCGCGTCCACCGGTAGATTGAGCGCGGTGACGAAGATCAACGAACCGCTGTGGATCATCGGCGTCGCCCTGCTGACGGTGCTGGTGGCGGCGCTCGTTCTGAGCAGCGTGGCCCGCTTCCTTCTCGGCCGCCGCGCCCAACTGCGGACATCCTCGGCGATCGTCGTCTCGATCTTCGGATCGGCGATCGGGCTTCTGGTGGCGGGCGCGGTCACCGATCAGACCCGGCTCATCGCACCGCTGCCGATCATCGCCTGTCTGATCGGATCGGTCGCCGCGATCGCCGCCTACAGCGCCCTGGCCGCGCGCTTGCAACGGCCGCCGCCCACCAGCATCCCCGACCTGCTCGCCGGCGGCGAGACCGACCACGTCGAGTTCAAGTCGACCGCCCGAGTCAACGTGCGCACCGGAGAGAAGGACCCCCGGATGGAGTCGGTCATCGCCAAGACCCTCGCCGCCTTTCTCAACGGCGACGGCGGCACCCTGCTGATCGGCGTCGACGACGACGGTGTGCCCCTCGGCCTGGACCTGGACTACTCCACCCTGCGCACCGCCGACGCCGACCGCTACGAGCTGTGGCTGCGCGACCTGATGTCCACTGCGCTCGGCCAGATCGCCGCCGCCGGCGCCGACGTGGCCGTCGAGGCGGTCCCTACCGACGACGGCGCCCGCGAAGTCTGTCGCATCAGCGTGTCCGCCTCACCCCGTCCGGTGTATCTGGTGCCGTCGAAGAACGCGCCACGCGAATTCTGGGTGAGGATCGGCAACTCCACCCGCCAACTGGCCGTCGACCAGGCCGCGGAGTACATCATGCACCGCTGGCCGCTGAACCTGGGACCGAACCTCGCCGCACAACTGCGGGCCACGGTGCGATTCACCGCTGAGCGCTGAGCGGGTCCACCACCCAGACCCAGAACCGACGCCTGCGATCGGCGTTTTCGCCACTCGGAGAGTTCACCGACCCTAGTATCGATGGTAATCGTGCCTATCAATACCCCGGTTGTCGCCGACCTGTCGGATTGGCGGACCACCTTCCGGCACGATCACCTTCCGACGGAAACCGAGGAGTCATCAATGGCAGGCAGATTGCAGGACAAGGTCGTCTTCATCACCGGCGCGGCACGCGGGCAGGGGCGGAACCACGCCGTACGCATGGCCGAAGAGGGCGCGGACATCATCGCCGTGGACATCTGCGAGGACATCGATACCGTCAGCGAGTTCTATCCGCTGGCCACCAGCGCCGAGCTCGACGAGACCGTCCGGCTCGTGGAGGCCACCGGCCGGCGGATCTATGCGCGCAAGGCCGACGTGCGCGACGGCGCCGGCTTGGCGAAGGTGTTGCAGGACGGAGTCGCCGCGCTCGGACGCCTGGACTGCGTGGTCGCCAACGCCGGGATCGCGACCTACGGCAAGTCGTGGGAGCTGTCCGACGAGCAGTGGCGCGACATGATCGACGTGAATCTGACAGGGGTGTGGCACACCGCCAAAGCCGCCGTGCCGATCCTCCTGGAACAGGGCACCGGCGGTTCGATGGTCTTCACCTCCTCGATCGGCGGGCTCAAAGGCATTCAGCACGTGGCGCACTACGTGTCGGCCAAGCACGCGATCGTCGGCCTGATGCGGACCATGGCGAACGAGCTGGCACAGGACGGCATCCGGTTCAACACGGTACATCCGACCAACGTCGACACCATGATGATCCAGAATCCGGGCACCTATTCGATGTTCGCGCCGGGTGACCCGAACCCCACGCAGGAGAAGGCCATGCCGGGCTTCGAATCCCTCTCGAACCTGCCCACACCGTGGATCGACTGCGACGACGTCACCAACGCGATGATCTACCTGCTCTCCGACGAGGCGAGGTACCTCACCGGGGTGGCCCTGCCCGTCGACACCGGCGCCACGATCAAGTAGCGGCGGAGACACCATGACGACTCCGAACAGCATGGACGCACGGATCCTGGCAGCAGTGAGCAAGGAGGAGATCCGCGATGCGCTCTTCCGCTACTGCCGGGGACTCGATCGCGGTGACGCAGACCTCATGCGCTCGGCCTATCACGAGGATGCCGTCGAACATCACGGCGACTTCTACGACGGCCCCGCCCGCTCGTACTGCGACTTCGTCGTCGAGCACCTCGACACCGTCAGCGTCGCCCGGCACGAGCTCACGAATGTGATCATCGACCTCGATGGCGAGACCGCGAGATCGGAGAGCTACTTCCTGTCGATCCAGCGAATGGAGGGTCGCGAAGACGACGACTTCATCATGGGCCGCTATCTGGATCGCTTCGCGTTCCGCGACGGCCAGTGGCGAATCACCGAACGGCGCGTGGTCTTCGACTGGTCGATTCCCGTCGCCCCCAACGGCGAATCGCCGTATGCACCGTCGTTCCCGGTGGGTAAGCGCGACCGCACCGATCCGCTCTGGCAGTTGTAGGCCGGCCGTCGTATGAGACCCGCACGCGTCGACCGGATCGGGTGAGTCAGCACCACCACCCCCACCTCTCCGGTCGACGCGGGCGGGACGGAATCGGCATGATTGGCATATGCCTGCCGACGCTCGCACCGACGACAAACCCGGCTTCCTGCGGCGACTGGGCCGCCGCTACCACCATGTCCGGCACAACCATCGGCTGGGATTCGTTCTGCGCTATGTGACGATCACCGTCGGCGTGCTGGTCACCGCCGCCGGGATCGTCGCGATCCCCTACCCCGGCCCAGGATGGGCGATCGTCTTCCTCGGTCTCCTGATCCTGTCGCAGGAACTCGAGTGGGCGGCCCGGTTGCGCCACTGGATCATGTACAGGCTGAACCGGCTGTACTCCAAGTACATCGACGGGAACCTGCTGGCACAGGTGGTGCTGGGCATAGCGACCTGCGCGATCGTGATCGCGACCCTCTGGCTCACCGGCGCACTCGCTCTGGCCGGTGGATGGGTCGGTCTCGACTGGCCGTGGCTGAACTCCCCGCTGCTGTCCTGAGAGCCGGCGTACCGGGCAGAGCTACAGCACCGAGGTGACCGGCGGCCCGTCGTAGGGCTTGTCGGCGGTCCTGCGCGTGTACCGGTACAGCCAGGTGACCAGCACCGCGAAGGCGATGACGCCGACCAGCTGCGCCCAGTCGCCGTAGCCCTCGCCGATGAACGGCAGCGCCAGCGGGTCGTCCTGGCCGGAGCCGGCGACGATGCCGGCGAAGAGCACCCCGTAGAGGCTCTCGCCGACGATCAGACCGGTCGCCATCAACACGCCCAGGCGCTTCTTACGGCTGGCGTCGACCGAGTCGCGGTCGGCCCACTTGTCGTAGGCGCGGCCGATGAAAGCGCCGATCGGGATGATCAGTGTGATCGCCATCGGCAGGTACATGCCCATGCCGACCGCCAGCGGCGGAATGCGCAGCGACGTGGTGCGCTTGAGCACCTCGTCGACCAGGATCACCACGGCACCGATCGCGCCGCCGAGGAAGATCAGCCCCCAGTCGAGGTCGCCGCCGAAGACGCCCTCGGCCAGCGACGACATCAGAGCGGCCTGCGGGGCCGCAAGCGCGTCGCTGGAGGCGCCGGGAGCCCCCTGGAATCCGAAGGCGGTGTTCATCAGCTGGAGCACCGGCGGGATGACCACCGCACCGAAGGCCACACCGATGATCAGCGCGACCTGCTGCTTCCATGGGGTGGCGCCGACCAGCTGGCCGGTCTTGAGGTCCTGAAGATTGTCGTTCGAGATGGTCGCGACGCCGAAGACGACGGCCGCCGTGAACAGCGTGTAGGCGGTCATAGCGAGCGCGTCACCGGTGCCGTGCGTCATCTTGAGCAGCAGCGCCGCCAGCATCACCACCACGATGCCCACACCGGAGATCGGGCTGTTCGACGAGCCGATCAGACCCGCCATGTAACCGCAGACGGCCGCGACGACCAGTCCGATGAGCAGCACGAAGACGATGCTGACCACCAGCATGCCGCCGCTCTGGCCGGCCAGCGGCGTGCCCTGCAGGAAGTCCCACAGCAGCCAGCCGATCGGGAACATCGCCACCAGCACCGAGACGGCCACCCACTGGAACGGGATGTCGCGCTCGGTGATGTCGACCGCCATGCCGTCCTTGCGTTCGCGGGCGCTGCGCAGCGACTCGGCGATGCCGCGCGCGATCGGCAGGATCAGCGTCACCAGCGTCCACACCGCGGCCACCGCGATCGCGCCGGCACCGATGAACCGCACATCGGAACTGAAGATCGCACTGACGTCGTCGAGCAGATCACCGTCGGCCAACTGGCCCCACGACTGCTCCGGCAGCAGGATCCCGTACGAGATCACCAGGCCGACCAGCATCGCCACACCGACGCTCACACCGACCAGGTGTCCCACACCGATCAGCGCCAACGACAAGCTGGCGCCGTACATGGTGGCACCGCTGCCGATCTTGAACGCCCCGGCCACCGAACTGCTGATCACCTTGAGCGAGGCCGCCAACGAGAACCCGGCGGCGGCCAGCGAGCCGACGACGATCATCCGCATGCCGCCGCGGTTCTGCTCGGCGCCGACCTCGCTGTCGCCGACCTTGAGGACCTCGGCCGCGGCGACGCCCTCGGGATAGGGCAGATCCGAGCCGGTCACCAGGGTGCGGCGCAGGGGGATGGAATACATGACGCCGAGCAGGCCGCCGATGGCGCAGACGGCCACCGTCTCCCAGTACGGGAATCCGCTCCACCAGCCGATCATGATCAGGCCGGGCAGGACGAAGATGATCGCCGACAGGGTGCCTGCCGCCGAGGCGATGGTCTGGACGATGTTGTTCTCGACGATCGAGTGGTTCGCGAAGTACCGCAGGATCGACATGGAGATCACAGCCGCAGGAATCGCCGTGGCGAAGGTCAGTCCGACCTTCAGGCCCAGGTAGACGTTCGCGGCGGTGAAGACGAGGGTGATGAGCCCACCGAGGACCACGGCCCGCAGCGTCAGCTCCCGCATCGCCGAGCGACCCGGAGCCGCTGTACCCGTCGTCGCCATCAGTTCTCCTCCGCGTCACCGGTCGTGCTTCCCCGCCCCTTCGGTGAGGCCGGGCGTGCGGCGGTCACCGCACGAACACTCGAACAATAGTCCCCCGAGAAGGAGGTCAATGGCGCGCGTTCTCCCGCAACAGGAGCCAGATCAGATAGACACCGCCGAGCACGACGGTCACCGCGCCCACCGGCAACCGCACACCGGTGAACACATACTGCGCGATCAGGTCCGCGACGCTGAGCAACATCGCTCCGACCAGCGCCGACCCGCTGATCGTCAACGACGCTCCCCCGCCGTGCACTCGCCGCGCGATCTGCGGGGCAGCGAGCGCGATGAACGCGATCGGGCCCGCGATGGCGGTCACCACGGCCGTGTACACGACGCCGACGAGGATCAGCAGCACGCGGGTGGGTTCCACCCGCAAGCCGAGCGCCGTGGCGGTTTCGTCACCCAGTTCCAGCTGCCGAATCCGGTATCCGAGCATCGGCAACACCGGCATCAGCAGCACCGCCACCGCCGTGACCGACAGCAACGGCACCCACGCGATCGAGTTCAGCGAACCGGCACCCCAGATCGCGGCGCGCATCGCCTCGTCGAGGTCGGCTTTGACGCTGAACCACTGATTCAGCGACGACAGGACGGCCCCCACCGCGATCCCGACGATGATCAGGCGGAAGCCGTTGACCCCGCCCCGGTACGACAGCAGGAAGACCACCGCTGCCGCCACGACGCACCCGGCGACGGCCCCCGAGGCCATCAGCGCGTAGCCCGAACCGCCGAACATCAGCACCGCCACCACCCCGGTGTAGGCGCCGGAGTTCAGGCCGATCACGTCGGGACTCCCGAGCGGATTGCGGGTCAGCGATTGGAAGATCATGCCGCTCACGCCCAGGCAGGCACCGAAGATCGCCGCGGCCGCCGCGCGCCGGATCCGCCGGTCCAGGGTCAACTCCACGCGCCGACTGCCCTGACCGGTGAGCCCCTGCCACACTTCGACCGGCGTGAGCCCGTGCTTGCCGAGGATCAGTGCCAGCAGGATGCACACCAGCACGACGACGGCGATCACCAGATTCACCGCCGCCGAGCGCGGCCGGTACCGCATGCTCACCGGGCCGAGACTCAATGCTGACGGGGCGGTCATCGTCGGACTCCGAGCCGGCGCACCAGCCAGATCAGCACCGGCGCACCCACCAGTGGCGTCACCACGCCTACCGACAGCTCGTCGGGCCAGATCACCAGGCGCCCGACGATGTCGGCGGTGAGCAGCAGGACCGGGCCCAGCACCACCGCGAAGGCCATCACCCACCGCTGATCGGGTCCGACGGTCATCCGCACCGCGTGCGGGATCATCAGCCCGACGAAGGCGATCGGGCCCGCCGCGGCAGTCGCCGCACCGCACAGCAGCACCAGCCCCAGCAGCCCGGACAACCGGATCACCGCGACCCGCGCACCCACCGTGGCGGCGAGTTCGTCACCCAGCGCCAGCGCGTTCAGTGCGCGGCCGCTCGCTAGCGCCAGCACCAGCCCGACGACGATGAACGGGGCGATTGTGGCGACCGTGCCCTCCGGCCGATCGGCGATGCTGCCCACACCCCAGAAGCGCATGCGGTCGAAACGTTCGGGATCCACCAGCGACAGGCTCATCGCGATGCCGTTGAAGACCGCCGTCACCGCGACCCCGACCAGCGTCAGCCGCAGCGGTGTCGCCCCGCCCGGCGCTTTCGAAGCGATCGCCACCACCAGGACCGCACCGACCACCGCACCGACGAACCCCAGCCACAGATACTGGTCGATCCGCGTGTAGCCGAGGAAGGCGACGCCCAGTGCCACCGCCACTGCGGCGCCGGCGTTGACGCCCAGGATCCCCGGATCGGCGAGCGGATTGCGGGTCAGCGCCTGCATCAGGGCGCCGCCGACCCCCAGCGCCGCACCGACCAGCAGACCGAGCACGGTCCGCGGAAGCCGCAACTGCAGGATCGTGTTGTGGTCGATCGAACCGTCGGAGGCGGTCAGCGCCGCCCACACCGTCGACGGCGGCAGGTTGGCCGAACCGACGGCGATACTGACCGCCGCCACGACCACCAGCAGGGCGCAGGCGGCGGTGAACCACGCGAGCCTGCGGACGATCACCGAGAGTCGGCCGACACCAGCGTCAGCGCCTCGACTCCCCAGCCGAGGGGTACGGCGTCCTCGAGCCGCCAGCCCGCCGCGGCGGCCAGCGCCTCGATGTCGGCACGGGTACGCGGCCGAGCACCGGCGACTGCCACTCGCAGGAAGGCCTGTTCCGCTGCGCCGGGGCCGAGCGCGTCCGTGCCCGTCGCCTCGACCAGCACCAGCGCCGACGCCGTGGCCCGCAGCCGCGTGAGGTAATCGTGCGCCTCGTCGTCGTCGCGTGCGTCGAGCGCCAGACCACCCACCACCAGGCCGGATTCGTCCCCGGCGGCGGTGGTCGCGACGCCCGGTTCGCCTGCGGCGGCGAGCACCTCGAGCACCTGCGGCTGTTCGACGATGCGCACCGCACGCCCGTCCGCGGCGAACGCGGCGGCGAGCACTGCGGCCCCCGGTCCGACGGCCACCAGCGGATCGGTGCCGGCCAGTGCCGGCACCGTCTTCAGCGCGGGAATCAGGAAGGTCAGGCGCCCGGCCCCCTCCATCAGCTCGCCGTACTCCTCCGGATCGGCGGTCATCTGCGCGAAGTAGCTGTCGCCGCGGCGGCGACGCCAGTTCGGCTCGGCGGCGGGCAGCGCCTCCTCCAGGTCGGTCAGCAACATGACCTGGTCGGCCCACGCGCCGTCGAAGAGCTCGGCGACGTGCTCGTCGCCGAGGATCAGCTCCCCGCCCGGTCCCACGGAGATCCGGTCGCCGTCGGCGCTGAGCACGTCGGCGGCGACGAGCAGTTTCACCAGCGGATCGAGCCGGACGGCCGCGATGCCCAGCGCCGCCGACAGCTCCGCGAGGGTGCCGGCACCGGCCTCGCACCGCTGTAGCAGCCCGGTGCGCAGGGCGATCCGCACGGCGAACCACGACACGGGCGAATGCACGACGCCCGGCAGTACCGGCAGCAACTGACCGGCCGCAGGCCGAGCAGGCCGGTCGGCGTTCGCGGCGGCGGGGCCGTCGACGCGATGCCAGTAGCCGGTGATGTTCAGGTGGGACTTGGCGATCTTCCACTCCCGGGTGAGCAGGCGGCGCACCGGCAGCAGCGCGCGACTCTCCGCCCCCGCCCAGACGTAACCGGCCCCGCCGGGTCGCTCGAGTCGCTGCACGGCCTCGATCAGCGCTTTCGGAGCACCCGGCTCGGCGACCACGCAGGTCAGCGCATCCTTGGGCCCCAGGGACAGATCCGGCAGTGCGGACTCGTCGGCGACGGCGACCACCACCGTCACCGGACCGTCGACGGGCCGGTCGGTCAGGAATCGCTCGATCGCCGGCAGGCCGGTCTCGTCACCGATCAGCAGCGTCCATTGCGCGTCCTCGGGTACCAGGGTGGACGACTTCGGTCCGACGATCCACAACTCGTCCCCCGGCCGGGCGGCCGCCGCCCAGGCCTCGGCCGGTCCGCGTCCCGGTTCACCGTCCGCCGTGTGCACCACGAAGTCGAAGCTCACCTCGCCGGCATCGAGGTCGACGTCCACCGGGGTGTAGTCCCGGGTGACGCGTATCGCGGAGTCGGGCCACTCGATGCCGTTCTCCCGCTGCTGCGGCAGTGCGTCGGCGATGTCGCCGTCCGGGGCCAGCACGATCTTGACGTGGTCGTCGAAGGCTTGGCTCGCGAACGCGGGAAGCTCGAGGCCGTCGCGGGTGAAGGCGCCCAGTTCCGGTCCACCGAGTGTCACCCGGCGCATCCGGGGCGTCCGATCACCGACGCGACGCACCTCGAGCCGGCGCACCACCAGCGGCAGCGGCGTGAAACGACCACTCGCCATCGGGCTACCCCTGCTTTCCGAAGGTCTGCTCGACGATGTTCAGCAACTCCATGGCCTCGTCGAAGTCGCCGCGCTGCGCCCAGTACGGCAGGTCGTAGGCCTGGTTCTTCTCGAACGCCGGAAGCTGCGCGAAGATCGGCTTCTCCCGCAACTCGTCCACCCATGAGGCGTGGTTCTGGAAGCCGATGAGGAACAGGGTGTCCATGGTCAGGACCTGACCGACCTGTTCGGTGGAGAGCGCGAAGCTGTCGCCGCCGGCCACGTACGGCTCGAAGCCGCCGCCGGCGAACAGCGGGGCCGGACGGAAGCCGAGTTCCGCGAACTCCTTGGGCAGGCCCCGGTCTTCGACCAGCACGTAGACGCGGCCGTCGGCCATCATCGACAAGAACGCGCTCTCGCCCGGCGGGACGGTGATCGCCTCGCGCACCTCGGCGACACGTGCGTCGTAGGCCTGCACGGCGTCCCGGTACACCGCCGGTCGGTCGAAGACCTGGTCGGCGAGGAACTCGAACTGCTGCTGCCACTCGGTCTTGTCGCCGCTGACGATCACCGTCGGCGCGACCTGGGACAGCTCGTCGTAGGCTTCGGTCGCGTGCCGCAGGGGAAAGCCGATGCCGCCGGCGATGATCAGATCCGGATCCTGCGCCATGATCGCCTCGACGTCGAAGCCGTCGGCGTCCCACGGCAGCCACTCGGTGCCCTGCTCCTCGGCGTCGGACTTCCACGCCGACGCGAACTCCCCCTCGGCCTCGGTGTGCTCGGGGGTCATCGCGACCACCGGAACGTCCAGGTCGTACAGGTATCCGGCGAGGGCGTAGTTCAGCAGCACCACCCGCTCGGGGTCGGTCGGCACCTCGACGGTGCCCTGTTCGGTCTGCACCGCTCGGGTGCCGCCCGACGACTCCTCGGACGACGCGCAGGCCGCCAGTCCCAGCGTCAGGGCGACAGCCCCGAGCAGCGCTACGATTCTCGATCTCCGCATCGGCATGGATTGCCTCACTTCATGTTCCAGGGCTTGACAGCCGACGGGCCGCGACGGCGCGAACCCACAAGATAGGTAAGACTAAGCTACCTACAGAACCGACGGCCCAGGAGTCCCAACCGGACATCACCGGGCGCCCAACCGGACGTCAGGAGTGTGATGATGACCGCAGTGCCGATCAGCTTGGTCGCCAGCGACCCGGAGAACGCGCTTCGCTTCCTCGGCCATCGCGAACACTCCCATGACTGGCCGCACCTGATCTATGTGGTCGCGGGCACCGCACACCTCGACGTCGACGGCACCGCCATGACCCTGCATGCACACGAGTCGGTGTGGCTGGCCCCGGACGTGCCGCACGCCGCGCGGTACGCTCCCGGCAGCCTGGTGCTGGGCCCGATGCTGTCACCGGGCACGTCGCCGCGCGGCCGGGTCCGCCGCCTCCCACCATTGCCCGAGCTCACGCTCGTGATGACCGCGGTCCTCGGCGTCGCTCCGCAGACCGAGGAACAGATCACCGTCTTCCGGAAGCGCCTCGACGCGGTGCTCGGCGCGCTCCGGGAACCGCTGTTCCCACTGGTGATGCCGCGCCACCCGGCGGCCGCCGCGGTGGCCCGCGACTGCATCGCCTCCGACTCGCCGCTGGCCGAACTCGCCGCCGACCACGGCCTCAGCGCCCGGCAGGTCCAACGGATCTTCGTCAGCGAGACCGGCCTGCCCTTCCGCCGCTGGCGGGTCCGGGCGCGGTTGAACATCGCCGGCGAACGCCTGCACGGCGGATCCTCGGTCGGCGCGGCGGGTGCGGTGGCCGGCTACGGCACGGCTTCGGGACTGCGCAAGGCGCTGCGCCGGGAGGCCGGAATCGACGTCGCCGATCTGCGTCTGCGTCCCTCAGCGGCGAGTTGAGGCTCGGGCCTGCGGCCGCTCAGACCGCCCCTGCGGCATCGCCGTTGTCGGCCTGGTCCTGCAGGCTGCGGCGATACGACTCGAGGGCGACCAGATCGCCGAACAGCGCGTTGTAGGCGTCCGGATCGGCCCCCGGTGACATCCGGCGCAGTTTGGACTTCAGATCGGCGATCTGCTCGCCGACCCACATCTCCTGCGACCGCGCCAGCACACTCATGATGTACCTCGGCAGATTGTCCTCGCCGACGGGAATGTCCTCCACCGCCAGCTCGGTGACCAGCGGTGTGAGGGCCTGATTGTCGACCGCCTGACTGATCGCATCCACCCACGACGCCCCGGACAGGCCGCTGGCCGTCCCTCCGATGTCGGCGATCGCCTGCCGGACCAGCGCGTACGCGGGTTCGCGGAAGCAGTCCGCGGGCAGCGAGTCGAAGACGGTGCCGGCCAGCGCCGGGTACTGAATGGCCGCCTTGAGCGCCTCGCGCTGTGGCCACAGCCGGGGATCGTTGGGCAGCGGCCGCGCGGTCGGCGGCGGGGACGACCCCTCCGGCGCCTCGAAGCGGCCCGGACGACGCGCGCGGGAGTTGGCGCCGCTGCGCCCCCGGCCGCCGGCCTGCTGCCGGACCCGGCCCAGCACCTGCGCGACGTCCTCCCAGCCGACCCATCCGGCGAGCTGTCGTGCGTACTCGTCACGCAGGGCGACGTCGCGGATCCGCGCCACCACCGGCACCGTGTCGCGCAGCGCAGCCACCCTCCCCTCGGCGGTGTCCATGTCGTGCGCGGACAGCAGTGCCTTGATGGCGAACTCGAACATCGGGATGCGCTGGGCGATCAGGTCCCGCACGGCGGCATCCCCGGACTTCTCGCGCAGTTCGCACGGGTCCATGCCGTCGGGCGCCACCGCCACGAACGTCTGTCCGGCGACGGCCTGCTCGCCCTCGAAAGCCTTGAGCGCCGCGGCTTTTCCGGCCTCGTCGCCGTCGAAGGTGTAGATCACCTCGCCGCGGAAGTACGAGTCGTCCATCATCAGGCGCCGGATCAGCGCGATGTGGTCTTCACCGAAGGCGGTACCGCAGGAGGCGACCGCGGTGGGCACGCCGGCCACGTGCATGGCCATCACGTCGGTGTAGCCCTCGACGATCACCACCTGGTGCGACTTGGCGATGTCCCGTTTGGCCAGGTCGAGCCCGAACAGCACCTGAGACTTCTTGTACAGCATGGTCTCGGGGGTGTTCATGTACTTGCCGAGGTTGTCGTCGTCGAACAGTTTACGGGCCCCGAAGCCGATGACGTCGCCCGCGAGATTGCGGATCGGCCACAGCAGCCGCCGGTGGAAGCGGTCGATCGGCCCCCGGCGGCCCTGCTTGGACAGGCCGGCGGCCTCTAGCTCCTGAAACGAGAAGCCCTGCCCCAACAAGGTTTTGGTCATCGTGTCCCAGCCGGCGGGGGCGTAGCCGCAGCCGAACCGCTCGGCCGTGGCGCCGTCGAACCCGCGCGTGGTGAGGAAGTCTCTGGCCACCTTCGCATCCGGGGTGCGCAACTGCTCGGCGTAGTACCGCTGTGCCGCGGCGTTGGCGGCCACCAGCCGCGCGCGGGTGCCGCGATCGCGGGTGACGGCGGTGCCGCCGCCCTCGTAGTTGATCCGGTAACCGATCCGGTCGGCCAGATCCTCCACGGCTTCGACGAAGCTGACGTGTTCCTGCTTCTGCAGAAAGGTGTAGACGTCCCCGCCCTCACCGCAGCCGAAGCAGTGGAAGTGCCCGTGGTTGGGCCGGACGTGGAACGACGGCGACTTCTCGTCGTGGAACGGGCACAGCCCCTTCATGCTGTCGGCGCCGGCCCGCCGCAGGGCGACGTAGTCGCCGACGACGTCCTCGATGCGCGTCTGCTCACGGATGGCCGTGATATCGCGATCGGGGATTCTGCCTGGCACCAGCCCAGTCTAGCCAGCATTGAGCCCGGGCCGATTCCGCACGTGCACAGCTTGTCGGACCGCCGTCCTACAGTGGCGAACGTATCGAACACCTGAGCGATACATCGGACTCGACAAGGAGAGCGCCATGTGTGAATTCGACCCCCGTTGCGACGGTTCCGACGGCATCGTGAGCAACGCCCTCGACCAGATCTCCGCCGGCCGCTGGGCGGTGACCGGGGTGTACGGCGACGAGATCGGCCCGCCCGTGGCCTACACGACCGGACTGACCGAGTTCTCCCGCCCCGAGCTGCTGATCACCGGTCTCGACCCGACGCTGGCCTGCGGAATCCTCAATCGTGCCGCCGAGCTGGTGATCGCCGACGAGCACTTCCTCGACGCCCCGCGCCTGGACGGAGTGCTGCAACCGCCCTACCGGCTCGCCGCGCTGCCCGCCGTGGACACCGCCGACCTCTCGGTGACCCGCCTGCTCTACGGGCCGGACGTGCCCGCCGTTCAGCTGATCTGGCCCGACGCCGACCAGCGCCTCCCGTGGGAGCACGGATACGCGCATCCCGCCGACGCCCAGCCGCTGTCGGGTCTGCCGTACCACGACGTCGCCTGAGCCGGCTGTCGTACCCGTCGCGCCGGTGTAAGCCGGTGTAAGCCGCACGACAGCCGCCGCGCGCAGACTCGTCGGCATGACTGAAACCAACCTCATCGACCCGCCCCGCCAGGCCCCGGCGTCGGCGCCGACGGATCTTGCGATCGACGCCCACGGCCTGGTGAAGCACTTCGGTGCCACCAAAGCGGTGAACGGCGTCGACCTGTCCGTTCCAGCCGGCTCCGTCTACGGGGTCCTGGGCCCCAACGGCGCCGGAAAGACCACCGTAATCAGCATGCTCGCGACACTGTTGCGGCCGGACGCCGGGCACGCCGAGATCTTCGGCTACGACGTCGTCGAGGACGCCGTGGCCGTCCGTTCGCTGATCGGTGTCACCGGCCAGTACGCGTCGGTGGACGAAGACCTGACCGCGCGCCAGAATCTGCGGCTCTTCGCCCGTCTGCTGGGCCTGTCGCGCGCGGCCGGCAGCGACCGCGCCGACGAACTGTTGCACGACTTCGCCCTCGAGGAAGCCGCCGACCGTCCCCTCAAGGAGTTCTCCGGCGGCATGCGGCGCCGCCTGGACCTGGCCGCCAGCCTGGTCGACACCCCTCCGCTGATCTTCCTCGACGAGCCCACCACCGGCCTGGATCCGCGCACCCGCGCGCAGATGTGGACCACCATCCGGAAGCTGGTCGCCGCCGGCTCGACGGTGCTGCTCACCACGCAGTACCTCGACGAGGCCGATCAGCTCGCCGACCGGATCGCGGTGATCGACCGCGGCCTGGTGGTCGCCGAGGGCACCGCCGACCAGCTCAAGCAGTCCGTCGGGTCGGGAACCCTGCAGTTGACGCCGGCCGACCGCGCCGACGTCGGCGCGGTGGCCCGGATCGCCGCGGCCACGCTCTCCGAGACCGCGGTGCCCTCCCCCGAGGCCGGCCGCGTCACCGTCCCGCTCCACCAGCCCGACCTGGTGCCCGACGTCCTGCTCGCCCTGCGTGAGGCGGGGATCTCCCTCGACGAGATCAACGTCCAGCGCCCGACCCTCGACGAGGTCTTCTTGACCATCACCGGCGACGGCCCCGGCCGGTCGAACCCCACCACCGACGACCCGCAGGAGGCCTGATCATGACGACCACCACCCCGAACCCCGCCACTGCCGTGTCCGCTGCGCAGCCGAACTCCGAGAACCGCTCGGCCGTCGCCGTCACCGATGTCCGCGTCGACGCCAAACGGTCGATCGGCCTGGCTGAGACGGTCCGACAGTCGTTCGCCATGGGCTACCGCGGGCTGCTGAAGATCCGGCACAACCCGGAACAGCTCCTCGACGTGACGTTCATGCCGATCATCTTCACGCTGCTGTTCACCTTCATCTTCGGCGGCGCGATCAGCGGCGACGTGCACAACTATCTGCCCGTGATCATCCCGGGCATCCTGGTGCAGACCGTGATCATGACGTCCATCGTCACCGGCACCCAGCTGCGCGAGGACATGGAGAAGGGCGTCTTCGACCGCTTCCGGTCCCTGCCGATCGCCCGCATCAGTCCGCTGGCCGGCGCCCTGCTCGCCGATGTCGTCCGCTACCTGATCGCCTCGGTGATCACCTTCGGCGTCGGTATCGCCATCGGCTGGCGCCCCAGCCTCCTCGGCGCCGTCGGCAGCGTCCTTCTGGTCCTGGTCTGCTCGTTCGCGGTGTCGTGGATCTTCGCGCTGATGGGCTGCCTGCTGAAGAAGTCCTCGGCGGTACAGGGCATCTCCATGCTGATCATGTTCCCGCTGACCTTCGCCTCGAACGCCTTCGTCCCGGTCGAGACCATGCCCGGCTGGCTGCAGGCCTTCGTCAAGGTGAATCCGATCAGCCAGTTGGTCACCGCGGTCCGTGAGCTCTGCGGAAGCGGCCACGCCGGTATGGCAGTGGTCTGGAGCCTGGTCGGCGCCGTGGCGATCACCGCGGTCTTCGCCCCCCTGGCGGTCGCCGCGTACATCCGCGAAGCCCGCTGATCGGCCCGGGTCCGGGCACTACCGGACGGGCTCGCCGAAACGCTGTTCCAGCAGGCCGGCGATCTCCTCCATCAGCCGGCGGCGCGACGACGCTTCGGTGTGCCGCACGATCGACTCCCACGTCCGATCGTCGACACCGGAGAACGAGCGCCGCCGGCGCAGTGCATCGTCGATCGCCGGGTAGTCCCGCCGCACCCGGAACCGGTCGGCACTCGCCAGCAGCAGCGCACCCTGATACGCCGTCTCCGGCTCCCGGGACAGCAGCAGTCCCACGGCCAGCGTCGACGATCCGATCTGCGGGATGTCACGCCACATCTGATTGGCGATCGACGCGCACAATCCCTGAGCGAGGGCGGGCAACCAGGTTTGCGCGTGCCCGCCATGACCGGCCAGAGCCAGACCGCACACGGTGCTGGCCAGCAGGACGTTGACTCCCGGGTCGGACCGATGAGGTCGGTAGTCGGCCAGAAGCAGCTCGGCGGCCCCGCGCCACAGGTCGGTGGCCTCGGCGCCTTGCGCAGTACGCAACGAAGCCCAGCAGATCGCCTGCGAGGCGACCGATTCCGGATCTCCCTGCGGCAGCGGCCCGTCGGGATCGAATTCGCACACCGACTCCAGCAGGCGTTCGGCGCCGATGAGATCACCGGTGGCGACCAGCACGATCGCCAGGAAGTACCGGGCCTGCACGGCGTCGTCGGTGGCGCCCATTCCGTCCAGCCCGTCCACAGCGGCCTGGAAGTGGGGAATCGACTGCGCCCATTGCCCTTGCTGACTGTGCAGGCTGCCGGTGCTGAGCTGATTCATCGCCCGGATCCACGGGTCACGCGCACCGGCGGCGCCCAGGCGTGCACCGTCGCGCATGGCGCCGACCAGGTTGCCCGCATTCTCCCGGACGTTGGTACGCAGTCCCAGAGCCAGCAGGCCGACATCGCCTCCACTGTGATCGGCCGCCCGCTCCAGCAGCCGTATCCGTGCGATTCCGTTGTGCGCCACCGCCAGTCCACTGAGGAAGTCAGCGGGGCGCTCCATCGTCAGCTCGGGCCGGTGCAGGCGGCGGAGGGTGGCCCGCGCGTGCGCGATCCTTCGGGTGGACTCCTGCATGAGCATCGGGACGCCCGCCGCGATCACCGTCAGCTGCCAGCGTTCGCGCGATGCCTCGTCCAGGTGTTCCGGCGGGGTGCCCAGTGTCTCCAGAATCCGTCCGCCCCACGCACCGATCTCGGCGTGCAGCCCGCGCACGGACCACCACGCCGCCAGGACCGGAAAGAGGTGCACCACGGTGTCGATGTCCGCCGGCTCTGCCGCCAGCGCCAGTCGTAGCACCCACACCAGGTTCTCGACGTCGGCGGTCACCGATTCGACGAGGCCGCGATCGACGGCCTCGTCGACCTGCCGGCGAAGACGTTCGCACAGTGCGCACGCCCACGCGACCATGGCTGCGTTCACCGCCGCGGACTCGGCATCGTCGGCCGCGAGCCGCTCCTCACCGAACTCGCGGACCATCTCCATCATCCGGTAGCGCACGCGCGGTCCGTCGTCGATCACCTGCAACAACGACTGATTGACCAGCGCGGTCAGAGCGTCGTCGAGCTCGGCTCCGTCCACACCACCGGTCAGGGCGGCCGCCGACGCGTCGAAGCCTCCCGCGAATCGGCAGGTCCGCGTCATCAGCCGCTGCGCCGCGGGGGTCAGCAGATCCCAGCTCCACTCGATCACCGCGTGCAGCGTGCGATGGCGGTCCGGCGCGGTACGGTCGGTGGACCGCAGCAGGGTGAATCGTTCGACCAGGCGGGCGGTGATCTCCTCGACGCTCATGGTGCGGATGCGCGCCGCGGCCAGCTCGATCGCCAACGGCAGGCCGTCCAGGTACTCGCACAGTTCGGCGACCCGCTGCCGGTCCAGAGGCGCCGACTCGCGCACCGCGCGGGCGCGCTGCAGGAACAGCTCTACCGCCGGAGCGCTGCCGTCGGTCGCCAGCACCGGCAGCTGGTAGGTCTGTTCGGCCGCGATCATCAGCGGTGATCGGCTGGTGATCAGGACGGTCAGTTCCCCGGCGGCGGCGACCAACTCGTCGACGAGTCGTGCGGTGCCGTCGATCACCTGCTCACAGTTGTCCAGGATCATCACCGACCGGCGGCCGGCGACCGCCTCGGCCAGCAGCGCGGTGATCTCGCTGACCGTGGTCCGCAGGCGCCCGGTCCCGGAGACGTCGGCCTCACCCACGCCCAGGGCTCCGGCGAGAGCGGCGGCGACGTCGTCGTCGTTGCGGACCGAAGCCAGCGGCACCCACCAGACGGTGTCGCCGCGGCTCTCCGCCCGCAGGCCGGCTGCGTTGGCGATCCGGGTCTTGCCGATACCGCCCGGTCCGAGCACGGTGACGACACGGTGTTCGCCCAGCAGCCGCTCGATCGCGGTCACGTCGTCGTCGCGGCCGATGAGCGGGGTGGCTTCCGCGCGCAGCCCGCTCGGGCGCGGCGGCGGTCGGCGGACCGGGGACGCCGCCGGCGTGGTGAGCAGTTCGGTGTTCAGCGCGGTGATCTCGGGGCCGGGGTCGATGCCCAGTTCTGCCGCGAGCGTGCGGCGGAGTGTCGCGAACACCGCGAGGGCCTCGGCCCGGTGCCCCTGTCCGGCGAGCGCCCGCATCAGCAGCAGGTGGGCGTCTTCGGCCAGCGGGTCGGCGGCACACCGGGCCTCGGCGACGGCTCGGGCGGTGTCGTAATCGCCACCGGCCAGCGCGTCGTGCGCCCACCGCTGGTCGATACGGTGCGCCAGCGAATCAGTGCGGACCCGGAGTTCGCGCGCCACCTCGCTGTCGGCGCCCAGACCGTCGCCGGGGACGCCGCGCCAGAGGGACCGTGCATGCGCCGTGGAGTCCGGATCGGCAGCGCCCACCAGCCGTTCGGCCCGCGCGAGGTCGCTGTCGGCACCGTCGAGCCGGTAGCCGCCGCCGCTGCCGGTGATCTCCGCGGCGCCGAGGTGGCGGCGCAGTCGGGAGATCTGGGTGTGCAGAGCCGAATGCGGCGACCGGGGCGGCTCGCCCTCCCAGACGTCGTCGATCAGCCGGTCGGCCGATCGCACTGCGCCGCCGGCCAGAACGAGTGACGTCAGGAGCCGTTGCGCACGGATCCCCGGTACCGACTGGCCGTCCACCTCCACCGGACCGAGCACGCCGATCATCGCCGGTCCGCGATCGTCGGATGCCACTTCCGCCATTCCGTCAGCCTAACCAGTCCCGCCTGTGGAAAGCGTGCTGCACGACGTCCGAGGCCGCCGATACCCTGGGCCTCGATGATCACCCGGAGCTGGACGTCGACGCAGGCCGAGCAGGCGCTCGCGCACCTTCCCCTGCCCGACGTCCATCGCGGCCGCGGCTACGCCGAACAGAACCGGATCAGCGGCGTCGAGTGGACGTCGCCGACGGTGCTGCGCGGCACCTGTCGCGGGTCGGGGCGCAACCGCTATCAGAGCACCGTGACGCTGGTGCTGGAACACGGCCGCGTGGTCGACACCTACGGGGTCTGCTCGTGTCCGGTGGCCTCGGACTGCAAGCACTGCGCCGCCCTCGTCCTGGCCGCGGTGAATCCGGCGACGACGGCCTCGCCCTGGCGCGCGCTGGTGGACGAGCTCACCGCCGCCGCCCCGGCGCCTGCGACGGTGCAGCAGTCGCGGCCGGTGGGGCTCGAGTTCCAGGTCCGGACCACGCCGGGAGGCGGCCCTGCTGTCAGCATCCGCCCGATGGTGCGGCAGCCGGACGAGCAGTGGACGCCGCATCTGCCGTGGACGGTGGCCCTGGAAGGCAGCGGCGACGGCTACGACCCCGCCGGTTTCGACGGGGTCAGCGCGATCGCCGCCCTCTTCGCGCCCGGTGGAGCGCGCCGTTTCCGCGGCGCGGCGCGGCTGCCCGCGACCCTGCAGCCGGCCATGGCGCCGGCCGCGTTTTGGAAGGTGCTGCGCACGGCCGTCGACGCCGGACTGCCGCTGCTGGCCGATGGTGAGGCCGACACCGTCGACCTGACCGACCGGCTGGCGCTCGCCTACCGGATCGAACCGCACGACGAAGGCGCTCACCTGTCGGCGCGGGTCACCCTCGACGGCAGCGCCGTCGAGGACGAGCACGTCGCGGTGTTCGGAGACCCGGTGACCGGCGCCGCGGTGGTGCGCGACCGCACCCTGTGCATCGGTCCGCTGGGCACCGTCACTCCGCTGGAGTCGGCGTTGCTGACCGGCGAACCGATCGACGTCCCCACCGCCGATTACGAGGATTTCGCCGCCGCGCTGCCGGCGCTCGCCGCCCACCGTACTGTGGAGATCCCCGAGCGGGGCCTGCAGCCGCCCGTGGTCTCCGATCCGTTTCCGCTGCTCACCATCGAGGTCGAGGACTTCGGTTCACGCACGCGCTGGCGCACCGCCTATCTGGTCGACGGCCGCCGGCGCGACTTCGATCCGGACATCCCCGAGGAGAGTGCCGGTTTCCGCGACGGCACCGCAGAGACGACGATGTGGCAGCGAGCCCGCCCCGAACTGGAACTGTTCTGCATGGGCAACAGCCGGTGGTCCGACGCGCAGGCCGCATACCTGCACGCCCTGGCGCGTCAGCAGTTCCCGCGGTCGCCGCGAGTTCGGGCGTCCTGGTCGGCGATGTCGCCGCCGACCGTGGAGCAGGCCGCGACCGACGAACTGCTGATCCCGCTCGGACTCGATCTGACCGACACCGCGATCCTCTGCGGCGAGCTGGTCGGGCGGATCACCGCACCGGGGCTGATCCAGGTCGAGATCACCGGTGTGGCAAAGCAATTCACCAAGGTCACCGATCCCGAACTGCACTTCGGCACCACCGGTGCTCACGAGTGGCTCGACCTGAACATCGAGATCGAGGTGGACGGGGAACTGATCCCGATCTCCTGGGTGATCGAGGATCTGGTCCTGGGCAAGACGCACAAGGTCCTGCCCAACGGCACCTACTTCGATCTCCTCACTCCCGAACTGGAGCGGCTGCGGGATCTGCTCGAAGAAGCTCGGCTGATGGGCGATCTGGAGGGCTCCAGGATCTCCACCGACCACCCCAACGCCACCATGTGGGAGGAATTGCTCAGTCTGGGTGTGGTGGACGAGCAACTCGCCGAATGGCAGGCGCGCGTACAGCAGCTCGCACGGGCGCGGCCACCGGAGCCGGTCGAGGTGCCCGAGACCCTCGAGGCCACCCTCCGCGGCTACCAGCACGACGGGCTGAACTGGCTGAGCTTCCTGTGGGACAACCGGATCGGCGGGATCCTGGCCGACGACATGGGGCTGGGCAAGACCGTGCAGACCCTGGCGCTGATCACCCGTGCCGCGCAGGCCGATCCCGCGGCGCGGTTCCTGGTGGTGGCGCCGACCAGCGTGATCGGCAACTGGGTGGCCGAGACGCAGCGCTTCGCGCCGTCGCTGACCGTCGCCGCTGTCACGTCCACGCAGAAGCGCGCCGGTGTGCCGCTGGCCGAGCAGATCGGCGCGGCGAACATCGTGGTCACCTCGTACACGCTGCTCCGCATCGACTACCCGGTCTTCGCCGAGATCGGCTGGGACGGAGCGGTGTTCGACGAGGCGCAGTTCCTCAAGAACCACAACGCCAAAACCCACCAGGCGGCGCGGAGGCTGCCGGCGCCGTTCAAGCTCGCGATCACCGGCACTCCGATGGAGAACAACGTGATGGAGCTGTGGTCGCTCATCTCGCTGGTGGCGCCCGGCCTGTACGGGAGCCCGAAGACGTTCAAGGAGCACTTCGCGGCCCCCATCGAGTCCGGAAACGACCCCGATCGGCTGTCGGTGCTCCGGCGGCGCCTCAAACCGATCATGTTGCGGCGCACCAAAGACCAGGTCGCCGACGATCTTCCGCCCAAGCAGGAGTCGGTGGTCGCACTCGATCTGGATCCCGGACACCGCAAGATCTACGACGTCTTCCTGGCCCGCGAACGCCAGAAGGTCCTCGGGCTGCTGGAGAACTGGGAGGACAACCGCGTCCAGATCCTGCAGGCGCTGACGCGCATGCGCCAGCTCAGCCTCCACCCCGGACTGGTCGACGACGCGCACACCTCGGTCTCGTCCACCAAGATCGACTACCTGGCCGAGCGCCTGCCGGTGCTGATCGACGAGGGACACAGCGCACTGATCTTCAGCAGCTTCACCGGCTTCCTGCAGCTGATCGCGGACTCGCTCACCGGCCTCGGTATCCCGTTCAGCTATCTCGACGGGTCGATGCCGGCACGCAAACGCCAGCAGGAGATCGACAGGTTCACCCGGGCCGGCCGCGACAGAACTTCGGCGCTTTCAGCGACCGCCGAGGTCGGTGAAAGCACCAAAGTGTTTCTGATCAGCCTCAAGGCAGGCGGTTTCGGGCTGAACCTGACCGCGGCCGACTACTGCTTCGTGGCCGATCCCTGGTGGAACCCGGCCAGCGAGGCGCAGGCCGTCGACCGCGCCCACCGGATCGGCCAGGATCGTCCGGTCACCGTCTACCGCCTGGTCTCCACCGGCACCATCGAGGAGAAGGTGGTCGAGCTCCAGGACCGCAAGCGTGCGCTGTTCGACGCGCTCATCGACGACGGTGAGCAGTTCAGCGGCAAGCTGACCGCCGACGACGTCCGCCGCCTCGTCACCGACGACTGACTCGCTCGGCGTCTGTGCCGGCCGGGGCGAGACCTCAGCTGCTGCGACCGGCGTCCACCAGCAGCGCGGTGGAGCCGCGCTCGACCAGGTGCACCGGCAGCACGATGTCGCCGGGCACCGAATCGGGTTGCTCGATCCGGCGCAGCAGCAGGCCGACGCCGGCGGCGCCGATCTCACGCGCCGGAGTGACCACCGTGGTCAGCGGCACCGGCAGCTGTGACGCGAACGGGATGTCGTTGTAGCCGACCACGCCCAGCTGGTCGGGAATGCGCAGGCCCAGGTCCCGGGCGACACCGAGTACGCCGATCGCGATGGAGTCGCTGACCGCGAAGATCGCGTCGGGACGGTCCGGGGCGTCGAGCATGAGCGTCGCCGCTTCGACTCCACCGGCCACCTCGAAATCGGTGTGGGTGACGTGATGGTCGGCGATGTCGACACCGGCCCGCGCCAGAGCATCGAGGAAGCCCGCGACGCGGTCGTGCCCGGTGGTGGCGTGCGGCGGCCCGCCGATCACCGCGGGCCGCCGGTATCCGCAGTCGATCAGGTGACGGCCGGCGAGGTAACCGCCGTGCCGGTCGTCGCCGGCGACGTACGGCAGCCCCGAGTTCGCGTGCCGGTTGAGCGCCACCATCGGCACCGACAATCCCAGAGCAGAGACGAAGTCGGTCGCCGGGCTGTGCAGACTGCTCAGAAGCAGCCCGTCCACCTGGCGGCCCGCGAGCAAGTCGATCGCGGCCCGCTGCTCCTCGGGCTCGTCCGGCGGGCTGCTCAGCAGGAGCGAGTAGCCGGACTCGCGGGCGGCCTGCTCCACCCCCTGATACACCGTCGCGACCACGCCGTCGGTGAGACGGGGCATCACCGCACCGAGCGTGGTGGTCCGTCGGGTCCGCAGGCTGGCCGCCCACAGGTTGGGCCGGTAACCGAGTTCTGCGGCGACCTCCCGCACCCGCAGCGCGGACTCCGACCAGCCGTCGACCGGTTCGGACTGGCGCAGCACCCGGGAGACCGTCGAGACGTGGACACCGGCGCGGTCGGCCACCTCGCGCAACGTCGGCGCGCGCCGGCGCGCGGTGCGGCCGGAATCCGATGTGGGCACGTGCGGGAACCCTTCTGCGGGGAGAGATGAGGCGTCGTGGGGTCAGCCTATCGCCCGAAACCTCCGGATCGAGCCGGGGATTGACTCGAATCGGCGTGGATGGTTACTCTCACTCCATCACAGTGCAATCGTTTGCGCAATGCATTGCAAGCGAATGCGACAGTGAATGCCGTACCGCCCCACCAGACAGGAATCGTCATGGCCGACACCCGTACCGTCACCCAGCTCTTCGCTCTCGATTCGCTCCTCTCCGACGACGAGCGCCAGATTCGCGACACCGTCCGCCGGTTCGGCGACGAGAAGATCCGCCCGCACGTCGCCGAATGGTTCGAGGACGCCCGCATCCCGGCCAAGGAGCTGGCCCTGGAACTCGGCGGTCTCGGCGTGCTCGGCATGCACCTGGAGGGCTACGGCTGCGCGGGCATGAGCGCCGTCTCGTACGGTCTGGCCTGCCTGGAGCTCGAAGCCATCGACTCGGGGATCCGTTCCCTGGTGTCGGTCCAGGGCTCGCTCGCCATGTTCGCCATCCACCACTGGGGCAGCGAGGAGCACAAGCAGGAGTGGCTGCCCCGCATGGCCGCCGGCGAGGCGATCGGCTGCTTCGGCCTCACCGAACCCGACTTCGGCTCCGACCCGGGCGGCATGCGGACCCGCGCGGTCCGCGACGGCGACGACTGGGTACTCAACGGCGCCAAGATGTGGATCACCAACGGCTCGGTGGCCGACGTCGCCGTGGTCTGGGCCAACACCGATCTGGAAGAGGGCTCGCGCGGCATCCGCGGGTTCGTCGTCCCGACCGACACCCCCGGATTCACGGCGCCGGAGATCCGCGCCAAGATGTCGCTGCGTGCCTCGGTGACCTCCGAGCTGGTCCTGCAGGACGTGCGGCTGCCCGGCTCGGCCATGCTGCCGGAGGCCGCGGGCCTGCGCGGGCCGCTCAGCTGCCTCAACGAGGCCCGTTTCGGCATCATCTTCGGTGCCATCGGCGCCGCCCGCGATTGCCTCGAGACGGCCGTCGACTACGCGGCCAGCCGCCTGGTCTTCGACAAACCGCTGTCGGCCTACCAGCTCACTCAGGCCAAGCTCGCCGACATGGCACTGGAGGTGGGCAAGGGACACCTGCTGGCCTATCAGCTCGGCCGGCTCAAGGATGCCGGCGCCGTGGAGCCCGCACAGGTCAGCCTCGGCAAGCTGAACAACTGCCGCGAGGCCATCAAGATCGCCCGCGAATGCCGGACCATCCTGGGCGCCAACGGCATCACCCTCGAATATCCGGTCATCCGGCACGCCAACAACCTGGAGTCGGTCCTCACCTATGAGGGCACCTCGGAAGTCCACCAGCTCACCATCGGCCGCGCCCTCACCGGCGAAGCCGCCTTCCGGTGACGCCGGACGAAGATGCTCTCGGCGGGCTGCTGATCGCCGACTTCGGTCGGGTCCTGGCCGGACCGTACGCGACCATGCTCCTGGCCGACTTGGGAGCCGAGGTGATCAAGATCGAGCGGCCCGACGGCGGCGACGACACCCGTTCCTGGGGACCGCCGTATGCGGGCGGGCAGGCCACCTACTTCCAGGCGGCCAACCGGAACAAGACCTCGGTGGCCCTCGACCTGCGCACTCGGGACCACCTGGAGATCGCTCGTGATCTCGCCACACGCGCTGATGTGGTGGTGGAGAACTTCCTGCCGGGCACCATGAACCGGCTCGGGCTCGGATACGAGGAGGTCGCCGCGGAGAATCCGGGCGTCGTCTACTGCTCGATCACCGGCTTCGGCGGCGACAACGACCTGCCCGGCTACGACCTGCTGGTGCAGGCCGTCGGTGGGCTGATGAGCGTCACCGGGCCGTCGCCGGAGGAACCGACCAAGGTCGGTGTGGCACTGGTCGACATCGTCACCGGCCTGCACGCCGCGGTGGGCATCCTGGCGGCGCTGCGGCACCGCGACCGCACCGGCCGGGGGCAACGGGTGGAAGTCAACCTGCTGTCCTCGCTCCTGTCGGCCCTGGCGAACCAGAGTTCCGGGTACGTCGGCGCCGGGGTGGTGCCGGCGGCGATGGGCAACCGTCATCCGAGCATCGCGCCCTACGAACTGGTGCCGACCGCCGACCGCGCGCTGGCTCTGGCCGTCGGCAACGATCGCCAGTTCGGCGCGCTGGTCGCCGAACTCGGCGCTGCGGGACTGGCGGAGGACCCGAGGTTCGCCGGCAACTCCGACCGGGTGGCCCACCGCGCGGAACTGCTCGAGGCGCTGATCCCTCTGCTCGCCGCCGACACCGCCGACCACTGGTTCACCCGTCTCACCGCGGCCGGTGTGCCGTGCGGTCCGGTCAACGACATCGGCGAGGCCTTCGCGCTGGCCGACCGGCTCGGGCTGGCGCCGATCGCCACGATCGACGACCCCCGCCGCGACGGCCCGGTCGCGACGGTGGCCAACCCGATCGGACTCTCGACGACGCCGCCCACCTACCGGAGCGCGCCGCCGCAGCTGGGCGAATCGGCGCCCTAGCGACCCGGCGGCGAAACCGGTTGGCCGTCCCGCCTCCGCATCCGGCAAGCTCGTACGGGTGAGATCCTCCCCGACCCGGCTGCCCCGGGTCCTGCGGCCGTTCGCGCTGCGCCAATACCGGTGGCTGGCCGCCGGCCTGGCGCTGGCGCTGTTCGGTGACGGGGTCTGGCTGATCGCCCTGGTCTGGCAGGTGATCGGCCTGGGCGGCGGTCCGGGGGTGGTCTCCCTGGTCTCCGGTGTCGCTGCCGTCGGCATGATCGTGGCCACCCTGTTCGGCGGCGTGCTGGCCGACCGGGTCTCCCAGCGCAAGATCATCGTGGGGCTGGAGACGGTGAAACTGATCGCCTTCGCATCGGTGGGAATCGCCTCGCTGCTCGGCGTGCTCTCGTACCCGCACCTGGTGGGTGCCGCGCTGCTGGGCGGGATCACCACCGGCATGTATTACCCGGCCTATTCGGCCCTGCTGCCCCGCGTGGTGGAGGCGGCGCAACTGCAGGCCGCGAACGGCGTCGAGGGCTTCATGCGCCCGGTGCTCTTTCAGGCCGCCGGCCCGATGATCGCCGGCGCCGTCATCGGCGCCGCATCGCCGGGCGCCGCCATCATCGTCGGCGCGGTCGCCTGCGTGGGCTCCGGCGCCTGCTACCTCGCCATGAGTCCGATCCCCCGCACCGACGCCGTCGCCGGCGAGGACGCCCCGGCGGCCGCCCGCGAGGCCGGTCACCCGGTCCGCGACATCCTGGCCGATCTCGGCGAGGGATTCGCCTACATGTGGCGCACCCCGTGGCTGTGGGCGTCGCTGTTCTACGTCTCGTTCCTGCTGTTGATGGTGATGGGCCCGATCGAGGTGCTGGTGCCGTTCGCCCTGCGCGACCGGGCCGGCGGCGACGCCTCCGACCACGCCCTGGTCCTCGCCGCCTTCGGCGCGGGCGCGGCCATCGGCGCTTTCATCTTCGCCTCGATCCCCATGCCGCGCCGCTACCTGTCGGTGATGTTCGCCTTGTGGACGGTCTGTTCGGTGCCGATGGTGATCATGGGGTTCGCGGAGCGGACCATCTGGTTCGTGGTGGCAGGCTTCCTGATCGGCCTGATGCTCGACGGCCCGATGGTGCTGTGGGGCACCCTTCTGCAGCGTCGGGTGCCCACCGAACTCCTGGGCCGCATCTCCGGTCTCGACTTCTTCGTCTCCGCCGCCTTCATGCCGGTCTCGATGGCTCTCGCTGCCCCGGTGAGCCACTGGATCGGGCTCGGCGCGACCTTCGCCGTCGCCGGTCTGCTGCCGGTGCCCGCCGCGATCGTGTTCTATCTGTCCGCGCGCCTGTGGCGCGACGAGATCGCCCACCCCCTGCGCGTCCCCGAGATCGAGGTGCCGCTGCCCGGCGCGTCATCCCGATGACGACCTGCTGTGACATCGGCCTCTATCGGCGAACGCGGCCGCTTGGGTAGCGTTCGCGGTGGCCGATACCGGAGGGGCACACCATGGAACAGTTCTCACGCGGCGAGCTGACGTTCGACGTCGTCGACTCGGAGACCGGACGCGACGGCACCATCGTGCTGCTGCACGGCTTTCCGCAGACCTCCCAATCGTGGCGGGCGGTCACGCCGCTGCTGAACGCCGCGGGATATCGCACGGTGGCCCCCGACCAGCGCGGCTACTCGCCCGGGGCACGCCCGAAAGGACGCGCCGCCTACCGGACCTCGGAACTGGTCGACGACGCCGCCGCCCTGATCGGTGACCTCGGCGACGGGCCGGTGCACCTGGTCGGCCACGACTGGGGCGCCGCGGTGGCCTGGGGGCTGGCCGCGAGCCGACCCGACCTCGTCCGGTCCCTCACGTCGGTCTCGGTCCCGCACCCGGGCGCGTTCATGAAGTCGCTCCTGTCCAGTGACCAGTTGCTGCGTTCCTGGTACATGGCCGCCTTCCAGCCGCCGATCCTGCCCGACCTGCTGGTCAGTCGTTTTCCCGGCGCCTTCGACGGCATGCTGCGTCGCGCCGGCATGGATTCCGATCAGCTCGCGGACGTGCACCGCCTGATCCTCGACAGCGGCGCACTGCCCGGCGCCCTGAACTGGTACCGCGCGATGGCGCTCAGCACCCCGCCGGATCTCGCCCGCCGTGTCGCCGTCCCCACCACGCACGTGTGGGGTGCGCTCGACACCGCGCTGGCCCGCCGCGGCGCCGAACTCGCCGCCGACTTCGTGATCGCCGACTTCCAGTTGAAGATCCTCGACGACGCCGGCCACTGGATTCCCGAGCACAACGCCGCCGAACTCGCCGATATCATCCTCACCCGGGTCGGCCGCTGACGACGACTTCCCGCTGCCGGCTCACGACTGGTTCTGCGCGCCCGCGAAGTAGGCGCGCAACACGCCGACGGTCTCCGGCGGCGGGAAGTCCTCGTCGTTCGCACCGAGCGGGCCCACCTTGACCGTCCACTGCGGACCGGACTCGTCGAAGACGTCCTGCCCCTTGGTGAGCACGGTGTTGTTCTCCCCGTCGCAGCCGTAGGCGCCCAGGTAGCCGTCGGAGCGACCGCCCCACGCGCCGCCGTGCCGCAGTGTGCAGCGGACGCCGTCGGCCAGCTCCACTGCCCACGGCCGCGGGGCGGCGGGTTTGCTCACCGGCGACAGCGCGACGTTCGAGGTCATCTGCCGCAGCGTCTTCTGCCAGGGATCGGTCCCGCACAGCAGTTCGGTCGCCGAGGCCGGCGTCGCCCAGCAGGTGTGCGCGCCCGCGGCGTTGGGGCTGCACTCGTAGATGTCGTCGGACACCGCCGACGCGCTGGGCGTCATCGGATCGCAGTTCACCTGCCCGCCGGCCCCCGATTCGACGGTCCAGCCGTCGCGGGGCTGCCCGTCGCGTCCGACGGCCACGACGGTGATCGTCTCGGTCGGAGGGGTGCTGGAACCGTCGCCGTCGTCACTCCCGGAAGTGGTGGGCGCAGCCGTCGTGTCGGTCGCGGTCTCGGTCACCACGGTGGTCACCACATCCGGCATCTCGTCGACGGTCTCGCTGGACGAGCAGCCGGCGAGCACCGTCACCATCGCGGCGAGCGCCGCACCGCCGCCGAAGAGTCTGCTGCGGACCTTCATCGTCAACCTCCTGCTCGTGCTCGAAGAAGCTCCGCCACCCGATCGCTGAATGCGACCAGCAGCGCACGCTCCACGTCCGTCGGGGTCTCCCGGATCGTGTCCACCTGGGCGGCGACGGCGTCGTCGAGCGGCCACCCGTACACGCCGCCGCTGATCAGCGGGAAGGCCAGGCTCTCGGCTCCGAGCTCGTCCGCGACGGCCAGGACACGCCGGTAGCACGACACCAGCAGCGACCGGTCTCGTTGTCCGGCCGCATGATTGGGCCCGACGGTGTGGATCACCCAGCGTGCGGGAAGATCACCTGCCGTGGTCCAGCCGGCGTCGCCGGTGGGCAGGCCGTCGGGGAAACGCGCCAGACAATCGGCCAGCACGTCCGGGCCGCCGGCGCGGTGAATGGCGCCGTCGACACCGCCGCCACCGCGCATGCGGTTGTTCGCCGCGTTGACCACCGCGTCGACGTCGAGCGCGGTGATGTCGGCGCGCACCACCTCGATCCGGACCATCTGTCGAGCGTAACGCCGAGGCCGCCCGGCGATGCCGGGTTCACCGGCCCCGCAACGGCAGCGATCGGCCCGCGCGGCCCGGCCGGTCCTGCATAGTAGAGACACAGCCCCTCAGCGAAGGCCCCCAGCGACGAAGGAGACCACGATGGCGGACGATTTCCCGCTCAGCGAAGGCACCACCCTGACCACCGCCGTCTTCGGCGTTCCCGTCGGCGGCCTGGTGCAGGTGTGGACCGACCAGCCCACCGTCTGGCGCCTGCTCGATGCCGCCGCCTTCTCCGACGCCGTCGGCAAGGGCTCCGTCGCCCGCACCCAGATCTCCCCGGGCCGCTACCGCGAGGCCTGCCTGTTCGACGTCGAGACCGGGACCCTGGTGATCCAGGATCGTGAGTTCACCGAGCGCACCGACGCCGGGTACCAGATCGGCGGCCGGGTGTTCACTGCCGAACCGCCGAGTGAGGTCTTCGGCGACCCGTGGGAAGACCTCAGCACCGCGGTCTTCCGCGCCGCCGGAGAGGCCTTCGCGCGCGGTGAACTGATCGTCGTCGAACCCGGTGGGTGGGACGACTCCGACGGCCGCTATTGCCTGATCGGCGCCTTCCACGACGAGGGCGTCGACCAGATCGTCCTGGAGACGGCCCCCGCGCCCACCGGCAGCGAGGTGTGGCCGGCCGCCGACGACGAGACCGGCCAGACCATCAGCGCGCCGGCCAGCGACGATTCGCTCCGCGGCGCCGGCACTCTCGCCATCGACGCGGTGAACCGCTGGGGCGTGGCCCCCTGGGACGTGACCATCACCTACGTGGTCCCGGCCGAGGCCTTCACCGAGAAGTAGCCGGCGCGGCACCGGCCGAAGGTCAGTCGACCGCCATCTCGCCGAGCAGATCCCACTCGTCGCGGTCCATCACCACGTTGCGCACGCGCGGGGTCTCCTGCAGCAGCGGGGGAAGCTCGTGCTGTGCCTTCTTGAAGTGATCGCTGGTGACGTGGGCCTCGGCGGCGTCGTCCCGGAACGCCTCCACCAGAACGTACTCGTCGGGGTCGTCGAGGCTGCGCGACCACTCGAACCACAGGTTCCCCGGCTCGGCGCGGGTGGCCTCGGTGAACTCGGCCGACAGCTGCGCCCAGTCGTCGGCGTGCTCGGGCTTGACCTTGAACTTGGCGACGATGAAGATCATGTCTCCAGTCTGGCACTCCGGCGCGGCCAGAACGGGACTTCCGATCTAGACTCGATGGGTAGTCGCCGCGGTTCGGCGGCATCGGGAGGAGGCGCACAGTCATGAACGACGAGCACGACGACGACTTCGTGGGCTGCGAGACATGGGAGGCTATGACCGCCTGGCTCGCCGACTCCCTGCCCGAGATTCCGGTCGGCGTCACCATCGACTTCGGGCCCAAGGACATGCGTCTGGACGACGATCTCGACGCCGACGACTACCCGGACGATCCGCCCGAAGCCCTGTGCGTTCAGCTCGTGGTGATGGAGCGCGGGCGCTTCTTGGTCCGGCGGTCGCACGTGGTCATGGAAGCGACCAGTTACGTCCATCACGACGCGAGCGCCGCCACACCCAACCTGTGGTTCGACGAGGACCCGATCGGCGATTGCACGGCCGGGGCGATCTACGTCGACGATCCGCAGCTGGCCGCAGAGATCTGCGTGACCTGGCTGGCCTCCGAGGCCGGTGACGAAGGGCCCCGCGACTTCGGTTTCGACGTCAGCGAGGCCACCCGCCTGCCCGGGCTGCCGGCCGTCGGCACCGGCTGGACCATCGACGACTTCCTGCGCCGCCTCGGCCACTGATCATCCCGGGTCGATCACCCCAGGTGCGCCTGCACCCCTGCACTGCTGCGGTCCAGCCGTTCCAGACGGCCTTCGGTCATCGAGGCGATCTGATCGACGACGACGCGCATGCGCGCGGCCTCGGTGGCGGCCGCCTCCCACGACGGCAGGAAGACCGCGTCCAGCCCTCCGGGCGCCGTGTTCAGCAGGAGGGTCGCGACGCGGTGGATCCGCTCGCGCTGGCGCTCCTGCTTCGCCCGGTGACTCCGGTCGGAGAAGATGAACCGGAGCGCGACCGTCTTGAGCATCGCTACCTCGGCCGCGATCTCCGGGGGAACGGTGAGATCCGCGTCGTAGCGGCGCAGCGGCCGGTCCCCTTCCACGGCGCGCGTCGCGGTGATCGCCGCGGACGCGAACCGGCCGATCAGTTCGGAGGTCAGCCGCTTGAGCGCGACCGACGAATCCAGTGAGCCGTCGAAGGAATCGGCCGCCTGGAAGATGTCCATCTGCGACATCCGCTGCGCGGCCTCGACCATCGCACCCGCATCCGGGCCGTCGAAGTACCGGACGGCGAGCTCGGCGAGCTCGTCCTGATCGACGCGAGAACCCAACTCGCGCAAATCGATCCGGCCGCTGACCACCCCGTCCTCGAGGTCGTGCACCGAGTAGGCGACGTCGTCGGACCAGTCCATCACCTGGGCCTCGAGGCACCGACGGCCGGGCGGGGCGCCGCGGCGCACCCATTCCAGCGCCGGTTCGTCCTCCACATAGGCGCCGTACTTGGTGCCCGGCGCCTCGCGGCTCCACGGATACTTCAGCGTCGCGTCCAGGGAGGCGCGCGTGAGGTTCAGGCCGGCGCTCACCCCGCCGGGTCCGAGGATCTTCGGCTCGAGCGAGGTGAGGATCCGCAGATTCTGCGCATTGCCCTCGAATCCACCGAAGTCGCGAGCGACCTCGTCGAGCGCCCGCTCGCCGTTGTGCCCGTAGGGCGGGTGCCCGATGTCGTGGGCCAGACCGGCCAATTCCACCAGGTCCGGGTCACACCCCAGCCCCACGGCGATCCCGCGGCCGATCTGCCCCACTTCCAGCGAATGGGTCAGCCGTGTCCGCGGGGTGTCGCCTTCGCGCGGCCCCACCACCTGGGTTTTGTCGGCCAGTCGCCGCAGGGCCGCGCTGTGCAGCACGCGTGCGCGATCGCGCGCGAAGTCGCTGCGATGGTCGGTCGCCGGACTGGACCGTTCCACTTCCTTGAGCGCCTCGGAGACCACGCGCTCGAGGTCGTCTCCGCGGTACTCGGCCACCGGCGGGCCGGCGAAGTCAGACATGGGTGGTCTCGACTTCGCTCGACCCGCGACAGGCAGCCCTCAGCCGGCGGCGGGCAGATCTCGCCCCACCGGGAGTGGGGTGCAGAAGGGCCGTCAAGTCAGCTGTTGGTCCAGCCGCGGCTGGAAGCGAGGTCCATCAGCTTGTTGCGGATCGACGTGATCTGGCGCGCGGTCAGGTCCGGTGCGGAGTCCAGCAGCAGTTCGGTGATCTCGTTGAACAGCGGACCGGTGTGCCGCGGGCGCCGCGGGCCACGGTCGTCGCGATCGCGCCGGTCGCCGCGGTCGCCGCGGTCGAAGCCGCCGCGCCGGTCGCCCCCGCGCCGGTCGTCACGGTCACCGGAACGGCCGCGATGGTCGTCGCGCCGCTGGGCACGCTCGACGGCGGGCTCACCGGGCGGAGCCTCTTCGGTGACCTTCACGTTCATGGCCTTGGCGCCGCGGTCGGTGTCCTCGACGTCGAACTCGACCTTGGCCCCGGGGCGCAGCTGGCCCTCGTCGATGCCCTGGATGTCGTTGATGTGCAGGAAGACGTCCTCTCCCCCGGCCTCGGGCGAAAGGAAACCGAACCCACGATTCGGGTCGTAATGCACGACCTTGCCGCTGACACTCACCACAAACTCACTCTCCGTGACGCCGACTCGGTCGGGCCCCTTGCCCGCGCAGCGTTTCACTGCCCCTAACTATGCCCTATCGCCACTGCTCACACGCGCTGCGGAGCGGACTGGGCGCGGCCGAAGTCCACCGGCCCCTGTCGTAGGCCCCTGCTTCACTGGGGACGTCCGCCGCACACGGGCGGCGGCGCATCGATCGGGGGATCAACGATGACACTCAACCGCAGAATCAGTACCGGCGACCTGGCCCGGGTGCTGGCCGAGATCCGCGCCCAACTGCCGCCCGAGTACGACCCGTACCACGACTACTGGGCGGCCCCGTACGACTGCGACTGCTGCGCCGCCGCCCTCGACGACGTGGCCTGCCCGGAAACGTTCCTGCCCGAGGATCAGCACGACGCGGGACATCCCCCGCTACCGAAGCTGCGCCGCGCGGGCTGATCGCCGCACGCCGGACAACCGCTCGTCGCCGTCGACCCGGTGTGCCAGGATCGGGGCGTGCGTACTCGCTATCAGCAGGTGGTCTTCGATGGCGGCGAGCCCGGCGCCGACGCAGCGTCGGCGGTGGAGATCCAGGACGTCACCGAGCGGGAGATCAGCATGCTGACCGGAGCTTTTCAGCTCCATCTCGCCACCGTGACACCGAGCGGATGGCCGTACGTCCAGTACCGCAGCGGTCCGCGCGGCTTCGTCCACCACCTCGGCGGCAATCGTTTCGGGTTCGCCGACCTGCGCGGCAATCGGCAGTTCGTCACCGTCGGCAATCTCGCGGGCGATCCGCGGGTCGCCGTGTTCGTCGCCGCTGCGCAGGCGGCTGAAGCTCTTCGGCACCGCCCGGGTGCTGACCGCCGACGAGGATCCCGGTCTGTTCGAACGGCTGCACCGCGTCGGAGAGGGACGGCTCGCCGGTCGCGCCGAGGCGTCGGTCGTGATCGACGTGGAGGCCTTCGACTGGAACTGCGGCCGCAGCCTGGTTCCGCAGACACCGCCGACGAAGTCCGCGAACGGACCACTCCCTACCGCGACGAGATCGCCGACCTGAGGAGTCAGGTCGACGACCTGAAACGACGGCTGGCAGCCGCCACCGGAAACCCTCAGACGCCTGAACGCCCTCGGTGACCGTCCGGGGTCAGGCGCCGAGCAGCTTCACCGCGAGGTACTCGACCACCTTGTCCAGCGCGACGCGCTCCTGGGCCATGGAGTCGCGCTCGCGGATGGTGACCGCGTTGTCCTCGAGGGTGTCGAAGTCGACGGTGACGCAGAACGGCGTGCCGATCTCGTCCTGGCGGCGGTACCGCTTGCCGATGCCCTGGGCGTCGTCGAACTCGATGCTCCAGTGCTTGCGCAGTTCGTCGGCCAGCTCGCGCGCCTTCGGCGAGAGCGCCTCGTTGCGCGACAGCGGCAGCACCGCGACCTTGATCGGCGCGAGACGGCGATCGAGCTTGAGGACGGTGCGCTTGTCGGTGCCGCCCTTGGCGTTCGGCACCTCTTCTTCGGTGTAGGCATCGCACAGGAAGGCCATCATCGACCGCCCGAGGCCGGCCGCCGGCTCGATCACGTACGGGGTGTAGCGCTCGCCGCCGGCCTGGTCGAAGTAGCTGAGGTCCTCGCCGGACTCGCGGCTGTGCGTCGACAGGTCGTAGTCGGTGCGGTTGGCGATGCCCTCCAGCTCACCCCACGGGTTGCCGGAGAAGCCGAACTTGTACTCGATGTCGGTGGTGCCCTTGGAGTAGTGCGACAGCTTCTCCAGCGGGTGCTCGAACAGGCGCAGGTTGTCCGCGTCGATACCGAGGTCGGTGTACCAGTTGAAGCGGGTGTCGATCCAGTACTGGTGCCACTTCTCGTCCTCGTCGGGCTTGACGAAGAACTCCATCTCCATCTGCTCGAACTCGCGGGTGCGGAAGATGAAGTTGCCGGGCGTGATCTCGTTGCGGAAGCTCTTGCCGATCTGCGCGATGCCGAACGGCGGCTTGGTACGCGCCGTGGTCATCACGTTCTTGAAGTTCACGAAGATGCCCTGGGCGGTCTCCGGGCGCAGGTAGTGCAGCCCCGCCTCGTCGTCGACCGGGCCGAGGAAGGTCTTCAGCAGTCCCGAGAACGCCTTGGGTTCGGTCCAGGCGCCCTTGACTCCGCAGTTCGGGCAGGCGATCTCGCTCATCGGGGCATCGTCCGGATTGTCCAGGCCCTTCTTGAGCGCGTACGCCTCCTGCAGATGGTCCTGCCGCTGACGGTGGTGACAGTTGGTGCACTCGATCAGCGGATCGGTGAACACCTCGACGTGCCCGGACGCGACCCACACCTGCCGCGGCAGGATCACCGACGAGTCCAGGCCGACCACGTCGTCGCGGGAGGTGACCATGGCGCGCCACCACTGGTCTTTGATGTTGTTCTTCAGCTCCACGCCGAGGGGCCCGTAGTCCCACGCCGAGCGCGTACCGCCGTAGATCTCACCGCACGGGAACACCAGGCCGCGCCGCTTGGCGAGGTTGACGACGGCATCGACTTTGGACTGCACAGCCACGGTTAACAGATCTCCACGACGTAGGGATGGGGTCAGGCTCTCGGCCACCGCACAGCGGTCGCCGGGTTTGCCGTCCAGGGTAGTCATTGGCGCAAACCGGAGCGCGGGTGGCCCGGAGAGAAACCCGGCCCGGCCCGCAGATTGACAATCGTTTTCAGATAGAATGAACTCCAGCCCGTTCCCCGGAAGGACCGTGAATTGTGAGTTCCGCGATGCCGTTGACCGGCGCCGACCCCCGCGGCGCCGCCGCCCACAGCGCAGCCAGCGACCTGCTGCGTGCCCTCGCCGCGCCGGCCCGGGTGGCGATCGTCCTCTCCCTCAACGAGCGCGCGATGTGCGTGCACGAACTCGTCGACGCCCTGCACCTCAATCAGCCCCAAGTGAGCCAGCACCTGCGCGTGCTCAAGAACTCCGGCGTGGTGGCCGGCCACCGGCGCGGCCGCGAGGTGGAATACACGCTGGTCGACGACCACATCGCGCACATCGTGACCGACGCCCTCACGCACGCGACGGAAGGCCACGCCGCGGGGGGCCACGCCGCAGGGGGGCACACGGAGGCGCCGGCATGACCAGGACCAAACCGGTCACCGGGCAGCGCACCACCCGCCAGCGGTCCGCGATCGCCGACCTGCTGACGCAGACCGACGACTTCCTGTCCGCCCAGCAGCTGCACGACCTGCTGGTGGCCCGCGGCGACTCGATCGGCCTCACCACGGTCTACCGCAATCTGCAGGCCCTGGTCGACGCCGGCCAGGTGGACGCGATCTGGGACGGCTCCGGCGAGACCCGGTACCGCCACTGCTCCGACGACCATCATCACCATCTGGTCTGCCGGGCCTGCGGAACCACCGTCGAGGTGCAGGCCGAACCGGTGGAACGCTGGGCGGCCTCGATCGCCGAGTCCCACGGCTTCCACGACATCTCGCACACCGTCGAGATCTTCGGAATCTGCTCCCCCTGCACCGGAGAGCGTGCGGACGACGACTGAACGAGGCCGATCGTCAACCAAAGGTTGACGATCGCCATGCGTCAACCTAGAGTTGACGCATGGCTGAGAACACACCCCTCGACCCACCCGTCCGCCTCGACGACCTGATCGAAGCGATCAAGAAGGTCCACGACGACCCGCTCGATCAGCTCACCGACGCGATGCTCACGGCGGATCACCTCGGCGACGTGGCCGACCACCTGATCGGCCACTTCGTCGACCAAGCGCGCCGCGCCGGCGCCTCCTGGACCGACATCGGCGCCAGCATGGGCGTCACCAAGCAGGCCGCCCAGAAGCGATTCACTCCGAAGGATCCCGGGACCGCCGCCGACCTCGATCCGAACCAGGGCTTCAACGCCTTCACGCCCCGTGCACGCACCGCCGTCGCCGCCGCGCACACCGCGGCCAAGTCGGCACACAATGCCGAAGTGGCGCCCGTCCACCTGATGCTCGGCATCCTCGACGATCCCGAATGCCTGGCCGCCGCTCTGATCGAGCAGGAGGGCGTCGATCCCACAGCCCTCGGCGAACGGCTCCGCGCCGCGCTCCCGGACGCGGTCGACGACGTCCCGGCGCTCATCCCTTTCGACACGGCCGCCCGCAAGGGGCTGGAGCTGACCTTCCGCCAGGCGCTGCGGCTCGGGCACGGCTACGTCGGCACCGAGCACATCCTGCTCGCGCTACTGGAGGCCGAGGACGGCTCCGGTCCCCTGTCGGACGCGGGTCTGGACGCGCAGCGACTGGAACCGCGGCTCACCGAACTGCTCGCCGCCATGGCGGTCGCCGAAGACACTCCCGACCAGTAGCACGACCGCCGGCGGTTGGACGACCTCACCGACCGGATGGTTGAGTACCGGCATGGAGACCGGCACACGTGACCTGCAGGGCCGGTTCACCGTCGACGCACTCGACCCGTGGCCCCGTTCGGAGGCCGGATCCACGCCGGATGCCTTCGCCGGGAGCGGCACCAGATGAGCCGCAAGTGGGTGCTGCTCGCGTGCGCCATCGCCGCCGAAGTGGCCGGCACTCTGGCCCTGCGGGCCACCGTCGACCGTCCGGCGCTCGCCGCCGTGGTCGTCGTCGGCTATGCGGCTGCCTACTACCTGCTGGCTCTGGCCCTGCGTGCGGGCATGAGTCTCGGCGCCGCCTACGGCATCTGGGGCGCGCTCGGCGTCGCGCTGGTCACTCTGCTCGGCACGGTGGTCTTCGGGGAGACCCTCAGCACCGTCGCTCTCCTGGGGATCGGGGTGATCATCGCGGGCGTCGTCCTGGTGGAGACCGGTGCGCGTCCGGTGATCCTGGACGAACCCACCGACACCGGGCCGGAGGTGACCCGGTGAGCTGGATCTGGCTGCTGCTGGCCATCTTCGGCGAGGTGCTCGGCACACTCGGACTGCGGGCCAGCGACGGCTTCCGCAAGCGGATCTGGCTGCTTCCGGTCGCGCTGAGCTACGTCGTCGCGTTCGGGTTCCTGCGCATGGCACTGGCCGACGGGTTCCCGGTCGGCGTCGCCTACGGACTGTGGGTGGCGATCGGCATCGTGGCGATCGCGCTGGCCGCCCGCGTTATCTGGAAGGACCCCATCACCCTGCGGATGTCGCTGGGCATGGTGCTGATCATCCTCGGTGTCCTCCTGGTGGAACTCGGCTGAGTCACGCGCTGCCGAAGCGGCGATCGCGCTTGGCGTATTCCAGGCAGGCCGCCCAGAGGTCACGGCGATCGAAGTCGGGAAAGAGCTTCTCCTGGTACACCATCTCCGCGTAGGCGGACTGCCACAGCAGGAAGTTCGACAGCCGCTGCTCGCCCGACGGACGCAGGAACAGGTCGACGTCGGGCATGTCCGGCTCGTCGAGGTAGCGCGCGAAGCTCGCCTCGGTGATCCGGTCCGGGTCGATCTCGCCGCGTGCGGCGCGACGCGCGATCTCCCGCGCGGCGTCGGCGATCTCGGCCCTGCCCCCGTAGTTGACGCACATGACGAGCGTCATGACGTCGTTGTCCTGGGTCAGTTCCTCGGCCACTTCGAGCTCTTTGATCACGCTGCGCCACAAGCGGGGCCGCCGGCCGGCCCACCGGACGCGGACGCCCATCTCGTTCATCTCGTCGCGGCGCCGGCGGATCACATCCCGGTTGAAGCCCATCAGGAACTTCACCTCGTCCGGGCTGCGGGACCAGTTCTCGGTGGAGAAGGCGTACGCGGACAGCCACTTCACGCCGATCTCGATGGACCCGCACACCGCGTCCATCAAGACGGCCTCGCCGCGCTTGTGCCCTTCGGTCCGCGGCAGCCCGCGTTCCTGCGCCCAGCGCCCGTTGCCGTCCATCACCAGCGCGACGTGCTGCGGCACGAACTCGGCCGGGATGGCCGGCGGCGTCGCGCCGGACGGGTGCGGATCGGGGGCCCGGATCGCGCGCGGTGCGGTCGCCGGCCGGGAGCGGCGGGTCAGTCGTGCCATCGTCCCTCGCCTTTCCTCGGAGTTGCTCACGCGGTGGTCGCCGTCTGCGACGGTCCCGGCGGCGTTCCGCCGGACCCTGCCTCCAGGTTAGGCGGCGTGTGCCGTTCGATCAGCGGCAGTGTCCGCAGTCGCCGCTCCAGATGCCACTGCAGGTGCGCGGCGATCAGGCCGGTCGCCTGCCGGTGCTGCGATTCGGTGGCCGACGACACGTGCTCCCACTGACCGCGGGCCAGCGCATCCATCAGTTCCAGGACGCCCACCGACGGGGTCGCTGCCCCCGCCGGTCGGCAGTACACGCACACGGCACCGCCCGCGGCGACGTGAAAAGCCTTGTGCGGACCGGGATTCGCGCAGCGGGCACAGAGGTCGAGCGAGGGCATCCAGCCCGCGGCCCCCATCGCCCGCAGCAGAAAGGCATCCAGGATCTGCCGGCGTTCCCGGCGATCCTCCGACAGCGCGGTCAGCGCCCCCACGGTCAGCCGGTACAACTGGAGCGCCGGAGCCCGTTCCTCACCGGCCAGCCGCTCCGCGGTCTCCAGGACCGCGCAGGCGGTGGTGTAGCGCGCATAGTCCCGAGCCATCGACTCGCTGAAGGCGTTCAGAGTGTGCACCTGCGTCACGATGTCGAGGTTGCGGCCCGGATAGAGGCTCACGTGCACGTGCGCGAACGGCTCCAGCCGCGCCCCGAACTTGGACCGGGTGCGCCGGATCCCCTTCGCGACGGCACGGACCAGACCGTGCTCGGCGGTGAGGAAGGTGATGATGCGGTCGGCTTCGCCGAGCTTGTGCTGGCGGATCACCACCGCCTCGTCCTGGTAATTCCTCACCGCAACATTCTCTCATCCACCTGCGACCGATCAGCGTCCCGACTCGCGCCAGAACGCCTCTTCGGCCCGATCCGCCCGGGCGATCTCAGCTGTACGGGCCCGCCGGGTGCGGGCGGTCTCGTCCCGCATCATCACGCCGAGGACAGCGAACGCACCGAGCGCGAACAACGCGGCCACCACCCGGCAGCCCAGCACGAAGGCCACCACGCCCAGCACGATCGCGGCGAGCCACGTCACCGCATTCGGAACCATCACCGCACCCGGAAGCTGTGTCGCAGCCGCGAGCCCGGCCGGTACCGCGAGCACTGCCGGCACCACCGGCATCGTCCAACCGGACGCAGTCGGCCGAATCCGCAGCAGCAGCCACACCAGAAGCAGCACGACCGCCCCGATCACGAGCGTCCCCACGATCCCGCCTGCAAGAGACAGGCGCAGACCACCGATCAGCCGGTCGCCGATCAGCAGGGCTGCTGCCGCCGCGATCACGACCTGCAGAACGCTGGCGGGAAAGGCGAGCATCGGGTGTCGTTCTCCGCGCTACTCGCCCCGGGCCTCGCGGCGGGCCAGCGCGGCATCGGCGGCCGCGTTCTCGGCCCTGGACTCGGTCCGGCCGTCCCACCAGCGCCGCAGAATCAGGAAACCCAGGCCCCAGGTGAGCAGTGCGCTGGCGAACCAGACGACCACGGTGGAGGCCAGCCAGGCCGTGAACCCGCTGATCGACAGGGCGCCGCTGATCAGCGTGGTGATCCACAGCGCCAGCAGCGTCGAGATCAGCCCGATGCCGCCCAGGATCGCCGAGGCGTACTTGCGGGCGAGGTTGAAGACGAAGGGCGCCAGAATCGATTGCAGCGCCGTGAAGATCGCGACGGCGATGAAGAAGCCCCGGACCGACAGAGTGAAGTCGGCGACCACCGCGGCGCAGATCAGGAAGGCGACCGCGGCCGAGGCCAGGTTCACCGCGACGCTCAGCAGAAATCGGATCATGACCTTCTCTTCTCACCGGCGCCCACACCCTGAGCGCGGACCGTGTGTCTGATTCTGCCCTGCGGCACGCCGATTCGGAACGATCTCCCCGTTGAAATCCCGGGCCGTCTCGTCAGAAACCCAGACGCCCGAGCTGCTTGGGGTCCCGCTGCCAGTCCTTGGCCACCTTGACGTGCAGGTCCAGGTAGACCCGGCAGCCCAGGAGCTTCTCGATCTGCGACCGGGCTCTGGTGCCGACCTCCTTGAGGCGGGCCCCGCGGTGACCGATGATGATGCCCTTCTGGCTGTCCCGCTCCACGTACAGGATGGCGTGGACGTCGACCATGGGCGGGTCGGAGCCCTCGCGCGGAATCACCTCTTCGATGGTGACCGCCAGCGAATGCGGCAGCTCGTCGCGCACCCCCTCCAGGGCGGCCTCGCGGATGAACTCGGCCATCAGGACCTGCTCGGGCTCGTCGGTCAGCTCGCCGTCCGGGTAGAACGCCGGTCCGGGCTCGCTCAGCGAGACCAGCAGGTCGGTGAGCACGTCCAGTTGCTCACCGGACTTGGCCGACACCGGGATCACGTCGGCCTCGGGGCCCAGCAGCCCGGACAGCTTGATCAGCTGTTCGGCCACCTTCTCCGGTCCGGCCTTGTCGAGCTTGGTGACGATGCCGATCACCTTGGTGCGCTTGGCGAGCGGCTTGATCTGCTCGATGATCCATTTGTCGCCGGGGCCGATCGGTTCGTCGGCGGGGATGCACAGGCAGATGATGTCGACCTCGGAGAGGGTGTCGAGCACCAGATCGTTGAGTCGCTTGCCGAGCAGCGTCCGCGGCCGATGCAGGCCGGGGGTGTCCACCAGCACCAACTGTGCGTGCGGCAGGTTCACGATGCCGCGGATGGCGTGGCGGGTGGTCTGCGGCCGGTTGGAGGTGATGGCGACCTTGTCCCCCACCAGCGCGTTGGTGAGCGTCGACTTGCCGGTGTTCGGCCGCCCCACAAAACAGATGAATCCAGAACGGAACTCGGTCTCGGTCACTGCTGGTCTCCTTCTGAGGCGCCGGCGTCCGCGGCGGCGGGCCGCGGCGGCTCGTCCCGGACGACGCTGTCCGCCGATCGGTGAGTCTTCGTGTCGGCGCCGGACCCGATGCTCTCACGTCTGCCGGTGCGCTCCCGGGACGCCTTGTCCCGCTTGTTCTTCCGGTCCGCCCGTGCCTCGTCCCCGGCCGGCGTCTGACGTTCCACCAGGACGGTGGTGATGCGCTGGCGTCCGACCCTGTTGGGGCCGCCCTCGGCGGTCAGCAGCAGGCCCGCGGTCTTCACCCGCGAGCCGGGCAGCGGTACGCGGCCGAGCTTCCAGGCCATCAGGCCGCCGACGGTCTCCACGTCGTCGTCGCCGAGTTCCATCCCGTACAGCTCGCCCAGGTCTTCGGCGGGCAGCCGGGAGGAGACGCGGTAGACGCCGGCGGCGACCTCCTCGACCGGCGGGACCTCGTCGGTGTCGTACTCGTCGGCGATCTCCCCGACGATCTCCTCCAGGACGTCCTCGATGGTCACCAGGCCGGCGATGCCCCCGTACTCGTCCACCAGCAGCGCCATGTGGTTGTGGTGGGTCTGCATCTCCTCCAGCAGATCGTCGAGCCGCTTGGAGTCGGGCACGAACCACGGCTCCCGCATCACGTCGGCGACGCTGAGACCGGTCTGCAGGGTCCCGTGCGGCAGCATGCGCTCGACGATGTCTTTCAGGTAGACCAGCCCCAGCATGTCGTCGGGGTTCTCGCCGATCACCGGGATGCGCGAGTGACCCGAACGCACCGCCAGACTGAGCGCCTGGGTGGCCGACTTGTCCGCCTCGATCCAGACGATCTCCGGCCGCGGCACCATCACCTCTCGGGCGTTGGTCTCGTCGAGTTCGAACACCGACTGGATCATGCGTCGCTCGTCGTCGTCCACCACGCCCTGGACCTGTGCCAGGTCCACCACCTCACGCACCTCCACCTCGGTCGCGAACGGGCCGTTGCGGAATCCGCCGCCGGGGGTCAGCGCGTTACCGAGCAGGATCAGCACGCGCGTCACCGGGCGCAGCAGCACCCCGATACCGGTCAGGAACGGGCCGGCGACCAGCGCGATCGAATAGGCGTACTGCCGGCCGACGGTGCGCGGTCCCACGCCCACCGCGACGAACGAGACCACCATCATGGCCAGGACGGCCACCACGATCCCCCAGGTGAGGCCGAGGCCGTCGACCGCCACGATGGCCACGAGGACCGTCGACGCGGTCTCGAAACCGATGCGCAGCAGCACCGAGAGAGCGATGTAGGTGGGCCGCTGCGCAGCGATCTCGGCCAGGCGTTTCGCACCGGGCCGCTCGTCTTTGACCATGTCGTCGATGCGGGCCACCGACACCGTCGCCAGGGCCGAGTCGATCGCGGTCAGCAGCCCGGCGAGGACGGTGAACGAGGCGGCGACGCCCAGAAAGACGATGTCGCGCACCATCGGTCAGTGCCCGGGCGTCCCGGGGTCGGCCCCGGGCGCTCCGTCGAAGCCGATGTCGCGCAGCAGGCGGGCGTCCTTCTCCGCCTGACGCTGCGCCCGCACGCGGTCGTCCCGCGCGTCGTACCAATCGCTGAGGATCGCGTTCTGCAGGCCGAACATCTCTTTCTCCTCGGCCGGCTCGGCGTGATCGAAGCCCAGCAGATGCAGCACCCCGTGCACGGTGAGCACCGCGAGCTCGTGCTCGAAGCTGTGCCGCTGCTTCTTGGCCTGATCGGCGGCGAACTCCGGGCACAGCACGATGTCGCCGAGCATGGCCGGTCCCGGCGCGTCGGCATCGGGGCGGCCACCGGGGGTGAGCTCGTCCATCGGGAAGCTCATCACATCGGTGGGGCCGGGCAGATCCATCCACTGCACGTGAAGACCCGCCATGGTGTCCAGGTCGACCAGCTGGATGGACAGCTCGGCGGCCGGGTGCACGTCCATCGCGCCCAGCGCGAACCGCGCGACCTCGATGATCTGATCCTCCGGGGCGTCGACGCCGGACTCGTTGAACAGCTCGATACTCATCGGCGACGGCCCGCCTGCGCGCCGTGGGCGCGGCGCTGCGCGCGGTTGCCGGCGAGTCCGTCGTTCTCCTCGGCGCGGCCGTAGGCGTCGACGATGTCGGCGACCAGCCGATGCCGGACCACGTCCGCACTGGTCAGCTCCGCGAAGTGGATGTCGTCGATGCCCTCGAGGATGGACGTCGCGATGCGCAGACCGCTGCGCGCCCCGCCCGGCAGGTCCACCTGGGTGATGTCACCGGTGACCACCATCTTGGCGCCGAATCCCAGCCGGGTGAGGAACATCTTCATCTGCTCACCGGTGGTGTTCTGGGCCTCGTCGAGGATGATGAAGGCGTCGTTGAGGGTGCGGCCGCGCATGTAGGCCAGCGGCGCCACCTCGATCACCCCGGCCTCCATCAGCTTCGGGATGGCCTCGGGGTCCATCATGTCGTGCAGCGCGTCGTACAGCGGACGCAGATACGGGTCGATCTTCTCGCTCAGCGACCCCGGCAGGAAGCCCAGCCGCTCCCCCGCCTCGACGGCCGGCCGCGTCAGGATGATGCGGCTGACCTCTTTGCGCTGCAGTGCCTGCACGGCCTTGGCCATCGCGAGATAGGTCTTACCCGTACCGGCCGGACCGAGCCCGAAGACGATGGTGTTCGCGTCGATCGCGTCCACGTACCGCTTCTGGTTCAGCGTCTTGGGCCGGATGGCCTTGCCCCGCCGCGCGATGATGTCCAGGCTGAGCACCTGCGCCGGCGAATCGGTGGTCGAGGTGTCGGACAGGATGGTCATCGCCTCGCGGACCAGGTCCGGCGTCAGCGGGGTGCCGCTGCGGACCAGCACCACCAGTTCGGCGATCACCCGCTCGGAGGCCGCGACGTCGGCGGACGGACCGGTCAGCGAGATCCGGTTGCCCCGGACGTGGACGTCGGCCGGCAGTTGCGATTCCAGGGTGCGCAGATTGACGTCGTTGGCCCCCAGCAACCCGACCACCAGCTCGTGTGGGATCTCCATGCTCGAGGTCGCCACGCGGGGTGTGTGGTTGTCGTCGGTCACTAAGCTGTTCACTCCTGAAATCGCCGGTCGATTGGGCTAAGTCTATCCCGTGCCGGCGCCGGTGCGCTTCTCGGTTTCCGCACCCTCTGGCACGCCCGCCGAGGGCCTGCGGAAGATCCGGCTGCTGACCTGTCCGGTGGCCACGGGACGCCCCTGCGCATCGTGGACGTGCACGTTCGTCACCGTCGCCGACCGGGTGCGGTGCACCACGGTGGCCGTCGCGGTGAGCTCCGACCCGGCCGGCGCCAGGTAGGTGACTGTCAGGTGCGACGTCGCCCCGCCGGTGGCGCCGTCGCCGGGGGCCAGACCGGACGCCGAGGCCATGGCGCCCGCCGTGTCGATCAGCGTGGCGATCACCCCGCCGTGGATCACTCCGGGCGTGGTGGTGACGCCGTCGGAGTACGGCAGCCGGGCGACGATGCGGTCGGCCTGCGCGGCCTCGACCGAGATGCCGAGGCCGCGGGCGACCGGAGAGGCCAGCAGGATGTCGTCGATCCAGTGGGAGGCGAGTGAATGCATGAGAACTCCTGGTGGGTCCGGTGCCGCCGGCCGGTCCGGCGGCACGGTAGACCCAGCGTCACCGCATCGGGCGCCTCCCGTCGATGACCTCGGAGGTCATGTCACCGCCGCGCGGCGGCCTGCGCGCCGGCCGCGATCGCACCGCGGGTAGCCTCGTCGGCCGGATAGAAGGCCTCCAGCCGCAGCTCGTCGATCGTGACGTCGGCAGCCGATTCCACCGCGGTCGAGATGCTGAAGAAGCGCAGCACGCCGGCGGCGGTCTCCAGTTCCAGCGGGACCACCACGTCGGCCCGCGCGGCGCGGCCCGCGTCCTCGCCGGGGAGGGCGGCGGCCCGGTCGGCGAGCTGGTGCAGACGCCGGTCGCCGGTGCGCGCCGCCCGGCTGCGCACCTGTGCGAGCAGATGCGCCCGCCATTGGCCCAGATTGGCGATCCGGGGGGCGAGGCCCTCCGGGTGCAGGGTCAGCAGGACCGCGTTCACCGGCGGCTCCAGCAGCTCCGCTGCGCACCCGGCAAGCAGGACGTCGGTGGCCGCGTTGCGGTCCACCACGTTCCACCAGCGATCCAGCAGCAGGGCCGGGAACGGCAGGTGCGCGTCGAGGATGGTCTGCAGTGCTCCGCTGACGGCGAGCAGTTCGGGCGCGTCCAGGCTGCGTTCGGGGTAGGCCGGTGCCAGCCCGGCGGCGAGCAGCAACTCGTTGCGCTCACGCAGCGGGATCTCCAGCTCGGCCGCGAGGCGCTCGATCATCGCCCGCGTCGGGCGGGACCGCCCGGTCTCCACATAGCTCAGGTGCCTGGTGGACACCCCGGTGCGTGCGGACAGGTCCAGCTGACTCAACTGCCGGCGACGCCGCCACGATCGCAGGAGATCACCGACACCGGCCCCGGACGCTTCTGCCATTCACCGAGCCTACGAAAGCCGTCGCCGTCTCGACAGCACCCGCGCCCGGCCGCGGGTCACAGACCGAGCAACCGCAGCGTCTGCCGGTGGGCCGGGCTGCGCGGATCGACGAAGGCGGCGTGATCGCCCGGCACCTCGGTCAGGGTCACCGCCTGGCCGCGCTCACGCATCACCTCGGCGTAGTGCCGGCTCAGCGCCGGCGGAACGGCCTGGTCGTCGAGGGTGTGCACGATCGCGACCGTCGCGTCGGTCACCGGTGCCTGGGCGGGCGAGGCCTCCCGGTAGCGGTCGGGCGCCACCGCGTACGGCACGCCCATCAGGCCGGCGACGGACTCCTTGTCGCGCACCTCGGGGACCGTCAAGTCGAGCACTGCGGACTGCGGCACCACTGTGGTGATCCGGTGATCTGTCGTCCGGGCTCCCAGCCGGGCGACCGCCCAGGTCGCGAGCTGACCGCCTGCCGAATGCCCGACGACGGCCACGTCGTGGCGGTGCACGGCGACGCCGGCCGCGGCCAGCTCCGCGGCCACCGGGCCGTCGAGGGCGCGCAGGGCGGCCAGCGCGTCGCGGCCGGTCTGCGGCCAGCCGCCGCCTTCCTCGCGGCGCCGGTATTCGACGTTCCAGACCGCCGCGCCCCGCACGGCCAGGTCGCGGGCGACGGCGGTGTTGATGGTGAGCGCGAACTCGGTCGACCACGACCCGCCGTGCACCAGCACCACCAGCGGCACCGGGCCGGATCCGACGGCCCCGGGGAGGTACAGGTGACCGAACTGCGACGGCTGTTGTCCGTAGGCCACTCTGCGGCGCGTGACGGTCCGGGCGCCGGGTGCAGCGGTCATCGGGCCCACCGGTCGGTCACCGCACCGAGGGCGCCGAGAGCGACCGCGCCGGCGGCCGCGGTGCGCAGCACTTCCGGCCCCAGCAGGACGGTGCGCGCGCCGAGGGCGGTCAGGTCGGCGATCTCCTGTTCGGTGAGGCCGCCTTCCGGGCCGATCACCAGCACCACTTCGGCGGCGCCGGAGAAGTCGACGGCACGGAACGGGGTGGCGCCGTCCTCGTGCAGGATCGCGACCACACCCGAGTCGGCGTGCACCCGGGCGCACAGGTCACGGACGTCGATCGTCGTGGACAGGTCGGTGACCTCGGGGATCCAGGCGCGCCGCGACTGCTTGGCCGCGGTGGCCGCGGCGGTCCGCCACTTGTCGACGCCCTTGGCCGCTTTGGCCCCCGACCAGCGCGCGATGCTGCGCGCGGCCTGCCACGGCACGATCACGTCCACCCCGGCCTCGGTCATCAGGTCGACGGCCAGTTCGGCGCGTTCGGCTTTGGGCAGCGCCTGCACGATGGTGACCAGCGGCTTGGGCTGCGCGACGAACTCGACGCGGCCGGCCCGGACGGTTAGCCGGTCCTTGCCGGACGTGTGCGTCACCGTGCCCTCGGCGCGGGTGCCGCGGCCGTCGCCCAGGATCACTTCTTCACCGGCTTTCAGCCGGGTGACGGTGACCGCGTGGCGGCCTTCCGGGCCGGTCACCAGCGCGCTCTCGCCGGCGCGCGGGACCTCGTCGACCCAGAAGACCGGCGGCGTCATCGGCCCGCGAAGGCGTTGCGGAGACGCGAGAACAGACCGTCCTTGGACGAGCCCTTCGAGGAGGCGGTGACCAGTTCGACGTCGTCGTCGGTGCTCTCGCGCAGGCGATGCAGCAGGTCGTTCTGGGTGTCGTCGATCTTGGTCGGCACCACCACTTCGAGGTGTGCATGCAGGTGCCCGCGCAGTCCGGTGTTCAGGTGCGGGAGGCCCTGCCCCTTGACCGTTACGACGGTGCCCGGCTGAGTGCCCGGCTCGATGCCGATCCGTGCGGTGCCGCCCAGAACGGTGTCGATGTCGAGTTCGGTGCCGAGGGCGGCGTCGACCATCGGTACCCGCAGGGTGCAGTGCAGGTCGTCCTTGTCACGGACGAAGACCTCGTCGGGCTTCTCGCTGATCTCGACGTAGAGGTCGCCGGCGGGGCCGCCGCCGGGGCCCACCTCGCCCTGACCGGCCAGGCGCACGCGCATGCCCTGCTCCACGCCGGCCGGGATCTTCACGGTCAGGGTGCGGCGTGAGCGCACGCGGCCGTCGCCGCCGCATTTGACGCACGGGTCCGGGATCACTTCACCGGCGCCGTGGCATTCGGGGCACTCGCGGACCGACATCACCTGGCCGAGGAACGACCGCTGCACGGTCTGGATCTCACCCTGCCCCCGGCAGGTGCCGCAGGTGACCGGACGCGAATTGTCGCGGGTTCCGGCGCCCTCGCAGACATCGCAGAGGACGGCGGTGTCGACGGTGATCTCCCGCTCGGCACCCTCGGCGATCTCGTCCAGGTCCAGGGTCAGGCCGACCAGCGCCGGTTCGCCCGGCCGCACGCGTCCGCGGGGACCGCGGCCCCCGCCGAAGCCTCCTCCGCCACCGCCGAAGAAGGTGTTGAAGATGTCGCCCAGACCACCGAAGTCGCCGCCGAATCCACCGCCCATGCCACCGGGGCCGGCCAGCGGGTCGCCGCCGGCATCGACGATCCGGCGCTTGTCCGGGTCGGCCAGCACTTCGTAGGCCGTGGTGACCTCTTTGAACCGTTCCTCTTCACTCGGGTTCACATCGGGGTGCAACTCACGCGCGAGCCGCCGGTAGGCCCGCTTGAGGTCCTGGTCGGAAGCATCCCGGGAGACCCCCAGGATGCCGTAGTAATCACGAGCCACGGAAAGAACGTCCTTTGCTACTTCGACTATCGGTCGGCGAGCACTTCGCCGACATATCGCGCCACCGCGGCGACCGAGGCCATGGTGCCCGGGTAATCCATCCGGGTCGGCCCGACCACGCCCACGCCGCCGAAAACGGTGCCCGAAGCACCGTACCCGGTCGACACCACCGAGGTGCCCCGCAGGTTCTCCACCAGCGTCTCCTCGCCGATCTGCACGGTGACGCTCTGGTTGTCGCGGGTGTGCGCCAGCAGTCGCAGAATCACGACTTGTTCTTCCAACGCCTCGAGCACCGTGTCCATTCCGCCGCCCATCGGAGCGAAGTCACCGGCGCTGCGGGCCAGGTTCGACGTCCCGCCGAGCACCAGCCGGTCCTCGGGCCGCTCCACCAGGGTCTCGATCAGCACCGTCGCGATCTCCAGGATGGGCCGCTGCAGGTCGGGCGGGGAACTGTCGGTGAGATCGGACACGGCCGCCGAGGCCTCCTCCAGCGCCTTACCGTCGAGCGCGCTGCCGAACAGGGTCCGGACCTGGGCCAGGTCGTCGTCGCCGAGCGGGTCGCGCAGCGCCACCATGCGCTGCTCCACGCGCCCGGTGTCGGTGATGACCACCAGCAGCAGCCGCTGCGGGCTCAGCGCCACCACCTCCAGATGCCGTACGCGGGCGGTCGAGAGCACCGGATACTGGATCACCGCGACCTGCTGGGTCAGCTCGGCGAGCAGTTTGACGCTGCGGCGTAGGACGTCGTCGAGGTCGACGGCGTGGTCCAGAAAGCTCAGAATGGCCCGGCGCTCGGCCTGCGACAGCGGCTTGACCTCGTGGATGCGGTCGACGAACAGGCGGTAGCCCTTATCGGTCGGCACCCGCCCCGAGCTGGTGTGCGGCTGCGTGATGAGCCCCTCGGCTTCGAGGACGGCCATGTCGTTGCGCACGGTCGCGCTGGAGACACCGAGGTGGTGGCGGCTCACCAGCGCCTTGGAGGCGATCGGTTCCTGGGTCGCGACGAAGTCGGTCACGATCGCGCGCAGAATCTCGAATCGGCGATCGTCTGTGCTCGACACTTCGGCACCTCCCTCAGGCGTTGTGCATACAGTGGATCAGGACCATCGTGATGGTTCACCCGTAATCCTAGTGAATCGACAGTGAGACCGAGCACGATGATCTTCAAGGGCGTCCAGGAAGGCAGGCCGTACCCCGACCTGAACCTGTCGCCGCGCGAGTGGGCGCAGATCCCCCCGCGCCAGTTCCGCCTCGATGAGCTGATCACCGTCACCACCGTCCTGGCACTGGACAAACTCCTGTCGGAGGACTCCACCTTCTACGGCGACCTGTTCGCGCACGTGGTGCAGTACCGCGGGGAGCTGTACCTGGAAGACGGCCTGCACCGGGCGGTCCGCTCGGCGTTGCGGAACCGCACCATCGTCCATGCGCGCCTGCTCGACCTGGACGATCCCACCGCCCATCCCGGCGCCCCGGCGGCCGCGGAGAGCACCGACCGGCTTCCACCGGTCCCGTCGCGCCCGGTGAATCCCCGGCGCACCGGCCGTCCGGCCCGCGGCGCCCATCGGGCCGGCGACTGACGCGTCCCTCGCAATCTCTTTTGGCTCTTTGACCGACCTCTGGGGTCGCTGCAAGCGCCAAGAATCCTCGACCGTCGCCCTCAGTCGACGAGGACGTCGCGGATGACGCCGTCGGCCAGCAAGCGGCCCCGGTCGGTGAGCACGTAGGCACCGTCGCTGCGCGTCAACAGCCCGTCGGCACAGGCGCGGTCGGCCCGCACCCGCTCGTCATCGGACAACTCTTCGATCCCGAGTCCGGACCGCATCCGCAATCGCAGCATCACCGATTCGGTGTGCCGGTCCTCGTCGGTCAGCACCTCGAAGCCGCCGACCGGGAGGGCTCCGGAGTCGAGCGAGGCCCCGTAGGTGGCCGGGTGCTTCTGGTTCCACCACCGCAGGCCCGCCACGTGCGAATGGGCGCCGGGACCGATCCCCCACCAGTCGTCGCTGCGCCAGTAGGCCTCGTTGTGTCGGCACACCGAGGCGGGCGACGGAAGCGGCGAGAGGTCTTGTGCCGCAGCCCAATTCGACACCTCGTACCAAGTCATTCCGGCCCCGGACAAACGCTCGTCGATGCGCTCGTACCGGGCGGCGAGGATGTCGTCGTCGGGCATCGGGACTTCGCCGCGACGCACCTTCCGGGCGAATGCGGTGCCGTCCTCGACGATCAGGGCATACGCCGAGACGTGGTCGACGGGGACCGACAGCACCGCATCGAGGGAGGCGTCCAGGTCGGCATCGGTCTCTCCGGGGGTCCCGTAGATCAGATCCAGGTTGACGTGCTCGAAACCGGCCTCGGCCGCCTCCCGCGCGGCGGCGAGCGCGCGACCAGGCGTGTGCCGCCGGTCCAGGACCGCCAGCACGTGCGGCGCGGCGGACTGCATGCCGAGCGAGATCCGCGTGTATCCGGCCGCACGGAGCCCGGCGAAGAACTCCGGCGAGGTGGACTCCGGGTTGGATTCGGTGGTGACCTCGGCCCCCGGCGCCAGGGCGAACGACGACCGGACGGCGCCGAGCAGGTCGGCCAGGCCGTCGGCCCCCAGCAGCGACGGGGTGCCGCCCCCGACGAAGATCGTCTCCACCGGACGCTCCGGCGACAGCATCGCCGCGGCCCGGTCCAGTTCCCGCCGGACGGCGTCGGCCCAGGCCGCCGGTGACGTCGACGTTCCCAGCTCACCCGCGGTATAGGTGTTGAAGTCGCAGTATCCGCATCGGGTGGCGCAGAACGGCACGTGCAGATAGAGCCCGAGAGGGCGGGCCGGATCGACGTCGCGCAGCCGCGCCGTCGCCTCGGCCGGCAGCGGGGTCGAAGGCGCACGCAAGCTCATCCGTCCATGATGACCCACCGGCACCCGAGGTAGTTAAAATCACACTGCAGATAAATGCATGCAGGTTAGACGTACGGCCGACGGCATGGCACCATGGTCAGCGTGACTACTACGGGCGTCCGCCTCATCGAACGGCGGCACATCGACCTCATGCGCTGTGACAGCGCATCGTGTCTGCCCTAGCCGAGTCCGGCCTCGACCAGTCCAGCCCTTTCCGATTTCCCGCGCCGTGCGCAGCGCCGCGCCGGTGATCGATCCCGGACGCCGACTCGCTTTTTCACCTTCTCTGGCCAGCCCCCGTGACGTATCGCCGTGCAGGCGATACGCGAGGAGATCCGAATGACTCTCACCAGCCCCGACAAGGTCGACGACGCGGCACCGACCCCGCCGCGCAAGCGCGCCCGGCCGTCCAAGCGCCGGGCCGAAGGCCAGTGGGCCCTCGGCTTCCGCGAGCCGCTGAACCCGAATGAGCAGTCCAAGAAGGACGACAACCCGCTCAACGTCCGGCGGCGCATCCTCGACATCTACTCGCACGTCGGCTTCGACGGCATCGACAAGGCCGACCTGCGCGGCCGCTTCCGCTGGATGGGTCTGTACACCCAGCGCGCCGAAGGCTACGACGGCACGCACACCCACGACGACAACATCGACTACCTCGAGGCCCCGTACTTCATGATGCGGGTCCGCACCGACGGCGGGCACCTCGACGTGCCGCAGCTGCGGGCCCTCGCCGGGATCTCGCGCGACTTCGCGCGGGGCACCGCCGACGTCTCCGACCGCCAGAACATCCAGTACCACTGGATCGAGATCGAGAACGTCCCGGAGATCTGGCGCCGGCTGGACGAGGTCGGGCTGGACACCACCGAGGCCTGCGGCGACTGCCCGCGCGGCATGCTGGGCTCCCCTCTCGCCGGGCTCTCGGTGGACGAGGTGATCGACGGCACTCCCGCGATCGAAGAGATCAAGCGCCGCTACATCGGCGACCCGCGCTTCTCCAACCTGCCCCGCAAGTTCAAGACCGCCATCTCGGGCCAGCAGGACGTGGTCCACGAGATCAACGACGTCTCCTTCGTCGGCGTGGAGCACCCCGAACACGGCCCCGGTTTCGACCTCTGGGTCGGCGGCGGTCTGTCGACCAACCCGATGCTGGCGCAGCGCCTGGGCGCGTGGGTGCCCCTCGACGAGGTTCCCGACGTCTGGGAAGGCGTCATCTCCATCTTCCGCGACTACGGCTACCGCCGTCTGCGCTCGAAAGCGCGGCTGAAGTTCCTGCTCAAGGACTGGGGCCCGGAGAAGTTCCGGCAGGTGCTCGAGGACGAGTACCTCGAGCGCAAGCTGATCGACGGCCCGGCACCGGTCCAGCCCACCCAGCCCATCGATCACGTCGGCATCACCGAGCAGACCAACGGCCTGTTCGCCGTGGGCTTCTCGGCCGTGTCGGGCCGGCTCTCGGACAAGAGCCTGTTCGCCGTCGCCGACGCCGTGGAACGCTCGGGGGCCGACTCGATCCGGCTCACCCCGTACCAGAAGCTCGTCGTGGTGAACGTGCCCGAGGACAAGATCGCCGGCCTCGAAGCCGATCTGGAGGCCGTCGGCCTGACCGCGCGGCCCTCGCGCTGGCGCCGCAACCTGATCGCCTGCACCGGTCTGGAGTTCTGCAAGCTCAGCTTCACCGAGACGCGCAGCCGCTCGCAGCAGTTGGTGCCGGAGATGGAGCAGCGGCTGGCCGAGCTGAACGATCAGCTCGACGTGCCGATCACCATCAACTTCAACGGCTGCCCCAACTCCTGCGCCCGCGTGCAGGTGGCCGACATCGGCCTCAAGGGCCAGTTGATCGCCGACGAAGACGGCAATTCCGTCGAAGGCTTCCAGGTGCATCTCGGCGGTTCGCTGGGCTTCGACACCGCATTCGGCCGCAAGCTCCGTCAGCACAAGATCTACGCCGACGAGGCCACCGAGTACATCGAGCGCCTGGTCCGCAACTTCATCGCGGGCCGCCAGGACGGTGAGCGCTTCGCCCAGTGGGTCGTCCGCGCCGACGACGCGGAACTGCAGTGAGAGGTGAGTGACATGACGACCACCCTGGAGACCGCGCACCTGCGCGAGATCGCCGAGGACGGAGCCCGGCAGCTGGGCCCCGACGCCTCCGCCGAACAGCTGCTGCAGTGGACCGCCGACGTCTTCGGCACCGACTTCGTGATCGCCGCCAACATGCAGGATGCCGTCCTGCTCGACGTGGCCAGCAAGGCCATCGATCGGTCCACGGTGCAGAACGAGAAGCTGAAGGTCTTGTTCCTGGACACCGGCTACCACTTCGTCGAGACGCTCGGCACGCGCGACGCCGTGGTCGACATCTACGACCTCGACCTGATCAACGTGGAGCCGGAACAGACGGTGGCCGAACAGGATTCACTGCTGGGCAAGAACCTCTTCGCCTCCGATCCCGCCGAGTGCTGCCGCCTGCGCAAGGTGGTGCCACTGAAGGCCTCGTTGGCGCCGTTCCGCGCCTGGGTGACCGGCATCCGTCGCGTCGAGGCGCCCACCCGCGCGAATGCTCCGCTCATCTCCTTCGACGAGGGATTCGGTCTGGTGAAGATCAATCCTCTCGCCGCCTGGAGCGATGAGCGGTTCCAGGACTACATCGACACCCACGGTGTCCTGGTCAATCCGCTGGTCGACGACGGCTACCCGTCGATCGGCTGCGAACCCTGCACCGCCAAACCAGTTCCCGGACAAGATCCGCGCAGCGGCCGTTGGGCCGGCAGCGCCAAGACAGAATGCGGGTTGCACGCCTCATGAGCATCACTTCCGACACCCAGACCTTCTCCAGCGCTCCGGCGTTCGATGCCGCCGTGCGACCGGCCGGCGACGCCGACGGTTTCACCACCCTGGACGCTCTCGAGTCCGAGGCGATTCACATCTTCCGCGAGGTGGCCGGCGAGTTCGAGCGTCCGGTGATCCTGTTCTCCGGCGGCAAGGACTCCACCCTGCTGCTGCACCTGGCGCTCAAGGCCTTCTGGCCGGCGCCGCTGCCCTTCTCGCTGCTGCACGTGGACACCGGCCACAATCTGCCGGAGATCATCGAGTTCCGCGACGAGATCGTCGAGCGTCACAACCTGCGGCTGCACGTGGCCAAGGTGGAGGACTACCTCGAGGACGGCCGGCTCTCCGAGCGCCCCGACGGCATCCGCAATCCCCTGCAGACCATTCCGCTGCTCGACGGCATCGCCGAGAACCGCTTCGACGCGGTCTTCGGCGGCGCCCGCCGCGACGAGGAGCGGGCCCGCGCCAAGGAGCGGATCTTCTCCCTGCGCAACGCCTTCGGCCAGTGGGATCCCAAGCGTCAGCGCCCGGAACTGTGGAATCTGTACAACGGCAAGCACGCGCCGGGCGAGCACGTCCGCGTCTTCCCGCTCAGCAACTGGACCGAGTTGGACGTGTGGCGCTACATCGCCCGCGAGCAGGTGCTGCTGGCGCCGCTGTACTACGCGCACCAGCGCGAGGTGTACCAGCGCGACGGCATGTGGATGACCTCCGGTCCGTGGGGCGGTCCGCGCGAGAACGAGACCGTCGAGACCCGGACGGTCCGCTACCGCACCGTCGGCGACGGCTCCACCACCGGCGCCGTCCTGTCCGAGGCCGTCGACAACGAAATGGTGCTGGCCGAGGTGGCCGCCTCCCGGCTGACCGAGCGCGGCGCCACCCGCGGCGACGACCGCGTCTCCGAGGCCGCCATGGAAGACCGCAAGCGCGAAGGATATTTCTGATGAGCACCCCCACTGCCGACTCCGCGGCGCACGCCCCGACCCACCGGTTCGGCGCCGATCTGCTGCGTATCGCGACCGCGGGCAGCGTCGACGACGGCAAGTCGACCCTGGTCGGCCGCCTGCTATACGACACCAAGTCGGTGCTGGCCGACCAGATCGACGCGGTGACCAAGGCTTCGGTGGACCGCGGCATGGACACCCCGGATCTGTCGCTGCTGGTCGACGGACTGCGCGCCGAGCGCGAGCAGGGCATCACCATCGACGTCGCCTACCGCTACTTCGCGACCCCGGAGCGGTCGTTTGTGCTGGCCGACACCCCGGGCCACGTGCAGTACACCCGCAACACCGTCTCCGGTGCCTCCACGGCCCAGCTGGTGATCCTGCTGGTCGACGCCCGCAACGGTGTCGTCGCGCAGACCCGCCGGCACGCCGCGGTCATGGCACTGCTGGGCGTGCCGCGTCTGGTGCTGGCCGTGAACAAGATCGACCTGGTCGACGACGCCGAATCGGTGTTCAAGCAGGTCTCGGCCGAGTTCGGCGAGATCACCCGCTCGCTCGGCTACTCCGACGACCAAGTGCTCGAGATCCCGGTCTCGGCGCTGCGCGGCGACAACATCGCCCGCCGCTCGGAGGACACCCCGTACTACGACGGCCCCACGCTGATCGAGCACCTGGAGACCGTGCCGAACCAGCCCGACCGCCGCCCGGTGGGCCTGCGCTTCCCGGTGCAGTACGTGATCCGGCCGCGCACCCCCGACTACCCCGACTACCGCGGCTACGCCGGTCAGGTGGCTGCCGGCTCGGTGTCGGTCGGCGACGAGATCGTCGTCCTGCCGTCCGGGCAGCGCACGCGCATCGCCAAGATCGACACCCCCGACGGCGAACTGCCGACCGCCCACGCCGGCCGCAGCGTGACCCTGCTGCTGGCCGACGACGTCGACGTCTCGCGCGGTGATCTGATCGCGGCGACCGCCGATTCCCCCGAGCCGTCGCAGCAGTTCACCGCGACCGTCTGCTGGCTCGGCGACAAGCCGCTGCGGCCGGGTGCCCGACTGCTGCTGAAGCACGGCACCAAGACCACCCCGGTCATCATCGGCGACCTGCAGACCCTGTTCGACGAACAGGATCTGGCGCTGATCGACGCCCCGGAGACGGTGGAGCTCAACCAGATCGGGCGGATCTCGCTGACCACGGCCGAGCCGGTCGCCGCCGACGACTACCAGGTGAACCGGGAGACCGGCAGCTTCCTGCTGATCGATCCGGCGGGCGGCAACACCCTCGGCGCCGGCCTGATCGGCGATGCGCTCGAGAACCTCGACCTGTCGTCGGTCGCACTGGTGTGAGCCGGTCGCCCGCCATGGTCCCGAGGCCTGCCACTGCTCGGCCGGTGCTGCTCCTCGCGGCGCACGGCAGCCGGGACGTGCGCTTCTCGGCCACCGCCCGCCGGGTCGCCGCCGTCACCGCGCAGTCGCTGCCCGGCGTTCGCGTGGAGCTGGCCTATCTCGACCTGAACGAGCCGCTGCTGGAGGATTCGCTGGCGCAACTGCGCGGCGAGGTGGTCGTGGTGCCATTGCTGTTCGGCGACGGCTTCCACAGCAAGATCGATCTGCCGGCCATCCTGGCGCGCGCGCACCGGCGCAATCGCGCGCTGCGCGCCGTCGCAGCCCCGGTCATCGGGCGGCACTCCCCCGTCCCGGCGCTGGTCGACCGGCTCACCGAGGCCGGGATGCGTCCCGGCGACGGCGTGCTGATGTACGCGGTCGGCTCCTCCGATGCGGGCTCGGATGCGTCGATCCGCGCTCGGGGCCGCGAGCTGTCGAGTGTGCTCGGCGTCCCCGTGGAAACGGTCTTCGCGACCCGTCTGGGGCATGACGGCGCGGCCGTCGCCGACGCGGTCTCCCGGCTCCGCCGGCAGGGCGCCTCGCGGATCGCCGCCTCACCGCTGTTCCTGTCCGCCGGGTTGCTCACCGAACGGGTGGAACGCCGGCTCGATCAGATCGCCCCGGGTTCCCTCGTGGCCGGGCCCGTCGCCGACCACCCGGCGGTCATCGGGGCCGTCGTGCGTCTGTACCTTTCGGCCGCACCCGCCGGTCTGCCGCACCCGGCCGTCGCTCCCGCCTGAGTCGGGAAGCGCCTCACACCAGATCCGGACGGGGTCTCGGGTCGATCTCCGGATCGTCCGGCATCGGGTGATCCGGTGGCGGCACCGGTGTCGGGGGGCGGGGGTTTCGGCGGCGCGGGGGTGGGCCGCTCCGGCGGCGCCATCGGCTCCGGACCGGGTCGGGTCGACGTGTCGAACATCTGACTCTCCTCACTCGACGTCGCAGGCTGCACCGGCGCCATACCGGGCACACGTGCGTCGTCGTCTCCGGGTACCCGGATCCGCCGTCGATGAACCTCCCGCACGGTGTTTGATTCGACGGCCGCGCGGGTAGTCGTGAGGCGGAGAGGCACACGGCCTTTCACGAGAAGACGGCCGGGCCCACGCGGTTCGGCTGCACATGCACGAGGAGGACGACGATGTCGCTGACCCAGGACACTCCCGATCCGATCGACTTCACCGTGCCCGGTGTCGCCAGCCGCGATGCGACCGCGGTGATCACCGTGCTTCAGGACCGGCTCAACGCCCTCAACGATCTCGCGCTCACGCTCAAACACGTCCACTGGAACGTGGTGGGCCCCCAGTTCATCGCGGTGCACACGATGATCGATCCTCAGGTCGAGGCGGTTCGCGGCATGGCCGATGAGACCGCGGAGCGGATCGCCGCTCTCGGCGGCATTCCCCTCGGCACTCCGGGAGCGATCGTCGGCCAACGGACCTGGGACGACTACGACCTGAACCGGGCGGACGCGATCGCTCACCTGGGCGCACTCGACGTGGTCTTCGCCGGCATCCTGGACAGCTACCGGCGTGCCGTGACGAGCACCGGCGACCTCGACCCCGTCACCGAGGACATGCTGATCGGCCATACGCGTTCCCTCGAGCAGTTCCACTGGTTCGTCCGGGCGCATCTGGAGACGCCGGGCGGTCGACTGCGGACGAGTGGGGCGTACACCGAGTACGAGGGGGCCCGCCATGCCCAGGGATGACCACGCCGCCGTCTTCGGGCGGGTCGCCTTCCTGGTGGCCCCGGAGGGCGCCGAGGAGTCCGAATTGGTCCAGCCGTGGCGAGCGGTGGTCGAAGCCGGCGCCACACCGACTCTGGTCTCCACTGCTCCCGGCCGGGTACAGGCCTTTCGTCACCTCGACCGGGCCGGCTCGTTCCCCGTGGATGCCGTCGTCGACCACCTCGACGCCTCGGATTTCGACGCGCTCGTCCTCCCGGGCGGCGTGGCCAATCCCGACCATCTGCGCACCCAACCGGCCGCTGTGGCCTTCGCCGGCTCGTTCTTCGATCGAGGCCTCCCGGTGGCGGTGATCTGTCACGCCCCGTGGACGCTCATCGACGCCAACGCCGTGCGCGGACGCACCCTCACGTCGTATCCGAGCCTGCGCACCGACCTGGTGAACGCCGGCGCGCAGTGGGTGGACGAGAAGGTGGTGGTGTGCACGAGCGGCCCGAACACTTTGATCTCGAGCCGCCGCCCCGATGACCTCCCGGACTTCTGCGCGGCCCTGATCGATGCCCTCCAGCACACGGTTGCCGCACCGTCCTGACCGGACACGCGACAGACCCAGCAGTCGGCCGCAGTCCCAGCGCTCGCGAGGGCTGGGTCTGCGGCCGGGCGCTGGGTGTGCGTCGCCAGCGAGGCGGCTCAGCCCTGGATGCGGGTGCGGGTGTCGCCCCAGGCCTCGTCGCGCAGCTCGTTCTTGCGGATCTTGCCGGTGGAGGTCTTGGGGAGTTCGGCGACGAATTCCACCTCGCGCGGCGCCTTGTACGAGGCGATCTTGCTCTTCACGTGCGCGATCACATCCGCTTCGGTGGCGCTCTGACCGTCGGCCAGCACCGCGTAGGCCTTGGGCCGCTCGCCCCACTTGTCGTCGGGCACGCCGATCACGGCGACGTCGATCACCGCCGGGTGACTGACGACGGCCTGCTCCACCTCGATCGTGGAGATGTTCTCGCCGCCGGAGATCACGACGTCCTTGGCGCGGTCGAGCAGTTGGACGTAGCCGTCGGGGTGCATCACCCCGAGGTCCCCCGAATGGAACCACCCGCCCGCGAAGGCCTCAGCGGTGCGGTCGGGGTCGTCGAGGTAGCCCTTCATCACCACGTTGCCGCGCATCACGATCTCGCCCATCTCGACGCCGTCGGCGGCGACGTCGACCAGCTCGTCCCCGTCGCCGTCGGTCCGGACCACGCGCAGACGATCAGCGGTCAGCATGCCGACGCCCTGGCGCGCCATGCGCACCGACAGCTCCTCGCCCGACAGCTCCGACCAGCTCGGGTCGGGCTCGCACACGGCGTACGGACCGTAGGTCTCGGTGAGCCCGTAGACGTGGATGATGTCGATCCCCAGGTGGCGGATCGCCTTGATGATGGTCGGGCTCGGCGGAGCGCCGGCCGTGGTGATCGCCATCGGCGTCACCATCGGGTGCGCCTCGGGCGCGGTGGCGAGAGTGGTGAGCACGGTGGGTGCACCGCTCATCCGGTTGACGGCCTCGGTGTCGATCAGCCGCCACATGTCGTCGCCTCGGACCGCACGGAGACAGACGTGGGTGCCCGCGGCCGCGGTCAGCGACCACGGGCCGCACCAGCCGTTGCAGTGGAACATCGGGAGGCTCCACAGGTACCGGGTGTCGATCGAGAAGCCCTGGGTCACCAAGTTGCCCAGTGACGCCAGGTACGCACCGCGGTGCGTGTACATGACGCCCTTGGGCCGGCCGGTGGTCCCGGACGTGTAGTTGACCGTGATGACGGTGTCCTCGTCGTCGACCTCCCAGGCGACGTGCTCCGTCGGGTCCCCGCGGCCGATCAGCTCGTCGTAGCGCACCCCGGCGCCCGTGTAGTCGCCCTGCTGGCCGGGTGCCTCGACGATCTCGCGGACCGTGGCGAAGGCGACGTCGCTCAGGCCGGCCAGCAGCGGGCCGTCGCCGACCAGCAGGACCGCCTGCGAGTGGTCGCAGATGTAGCGGATCTCCTCCGGTGCGAGGCGGGTGTTGATCGCCACCAGCACACCGCCGGCCAGCGGCACCGCGAAGTGCGCCACCAGCAGTTCCAGTGAGTTGCCGGCCAGGTAGGCCACCTTGTCGCCCGCCGTGACGCCCGAGACCCGCAGGGCGCTCGCCAGCGTCGTCGCCTGCTCGGCGAGTTCGGCGTAGCCGAGCCGGCGGTCACCATCGATCACCGCGAGCTTGTCCGGGTGGACGTCGGCCGCGCGTTCCAGGAAGCGCAGCGGCGTGAGTGGGGTGTCGAGTCCGGAGCGGGCGGTGAGAGTCATCGGGATCCTTGTGGTGTCAGTGCGATGCGGTGCTCCCACTCACACTAGTTGTGGCACTGCGTGCCACGCCACTGCCAGAGCGTCCGTGTGCGACGAGCGGTCCCCCTGCGGCGACGGACGGCGACGACCCGCGCCGTGCCGAACCCGGCGCCGGTGTTACTCCGCCGCGAGCTGCGGGACGGCCGTCGCGCGGGCGTACACGGTCTGCCCGGCCGCCAGCACCAGCGCGTTCTGATCCCCGCGGGTGATCTGGGCGATGAAGTCCTCGCCGGTGTTGGCCGCGGTGAGCTCCACGCGGGTCTCGAAGCCGAGGTTCACCACGCGCTTGACCGTCGCCCGGACCACACCGGTGTCCAGCTCGGTACCGGCCGGCGGGAAGGTCATCTCCGGGGTCCGGCCGATGCGGATGTCGTGCGGGCGCACCAACTGCCCGTTCAGCCGCGACACCGAGCCCAGGAACGACGCGACGAACACGTTCTCGGGTCGGTCGTACAGGTCGTCCGGGGTGCCGACCTGCTCGATGCGGCCCTTGTTGAGCACCGCGATCCGGTCGCTGACGTCCAGCGCCTCCTGCTGGTCGTGAGTCACCAGCACGGTGGTCACATGGACCTCCTCGTGCAGCTGGCGGAGCCAGCGGCGCAGATCGTCGCGCACCTTGGCGTCGAGGGCGCCGAACGGCTCGTCGAGCAGCAGCACCTGCGGGTCCACCGCGAGGGCGCGGGCCAGTGCCATGCGCTGGCGCTGACCGCCCGACAGCTGCGACGGATACCGCTTCTGGAACACCTCCAGACCCACGATCTCCAGCAGCTCGTCGACCTTCTTGTTCACCTCGGCCTTGGACCGCTTGCGGATCTTGAGGCCGAAGGCGATGTTCTCGCGCACCGTCATGTGCTTGAACGCGGCATAGTGCTGAAAGACGAAGCCGATGTCGCGGTGCTGCGGCGAGGTGCGCGAGACGTCGCGGCCGTTGATCACCACCGTCCCCGAATCGAGTGAGTCCAGGCCGGCGATAGCACGCAGCAGCGTCGACTTTCCGGAGCCGGACGGCCCCAGCAGCGAGGTCAGCGACCCCTCCGGGATGTCGATGGAGACGTCGTCGAGCGCGGCGAAGTCGCCGTAGTGCTTGTTGGCTCCGATGACTGAGATGGACACGTCTACTTCTCCTCGGCTGCCGCGGTCGGCTCGCTGCCGGCGGGTTCGAATACGGATTCTTCGGGCTCGGATTCTTCGGGACGGGGGGCTCCCACCCGCTCGCTCGCCGGCATCAGGGGCTCGGGCGCCATGATGGTCGCGGCGTCGGCGACGCGGCCCCGGGCACGGCGCTCGATGAGCGTCATCGCCACCAGGACGGCGATGGCGACCAGCATCAACAGGGTCGCCGCCGCGTAGGCGCCGTACTCGTTGTAGTCGTCGGTGTAACGCGAGTGCACCAGCAGGGTCAGGGTCTGCGAGACGCCGGGCATGTTCGACGACACCATGGTCACCGCTCCATACTCGCCCAGCGACCGCGCCACCGTCAGCACGATGCCGTAGGTGAGGCCCCACCGGATCGCCGGGAGCGTGATCCGCCAGAAGGCCTGCATCCCGCTGGCACCGAGGGTGGTCGCGGCCTCCTCCTGTTCGGTGCCGATCTCGTGCAGCACCGGCTCCACTTCGCGCACCACGAAGGGCAGCGTGACGAAGATGGTGGCCAGCACCATGCCGGGGACACCGAAGATCACCCGGAAGCCGAGCGATTCGATGCCGCCGAACCAGCCGTGGCTGCCCCACAGGGCGATCAGGGCGACACCGGCGACCACCGGCGACACCGCGAACGGCAGGTCGACCACCGCCTGCATCAGGCCGCGGCCGCGGAACCGGCCGCGGGCCAGGGCGAGTGCCGTGATCACACCGAAGACGACGTTCAGGGGCACCACGATCGCCACGATGATCAACGACAGTTGCAGAGCGGAGATCGCAGCCGGGGTGGTGATCCACTCCCAGAACTGTCCCAGCCCGGGCTCGAAGGCGCGCCAGAAGATCAGCGCCACCGGAACGATCAGCAGGATGAACAGGTAGACCAGGGCGACGACGCGCAGGGCGTACCTGGTGGGTCGGGTGACGATCATGCCGCGGCCTCCTGACGACGACGCTGGAATTGGCCGACGACCCGCAGCACCAGCAGCACCACGAAGGCGATCAGCAGCAGCATCACCGAGACCGCCGAGGCGTTCACCGGCTCGTCCACCTCGATCTGCTGCTGGATGTACTGCGAAGCCACCTGGGTCTTGCCCGGGATGTTGCCGCCGATCAGCACCACCGAGCCGAACTCGCCGAGGGCTCGGGTGAAGGCCAGTCCGGCGCCGGTGAGGATCGCCGGGGTCAGCGCGGGCAGCACGATCCGGGTGAAGATCACCCAGTTACGGGCGCCGAGCACCGCGGCCGCCTCTTCGACGTCTCGATCGAGTTCCATCAGCACCGGCTGCACCTGGCGCACCACGAACGGCAGCGTGACGAACGTCAGCGCCATGATCACTCCGGGTTCGGTGGCCGCCAGGTGGACGTCGATCGGGCTGTTGGGCCCGTACAGCGACAGCAGCACCAGGGAGGCGACGATGGTCGGCAGCGCGAACGGCAGGTCGATGATGGCGTTGACGAAGCCCTTGCCCCAGAAGTCGTCGCGGACCAGGACCCACGCGATGACGGTGCCGAAGACGACGTTGATCAGCGCCACCACCACCGACATGATCGCGGTGATGCGCAGGGTGTCGACGGCGCCGGGCGCGCTGATGGCGTTCCAGAACCCCGACAGGCCGTCGTCGAAGGCACTCGAGGTGATCGCCGCCAGCGGGAGCAGCACGATCACCGTGAGCCAGAGCCCGGCGATGCCCAGGGTCAGCGGATTGTCGGCCCGCCAGCGGCGGGTGGCCGTCGGTGCGGCCTGCTCGACGACGGTCACTGGCCCGCCTCCTCGTTGTAGATCTCGGTGATGGCGCCGGAGCTGCCGAACAGTTCGGAGTCGATCACCTTCCAGCCGCCCAGATCGTCGACGGTCCACAGCTTGTCGATCCGGCCGGGGAACTCGCCGACGGTCTCTGCGGTCACCGCCGGGTCGACCGGGCGGAAGCCGGCCTGCGCCCACAGTCGCTGCGCCGGCGGGGTGAAGAGGTAGTCGACGAAGGTGCGCGCGGCGGCCTTGTCGTCACTGGTGTTCACCACCGCGACCGGGTTCTCGATCTTGAAGGTCTGCGGCGGGATCACGTAGTCGACGCGCTGTTCGGTCTTGGCGGCGTCGTTGTGCCGCTTGAGCATGATCGCCTCGTTCTCGTAGCTGATCAGCACGTCGCCCTGCCCCTGCTCGAAAGCTGTCGTGGCCTCCCGGCCGGACTTGGGCAGAACCCGCACGTGGTCGCGAACCAGCTGCCGGACGTAGTCCAGGCCGGCCTCGGGATCGTTTCCGCCGTCGCTCGCGGCGGAGTACGGCGCCAGCAGATTCCACTTGGCCGATCCGGAGCTGCCCGGGTTGGGGGTGATCACCGAGATGCCGGGCTGCAGCAGGTCCGACCAGTCGTGGATGTTCTTCGGATTGCCCTCGCGGACCACGAACGCGACCACCGAGCCGAACGGCACCGAGTCGTTGGGCGCCTGTTCCTCCCAGTCCTCGTCCACCACACCGGCCTTGACCAGCCGGGTGATGTCGGGGGCGACGGAGAAGTTCACCACATCGGTCGGCAGGCCGCGGGCCACTTTGCGTGACTGGTCGCCGGAGGCGCCGTACGACTGCGAGAAGCCGATTCCGTTCCCCTCGGGGGTGTCCCGGAAGGCGGGGATGATCAGGTCGAAGCCCGGCTTCGGGACGGCGTAGGCGACCAGGTTCAGCCGGCGGTCGCCGGAGGAGATGTCGACTCCTCCCGGCTCGTCGGTTGAGCCGCCGCCGCATGCGGTCACCAGCATCAGTACGGCCAGGACGGCAACGGTCGACGCTCGCCGGAGGGCTCGGTGGTAGCGGTTCGATTGCACGGGAGAAAGCTAGCAATCACCGCACCCGCCCTCAATGGCCGTGATCGCCGTCGGCCGCTGTGGTTTCCCGGGCCCCGGGGCATGTGATAGCTAGGTGATCATCCAGGCGATGAGCACCAGGATCAGGAGCGCGGCCAATGCCCAGGTCACCTTGGAACGGAACATCACTACACCCCTACTCCGTGATCGTCTCCGACGTCACGACGGTCGAACAGCGAAAACACCCACACCACCAGGAAGTTCACCACCCAGGCGATTCCGGTGGCCAGCGGAACGAGCACCACCAGGGTCACCAGCAACTGCGGCACGAAGGGCAGGCCGGTCAGCCACTCCTCCACCGAGTCCCACCACGCCAGAAGTCCGCTCACCGCCACCTCCCGGTTCCGTACTCACTTAATCTCACGCTGACTTAAACAAGGCTACTCGGCCGCTGTCAGCAGCCCGCGGCGGCGCAGCAACGGCTCGATCCGCGCCGGGGCGCCCAGCAGCTCGGCGTGGGCGGCCACCGGGTCGACGCTGTCCCCGCGCGAGAGCACCGCGGCGGCGAAGGCGCGGCCCAGCCCGGGCTGCAGTCCTCCACCGGCCAGGAACCACTGCTCGGTCTCGGCGTCCAGGATCTCCGACCAGATGTAGCTGTAGTAGGCCGACGAATAGCCGCCGCCGAAGACGTGGTTGAAGTAGGTGCTGCGGTAGCGCGGCGGGATCAGTTCTTCGGCCAGCCCCGCGTCGGCGAGCGCCCGGGCCTCGAAGGCCAGGACGTCGTCGCCGATCCGGTCGGCACGGACCCGATGCCAGGCCAGGTCGAGGGCCGCAGCGGCCAGGTACTCGACCGTCGCGTGTGCCGACTCCACTTCGCCGGCCGCCCGGACTGCATCCAGCACTTCGGCGGGGACCGGGTCGCCGGTGCGCCAGTGCCGCGCATACCGGGGCGCGACGTCGGGGTGCAGCGCCCACATCTCGTTCACCTGGGACGGGAACTCGACGAAGTCGCGCGGCACCGACGTGCCGGACTGCGAGACGAACTCCACCGCCGACAGCAACCCGTGCACGGCGTGCCCGAACTCGTGGAAGGCGGTCGTCAGCTGATCCAGCGACAGCAGGCACGGTTCGCCGGGCTCGGGCTTGGTCAGGTTGAGCACGTTGACCACGATCGGCCTGGTTCCGAGCTGGGTGGACTGGTCGACGATGGTGTTCATCCAGGCGCCGCCGCGCTTGGACGGGCGCGCATAGAAGTCGCCGGCGAACAGCCCGATCCCGGTGCCGTCGGCGTCGGCGACCTCCCAGATCCGCACGTCCGGGTGATAGCCGTGCAGGTCCGGCCGTTCGGTGAACGACAGTCCGTAGAGCTCGCCGGCCGCGGCGAAGACCCCGTCACGCAGGACGGCGTCGAGCTCGCAGTACTGCTCGAACTCGTCGATCCCGGGCTGCGGGCCGGTATCGCGGCTGCGCTGTTCGGCGGCCAGGGCGAAGGTCACGTCGGCCGGGCCGAGCGGCGCCCCGTACACCTGCGTCAGACGCGCCAGCTCTGCGTGCGCGGCGGCGGTGGCCGCGGCCCCGAGCTCACGCAGCAGGGCGGCCACCGCTTCGGGATCCGGTGCGGTCTCCTCGGCGATCACGTACCCGGCGTGGTCGGCGTAGCCAAGCAGTTCGGCCCGCTCGGCCCGCAGCCGAACGATCTCCAGAATGATTGCGCGGGTGTCGAATTCGTTGCCGCGGGCGCAGCGCTGGATGGAGGCGTCGAAGACGCGGCGGCGTACCTGCGGGTCGGTCAGTTTGGCCACCGACGATTGACTGGTCGGCAGTTCCAGGGTGATCAGATATCCCGGCAGGTCCCGGTCCTGCGCGGCCCGGCGCGCCGCGGCGACCTCGGCGTCGGACAGCCCGTCCAGGTCCGTCGCGGAGAGCACGTGCACCGCCGAGTCGTTGGTGTCGTCGAGGAGGTACTGGCAGAATTCGGTGGTCAGGGTCGCCAGCCGCGCCGAGATCCGGCGCATCGTGGCCTGCCCCTCGTCGTCGAGTCCGGCGCCGGCACGCACCGCGTCCCGGTACTTGCGTTCGGTCAGCCGCCGCTGCGGCTCGGTGAGCCCGGCCTCGTCCCGACGTGAGTACACCTCCGCGATCCGCGCGAACAGGCGCGGATTCATGGCGATCGCGTTCTGGTGCTCGGTGAGGCGCACTGCGAGCTCCTGCGCGATCTGCGAGCGACGCAGGTTGGCGTCGGCGCCTTCCAGATTGAAGAAGATGCCGTTGGCGCGCGCGAGCAGCCGGCCCGAGGCCTCCAGCGCGGCGATCGTGTTCTCGAAGGTGGGCGCCGCGGTGTCGCCGGCGATCGCGTCGATCTCCGCCAGGTGCGCGGGCAGCGCGATGTCGTAGGCGGGCAGGAAGTCGTCGTCCCCGATGGCGGCGAAGTCCGGCAGGTCGTACGGAAGTCCGGAATCGGCCAGCACGGGATTCAGTTCGGCATCAGCACCCATGGCGTCCACTCTGCCACGGCTCGCCCCTGGCGGCGCCGCGGGCCGAGCCGGGCCGTCGGCTACCGCCGATGCTCCCGGATCAGGTCGGCGAGTACGGCCAGCCCCCGATCGGCGTCGCCCGCATCGGCATGGCTGAAGTTGAGCCTCATGGTGCCCAGCACGGGCGCATTCGGATAGAAGGCCTCACCGGGCATGAAGGCCACGCCGCACGCAATCGCCTCGTCGAGCAGCGTCCGGGTGTCGATCTCGCGTTTCAGGCGCAACCAGAAGAACAGGCCGCCGCTGGGTTCGTCCCAGTCGGCGAGGTCGCTGAAATGCCGGTGCAACTGCCGGCCGAAGCAATCGCGGCGCGTGCGGTAGAAGGCGGCCAGTGCAGACAGCCGCGCCGGCCAGTCCGGCGCGGTGACGGCGTCGTGGACGATCCGCTGCGACAGGCGCGAGCTGTGCAGGTCGACAGCCTGTTTGAGCATCAGCAGCGGAGCGAACAGATCGTCCGAGGCCGCCAGGAAACCGATCCGCAGACCCGGTGCGAAGGTCTTGGAGAAGGAGCCCTGGTAGATCCACGATCCCCCGCTCATGCGGGCCACGATCGGCCGGCGGTCGACCGTCTCGTAGGCGAGTTCCCGGTAGGGATCGTCCTCGAAGAGGATCGTTCCGGACGCGAGACACGTGCGGGCGAGGGCATCCCGCTCGGCCGCGCTCGCGCACCGGCCGGTCGGATTGCCGAAAGTCGGCACGACGTAGGCGAGCGCGGCCGCGGCCGCGGCGGTGCCGACGTCGACGAATCGCGCCCCGTAGAAGCGAAAGACCTGCAGCGCCGCGAGGTAGGTGGGGAACTCGACGGCCGTCCGAGTCCCCGCATCGATCACGAGCTTGGCCACCAGGTCGATGCCCTGCTGACTCCCGCTGAGGATCATCACCCGGTCAGGCGGCGCATCCACGCCCATCCCGCGCAGCCGGTCGGCGACCACGGCCCGCAGGTCCGGGTCTCCTTCGCTCGGCCCGTACTGCATGACGTCCTGTGTCAGGGACCCGGACCACTCCGGCAGCATCTGGGTGGCCGGAAGGCCTCCGGCGAAGGACACCATGCCCGGCCGGTCGATCACGCCCAGGACGGCACGGATCGGAGACGGCTGAAGCCCGTCGATACGCTGGGAGAACATGCGACACTCCAACATAGGTCAATGCAGTTGACCCACAGTGTGCATTCTCCCGAAAGGTAGGTCAAGGTGGTTGACCAAGATCGCCTGATCGCGCTCCGGCAGGCCGTCGAAGATCTGTATTTCGCGTACCGCACCTTCACCGATCTTCCCGATCAGCTGCTCGGCGAGCTCGGCCTCGGACGAACACACCACCGCATCCTCTACTTCGTCCAACGCGATCCCGGATTGTCCGTCGGCGAACTGCTCGCCGTCCTGAACGTCAGCAAACAGGCGATCCACCGGCCGATCAAAGACCTGGAGGAACGCGGACTGCTCTCGATCACCGCCGACGCCGACGACCGGCGCCTTCGACGACTGTCGGCGACGCCGGAAGGCGCCGACCTGGAAGCGCGGTTGACGTCGGTGCAGATGCGCTTGCTCGATCATGCCTTCGAAGGGATCGACACCTCCGCCGTGGAGGACTGGCACCGGATCATGCAGCGCCTCGCGCAACCGCCAGCGCAGTAGCCGCCGGCGGCCGGCGGTCTACTTGCCCTTCGGCTTGTCGCCGGCCTCGGTGCTCAGGGCGGCTACGAAGGCCTCCTGCGGGACCTCGACGCGACCGATGGTCTTCATCCGCTTCTTGCCTTCCTTCTGCTTCTCGAGCAGCTTGCGCTTACGGCTGATGTCGCCGCCGTAGCACTTGGCGAGCACGTCCTTGCGGATCGCCCGGATGTTCTCGCGCGCAATCACTTTCGAGCCGATCGCCGCCTGCACGGGCACCTCGAACTGCTGGCGCGGGATCAGCTCCTTGAGCTTGAGTGACATCTTGTTGCCGTAGGCGTAGGCGGCGTCCTTGTGCACGATGGCGCTGAACGCGTCGACGGCTTCGCCCTGCAGCAGGATGTCGACCTTCACCAGCGCGGCCTCCTGCTCGCCGGCCTCCTCGTAGTCGAGGCTGGCGTAGCCGCGGGTACGCGACTTGAGGGCGTCGAAGAAGTCGAAGATGATCTCGGCCATCGGCAGCGTGTAGCGCAGTTCCACGCGGGTCTCCGACAGGTAGTCCATGCCGCCGAGCTCCCCGCGCCGGGACTGGCACAGTTCCATGATCGCGCCGATGAACTCGCTCGGCGCGATGATCGTGGTCTTGACGATCGGCTCGAAGATGCTCCGCGTCTTGCCCTCCGGCCAGTCCGACGGGTTGGTCACGATGCGCTCGGAGCCGTCGTCCATCACCACGCGGTAGACCACGTTCGGCGCCGTGGAGATCAGGTCGAGCCCGAACTCGCGTTCCAGGCGCTCCCGCGTGATCTCCATGTGCAGCAACCCGAGGAAGCCGCAGCGGAAGCCGAAGCCGAGGGCCACCGAGGTCTCCGGCTCATACGTCAGCGCCGCGTCGTTCAGCTGCAGCTTCTCCAGCGCCTCGCGCAGCACCGGGTAGTCCGAACCGTCCAGCGGGTACAGCCCCGAATAGACCATCGGCCGCGGCTCCCGATAGCCGGTGAGCGGCTCGGGGGCGCCGTTGCGGGCGGTGGTGACGGTGTCGCCGACCTTCGACTGGCGCACGTCTTTCACCCCGGTGATGAGGTAGCCGACCTCGCCGACGCCCAGGCCGCGGCTGGCCTTGGGCTCCGGCGAGACGATGCCCACCTCGAGGAGTTCGTGGGTGCTGCCGGTCGACATCATCTGGACCTTCTCGCGCGGGAGGATCCGGCCGTCCACCACGCGGACGTAGGTCACCACACCGCGGTAGGTGTCGTACACCGAGTCGAAGATCATCGCGCGCGGCGGTGCATCCGCGTCGCCGACCGGCGCCGGGATCTGCCGGATCGCCTCGTCGAGCAGCGCCGGGACGCCTTCACCGGTCTTGCCGGACACCCGCAGCACGTCCCCGGGCTCGCAGCCGACGATGTGCGCGATCTCCGCCGCGTAGCGATCGGGGTCGGCGGCCGGCAGATCGATCTTGTTGAGCACCGGGATGATCGTGAGGTCGTTCTCCATCGCCAGGTACAGATTCGCCAGGGTCTGCGCCTCGATGCCCTGGGCGGCGTCGACCAGCAGGATCGCCCCCTCGCAGGCCTCCAGCGCGCGGGAGACCTCGTAGGTGAAGTCGACGTGGCCGGGGGTGTCGATCAGGTGGATCACGTACTCGGTCTTGCTGCCGTCGTCCTCGGTGACGGTCCACGGCAGCCGCACGTTCTGCGCCTTGATGGTGATGCCGCGCTCGCGCTCGATGTCCATCCGGTCGAGGTACTGGGCGCGCATGTCCCGTTCGGCGACGACGCCGGTCAACTGCAGCATCCGGTCGGCCAGCGTGGACTTGCCGTGGTCGATGTGCGCGATGATGCAGAAGTTGCGGATGCGCTCCGGCGCGGTGAACGTCTGGTCGGCGAAGGTGGAAATCTCTACTGCTCCTTGCACACGGAGCCGGGGTTCCGGCCACAGGTCAACCTCCAGTTTCTCACGAGTGGGCCCGCGGTTACGACTCGCCGGTGCCCGCAGCGGTCACCGACCGCCGAATCGGCGACGCCCGGGCCCCGAATCGGCCGCGCGCGGACGCAGAATCCGTCCTTGCACGCAGGCCCCGCCGGGCCGGGTGCGGACGTTACGGTGGATCCCGATGAGTGCAGCGGCGGAATCAGACATCGGAGTCGATCGCGACGGCGTCGTCGCCGAAGTGAGCCGGCCCGGCGGATCCTCGCGCGCCTTGGTGATCCTGGCGCACGGGGCGGGCAGCGACCGGAACTCGGTACTGCTGCGCACACTGTCCGAAGCCCTGGTGGCGCGCGGGATCACCGTGGCCCGCATCGACCTCCCCTACCGGCAGCAACGGCCCAAAGGGCCGCCGTCGCCGTCGAAGGCGCCCGCCGACCGGGAGGGCATCCGTGCGGCGGTCGCCGTTCTGCGCCCGCTGGCGCCGGAGGGCCCGCTGATCATCGGCGGACAGTCGTACGGCGGCCGCCAGGCGTCGATGGCGGTGGCCGAGGATCCCGACCTGGCCGACGGTCTGCTGCTCACCTCGTATCCGCTGCACCCGCCCGGAAAGCCCGACCGGTTGCGCACCGAGCACCTCCCGGACATCGGTGTCCCGACCCTGATCGTGCACGGCCGCAGCGACTCCTTCGCCACCTCCGACGAACTCTCGGCCGCGGCCGCACTCGTCGCCGGACGGGTGGAGATCGTCGAAGTGGACAAGGCCGACCACGGCCTCAAACCCGAACGCAGCGGCGTCGGCGAGCTCACCGCCGCCGCCGTCGACGAGTTCTTCCTGGAGGGCGCGTCGTGACCGCGCAGCACCGGCGGCGGAGCGGTCCCGAATCGCGCCCGAGCCGCGACCTCGCACGCCGGATCGCCTACGCACCCGACCTGGACGGGTCGGCCGATCCCGGCGAGATCGTCTGGACGTGGGTGCCGTTCGAGGAGGATCCCGAGCAGGGCAAGGACCGTCCGGTCCTGGTGGTCGGCCATCTCGACGGACAGTTGCTCGGCCTGATGCTGTCGTCGCAGGACTATCACCGCGATGAGGACGGCTGGATGTCGATCGGGGCGGGTGCCTGGGACCGCAATCACCGCGAGAGCTTCGTGCGGCTCGACCGCGTACTGGTGGTGGACGAGCACGGGATCCGGCGCGAGGGCTCGATCTGCTCGCCGACGAGTTTCGAGACGGTCGCCGACGTGCTCCGCAGCCGCTACGGCTGGCACTGACCTCCGAGACCACTTCCCGCCGACCTCCGCCGAGGGGTTGTCCCCCGAACGGATGAGCTGTTCCGCGCGTCGTTCCGCAGCTGAGAATTTCCTGAGTATGCTCCTCGCTTGTGAAAATGCACCGATTCGTCGCGTCCCTCGGGATCGCCGCCACCATCGCCACCGCCGGAACCATGATTCCGGCGGCGACGCCGACCGCCGAGGCGGCCGGCACCTACTGGGGAGCGATCTCGTACAACTACAACGGACGCACGGCCTACGCGGTCAACTACCGGACGCAGAACGGCGCGGTCCGCGCCGCCAAGTCACGCTGCGGTTCCCGCTGCGGCTACATCACCTTCCGCAACTCCTGCGGCGCCGCCGCCTACAAGTTCACCGGCAACCGCACCCGCGTCGGTACCGCACGCGGCTACCCGACCCGGGCCGCCGCCCAGCGCGCCGCCAAGAGGCAGGCCGGCGCCGGGTCGCACATCCGCGCCTGGGCCTGCACGTCCGGCCGTTGATCCGGTCTCGCTGATCCCGTCTCGCTGACCGGCCGCCGATTCTCGCGGCCGGTCAGCCCTGCAGCCGATCCCGCAGGCCGACGGCCCGGCGCTTGGCCCGCCGTGCCACGTCGCGGGCACGGGTGGTGAGCGCCGGCCGCTCCTGCGGGTTCGGCATCGTCTTGATCCAGTAGGCCAGTGCGTCCAGTCCGGCTTCCATCGCCTCGTCGCCCGTGGGCGGCGGCGCCTCGGAGACGTCGACGCTCGGGTCCACCCGCAGGTCGTCGAGGGTCCCGGTGACCGAGTAGCCGCCTTCGGCGATCGCCGCGATCATCGGCGCGGACTGCTGCGCCGCCCAGACCCGCTGATCGGCGGTCAGGCCGAGCGGTTTGCCGCTGCCGGTGTTGCGCAGCGCGTCACCGATGAAGCGACGTTTGACGATCCATTCGTAGCGCCACCAGTCGACGTCCTTCGGCTGCAACCGGCTGTTGAGCCGCCGCAGGAACTCGGTCTGCGCCGCCGACAGCGAGGAGTTGTCCCGCCGGCCCACGTTCGGGAGCGCGGCCGGGTCCACGTCGAGCACGGCCAGGAAGCGCTCCCACAGGCAGTCGCCGTCGGTGGCGGTCCCCGACGCGGGCACGGTGACGATGTGGATGCGTTCGGGAGGCAGCACCTTCGACCAGCGCTCCACGATGGCCGGATAGTCCTGGTACTCCCAGAACGGCTCCTCGGCGAAACCGTCGGTCAGGGGGTCGGCGTGCGGGTAGCGGGCCACCGAGGCCAGGAAGTCGTCGAACGAGGCGGGGCGCTGGTTCTTGACGTTCTCCTGCCACACCGACGGCAACTGGCGGGCCAGGTCGCGCACGGTCAGGACCACGTGGACCTCGTCGGCGAACGACAGGTCGTCCAGCAGCCGGGCGATGTGCCGGTCCTTGGCATTGGCGTACAGCTCGTGGGAGATCACCGACTTCCCCGGCCACGCCTTCATCTGCGCGACCATCCTCGGCCACGCCCCGGCCCGGTCGGGAGTCGCCCAGGCCAGATACCGCTCCGGCTGCAGGTGGGCGGCGGCGTGGAAGTGGTCCTCCATCGTCACACCGGGGTACAGCAGGTCGGCGCGGTCGAGCGCGGCGTCCCGGTTGACCCAGAGCCGATCCTGCAGATGGGTGGTCCCGGTCTTGGGCAATCCGACGTGGACGTAGACTGTCGACATAGTGCCGATCAGCATAAGACGTTCGGGCCAGTCTCGAACGCCGACCCGCTGGTGCCGGGAGGCCGGGGCGATTTGGGTCGGGCGCGCGTCCGCTGGTAATCTTGAACGCTGTTGCGGAAACGCTGGTCGGACCCCGATCGCGGACCGCACTTCAGACGCAGAAACAACGGTCGCCGGAGGGCGACTGACACAACTATGCAAGGGATTACGCGTGGCAAACATCAAGTCGCAGATCAAGCGGAACAAGACCAACGAGGCACGCCGTCAGCGCAACCAGTCGGTGCGTAGCGCGCTGCGCACGGCGATCCGCCACTTCCGCGAGACCGTGGCCACGGGCGACAAGGACAAGGCCGTCGAGGCACTCGCGAGCACCAGCCGCGACCTGGACAAGGCCGCCAGCAAGGGCGTCATCCACAAGAACCAGGCCGCCAACAAGAAGTCGGCGATGGCTGCCGCGGTCAACAAGCTCTGACCTGCGCGGTTCGCCGCACCCCCGGGACGTTCTCCAGTCCCGCAAGTTTTGCCGTTCACCCCGGCGATCTCCACGCGATCGCCGGGGTGAACGTCGTCTCTGCGCACCTTCCGCGCGTTGTGACCATCGCTTGGTCACAACGCGCGGAAGGTCGGTTCGTAACCTCGTTCAGCGGCCCCGTCGGGGACGCAGCTGAGCCACCGTCGAAACGGCGTGCTCGAGCGCGTAGTCGGGATCGGCCGCCTGGCCCTTGACGGCGCCGTTCAGTTCGGCGACCACCAGCACCGCCCGGCCGATCGACGCCGCATCCCAGGCCCGCGCCTGCCCCTGCACTTTGCCGACCCGGCCGGGCGGCATGCCCAGCTCGGAGGCGATGGAGTACTTGTCGCCCGGGCCGAAGGCCCGCACCCGCGCGATCGCGTGCACCTTCTCGGCCAGGGCATCGGCCAAAAGCACGCGCGGCGTGCCGTGGTGCTGTGCCCACGCCAGAGCTTCGAGCGCGCCGCCCAGATCGCCGGTGACCGCCTTGTCGGCCACCTCGAAGCCGGTCACCTCGGGACGGCCCACGTAGTAGGTGCGGACTGCGGTCTCGTCCACCTTGCCGCCGGTGTCGGACACCAGCTGGTGACACGCCGCCGACAGCTCCCGCAGGTCGGCGCCGACCAGTTCGGTCACCAGCTCCACCACGTCGGGGCTCACCCGCACCCCCAGGTTGCGGAACTCCTTGCGGACGAAGTCGACGCGGTCGGAGTCCCATTTGGGGGTCGCGCACTCGACCTCGGCGGCCCCGGCCTTGCGGAGTTCACCGACCATGGCCTTCTGTCGTCCGCCGCCGGTGTGGATCACGATCAAGGTGATGCCCTCGGGCAGCGCCCGGGCGGTCGCGGTGATCAGTCCCGCCGGCTCCTTGCCCGCGTCCGCGGCCGATTCCACGACGACGACGCGCTCTTCGGCGAACAGTGACGGGCTCAGCAGTTCGGCCATTTCGGGCCCGCTGACCTCGCCGGCGCGCACCCGGGTGACCGGGACGTCCTCGCCGGACTCGCGCGACCGGTCGGCGGCGACCTGCTTGATGACCCGTCCGGTCAGGAAGTCGTCGTCGCCGAGCAGCAGAAACAGCCGATCACTCACAGCGACCATCGTGCCACGCTCCCCCGACGACGGCGGTGGCGCGGTCGATCACGACAGCGGCCGGCCGCGACGGGCCCGCCACGCCGCCCAGCCGAAGGCGCCGATCAGGCTCAGCACCACCGCGGCCTGCCAGCCGGGCACCTCCGGCGCCGACCACCGGCGCCCGCCCAGCCCGTCCGCGCACGTGAGCAGCCACCACATCTCCGGCGCGGTGGCCCGCAGCAGCCATTCGGCGGTGAGCGCCCCGGGACCGGCGGCCGGGCCGATCGCCCCGAGCACCGCCGCCGCCGTCCCCAGCAGCGCCACCACCCCGATCACCGGCGCCACCAGAACGTTCGCCGGCAACGACACCAGGCTGAGCCGATCGGAGATCGCGATCACCAGCGGCGTGGTGAGGATCTGCGCGGCCATCGTCATCGCCAGCAGCACGGCCAACACCTCCGGCACACCGTGCCGCACCAGCCACTGCCGGACCGGCGCCGCCCACAGCACCAGTCCGAGGGTCGCCAGGACCGACAGTGCGAACCCGGGCGCGAGCGCCATCTGCGGCCAGAACAGCAGCACGACGATCACCGCGGCCCCCAGCGCCGGCAGCGCCTGCGCACGCCGGGCCGCAAGCGCCCCCATCAGCCCCACTCCGCCCATCACCGCGGCGCGCAACACGCTGTCGGTGGGCCGCACCAGGATCACGAAACCCGCCATCGCCAACAGCCCCACCGCCACGGTCACCCGGGTCGACGCTCCCGCCATCCGGACGCCCAACACCACCGCCCCGCACACGATGGAGAAGTTCGCTCCGCTGACCGCGACGAGGTGAGTCAGTCCGGCGGCCCGAAAGTTCTCCCGCAGCCCGGTGTCGAGGCCCCCGGTGTCGCCGAGCACCAGGCCGGGCAGCAGCCCGGCGGCGCGCGGCGGCAGCGCCCGGGCGGCGGTCACCCGCAGCCGCTCCCGCACCGCCCCGGCGCCGCGCTGCCACAGCGGCGCCTGCCCGATCACGGTCGGCGGTTCGACGGCGGTGAGCCGGGCGGCCACCAGGCGGTCAGCGGCACGCGCCGGCCTCGCCCGGACGCGGGCCCGGACCGCGAGCCGCTGACCGGGAACGGTGTCGGGCAGCTGCGACGTCCGGGTCATCAGGGCCGCGTCCACCGCCGGTACACGGCGATCATCGATCTCGAGCACCCGCACGGGCAGCCGGACGTTGTCCTGGCCGGTGAACACCAGCGGATCGCCGGTCACCTGCAGCACCAGCGCCGGGGTGCCGGCCAGGCCGCGAGCCGGTGCCGACTCGACGGTCGCGATCCGGATCGCACACACGGTCCCGGCCGCCGCGGCGATCCCGCACAGTCCCAGCACCGTCGCCGCCAGCGCCGCGCGGCGCCGCCGCAGGAGCAGCCAGCCCGCCGCCGCCACCGTCGCCCAGGCGGCGGCGAGCACCACGGTCAGCGGCAGCGGCGCCCACAGCGCAACCGCGGTGGTCGCCCAGCACGCCAGCGCCGGTCCGGCCAGGCGCAGGTCCCCGGTCACGGCAGTCGGTCATCCGCCCACGGTCGCCGCATCGCGCAGCTTGGCCAGCCGGGCGGGGCCGATGCCGTCGACTTCGGCGAGCTGATCCACCGACGAGAAGCCGCCGTGCTGCTCGCGCCAGGAGATGATCGCCTGCGCCGTCACCGGGCCCACACCGGGCAGCGTGTCGAGTTCGGCGGCGGTCGCGGTGTTGAGGTTCACGGCGCCACCGGCCGTCCCCGGCGCGGAGCCGCCGGCGCCCCCGCTCGGCGGGGCCGGACCTGCGCCGGACGAGACCACCGCGCTGCGCACCGCCCCGGCGCCGCCGGCGCGCGTGCCCACCAGTACCTGGTCGCCGTCGTGCAGGATCTGCGCCAGGTTCAGGCTCAGGACGTCGGCGTTCTCGCGGGTGCCGCCGGCGCGTTCGAGCGCCTGCGCGACCCGTGCGCTGGGCGGCAGCCGGACCAGGCCCGGTTTGTGCACCAGTCCCGCCACGCTCACCACGATCTCGCTGACCGCGGACGACGGCGCCGGGGTCTCCGCGGCCGGCGAGATGGGGCCCGCGGATATCGGGATGTCGACCAGCGGCGCGGCCGGTTCGGTGTTGCGCAGCAGGGTGAATCCGGCGATCACGCAGGCGATCACCCCGACCCCGATCAGGCCGATCGCGGCGGGCGGCAGCATGGTGAGCCGCCGGCGCGGGGGCTCACCCCAGTCCTCGTCCCAGTCCTCGTCCCCGTCTCCGTCCCCGGTCTCGTCGTCTTCGTCGGAGGGGGCGTCGTAGAAGTCGTCGTCGTCAGCGTCCGCGGGCTCGCCGTCGAGCACCTCGTCCCAGTGGCCGTCGTCCTCCCCGTCGCGGCGGCCCCGGCCGGCCGTCTCCCGGCCGGCCCAGGCACGACGGCCGGCGGTGGTGTCGAGCCACGCGGGCATCGCGGTGTCACCCCAGTCATCGGCCCGCCGTCCGGCCGGGGAGTCGTCGCGGTCGTGGGTGGTCCTCGGTGGGTGCAGCCGGTCGAGCCCGCTGCGCGCGCTGGTGGATGATCGCCTGGCCATGGGCTGACGCTAAGTGCGCCGCCGGCCCGGCGTCGACGGCCTGCCCGGGCCGACTGTGGACACCGGCCGGTGTCCACAACGGGTTCAGTCGAAGGCTTGCAGATCCCGGCCGACGGTGACGCCGACGGCGCCGGGGCCCACGTGGATACCGAGCACCGGGCCCAGCTCCACCACCAGCGACGAGGTGACGGCCGGCAGCCGCTCCAGCACGCTCTGGTGCACCTCGACGGCCAGTTCGGGGGCTTGGCAGTGCTGGATCGCCACGGTCACTTCGTCGTCGCCGACGTGCTCGACGATCTCGTCGACCATCCGTTTGACGGCTTTGGTCATGGTGCGCTGGCGTTCCTTCAGTGCGAGCACGCCGTCGGCCATGTGCAGGATCGGCTTGATCGACAGCGCCGAGCCGAGCAGGTGGCTGGCCGCGCTGATCCGGCCGCTGCTACGCAGATTCTCCAGCGTCTGCACGCACAGCAGGGATTCCGCGGTCGCACCGGCGCGCACGGCGGCCTCGTAGACCTCGTCGCGGTCGGCGCCGCCCTCGGCGGCCTGCGCGGCGGCCAGGGCCGTCAGGCCCACCGAGACGCCGGCGGCCCGCGAGTCCACCACGCGCAGGGCGTCGCCGAGCTCTTCGGCGGCCAGCCGCGCGGCCGCCCACGTGCCCGACAGGCGGCGCGACATGTGCACGGCGACCACGCCGTCGCCGTCGCTGCGGTCGATCGCCTCGCGATAGACCTCGATCAGATCCTGCGGATTGGCGCCGGACGTGGTGGCCCCGGGGGTGGTGATCACGTCACCGGGGATGTCGTCGTGGCTTTCCAGATACTCGGTCCCGTCGGGCATGCTCACGTGCAGCGGGACCTGGGGGATCCCGTAGCGATCCGCCAGTGACGCGGGCAACCGCGACGACGAGTCGGTGACGACGATGACAGACACCCCTACAACTTAGCCGGACTCTCGTCGGCTTCAACCGGCGGTGCGGTTCGCCCGGTTCGCGGGAGTATGACCGTTCACCTCGGCCGGATCGGTTCCGGCCCCCGGCCGTCAGCGATCGCCGGAGGTCAGCGCCGCCCGTACCGCCGGTACGAGGAGGCCGGCGACGGCCTCATGGGTGTGCAGTCCCCAGTGGATCCCGTCGGGGTTCATCGTGTCCGGGCCGTCGGTGAAGTCCGCGGCGGTGATCGGATAGAAGTCGACGATCGGCAGACCGTGCGACCGTGCCCACCGCTCGATGGCCGAACTCGTGGGCACACGACCGGGATGGGCGTGGCCGTAGTACGGGCTGGCGTGGGTCGGCGGCAAAGCCACCACGATCGGCAGGTCCGGGCGCAGGTGCGCGATCGACGCGCGCACCTTCTCGTAGTAGTTCACCGTGAGGCCGGGCGGCAGAGCCATCGGCCAGCCCACCCGCGACAGCCGCGGCTGCAGCCACCCGTAGGCGTCCCGTACCCGCTGCCGCAGCCCGGCCGGGCGCACGTACCGGATCTGCTCGCGCAGCGCGGTCGGCAGCGGCGAGGGCAGCGAGTCCATGCCGCCGTAGGCCAGGACCACCACGTCCGCTTTCGGCAACGCGGCCCAGATCCGCGGGTCCTGCGTGATGGCCCACCAGATGTCCCGGCTGGTCCAGCCGATCCGGGCGAACAGTTCCACCGGGCGCCCCAGCGCCGCCCCGACCCGGTTGGGCCAGATCCGTTCGTCGTCGGCCGCCAGTCCCCCGACGGGGCCGTAGAAGGACAGCGAATCGGCGAGCACCAGGATGGTCCCGGCCGCTGCCGGGTGATCGTCGGTCATGGTCGCTACTGCACCCCGGTCTCGGCCGGCTCGGACGACGCGTTCCACACGTCCAGGCGCCAGGTCGGCTGCTGTCCGGGCAGGCTGTGCCCGGACAGTTGCACCCAGCTGGTGTTGGCCAGCCCGCCCAGGACCGGCCAACTGGTGACGGGCAGGTCCAGCAGGCCCGCGGTCAGGGCGGCGATCACGCCGCCGTGGGCCACCAGGACCACCGGCGTCTCAGCGTCGTCGCCCTGCCCCCAGTCGTCGAGCCGCTCGACCAGTTCGGTCACCACCGGCACCGCGCGGGCGGCCACCTCGACGCGGGACTCCCCGCCCGGCGGCGCCCAGGTGGCGTCGTCGCGCCAGATGCGGCGGGCGCCGGGCATGGCGGAGTCCACCTCGTGATGGGTGAGGCCCTGCCAGTCGCCCAGGTAGGTTTCGCGCAGCCGGTGGTCGGTGGTCACCTCGAGTCCGGTGGCGGCACCGAGGGCCAGCGCGGTGTCGTGGGCGCGCCGCAGATCCGACGAGACGATCAGGCGCGGCGAGCGCGCCGCGAGCGCCTGTGCGGCGCCGGCGGCCTGCGCCACCCCCAGTTCGCTGAGCTCCGTGTCCAGGTGACCCTGCATGCGGCGGGTGGCGTTGTACTCGGTCTGCCCGTGGCGCAGCAGCACCAGGCGCCGCACGATCGGGGTGAGCCGTTCGACGCTGGTGTCGCCCTGATCCGGTTCGAAGGTCATGCCTCGTCCGGGGCCGGGGCGTCTTCCGCTCGTTCCAGGCCCTCGATCTCGATGGTCGGGCAGTCGCCCCACAGGCGCTCGAGGCCGTAGAACTCGCGTTCCTCGTCGTGCTGCACGTGCACCACCACGTCGCCGTAGTCCAGCAGCGCCCAGCGGCCCTCGCGGGTGCCCTCGCGGCGCAGCGGCTGGTGGCCCGCCTCGCGGAGCTCGTCCTCGATCTCCTCGGTGATCGAGTTGACCTGACGCTCGTTGTCGGCCGAGACGATCACGAACAGATCGGTGATCACCAGGGTGTCCGAGACGTCGATGGCGACGATGTTCTCGGCTTTGCGCTCCACCGCGGCGTGGGCGGCGATGGTTGCGATGGCACGCGCTGCGGCGGTGGCGGTCACGTGGATTCCTTTCGGTACAGGCCGTGCTTGCTGATGTACTGGACCACTCCGTCGGGCACCAGGTACCAGACCGGTCGCCCGTGCCCGGCCCGCTCGCGGCAGTCGGTGGACGAGATCGCCAGGGCGGGGATCTCCATCATCTGCAGCGCGTGCGGCGGCTTGGTCGCCAGATGTTCGGCCAGGTGGGTGGCGTCGAGCGCGTAGCCCGGGCGGGAGACGCCGATGAAGTGCGCCAGCTCGAACAACTCTTCCCAATTCTGCCAGGTCAGAATGGATTCGAGGGCATCGGCGCCGGTGATGAAGAACAGTTCGTCGTCCGGGTACTCCCGGCGCAGGTCACGCAGGGTGTCGACGGTGTAGGTGACGCCTTCGCGGTCGATGTCGACGCGGCTGACCGTGAACCCGGGGTTCGAGGCGGTCGCGATCACCGCCATCAGGTAGCGGTGCTCGGCCGGGGTCACCCGGCCCGGATCGGCACCCGCCCGCGGCCCCTCCTTCTGCCAGGGGCGCCCGGTCGGGACGAAGATCACCTCGTCCAGGCCGAACCGGTGGGCCACTTCACTGCCGGCCACCAGGTGGCCGTTGTGAATGGGATCGAAGGTGCCGCCCATGACGCCGATACGGCGTGCGGGTCGCGGCGCTGCTGACATGAGGTGTGAGTTTACGCGTGTCGTCGAGGCGAGCTTGAGGCGTGTCACACGGGGAGCAGGTTCCCGATCACCTGACCGAGCTGCTCGGCGTTGCGGCACTCGTACATCTCGATCACCTCGCCGTACTTTCCGGCGATGGAGTCGCCGGTGTCCCAGTTCTCCCGGCGCTCCGGGTTGAGCCAGTAGGCGTTGCGCACCCGGTCGCACAGCTTCGCCAGCGCGTCGACGCTGGAGAGCGCGTAGTTGTTGCGCGCATCGCCGAGGATGAGCAGCGCGCCCCGGTGGGTCAGCGAGTCCAGGTATTCGGCGGCGAAACCCCGCAGCATGTGGCCGTAGTCCGAGTGGCCGCCGCGCGTGCTGATCCGGGCTTCGCCCAGCATGGCGGCCATCCGCTCGCCGAACTGATCGTCGGCGTTGGAACGGTCGAAGTAGTCGGTCACCTCGTCCACGGTGTCGACGAAGGCGAATACGCGGACATTCGAGAACTGTTGCCGCAGTGCATAAACCAGCTGCAGGGTGAACGAGCTGAACCCGGACACCGATCCGGAGACGTCGCAGATCACCACCAGCTCGGGCTTACCGGGCCGAGGCTTGCGGTGCCGCAGTTCGATGGGCACGCCGCCGGTCGACATCGAGGCGCGCAGGGTGCTGCGGATGTCGACGGCGCCGCGGTGGTTGCGCCGCCGGCGGAACTCGAGTTTGGCGGCCAGCAGGCGGGCGATGGGGTCGATGGTGCGACGCAGCTTGGCCATGTCCTGGGGGTTGGCCGAGAAGAAGTCGATCTGCTCGGGCAGCTTGGGCACCGCGTAGGCACCCACCTCGTCGCGGCCGCGCAGGGCCGACATGCGGCGCTGCACCTCGGTCTCCACCGCGGCGCGCAGCTGCTGGGTGGCGTCGCGGGCCGCCCGGCGGGTCAGCGCATCGGTGCCGGCCCGCTCCCCCTCCTCGCGGGGGATGCCCGCGGCCATCGCCGCGGCGATCTGCGCGATCAGGGTCTGCGGGGAGATCGACGACATCGCCTGGTACACCGAGAACGACTCGCCGCGCGCCGACTCGTACCGGCCCACCTCCTGGACGATCGCGGCCACCAGCTGATCGAAGCGGCCGTCGGCCCGGGCCTCGTCGTCGGCGAGGATGTCGGCGGTCAGCGCGCGCAGCGCCTCGACGTCCACCTCGCCGTCCGAGGTGTGCGGGACGGCCACCGCGCCGGCCCGGGCACTGTGACCGAGCGGGAACCACAGTTCGAAACACCGGTCGAAGGTGTCGCGGTGCAGGTGGTCCGACAGCAGCGTCGCCGCCAGTCCGGCGCGCAGGCTCTCCCGGTCGAGCAGGTCGAGGACCTCCATCGCCTGACCGGCGTCGATCAGGTTCGACGGCCCCACGACGATCCCCCGCGCCCGCAGATCCTCGACGAATCCGGTGAGGGTGTCGACCAGTTCCTGGGCCGGGCGGGTCTCCGGAGACGGCACGTCAGTCCAGTTTCAGCTCACGGACGGCGGTCAGCACGTCCGCGCGATGTTTGAGGACCACGCCGAGGGTCCGCTTCAGCGTGGTGTCGGAGATGCGGCCGTCGTGGTCCTCGACCTCGGCCCCGGCGACCATGGCCAGCAGCGTGTTGCCCCAGTCGATGGTCTCGGCGACCGAAGGCTTCTTTCGGATGTCCAGCCCGCGCAGCACCCCGATGATGCGGACCACCTCGGCCGCCAGGTTCTCCGGCAGGTCGGGCACCCGCGAGGCGAGGATCTCGCGCTCGAGGTCGGGCTCCGGGAAATCGATGTACAGGTACAGGCAGCGGCGCTTGAGGGCCTCGGACAGCTCCCGGTTGGCATTGGAGGTCAGCAGCACGATCGGACGCCGCCCGGCGGTCACCGTGCCCATCTCGGGGATGGTGATGGCGAAGTCGGAGAGGATCTCCAGCAGGAGGCCCTCCATGTCGACGTCGGCCTTGTCGATCTCGTCGATCAGCAGCACGGTGGGCTCGGTCCGCGAGATCGCGGTGAGCAGCGGACGGGCCAGCAGGAACTCTTCGGAGAAGATGTCGTCCTTGGTCTGATCCCAATCCCGCTGCCCGGCGGCCTGGATCGCGAGGATCTGTTTGGCGTGGTTCCACTCGTAGAGGGCCCGCGCCTCGTCGATCCCCTCGTAGCACTGAAGGCGCACCAGGTCCGCGCCGACGGCACCGGCGATGGCCCGGGCCAACTCGGTCTTGCCGACGCCGGCCGGCCCCTCCACCAGCAGCGGCTTGCCGAGCCGGTCGGCCAGGTAGACGGTGGTCGCGGTGGCCTCGTCGGCCAGGTAACCGGTGGTCGCAAGCTTGGCGGCGACGTCGGCGGAACTGGTGAACGCCGGCTGGATGCTCCGGTCGTTCACCGCGACACCGGCGCTGGAGGCGGCGGTCATGCCGGACGCACCTGACCGTCGCCCCACACGATCCACTTGGTGGAGGTGAGCTCGGGCAGGCCCATCGGTCCGCGCGCATGCAGCTTCTGCGTGGAGATGCCGATCTCGGCGCCGAAACCGAACTGCTCGCCGTCGGTGAAGGCGGTGGAGGCGTTGACCATCACGGCGGCCGCATCCACGCGGGCGGTGAAGTCACGGGCGGCGGCGGACTCGCCGGTGATGATGGCCTCGGTGTGCCCGGTGCCGTAGGCGTCGATGTGCTCGATGGCGGCGTCGATGTCGTCGACCACCTTCAGGGCGATGTCCAGCGACAGGTACTCGGCGTGCCAGTCCTCTTCGGTGGCCGGTTCCATGCCGGGCTCCTCGCCGTGGACGGTGACCCCCTGGGATACCAGTGCGGTGACGATGGGTTCGAGCGCGGAGTCGGCGATGCCGCGGTCGATCAGCACCGTCTCCACGGTGTTGCAGACGCTGGGGCGCCGGGTCTTGGCGTTGAGGATGACGCGCGTCGCGGTGTCGACGTCGGCGGCCGAGTGCACGTAGATGTGGCAGTTGCCGCTGCCGGTCTCGATGGTGGGGACCTTGGCGTTCTCCACGACGGCGGAGATCAGGCCGGCACCGCCGCGGGGGATCACCACGTCGACCAGCCCCCGGGCCTGGATCAGCGCGGTGACGCTGGACCGGTCCTCGCTCGGCAGCAGGGCCACCGCATCGGGGTTGACCTTGTGCTCGGTGAGCACCGTCCGCAGCACCTCCACCAGGGCCGCGTTGGAGCTGGCGGCCGAAGACGAGCCGCGCAGCAGCACCGCGTTACCGGACTTGAACGAGATGCCGAAGCCGTCGACGGTGACGTTGGGGCGGGCCTCGTAGACGAAGCCCACCACGCCCAGCGGCACCTGGACCTGACGCAGTTCCAGCCCGTTGGGCAGCGTCTTGCCCTGCACGATCACCCCGATCGGGTCGGGCAGGGCGGCCACCTGACGCAGTCCGCCGGTGATGCCGACGATGCGGTCGGCGGTCAGCCGCAGCCGGTCGACGAGCGAGGCCTCGGTGCCGGCGGCTTCGGCGCGCTCGACGTCCTCGGCGTTGGCGGCCAGGATGTCCTCGGCGGCCGCGTCGATCGCCTCGGCCGCCGCCAGCAGCACCTCGTTCTTGTCCGCGGTGGTCAGCGTGGCCAGCGAACGGGAGGCCTTCTTCGCCGCCCGCGCCTGTTCCAGGACCACCGCTTCGATGGTGTCCCCGGCGGGGGCCTGCATGGTCTCAGCACTCATGACGTCCAGGTTAACCGTTGTGGCCGAGGGCGTCCCGGCGGCCGTCGTGCGCAGGCGGCGACAGCCGGGTCCAGACCGGCTAACACCCGGTACCCGCCGCCGATCGGTGAGACGATGGACGGATGAAGACGGCAGGCAAATGGCTCACCTGGACCGGACTGGCGATCGGGATCGTGACCGTGGTCGTCGGCATCGTGATGGCGATCGTCGGCTTCGGGAAGCTCACGGACGTGGTCAACGACTCCTTCCGGGTCACCGGTCCGACGCAGCACACCGCGCGATCCGGCGACGTGCTGGTGCTGTACGCACCGAGCAGCTCGGTCGCCGGCGACCCGGTCTGCGCGATCACCGGCCCGGCACCGACGCGTCCGGGTCCGATCGAGCGGAACACCGACTTCACCTACGACGACCGCAACATTTCGGCGTTCGCGTCGTACCGGTTCACGCAGGACGGCACGTACACGATCGACTGCGACCGCAGCGGCGTGGTGGCCGGGCCGGAGCTGCCGGTGTCCGGGATCTTCACCGGCGCCGGCGGCGTCCTACTGGCCGTCTTCGGCGGCTTGCTGGGCGCGGTCATGCTGGTCCTCGGGGTGATCCTGTGGATCATCGGCGCCAACCGTGCGAAGACTCCGCCGGCGCCGCCCGCCTGGCAGGGCGGAGCGCCCTACGCGGGCCAGCCCTACCAGCCCGGTGCCCCGCAGCAGTCCTATCGACCCGGCGCCCCGGGGCAGCCGTATCGACCGAGCGTCCCGCAACCGCCCTACCCGCCGGCGACCGGGCAACCGCCGTACCCGCCGGAGACACCAGACACCCCGCCGCAGTCGTCTGCGCCCACCCCGCCCCCGGCTGATCCGTCCCCGACCGATCCACCTGCAGCCGATCCCCCGGCCGCCGAGCCCGGAGACGATCCGCGCTGACGACCGCTCAGCAGCGGCCCAGGGCCGCGGCGAGCACCCGGTGCGATCGCGAATCCACCGGGAGCCGATAGCCCGCCGCGACAGTCACGAAGGCGATGGCGTACTGGCACCGGAACCCCTCCAGTTCAGGCATCCATCGACCCGGTTCCAGATCGGACTTGGCCTGGTTGCTGGGGCCGTCCACGGCCAGCAGGTTCGCCGGGTCGTTGGCGAAGGCCAGGCGCTGGGGCGCCGGCCAGTCCCTGGCCCCCATGTCCCACGCGTAGGCCAGCGGCACCACGTGATCGATCTGGACCGCCGCCGACTCCCGTCCGCGGGTGAAGACGATCTCTCGGCCGGTGTAGGGGCTGCGCAGCCGTCCGGCGGCGACCGCGGTGGCGCAGGTGGCGATGGCCACCGAATCGGTGACGGTCAGATCCCGTCGGAGGATGTCGTTGCGGGTGTCGCAGGCGTTGCCCGAGTCGGCGACGCCGGCGTCGTCGCTCCAGGCGGGCCCGAAGGCCGACCGCTGGTAGGCCTGTTCGTGCGGCGGGCGCTCGGCGACCACCGCCAGGGCCGCCAGGTGCTGACGGGCCGCGGCGACCCGTGACGGATCGACCCGCACCGACGGCCCGCTCGGCAGCCCCAGTCCCCCGGCGACCAGCACCGCCGTCACCGCGAATCCGGTCAGCGCCGTCCAATGCCGGCCGGTCAGCCGGATCCGGCCGTCGTGGCGCCTCCGGTTCGCGGTGGTCAGCCGCCGTTCCAGTGCCCTCCGCAGTTCCAGTGCCCTCCGCAGTTCCATGGTGCCCCCCAGGGTTGGACGCTCGCGCGCCCGGCACCGTTCCACGACGCGCCGGACCCGTGCGCAACCGGTCAGCGCATCCGTTCACGCTCCGGCGGCGGGAACGATGGGCCTGGCGATCGATCGGGCGAGGCGGGACACCAGGCGCTCCACCGGACCGCTGCCAAGCAGCATCGCCCAGACGGTGCAGCCGACCACCACCCCGACGGTGATCGGCCAGAACATGTGCAGCTCGCGGAAACCGTCGAGCCCGTCGACCGGCCAGACCGCGACCCAGACCGCCCAGACCACCAGGTGCGCCGTGTACGCGGTCAGCGGCATGGAACCGACCGCGCGGAGCGGAAGGAGGAGTCCGCGTAGGCGGGTCCTCGTCACCAGAGAGCAGAGTCCGATCACGGCGAGGACGAAGCCGCCCGAACCGACGACCTCCCCGATCCCCGACGAGTGCGGATCGCTGCTGAGCACCGGCAGCGACCAGTGCTCGGCGGCCGCTTCGATCGGCCCGTATCCGACGAGCGCGAGAACCGCTCCGAGTACCACCAGCCGCACGGCCCGGAGACTCCCGTCGGCGAGCCTGCGTCCGACGATCACGCCGACGGCCAGGAACGCCGCCCAGACGACGAACGGATAGTGCCAGCCGATCATCTCGGCGGCCGTGTCCACCGCCTCCGGCCGACCTGCGCCCGGTGGCCAGGCGCGGTTCACCAGCGCGGCGATCGGCGGCCCAGCCGTCGCGCAGACCGCCGCGACCACCCACAGCCCCCGGTCCGAGAGCCGGACGAGGCCGATCGCGATGACGAACAGGACCCCGTACGCGGGGAGGATGACGTGCACGGGAAGGCCGAGCAGAACCAGCGCCATGCCGATCAGCCAGATGATCAGCGCACGGGCGGCCAGGAGCCGGTCGCTCTGCGGCGAATCGGAACGGCGGCTGAGCGTGATCGAGACCCCGGCGACGGTGGCGAAGAGGATCGACGATCTGCCTGCGGCCAGCCCCGACCACGTATCCGGGCGGGACCATTCGAGGACGGGAAGGGCGATCAGGTGGGCGGCGAACATCCCGAGCACCGCGAGACCGCGCGCCAGATCGATCCCGGGGTGACGCCCTGGCGGGTCCAGTCGCGCCAGGTTCGCGCCGAGCCGATGGGCGAGGGGGTCGGTGATCGTCATCTCCCCGCCGATCGTTCCATGCAGTCCGGTGGGCCGGGGGCTCGACGAAGGTGGCCGGCCCTACGACTTCTCCAGATAGCCCAGCTTCGAGGGCAGCAGGATCGCATCCACCAGTCCGGCCAGCGCCGGATGGTCGGCCAGCGGCAGATCCGCCGACACGATCTCGGTGGCCAGCTCGCGCGCGTCCTCGATCACGTCGGCGTCCTTGAGCAGCGACAGGAAGTGCAGTGACGACTTGCCTCCGGACTGCGCCGCCCCGAGCACGTCGCCCTCGCGGCGGGCCTCCAGGTCGATGCGGGCCAGTTCGAAACCGTCGCTGGAGGCCGCCACCGCATCCAGCCGCGACCGCGCGGAGGTGCCCGGCTTGGCCGTCGTCATCAGCAGGCACAGTCCGGCGTGCCGGCCTCGTCCGACACGGCCGCGCAACTGGTGCAGTTGGCTCACGCCGAACCGTTCGGCGTTGACGATCACCATCATGGTCGCGTTGGGTACGTCCACACCCACCTCGATGACGGTGGTGGAGACCAGGACGTCCAGCTCCCCGCGGGTGAACCGGTCCATCACCTCGTTCTTCTCGTCGCCCGGGAGGCGGCCGTGGAGATAGTCGATCGAACGGTTCACCAGCGGCCCGGACTCGGTGAGTTCCTGCCACTGGTCGAGCACCGAGATCTCCTGCGCGTCGGCGTTCGACTTCTCGTCACCGATGCGCGTGCACACCACGTACACCTGGCGGCCCGCAGCCACCTCCTCGGCGGCCCGGTCCCACACCCGGTTCACCCACTTCGGGTTGTCCATGGGCACCACATTGCTCGTGATCGGCTGGCGGCCCCGCGGAAGCTCGGACAGCGTGGAGGTCTCCAGGTCGCCGAAAGTGATCATCGCGACGGTCCGCGGAATCGGAGTGGCGGTCATCACCAGGAAGTGCGGCCGGTTCACTCTGCCCTTGGCGCGCAACACATCCCGCTGCTCCACGCCGAAACGGTGCTGCTCGTCGACCACCACCATGCCGAGGTCGAAGAACTCGACGTTGTCCTCCAGCAGCGCGTGCGTTCCGATGACGATCCCGGCCTGCCCGGTCACGATGTCGAGCAGCGTCTGCCTGCGTTCCGCGGTCTTCTGCGAGCCGGTCAGCAACGCGACGTGCGTCGCCGAGTCGGCGGCCCCGAGCTGACCCCCGCGCGCCAGATCGCCGAGCATGGTCATGACGGTCCGATAATGCTGTGCGGCAAGCACTTCCGTCGGCGCCAGAATGGCGCACTGGTGCCCGTTGTCCACCACGCGCAGCATGGCGAGCAGCGACACCAGGGTCTTACCGGAACCGACCTCGCCCTGCAGCAGCCGGTTCATGGGGTGCGGCTGCCCGATGTCGTGGGCGATCTCGGCGACCACGTCGTTCTGGCCGGCCGTCAGGTCGAACGGCAGCAAGGCGAGGAGCTGGTCCTCCAGCCCGCCCCGAACGTGCGGACAGGAGTGCGCCGACTCGGTGCCCGCGGCGATCCTGTTCTGCGCCAGGGCCGTCTGCACGGCGAGCGCCTCATCGAACTTGAGACGCTCGGTGGCCTCCTGGATGTCGGATTGCGTGTCGGGCAGGTGGATCTTCCGGACGGCCTCGTCGCTCGTCAGCAGCCCGCGCTCGGAGCGCTGCGCGTCGGTGAGGGCGTCGGCGATCGGCCCGAGATCGGCGAGCACGCTGCGGATCGCTCGCCAGATCTCCCACGTCTGCACGTCTTTGGTGGCCGGATACATCGGAACGATGTCGCGCGAGAAGTGGTCCATGTCCTCGGCCGAAGCGATGTGGTCGGGATCCTGCTCGGCCTGATCGGCGTACATCTCGGTGAGCATCGACGTGCCCTGCACCCGATCGTCGACCGCGTCGGGCAGCACCAGCCATTCCGGGTGGGAGAGCTGGATCTGACCGCGGAAGTACTTGACCGTCCCGGCCAGCGCCAGCCGGGTGCCCGGAACCAGCCGCTTCTTCATCCACCGGGCGTTGAAGAAGCTGACTTCGTAGGTACGGCGACCGTCGTTCACCACCACTTTGAGGAAGCTGCCCGGCTTGCGCTTCATCGGGATGTTCTCGCACCGGGTCACGTGCCCGACCACGTTGATCCAGGTCCCCGGCTCGGGCAGTTCGTCGTCGGCGCTGTCCCCACGCGCCAGGTAGCGGCGCGGTACGTACCGCAGGAGTTCGCCCACGGTCACCAGTTCCAGGTCTGCCAGCTTGGCGACCAGACGCGGATCCAGCGACGTCGCGGTCAGTTCGCTCGTCGTGGAGAGGGTCGCGGCGTGGTCTCCCATGGCGCTATTCGACACCGATCTGCAGCAACTGAGTCGACTGGCCACCGTCGTAGATCGCGAGCTCGATCCCCGCGTACTCCCGGCGCACGTGCTCCTCGATCCGTTCGTACGCCACAGGATCCAGGTCGGTGCCGGCCAGGATGGTGATCATCTCACCGCCGGTGGCCAGCATGAGATCGATCAGGGCGGTCGCCGCCTCGGGCTGCTCCGGGGCGATCACCAGCACGTCCGAACCGATCAGGCCCAGGGTGTCGCCGATCTCGCAGGTGCCCGCCAGCGTCATCATCTTGCCGGTGGACCGGCGCAGCGAGCCCCAGCGGGTGGCGGCAGCGGCTTCGGCCATCGCGAAGGCGTCCACGTCCGGGGCCTCCCCCGGGTCGTGCACGGCGAGCGCCGACAAGCACTGCACCATCGACAGCGTCGGGATGAACACCAGCGACCGGGTGGCCGACCGCGCCTCGGCACCCACCGACACCAGATCTGCCGACGCGATCATCCCGTTGCCCATCACGACGGTGTGCGCGCTGTCGGCGGTGCGGATCGCCTCGGCCACGGTGGCCGGGTGCACGCCGTGATCGGTGCGCACCACGGCCGCACCGGCTTCTCCGAACAGTGCGGCGGCGCCGTCGCCCTGCGCCAGCACCAGCACCGCCCGCTTGTGCCGCGGCGGCGGCTCGTTGGCGCCGGGGGTGTTGCGCGCCTCGTCGAGCAGGAAGCAGCTGATGCGGATGTCGCGCACCTCGCCGAGTCGCAGCCCGGCTTCCACCGCGGCCCCCGGCTCGTCGGTGTGGACGTGCACCGAGAACTGCTCGGCAGCGGTCGAACTGTCGCCGACGATCACCACCGAGTCGCCGAGTTCACCGAGCTCGTCGCGCAGCGAGCCGATCTTGGTGCCGTCCTCGGCGGTCAGCAGATACATCACCTCGAAGTCCGTGTCACCGGAACCGGAGCAGCCGTCGTCGCCGTGACCGGTGTCGGCCATGGACCCGCGGTATGAACGGCGGCGATTCGCCACTCCCGTCACCACCAGCACCAGCGCGTCGAGCATCACCAGGAAACCGCGCGCGCCGGCGTCGACCACACCCGCGTTCGACAGTTCGATCATCTGCTCGGTGGTCTCTTCCAGAGCCACGGCGCATTCGTCGGCGACGGCGCGGACCAGGTCGGCCGGCGAACCGTGCACCTCCCGCGCGGCGACATCGGCCGCCACGCGCAGCAGCGTCAGAACGGTGCCCTCACGTGGAATGCTGACCGCCCGCCGCGCCGACAGTGCGGCCAGCCGCAGACCGTTCGTCACCAGCCGGTTGAAGCTGGGATCGTTCTCGGCGTCGGCCAGATCTGCGGCATCGGCGAGTCCCATCAGGATCTGCGACAAGATGATGCCGGAATTGCCGCGGGCATTGGCGACTGCGCCGTCGGCGAGGGTGCGGGTGACCAGAGCCAGATCGGTCCTGCCGACGTCGCCGAGCGAATCGAGCGCGGCCGCGGCGCCGGCCATGGTGAAGGCCATGTTGCTGCCGGTGTCGGCGTCGGGGATCGGGAAGACGTTGAGGTCGTTGATCTCGCCGCGCTGCGCCTCCAGTCCGGTCGCACAGCTGTGCGCCCAGTCCCGGATCAGCTCGGGGCTGATCGGAACGCTCTCACCAGTCCGTCCCACTCGCTGGTGCCCCTTTCCTCGCCGCTCGTCGCCGCACCACACCGCGCGCGGAGTAGCTGTGTGAAAGATTACGCGGCACCTCCGACTGTGCCCGCGGAAGCCCCGGACCGTCCGGTGCTGATTTGGCAGCCCGGCCCCCGGCCGGTTATTCTTGTCGGGTTGCCTGTCACGCCAGACGCATCCCTGCGCGGCTCGACAGGTGAGTACCACTGAAACAATCTTCAACCAAGGGAGTTCGACATGGCTGCCGTTTGTGACATCTGCGGCAAGGGCCCCGGCTTCGGCAAGTCGGTCTCGCACTCGCACCGCCGCACCAACCGTCGCTGGAACCCGAACATCCAGTCGGTGCGCGTCGAGGTGGCCCCGGGCAACCGCAAGCGCAAGAACGTGTGCACCTCGTGCCTGAAGGCCGGCAAGACCGCTTCGGTCTGAGCCGACCTCAGCACACGCTGAACTGAACGAACCGCCGTCCGGCCCCGCGCCGGGCGGCGTTTCGCTGTCTCGACGACCAGTGGCCGCTGCGACCCGGCCGGCCGCCGGACAGAGTGTCGAACTCGCACCGGTATGCGACGACACTTCGACACTCTGCGCGCCGCCCTCCCCGGTCCCGTGCCCGACAGACCCGCGCAAACCCGATCACGACGACTCCGCGCGCCGCTCGGCGAGCGCATCGATCACCTCGCGCATGCACCCACCCGGATCGTCGGTCAGCTGATGCCACGTGTACCCCAGCGGAATCCAGTGCGCCTTGGCCAGCGCGTTCCGTTTGCGATGGTCCCGCTCGAACTGGTCCGGCCGATGATGAAACGCCCACCCGTCGATCTCCACCGCCACCTTCTCCTCGGGCCAGGCCACGTCGAGGCGCCACGGACCGAACTTGCGCTGCAGTTCCCAGCCACCGATCCGCTCGGCGACCAGCAGGTCGACGAAGAGCCGCTCGGCCGCCGACTCCGTGTCGGCGCCGGCGACCGCCACCAGCCTGCGGGCCCGGCCGAAGCCGGCGATCCCGGCGTTGCGCTCGAGACTCGCCTCCAGGTCGGCCACCGTCACCGGCTGCGACTGCAGCGCCCGATCCATCAGCCGGGACCCGTCGTCGAGGGCCGCGGCGGCGGTGAGCACGGTCATCGGCAGACCGGTCACCGCCAGTCCGCGCACCGATGTCACGTCGTCGGCGTGGTAGCGGCGGCGCAGCGCCTTCACCGTGCCGCCCGTCCACCGCAGCGCGGTCGGCTTCGACCGGACCGCGATGGTCAGCTGGTCGGGCAACTCCGCCAGCAGCCCATGCCACCACGCCGCCGTCGTACGGTCGGCGACGCCGCGATGCGCCGCCACCGCGGCGCGGACCATCGCCGACTCCGTGTACGGGTGCGAGGCCGACCGATAGACGCCCCGGGTGACCGGTTTCCAGGCCCCCGAGGCCAGCCGGCGCTGGATCTGGCCGCGGCTGAGGCCGCACCCGACTGCCCGCTCGACCGTGATGATTCCCTCGTGCTCGGCCAGCTCCGCGGCGACCGCCCCGACATCCCCCACGTCCGCTTAGACGCGCGGGCAGGCCGTCCGGTTCCCTCGCCGCGCCGATGCGGCGAGGCGGATCCGGGGTGGCGAAAGTCATCGGCGATCACCGCCTATGGCGCCGCGCACTCGACATAAGCTGACATACATGAGCGATGATCTGACCACCCTGCACGACGACGGCGTCCTCGAGATCCCCGTCTCCCTCGAGACCGGCGGCAACGCCCTCGACCGCGGCGCGATCCTGGCCGGCACCGACGCGCTGCACCGCGTGATGCGCGGCAACCTGAAGGCCCGCGCCGTCCTGCTGACCGGAAAGGGCAAGAACTTCTGCGCGGGCGGCAACGTCTCCGACTTCGCCTCGGCCGACGACCGCCGCGAGTTCCTCCGCGGCCTGGCCCACGACCTCAACACCTTTCTGTCCGCCCTGTACGCCACCCAGCTGCCGACCGTCGCGGCCGTGAACGGCTGGGCCGCCGGCGCCGGCATGTCGATCGCCCTGCACGCGGACTTCGCGGTCGGCGGGCAGACCACTCGCCTGCGCCCGGCGTACCCGGGCATCGGACTGTCCCCGGACGGCGGCATGTCGTGGCTGCTGCCCCGCATCGTGGGGCTGGGCCGGGCCCGCACCATCCTGATGCGCGACGAGGCGCTCGACGCCGAGACCGCTCTCGACCTCGGCCTGCTCAGCGAGATCGCCGAGGACGACAGCCTGGTCAGCAGCCGCGCCCGCGAGTTGGCCGCCGAATTGTCCAACGGCCCGACCGGCGCCTACGCCGCCATCCGCCACCTGCTGATGACCTCTTCGTCGAACACGCTGGCCGAGCAGCTGACCGCCGAGGCGGAGTCCATCGCCGACCTGGCGGTCACCGGCGAGGGCGTGGAAGGCGTGGACGCCTTCCTGGCCAAGCGGATTCCCGACTTCCCGAGCGCCCGCTCCTGACCGCGCAGCCGGTGGGCGTTACGGCAGACGCCAGTCCACCGGCTCGCCGCCCAGGTCGGCGAGCTCGCTGTTGGCGCGGCTGAACGGGCGCGATCCGAAGAACCCGCGCGAAGCCGACAGCGGCGACGGATGCGCCGAGCTGATCACCGGCACGTCCGGCAGCCACGGCAGGGCCTCGCGGGCGTGGTTGCCCCAGAGGACGGCCACGAGGGGCTCGTCCCGCGCGGCGAGCGCCTTGATGGCGCATTCGGTGACCGCTTCCCAGCCTTTGCGGCGGTGCGAGGCCGGTTCGCCCGGCTGCACGGTCAGCACGCGATTGAGCAGCAGCACCCCGTTGGCGGCCCACGGCGTCAGGTCGCCGGTGGCCGGGCGCGGGTAGCCGAGGTCGTCGCAGTACTCCTTGTAGATGTTGATCAGCGACTTCGGGATCGGCGAAACCTCCGGCGCCACAGAGAAACTCAGGCCCACTGCGTGGCCGGGCGTGGGATACGGATCCTGTCCGACGATCAGCACCCGGACGTCGTCGAACGGTTGGGCGAAGGCGCGCAGGACGTTCGACCCGGCGGGGAGGTAGCCGCGGCCGGCGGCGTTCTCGGCGCGCAAGAAGTCCCCCATCGCGGCAATCTGCTCCTCGACCGGCGCCAGCGCCCGCGCCCACCCCGGATCGACGAGTTCGGCCAGCGGTGCGGCCATCAGTCGAGCCGCCGCAGATCGCGAGCGTAGTACTGCGCGTTCTGGAAGTAGAGCTCGACGTTGGCCGTCAGGTGTCCCTCGGGGATCTCGGTGCCCTCGCGGACCTTGGCCGGCACCCCGACGGCCATCGATCGGGCCGGGACGTTGCTCTTGTAGGGCACCACGGCGCCGGCACCCACCACTGACCCCGATCCGATCGTCGACCCGTTGAGCACCACCGAACCGGAGGCGATGAGGCAGTCGTCGCCGATGGTCGCCCCCTCGATGTGCGCGTTGTGCCCCACCACGCAGCCCGCGCCGAGCACGGTCGGCTCGGTGAAGGTGCAGTGGATCACGGTGCCGTCCTGGATGTTGGTGCGGGCGCCGATCGTGATGGTGCCGTAGTCGCCGCGCAGCACCGCTCCGGGCCACACCGAGACCCCGTCACCGAGACGGACGTCGCCGATCACCGTCGCATCCGGATGCACGTAGACGTCTTTGCCGAGTACCGGTTCCCGCTCACCGAGCGCGTAAACAGCCATGGCCCGATCTAACCATCGCGACCCGAGCGGTCGCCGGTCAGTTCCCGCCGAAGTCCAGCGGCGCCGGCGGCAGCTCGGCCACCAGCGCGGAGATGTCGGTCAACGGAGCGTTGCCGGCGCCCGCCGGCACCCACACGGCCACGTACGGACGCCGGTCGACCAGCACGTAGGCCTGACCGCGTGCCTCCTCGGTGTCGGTGATGAACCACTGCGTCGGATGGATCACCTGCAGGGCGCTGGTGGGGGCCAGATCCTCGGGACGGGCGACGCCGCAGCGGAACACCAGCGGCTCGGTCGACCCCTCCGTGGTCCAGCGGACGGTGTTCCCGTCGACCGTCTTGTCTGCGTAGTCGCCGAAGGTCTCGGGCAGTTCGCCGATCAGCTGTGGGCAGCGGTCGGTGTCCTCGTCGGAGGCTGCGTAGGAGTCCACCGGCGTCGCCGACACCTCGTTGGACTTGATGACGGCGAAGACGATGAACGCGATGATCACCATCACCGGGATCGCCACCAGGGTGGCGATCAGCGCGGGACTGAGCCGGTAGGCGGGCTCGGCGGCGTCCGGCTCGCCGGCGGCCTGCGGCTGGTCACCGGCGCGCTCGCCGCTCTCGGGGTCGGAGTCCTTCGTGCTCATGGGACGACCCTAGCGAGGGCCTGTCCGGCGCGTAGTGTCGGCGCTGTGGAGAAGGATCCTGAGCCCCGCCGACGGACTGTCGGCGAAGTCGGTGAGCGGGCGCTGATCGGACTGTTCACGGCGGCCGCGGGCCGATTCGACGACGACGTGGTGATCGGCTCCGGCGACGATGCCGCCGTCCTGCGCGGCGACGGCGACGTGGTGGTCAGCACGGACACGGCCGTCGCGGGGCGGCACTTCCGCTTCGACTGGTCGTCCCCCGAGCAGATCGGGGCGCGCGCGGTGGTGCAGAGCGCCGCGGACATCGCGGCGATGGGCGGCTCGCTGAGCGGGCTCGTCGTGTCGATCGGCTGCCCGCCGGAGACCCCGGTCGATCGGTTGCTCGCGCTGAACGAGGGGCTGGTGGCTCAGACCCACCGCCTCGGCGGCCGGGTGCTCGGCGGCGACCTGGTGTCGTCGCCGTCGGTGATCCTCACCGTCACCTCGCTCGGTTACCTGGCCGGGCTGGCACCGGTGACGCTGGCCGGCGCACAGCCGGGTGACGTCCTCGCGGTGAGCGGCCCGCTCGGCGGCGCGGCGGCCGGCCTCGCGGTCCTGTCGGCCATCGAGAACGGCGCCGATCCCACTCTGGCGCAACGCTTCTCCGGCCTGGTGGAACGGTATCGCCTCCCCCAGCCCGATCTCACGCAGGGACCGCTGGCCGCGCGGGCGGATGCTCACGCGATGACCGACGTCTCCGACGGTCTGGTGGAGGAGATCATCACGATGGCCGGTGCGTCCGAGCTGGGCGTGGACGTGACATCGGCCGCCGTACCGCGCCCGGACGGGCTCGACGCGCTCGCCGCCGAACTCGGCGTCGACCCGGTGCGGTGGGCGCTGACCGGCGGCGAGGATCACGAACTGCTGGCCGTCTTCGCCCCGGGCGGGGTGCCGGACGGCTGGACCGTCGTCGGAGCGGTGACGCCGGGCCCGGGTGGTCCGACCGTCGACTCCGAGCCGGTGACCGATCTGCGCGGCTGGCAGTCGTTCAGCGAGGCCTGACCGCAGCTGCCGGGGTCAGCGGGCGGCGCCGTAGACCTCGGGCTTGGTGGTGCGGCCCAGGAGCATGCCGACCATGTCCTGCACGGGCAGACCCTCATGGCACACCTGGTACACGGCTTCGGTGAGCGGCATCTCGACCTCGTGCTGCTGGGCGAGGGCCCGCACCGATCGGCACGACTTCACGCCCTCGGCCACCTGGCCGTTGGTCGCCGCCTGCGCCTCTTCCAGCGATGCCCCCTCCCCCATGCGCGCGCCGAAGGTCCGGTTGCGCGAGAGCGGCGACGAGCAGGTGGCCACCAGGTCCCCGACGCCGGCGAGGCCGGCGAGGGTGGTGATGTCTGCGCCGAGGGCCACGCCCAGCCGGATGGTCTCGGCCAGGCCGCGGGTGATCAGGGTCGCGAGGGTGTTCTCCCCGAAGCCCATGCCCGAGGCCATGCCGCAGGCCAGCGCGATGACGTTCTTGGCCGCGCCGCCGATCTCGGTGCCGACCACGTCGGTATTGGTGTAGGGGCGGAAGTACGGGGCGGCGAACGCCTCCTGCACGCGCTGAGCGACGGCCTCGTCGGTGCAGGCGATCACCGTCGCCGCCGGCTGCTCCATCGCGATCTCGCGGGCCAGGTTCGGGCCGGAGAGCACCGCGACCTGGCTGTCCCCGAAACCGGTCACCTCCTTGATCACCTGGCTCATCCGCTCACCGCTGCTGATCTCCACGCCTTTGGCCAGCGACAGCAGCACCGCATCGGCGGGCAGGTGGTCGCGCCAGCCGTCCAGATTCGCGCGCAGCGACTGCGAGGGCACCGCGCAGACCACCAGTTCCTTGCCGTCGAGGGCCTCGGCGACCGACGAGACCGCCGTCAGCCCTGCCGGGAGCGTGATCCCGGGCAGGTAGTCCTGGTTCTCGTGGAGCGTGTTGATCTGTTCTGCGAGTTCGGGGCGGCGCGCCCACATCGTCACCTCGTTGCCGGCGTCGACGAGGATCTTCGCGACCGCCGTGCCCCATGACCCCGATCCCATCACTACTGCTCGCACCAGAGAACTCCTCGTCCCGACCGCCGTTGGATGGCCTCAGCCTAGTGCGCCCGGCGGCCCGGAGCAGTCGAATGGTCTGCCGGATCGCCGTGTTCGGCGATCCCCTCCCGGCGCCTCCGGGACGAGGGGTGCACCATGGTTCACATGTCCGACGGGATTCCCGTGTGCGAACCGATCACAGTGGTGCTGGCGCTCAAGGAGCTGCAGCACGCCAAGAGCCGTCTTGCCGCCGAGCCGGCCGCGCTCGGCGACCGGGCTGCTCTGGTCGCCGCGATGTTCGCCGACACCGTCGACGCGGTGCGCGCGGCCGGGGCGCAAACGATCGTCGTCGTGAGCCCGGACCCGCAGGTGCATCGCACCGCACGCGCCCTCGGAGCGCTCGCCCTGGACGAACCCGCCGGAGCCTCCGGGCTCAATGCGGCCCTGCGGCACGGCGCCGCCGCGGCGACGGGCGGGGTGGTCTATCTCCAGGCCGATCTTCCGGCGCTTCGCGCGGAGACCTTCGGCGCCGCGCTCGCCGCCGCGGCGGCGTATCCGGCGGCCTTCGTGGCCGACCGGCACCGGACCGGGACAGCGCTGCTGGCCGTCGGCGCCGGCATCGGCGTCCGCCCCGCCTTCGGCCCGGACTCGGCAGCGGCCCACCGGGCGGCCGGCGCCGTGGAACTGGATCCGCAGCAGCGGTGGTGGCCCGATCTGCGCTGCGATGTGGATACTCCCGGCGACCTGCGCATCGCGTCCGACCTGGGCGTGGGGCCGCGGACCAGGGCCGTGCTGTCGGTCCCCGCCTGCGACGCCGCGCACGATCGGGGCCGATAGGGAAGAATAAACTCGTGACCGCCACGGACGAGACCACCGAACACCCCACCCCGGCGCTGCCCGCCGCTCTTCCGGCCGAGACCGTCGATCCCGACGAGTCCGCCGACCTGCCCGCCGAACGCTATTTCAACCGTGAACTCGGCTGGCTCGACTTCAATTCCCGGGTCCTGGCGCTGGCCGAGGACACCTCGCTGCCGCTGCTCGAACGTGCCAAGTTCCTGGCGATCTTCGCCTCGAACCTCGACGAGTTCTTCATGGTCCGGGTCGCCGGTCTCAAACGACGCGACGAGACCGGCCTGTCGGTGCGCTCGGCCGACGGCCGTTCCCCGCGCGAGCAGCTGCAGATGATCGCCGCGCGCACCCAGAAGATCGCGGCCCGGCACGCCCGGGTGTTCATCGACTCGGTGCAGCCGGCCCTCGACGAGGTGAACGTGCGCATCGTCGGCTGGGACGATCTGTCGCAGATCCAGCAGGTGCGGTTGCGCGAGTACTTCCACAACGAGCTGTTCCCGGTCCTGACGCCGCTGGCGGTGGATCCGGCGCATCCGTTCCCCTACATCAGCGGTCTGTCCCTGAATCTGGCGGTGACCGTGCGCGACGTCGGCGAGGGCGGCGAGCACTTCGCCCGCGTCAAGGTGCCCAACAACATCAACCGCTTCATCCGCGTGGACCGTCTGATCCCGGACACCGATCCGCCCGGACCCGACGGCCATCACCCGGCGATCTTCCTTCCCCTGGAGAAGCTGATCGGCGCCAACCTGGAGTTCCTGTTCCCCGGCATGCAGGTGGTGGAGCAGCACGTCTTCCGCATCACCCGCAACGCCGACTTCGAAGTGGACGAGGACCGCGACGAGGATCTGCTGCAGGCCCTGGAGCGCGAGCTGGCGCGCCGCCGTTTCGGCTCGCCGGTCCGCCTGGAAGTGGGCGACGACATGAGCGAGCACATGCTCGAGCTGTTGCTGCGCGAACTCGACGTGAATCCGGCCGATGTGATCCAGGTGCCCGGGCTGCTCGACCTGACCGCCCTGTTCGAGGTGCACGCCATCGACCGGCCCGGCCTCAAGGAGCGCCCCTTCGTCCCGAAGACCCACCCGGCGTTCGGTGAGCGGGAGACTCCCAAGAGCATCTTCACCACCCTGCGCGAGGGTGACGTGCTGGTGCATCACCCGTACGACAGCTTCTCCACGAGCGTGCAGCGCTTCATCGAGCAGGCCGCCGCCGACCCGCAGGTGCTGGCGATCAAGCAGACGCTGTACCGCACGTCGGGTGACTCCCCGATCGTCGACGCCCTGATCGATGCGGCCGCCGCCGGGAAGCAGGTGGTGGCGCTGGTGGAACTGAAGGCGCGGTTCGACGAGCAGGCGAACATCCGCTGGGCCCGCAAGCTGGAGCAGGCCGGGGTGCACGTGGTGTACGGGCTGGTCGGCCTCAAGACCCACTGCAAGACGTGCCTGGTGGTGCGCCGCGAGGGTTCCACGATCCGCCGCTACTGCCACATCGGCACCGGCAACTACAACCCGAAGACCGCCCGACTGTACGAGGACGTGGGCCTGCTGACGGCCGCCCCGGAGATCGGCGCGGACCTGACCGACCTGTTCAACACGCTGACCGGTTACTCCCGGAAGAGCGAGTACCGGAATCTGTTGGTCGCTCCGCACGGCATCCGGACCGGGATCATCGAGCGGATCGAGGGCGAGGTGGCCGCGCTGCGCGCCGGGAACACCAGTGCCCGAATCCAACTCAAGGCCAACGCGCTGGTCGACGAGCAGGTGATCGACGCGCTGTACCGCGCCTCGCAGGCCGGGGTGCCGGTGGACATCTTCGTCCGCGGCATCTGTGCGCTCCGCCCGGGTGTGCCGGGCCTCAGCGAGAACATCACCGTCCGTTCCATTCTCGGCCAGTTCCTGGAGCACTCGCGGATCATGGTCTTCGGCGCTGCGCAGGAGTACTGGATCGGCAGTGCCGACATGATGCACCGCAACCTGGACCGCCGCGTCGAGGTGATGGTGCAGGTGCGGGACCGGCGGCTGGCCGCCGATCTGCAGGACATCTTCGACTCCGCGTTCGACCCGCGCACCCGCTGCTGGGAACTGCGCCCCGACGGCGGGTGGACGGCGTCGCCCGCGGCCGGTGAGGAGGTCCGCGACCATCAACGGAAGATGGTGACCCGCCGGCGGCGCCATTCGGATCCGGGATCGGGCACGTGACGTCGTCTTCTCGGACGGTCTGGGCGGCCGGCGGTGTCCTGTGGCGCACGAGGGCCCCGGGCTCTGATCACAAGCCCGGCAAGGTCGAGGTGGCCGTAGTCCACCGCAAGCGGTACGACGACTGGTCGCTGCCTAAGGGCAAGGCGCACGACGGCGAGCTGCTGGTGGCCACCGCCGCGCGGGAGATGTCCGAGGAGACCGGCTACGACAGCCGCATCGGCCGGCGGCTGGGCACGGTCAGCTACGACCTCAGACCGGGCGTTCGCAAGAAGGTCACCTACTGGTCGATGCAGGCGGACGGCGGACGTTTCGTCACCAATCACGAGACCGACGACATCCAGTGGCTGTCGGTGTCCGGGGCCGAGCGCACCGTTTCGTACGACGCCGACCGCAAGATCCTGAAGCGCTTTGCCGCGCAACCGGTTCGCGAACTGCACGAGCTCATCGTGATTCGACACGCCAAAGCCGGACGTCGTTCGCGGTTCACCGGCGACGACACGCAGCGGCCCCTGGACGCGGCGGGCACCGCCCAGGCCGAAGCGCTGGTGCCGCTGCTCGGACTGTACGGCGTGCGGCATCTGCACGCCGCCGACCGGCTGCGCTGCGTGGAGACGTTGGTGCCGATGTCACAGGAGTTGCGCACCGACATCGTGAACGAACCCGCGCTCACCGAGGAGGCCTACGCCGCCGACCCGGAAACCGCGTTCGCGCGCCTGACCGAGCTCGCCGCCCCGGTGCCCGGTGTACGAGCGGTCTGCAGCCAAGGCAGAGCCATCGCTCCCCTGCTGGAGCGTTGGGCGGGTGAGGCCGGCATCGACCTGCCCTCGTCGCGGTACCGCAAGGGCAGCGTCTGGATCCTCACCCTCCACGGGGACGCACTGGTGCAGATCGACCATCTGTCCAGCCCGTTGCCGGGCAAGAACGGCCACTGACCCGCCGCGAACGACGCGGCGGGTCAGTGGGGGTTCGGGCTACTTCGCGGTCTTCTTGGCCGCAGACTTCTTGGCCGGAGCCTTCTTGGCCGCAGTCTTCTTTGCCGGAGTCTTCTTGGCCGCAGTCTTCGTCGCCGCAGTCTTTTTGGCCGCAGTCTTTTTGGCCGCGGTCTTCTTCGCGGGGGTGGCCTTGGCGGCGGTCTTCTTGGCCGGAGTGGCCTTCTTGGCCGCCGTGGCCTTCTTGGCCGGAGCCGACTTCTTAGCCGCCGTGGCCTTCGTCGCAGCCGTGGTCTTCTTGGCGGCCGTGGTCTTCTTCGCCGGAGCCGACTTCTTCGCGGCGGTCGTCTTCTTGGCGGCCGTGGTCTTCTTCGCGGCCGTGGTCTTCTTGGCCGGAGTGGCCTTCTTGGCCGCCGTGGCCTTCTTCGCCGCCGTGGTCTTCTTCGCCGCCGTCGTCTTCTTGGCGGCTGTGGTCTTCGCGGCGGTCTTCTTGGCGGCGGTCTTCTTGGCGGCGGTCTTCTTGGCGGCAGTCTTCTTGGCGGCGGTCTTCTTGGCCGGTTCAGCCTTCTCGGCCGTTCGTTTGACCGCGGGCTCACCCGCCTTCAGCTTGCGGCGGCCCGCGACGATCTCCTTGAACTGCGCTCCGGGCCGGAATGCCGGGATCGAGGTGGCGCGCACCTTCACGGTCTCCCCGGTGCGCGGATTCCGGGCTACTCGCGGTGCGCGACGGCGCTTCTCGAAGACACCGAAGCCGGTGATGGTGACGCTCTCACCCTTGTTCACCGCCCGGACGATGGTGTCGATGAGGGTCTCCACCGCCTCGGTAGCGGTCTTGCGGTCGGCATCGAGGCGCTTGGTCAGCTCTTCGATGAGTTGGGCCTTGTTCATCGGTTCCTCCGCGTTTGTGTGGTTTCGCCAGCGGGGCCAGCTATTTCACACGGTAAACGGCGAAAGCAGAAATCGTGGGCGCAACACCGAATTCCTTACCACCCGAATCGGCACGGGCGGTAAGGAGTTCGATGAGCGTTTGTTCACATTCGGGTCGGTCGGACCCGATCGGCCGGGCCGTTCCCGGTCGCGACGAGACGCCCGCGGGTCACGGGAGGGTGACCGGCAAAAAGCCCGGGCGCTCCTTCTCGAACTCGCCGATGGCGTCCACTTCACGCAGCGTCAGGCCGATGTCGTCGAGGCCTTCCATCAGGCGCCAGCGGGTGTAGTCGTCGATCTGCAGCGGCACCACCAGGTCGCCCGCGGTGACCGTCCGGCTATCCAGATCCACGGTCAGCTCCAGGCCGGGCTCAGCCTCGAGCCGCTTCCAGATCAGCTCGACGTCGTTCTGATCCACCTGTGCCGCAACGAGTCCGGCTTTGCCGGAGTTGCCGCGGAAGATGTCGGCGAAACGCGCGGAGATCACCACGCGGAAACCGAAGTCCATCAGTGCCCAGACCGCGTGCTCACGAGAAGAGCCGGTGCCGAAGTCGGGGCCGGCCACCAGGACCGAACCCGAACTCCACGGCTCGTTGTTGAGGATGAAGTCGGGGTCGCCGCGCCAGGCCGCGAACAGGCCGTCCTCGAAGCCGGTGCGGGTGACGCGCTTGAGGTAGACGGCGGGGATGATCTGGTCGGTGTCGACGTTGCTGCGCTGCAACGGAACTCCGATGCCGGTGTGCGTGATGAAGGGTTCCATGATCGTTTCTCTCGCTGGGAGTCTCGCTGGTCAGTCCAGATCGGCGGGTGCGGCCAGCCGGCCGCGCACCGCGGTCGCCGCGGCGACGGCCGGCGACACCAGGTGGGTGCGGCCGCCCTTGCCTTGGCGCCCTTCGAAATTGCGGTTGGAGGTGGACGCGCACCGGTCGCCCGGTGACAACTGGTCGGGGTTCATGCCCAGGCACATCGAGCAGCCGGCCATCCGCCACTCAGCTCCGGCACCGGTGAAGATCTCGCCGAGACCTTCGGCTTCGGCCTGCGCGCGCACCTTCATCGAGCCGGGCACCACGAGCATGCGGACCCCGTCGGCCACCTTGCGGTCCTTGAGAACGTCGGCGACCGCCCGCAGGTCTTCGATGCGGCCGTTGGTGCACGAGCCGACGAAGACGGTGTTCACTTCCACCTCGCGCAGCGGGGTACCCGGGGTGAGGTCCATGTACTCCAGCGCACGCTCGGCGGCCAGGGCCTGCGTCTCGTCCAGGATGTCGGCCGGGTTCGGAACGTCCGCCCCCAGGGGCAGCCCCTGCCCGGGGTTGGTGCCCCAGGTGACGAACGGGGTCAGCGCGGAGGCGTCGATGTGGACCTCACGGTCGTAGACCGCTCCGGGATCGGTCTGCAGGCTGTCCCAGTACTGGACGGCCGCATCCCAGTCGTCGCCCTGCGGGGCGTGCGGACGGCCCTTCAGGAAGTCGTAGGTGATCTGGTCGGGGGCGATCATGCCGGCGCGGGCACCGGCTTCGATCGACATGTTGCAGATGGTCATGCGTGCTTCCATCGACAGCTTCTCGATCGCCGGGCCGCGGTACTCCAGGACGTGCCCCTGTCCGCCGCCGGTGCCGATCTCGGCGATGATCGCCAGAATCAGATCCTTGGCGGTGACGCCCGGCGGCAGTTCGCCGTCGACGTTGATGGCCATGGTCTTGAACGGGCGCAGCGACAGCGTCTGGGTGGCCATCACGTGCTCCACCTCGGAGGTGCCGATGCCCATCGCGATGGCACCGAAGGCGCCGTGCGTGGAGGTGTGGCTGTCGCCGCAGACCACCGTCATGCCGGGCTGGGTCAGCCCCAGCTGCGGGCCGACCACGTGGACGATGCCCTGCTCGTCGTCGCCCATCGGGTACAGACGCACACCGAACTCGGCACAGTTGCGGCGCAGCGTCTCCACCTGCAGCGCCGAGACCTGGTCGGCGATCGGGCTGAAGATGTCGGTGGTGGGGACGTTGTGGTCCTCGGTCGCGATCGTCAGGTCGGGACGGCGCAGCTTGCGGCCGGCCACCCGGAGGCCGTCGAAGGCCTGCGGACTGGTCACCTCGTGGACCAGGTGCAGGTCGATGTAGATCAGGTCGGGACCGGTCTCGCCGTTCTCGTCGACCCGGCCGGGGACCACCACGTGGTCGTCCCAGACCTTCTCCGCCAGCGTGCGGGGCGCGCTGGTTGCTGGTGACTGAGTCATGAGCACACTCGACTTTCGCGTCTTGCCGCCTCCACCGGCTTCGGGGCTGTCGCCTGCGTGGACTGGCAATCTCAATATATGGACAGTTAATATCGTCGTATGGGAAATTCTAGCGGAATCGGTGTCCTAGACAAATCGGTGCTGGTCCTGCAGACGGTCGCGCAGCGGCCGTGCAATCTCGCCGAGCTCACCGAGGCGACCGGACTCCCCCGCGCGACCGCCCACCGCCTGGCCGTGGGCCTGGAGGCCCATCTGCTGGTGGCCCGCGACGGCACCGGGCGCTGGATCCCCGGTCCGGGCCTACGACGGCTCGCCGCCGCCGCGCCGGACGCCGTCCGGGAAGCGGCACTGCACGTCTTGCCCGGCCTGCAGGAGGCCACCGGCGAGTCGGTGCAGCTGTACCGGCGCGAGGGCGCCGAACGGGTGTGCATCGCCGCCGTCGAGCCGCCCACGGGTCTGCGCAACACCGTGCCGGTCGGCATGCGGCTGCCGATGACGGCGGGCTCGGCCGCCCGCGTCCTGGCCGCGTTCGCCGACACCGAGACCCGGGAGTCGCTGTTCGGCGCGGCCGGCTTCACCGAGCGCGCTCTGGCCGAGATCCGCCGGCGCGGCTGGGCGCAGAGCGCCGGCGAACGCGCCGACGGCGTCGCAAGCGTCTCCGCCCCGGTCTACGACGGCGGTGGCGAGGTGGTGGCCGCGGTCTCGGTGTCCGGCCCGATCGAGCGCATGGGCCGCCGCCCGGGGGAACGATGGGCCGACGACCTTCTCACTGCCGCCCAGCGGATCGGCGCTCGGCTGTAGCGTCGGATCCATGGGAACCAACCAGCGCAATCAGATCGTCATGTCGGACACCGAGATCGCCGACTTCATCCGCCACAGCCGTACCGCCACCCTCGCCACCGTCGGCGCCGACGGCCAGCCGCACCTGGTCGCCATGTGGTACGGCGTCGTCGAACCCGCCGCCGATGCCGCCTCCCCGATTCCCGAGGTCTGGTTCGAGACCAAGGTGAAGTCGCAGAAGGCGGTGAACATGCTCCGCGATCCGCGCATCACCGTGATGATCGAGGACGGGCACACCTACGACACCCTCCGCGGAGTCGCCATCGAGGGCACGGCGGAGGTGCTCGACGACCCGGACAGCTGCCTGCAGACCGGGATCAGCGTCTGGGAGCGCTACAACGGCCCGTACAGCGAAGAACTGCGTCCGGCCGTGGACGCGATGATGCACAAGCGCGTGGCGGTGCGGGTGGTGCCCGGGCGGATCCGCTCGTGGGACCACCGCAAGCTGAACCTGCCCGAGATGCCGGTCGCCGGCTCCACCGCCCAGTACCTCTGACGCGACCAGTACCGCAGAATCCGAAGACGAAGCAGGCCCGCACCGGGAACGGTGCGGGCCTGCTTCTGGTAGCCCCGACGGGATTCGAACCCGCGCTACCGCCTTGAGAGGGCGGCGTCCTAGGCCGCTAGACGACGGGGCCCTAGAACTGCTCGGCAAGCGAGCTATTCGGTTTTGAGAGACACGGGTGACCCCGTATGACTCGCTGGGGTACCAGGACTCGAACCTAGAATGGCGGTACCAGAAACCGCTGTGTTGCCAATTACACCATACCCCAAGGGTTTTCCCGGATCTCGGCGGCGAGCTCATTCTCCGCTTCGTTCCGAACCGGAAGAAAGATTACCAAGACACCACCCCCAAACTACAAATCGCCTGGTCACAGGGCCGTAGGCCGCCGGGAAGCGGGGCCCCTAGCCCGCGGCTGCGGCCACTTCGCGGGCCTGCGCCAGCCGGCGCAGCGTGGTCTCGCGGCCCAGGATCTCCATGGATTCGAACAGCGGAGGGCTCACCGCGGCACCGGTGACACCCACGCGGACCGGCCCGTACGCCTTGCGCGGCTTCAGCTCGAGACCGTCGATCAGGGCGGCCTTGAGAGCCTCCTCCAGGACCGCGGTCTCCCACGTGTCGACCCCCTCGCACGCGGCGATCGCGGCGTCGAGGACTCCCGCCGCGTCGGCGCCCAGATTCTTGGCGGCCGACTTCTCGTCGAAGGTGAAGTCCTCGTCGGCGACGTAGGCGAACTTGATCAGGTCCCAGGCGTCACCGAGCACCTGGATGCGGGTCTGCACCAGGTCGGCGAGCGGTCCGAAGACGGCGTCGTCGACGGGCTCGGTGAGGTGACCGCGCTCCACCAGGTAGTGGCGCAGCCGGCCGGCGAAGTCGGCCGGGGTGAGCCGGCGGATGTGCTCGGCGTTGATCGCGTCGGCCTTGCGCTGGTCGAAGCGCGCCGGGTTGGAGTTCACATTGCGCACGTCGAAGGCGGCGATCATCTCGTCGAGCGTGAAGACGTCGTTGTCGCCGGACAGCCCCCAGCCGAGCAGGGCCAGATAGTTCAGCAGCCCCTCCGGCAGGAAGCCGCGGTCGCGATGGTGGAACAGATTCGACGCCGGATCCCGCTTGGACAGCTTCTTGTTGCCGTCGCCCATCACGAAGGGCAGGTGTCCGAACTCGGGCACCCCGTCGGCGATGCCGAGCTCGGTCAGCGCGCGGTACAGCGCGATCTGCCGCGGTGTCGACGGCAGCAGGTCCTCGCCGCGCAGCACGTGGGTGATCTTCATCATGGCGTCGTCGACCGGGTTCACCAGCGTGTACAACGGGTCGCCCGCCTCCCCCGGTGCGCCGGAGCGAGTGAGGGCGAAGTCGGGAACCGTCCCGGCCTTGATGGTGGTGGTGCCGCGGACGAGGTCGTCCCAGGTGATGTCCTCGTCGGGCATCCGCAACCGGATCACGGCGCCCCGGCCGGCGGCGGCGAACTCCGCGCGCTGCTCGTCGGTCAGGTCGCGATCGAAGTTGTCGTAGCCGAGCTTGGGGTCGCGGCCGGCGGCCTTGTGCCGGGCTTCGACCTCGTCGGGGGTCGAGTAGGCCGGGTAGGCGTAGCCCGCCTCCACCAGGCGGTCGACCACGTCGCGGTGCAGCTGCTTGCGCTCGGACTGCCGGTACGGCCCGTACGGGCCGCCCACCTCGGGCCCCTCGTCCCAGTCCAGCCCCAGCCAGCGCAGGGCGTCGAGGATGGCCTCGTAGCTCTCCTCGCTGTCGCGGGCGGCGTCGGTGTCTTCGATGCGGAAGACGAAGGTACCGCTGTCGTGACGGGCCTGAGCGAAGTTGAACAGCGCGGTGCGGGCCAGGCCGACGTGCGGGGTTCCGGTGGGTGACGGGCAGAAGCGAACGCGGACGGTCATGCAGGTCAGCGTAATGGGTCAGCGCCGGGCCCGATCAGCCAGGAGAGGCGCGGCGCTCACTCGCCCGCGACACCGCGCAGGAAGTCGATCAGCAGCTCGTTGACGGTCTCCGGGTGCTCCAGGTAGCCGAAGTGCCCGGCACGCTCCACCTCGGCGTAGCGCGACCCCGGAACCGCCTCGGCGACCTCCCGCGCCAGCTGCACCGGCAACGTCTGGTCGTCGGCGAAACCGACCACCAGGCAGGGCCGGTCGATGCCGGCGTAGGCGGCCAGCCGGTTCTCCTCGCGCTCGGGCAGGCTCAGCTGGGCACGCAGACCCGCCGACCGGGTCTGGCCGCCGAAGCCGATCACGTCGAGCCAGTCACGGGCGGCGCGGTCGTCGGCCAGGGTGTGCGGCGACAGATTCTGTTTCGCGGTGATCGCGGCGTGATAGTCGCCGGGCAGTTCGATGCCTGCGTCGATGAGGGCGAGCTCGCCCGCCGAGAACGCCGACACCAGCGGCGTCACCCGCCCGTAGGTGCCCAGCAGCGCCACACCGCGGACCAAGTCGGGCCGGCTCAGGGTCAACTCCTGCGCGATGCGCGCACCCAGCGAGGTGCCGACCACCAGCGCCGGCGCCCCCAGATGCTCGATCAGCGCGGCGGTGTCGTCCACCATGTCGGCCAGGGTGAAGCCGTCGGGGCACTCGCTGGTCGGCGGGATGCCGCGGTTGTCGAAGGTGACCACCCGGAAGCCCGCGCGGACCAGCGCGGGCACCTGGTGGGCCTGCCACACCCGCCCCGGGCTGCCGGTGCCCATGATCATCAGCACCAACGGCCCCTCGCCGGATTCGGCGTACGAGACGGTGATGCCGTTCAGTTCCGCGGTCGCCGGGCGCGGCGGAGCGGGGCGGCGGCCGGCGGCGGTCACTTGTCGACGACGGGATTGGCGAGGGTGCCGATCCCCTCGACGGTCACCGAGACGGTCTGGCCTGCGGTCATCGGCCCCACGCCCGCGGGGGTTCCCGTGAGGATCACGTCGCCGGGCATCAGCGTCATCACGCCGGAGACCCATTCGACGATGTCGCCGACGCTGTGGATCAGCTTGGAGGTTCGACTGGACTGCTTCACCTCGCCGTCCAGTTCGGTGCGGATGGCCAGATCGGACGGGTCGATCGCGGTCTCGATCCACGGTCCGAGCGGGCAGAAGCTGTCGTAGCTCTTGGCACGGGTCCACTGGCCGTCGTGGCGCTGCTGATCGCGGGCGGTGACGTCGTTGGCGATGGTGTAACCGAGGATCACACCCGCCGCCTGCGCGGCCTTCACGTCCTTGCACGGGCGGCCGATCACCACCGCCAGCTCTCCCTCGTAGTCGACGCGCTCGGAGGACGGCGGCCGCACGATGGGCACCCCGGGCCCGATGATGGAGGTGCTCGGCTTCATGAAGATCACCGGATCGGACGGAGCCTCGCCCTCGGGAGCCATCTCGGCGGCGTGCTCCGCATAGTTCTTGCCGATGGCGACGATCTTGCTGGCGAGGATCGGAGCGAGCAACCGGGTCTGATTCAGCGGCCAGCTGCGACCGGTGAAGGTCGGCTCCCCGAAGGGGTGCTCGGCGATCTCCCGCGCGACCTGTCCACCCTCGTCACCCTCGACGGCCACGAAGGCCATCCCGTCCGGCGTTGCGACACGAGCGAGTTTCATGCCGCCAGATTAGCGCAGCACCGCCCGGGGCCGCCGCGCACGGGTGTACTACACTCTGATACTTGAATATCACTATATGAGACAAGGCGGTGGGTAGAGCGTGAAACGGAGAACGGCGGCGGCGTTGCACGACCACCCCGCGGCCCCGACGCGGGCACGCCGCTGGGGCATTCTGGTCTGCTCGCTGATCGCCGCGATGACGGCCACCGCCGCCACCAGCGGATTCGCCTACGTGATCCCGGCTCTGCACGACGACGGCATGTCGCTGGGCACCGCAGCTCTGCTCGCCGCCGTGCCGACCGTGGGCATCACGGTGGCGATCCTCGCTTGGGGCTGGGCCCTGGACCGGTTCGGGGAGCGCCGGGTCCTGCTGATCTCCCTGCTGATCACGCTGGTCGGCACCACCGGAGCTGCCGCGGCCGCCGGAATCGGCGCGTCCGAGTGGGTACTCGGTGCCGCACTGCTGGTCGGCGGGGTGGGCTCGGGCGCCGCCAATGGGGCCAGCGGCCGGATCGTCATCGGCTTCTTCCCCGCCGACCAGCGGGGCACCGCGATGGGCATCCGGCAGATGGCGCAGCCGCTGGGCATCGCCGTCCTCGCGCTGTCGATGCCGGTGCTGGCCTCCACGGCCGGAGTGGCCGCGGCGCTGGCCGTCCCGGCCGCCGTGACGGCTCTCGGCCTGCTGACGGTGTACCTGGGCATCGTCGATCCGCCGCTGCCGGCGTCGGTGCTCGCCGCACAGCCGGACGGCAATCCGTATCGGTCGAGCACCTACCTGTGGCGGATCCACGCGTTCAGCGTGCTCCTGGTGATCGGCCAGAACATGTTGTGGACCTTCGTTCCGGCGTGGCTGATCATCGCCCAGGGGTGGACCCCCCTGGGCGCCGGCGTGCTCGTGACGGTGACGCAGGTGCTGGGTGCACTCGGCCGGATCGCCGCGGGACGGGTGTCCGACGTGTGGGGTTCGCGCATGCGGCCGGTCCGGGTGATCGCGGTGGCCGCCGCGGTGACGATGGCGGCGCTGGCACTGACCGATCAGTTCGACAGCGCCCTGGCACCGGCCATGATGGTGCTGGCCTCCATCGCCACCGTGGCCGACAACGGTCTGGCGTTCACGGCCATCGCCGAATCGGCGGGCCCGTTCTGGAGCGGCCGAGCCCTGGGGGTCCAGAACACCGCACAGTTCGTCACCATGGCGGCGGCGACTCCGATCCTGGGTGCGGCGATCGAGCGCCTCGGCTATCCGGCCGTCTTCGCGATCGTCGCGGCCGCTCCGGTCCTGGCACTGCCGCTGATCCCCGGTGACCCGCGTCCCCGGGAGGAAGAGGTCATTCCTCGATCAGGAGCGAGTTGATGGTCGCCGCGGCCGTCGCCGCGTCGTCGACCACCACCACGTCGCGGCGGAACGGCTTCGGCGCGTCGCCGGTGCGTACCACCACCAGGCCGGGCCCGGAGCGGAGGACGAAACCCGCCGCGCCCTTCAGCTTCGCGGAGAAGCCGATCCGGAGGCCCCAGCCGCCGAAGTCCTTCAGTGCACTGACCGGAACCACTTCTGCGCGCTCGATCTCGGCGAGCGGGATCAGCACGCGCGGCCGGCCCAGCGGACCGGCGAAACGCACCTGCTGGGCGGAGACGGTGACTCGCACCAGACCGGTGGCCACGGTCGCCACGGCGATCACCAGTGCCACCGGGAGCAGGATCGCCCACATCCCGACCACGACCGCGACGCCAAGCAGGGCCAGCACCGACGACGCCAGCACGATCATCGCGGTGGGCGCGTACGTGGTGCGGCCGGACCAGAGGACGCCGACGCCGGCCGGCGGCGCGGACACCGGGACCTCCCCCACCACCTGCGGCGAGTCGCCATCACCGGTGGCGGCGGGCAGTACGTAACCGGCCGCGACGCCGGTCAGCACACCGCCGGCGGCGGCGAGCAGGAACGCCCAGCCCGACAGCGGTGCGGCCGCCGAATGGGCCAGGTCCAGCTGCGCGCCGGTGAGGGCGACGATCAGCACGATGACGAAAACGGCGGTGCCGCAGAAAGTTCCGGCCAGGATACGGCGGGTGGTCGCCTCCACCCGCCGGACGAAGGTCACCAGACACAGCGCGGCCCCGACCGCGGCTGTGACCGCCACCGAGACCACTACGCCGTCGACGGACGTGAATCCGTCCGGCGTGCCGCCCGAGCCCCAGTGCGTGGCGACCGGATCGGGCAGCCGGACCCGCCAGCCGTCGACGAGCAGCGCACCGACCAGTCCGGCGAGCGCGACGATCAGCGCCGGCACGGCGCGCAACAGCGTGGCGCCGCGGTCGGACCGCCCGGGGTTCTCCGGATCGGTCACCACCGCACCGGCTCGGTCACAGCGATTCCAGGATCCGGTCCCCGACCTCGGTGGTGGATCCGCGCTGGTCTCCGCGCGCGGCCACGTCGGCCGCCACGGCCGCCTCGATGCGGGCGGCTCCGGCGTCGTCGCCCAGGTGACGCAGCAACAGCGCGGCCGACAGGATCGCGGCCGTCGGATCGGCCAGCCGGCGGCCCGCGATGTCCGGGGCGCTGCCGTGGACCGGCTCGAACATCGACGGGTTGGTGCCGGTGGCGTCGATGTTGCCTGACGCCGCCAGGCCGATACCGCCGGAGACCGCGGCCGCCAGGTCGGTGACGATGTCGCCGAACAGGTTGTCGGTGACGATCACGTCGAACCGGCTCGGGTCGGTCACCAGGTAGATCATCGCGGCGTCCACGTGGCAGTAGTCCACGCTCACCTCGGGGAACTCCGTGGCCACCTCGTCGACGGTGCGCGCCCACATGGAACCGGCGAAGGTCAGGACGTTGGTCTTGTGCACCAGGGTGAGCTTCTTCGAGCGCTGCTGGGCGCGGGCGAAGGCGTCGCGCACCACCCGCTCGATGCCGTACCGGGTGTTCACGCTGACCTCGGTGGCGACCTCGTGCGGGGTGCCCACCCGGATCGCACCGCCGTTGCCGGTGTACGGCCCCTCGGTGCCCTCGCGGACCACCACGAAGTCGATGTCCTGCTCGCCCGCCAGCGGCGAGGCGACGCCGTCGTACAGGACCGACGGCCGGAGGTTCACGTGATGATCGAGGAGGAACCGCAGCTTCAGCAGGAAACCGCGTTCGAGCACACCGGACGGCACCGACGGATCACCGATCGCGCCGAGCAGGATCGCATCGTGCTCGCGCAGGGCGGCCACGTCGTCGTCGGTGAGGAGTTCACCGGTCGAGTGGTAGCGGCGGGCGCCGAAGTCGAACTCGGTGGTCTCGACGTCGGGGTGCAGCTTCTCCAGCACGCGCAGCGCCTGCTCCACCACCTCGGGCCCGATGCCGTCACCGGGGATCACGGCCAGCTTCATGAGAAGTCCACCTGCTTGATCAGGGTGGCCGAGACTGCCTCGGCCACGGCGTCGAGGACGTCGTCGTCCACGGCGCGGTCGACGCGCAGGATGGTGGTGGCGCCCGGCCCCTCCAGGTCCTGCGCCAGGCCGGCGGCGACGATGTCGACGCCGACGTTGCCCAGCAGCGTGCCGATCTTGCCCAGGGTGCCCGGCTGGTCGGAGTAGCTGATGATCAGGTTCTTGCCCTCGGCGCGCAGGTCGAAGTTGCGTCCGTTGACGTTGACGATCTTCTCCACCTCGCGCGGCTCGGTGAGGGTGCCGGCGACGTTCACGTGGGAGCCGTCGGCGAACACCGCGCGCACGTCGATCATGCTGCGGTGGTTGGGGCTCTCGCTGGCGGTGACGACGTCGTAGCTGACGCCGCGCTCTTCGGCGACGCTCGGGGCGTTGACGAAGGTGACCGGCTCGTCCACGACGGCCGAGAACAGGCCGCGCACCGCCGACAGGCCGAGGACGTCGGCCGGGCGGGCGGCGAGCTCGCCGCGGATCTCGACGGTGACCCCGGTCGGCTGCGCCTCGGAGATCACGCCGACCAGCTGGCCGAGCTTGCGGGACAGGTCGAGCCACGGGGCGACCTCGTCGTCGACCGGTCCGCCGGTGATGTTGACCGCGTCCGGGACGAACTGTCCGGCCAAGGCCAGCTGCACGCTCTTGGCCACGTCGGTGCCGGCCCGGTCCTGGGCCTCGGCGGTGGAGGCGCCCAGGTGCGGGGTCACCACCACTTCGTCTAGGTCGAACAGCGGCGAATCGGTGCACGGCTCGGTGGCGTAGACGTCCAGGCCGGCGGCACGCACATGGCCGGACTTGATCGATTCGGCCAGTGCCGCCTCGTCGATCAGGCCGCCGCGGGCGGCGTTGACGATGATGGCGCCCTGCTTGGTGCGGGCGAGCTCGTCGGCGCCGATCAGGCCGGCCGTCTCCTTGGTCTTGGGCAGGTGCACGGTGATGAAGTCGGCGCGCTCGAGGAGCTCGTCCAGGCTCACCAGCTCGATGCCCAACTGGGCGGCGCGGGCCGCCGACACGTAGGGGTCATACGCGATCAGGTGGGTCTCGAAGGCGCCGAGGCGGGCGGCCACCAGCTGACCGATGCGGCCGAGTCCGACCACACCGACGGTCTTGTCGAACAGCTCGACACCGTTGAACGACGACCGCTTCCAGGTCTTGTCCTTCAGGGTGGTGTCGGCGGCGGGCACCTGGCGCGCGGCCGCCATGAGCAGCGCGATGGCGTGCTCGGCCGCCGAATGGATGTTGGAGGTCGGGGCGTTGACCACCATCACGCCGCGTTCGGTGGCCGCGGGGACGTCGACGTTGTCCAGGCCGACGCCGGCGCGCGCGATGATCTTCAGGTTCTTACCGGCGTCGAGGACCTCGGCGTCGACCGTCGTGGCCGAGCGGACCAGCAGCGCGTCGGCGCCGGCGACGGCCTCGAGCAGCTTGGGACGATCCGGCCCGTCGACCCACCGGACCTCGACGTCGCCGCCGAGCGCTTCGACGGTGGACGGAGCGAGCTTGTCGGCGATCAGGACAACAGGACGGCCGGATGCGGTCACTAGGGTTTCTCCAGATTTCATCGGTGCAGCATGCGAGGACACACGCGTCTGACGCGACTACCTTAAGCTCCGCCGGGCCCCCGGGCACACCCGGCTACCTGGCTATGTGGTGCGCGCCACGTGAGACCGGGTACATTCTTCCGAGGTGTCTCGTTTCTGTCACAGCTTGACCAGGCTGTGCCCTCCGCCCGCGGAGATCCATCGGGATCAGAATAGAGTGAGGCACGTCCACGGTTCGCGTGCGAGCCGAGAACAACACGAGCGGAGTTTGTACATGAAGAAGACCGCACTGGTCTTCGCGGCGGTGGTCGCCGCGATCCTGGCCCTGAGTGGAATCGGTGTGGGAACCTCCCAGGCCGCACCGAGCGTTTCCCTCGGCGGCGGATCGGGAATCCTGGTTCTCAAGGGCGGCAATTCTGCCGCCGCCTGCACCGTGACCACGGTCGGCCGACCGACCGCCGGCCCGAACCGCGGCAAGCTGATCGCCCTCACCGCCGGACACTGCGGCAAGCCGGGGCAGCGAGTCCTGTCCGAGCGCGCCCAGAACCGCGGCCCCATCGGCACCATCACTCAGAGCTACTCCGACATCGACCTCGCCATCATCGAACTGGATGCGGCCAAGGTCCGTCCGGTCAGCACCGTCGGCGGCGTCACCATCAAGCGGATCAGCAACAAGCCGGTCTCCTTCCCGACCGTCATCTGCAAGGAGGGCCGCACCACCGGTCACACCTGCGGCGTCACCTGGTTCTCCGACGGCGCTGCGCACTTCTCGCAGATGTGCGTGATCGAAGGCGATTCGGGCAGCCCCGTGGTGGTCGGCAACACGCTGGTCGGCATGGTGAACGCCTACTACTTCGTCTCGTGCATCGGACCGGAGACGGGCACCAACATGGGCACCATCACCAAGCGTCTCAACCGGGCCGGCTACAACAACTTCCGCCCGGTGTAAGCGGAAACCGATCGACAACGGCGAGGGCGCCCGGGGATCTCCCCGGGCGCCCTCGCCGTGTGTGGGTCAGCCCAGAGCGGCCTTCTCGGCGCCGATGGTGGTGTCGTCGCCGTGGCCGGTGTGCACCACGGTGTTCTCGGGCAGATCGTAGAGGCGGGCCCGGATGGAGTCCTCGAGCACCTCGCGGCTGGAGAACGACCGCCCGGTGGCGCCCGGTCCGCCCTGGAACAGGGTGTCTCCGGTGAAGACGCACCCCAGATCCGGCGCGTAGAGGCAGATCCCGCCGGGCGCGTGACCCGGCGTGTGGATCACCGTCAGGGCGATGCCACCGACCTCGATCTGCGCGCCGTCGGCCAGATCCTCGTCCCAGGCGCGCCCGGGGTGCGTCAGCTCCCACAGCTGGGCGTCGTCCGGGTGCAGCCAGATCGGGGCGCCGGTGGCCTCGGCCAGCTCGGGCGCATACCGGACGTGGTCGTCGTGCGCGTGCGTGCAGACGATCGCGGTCACGGTGCGACCGCCGACCAGGTCGAGGATCTTCTCGACCGAGTGCGGGGCGTCGATGACGATGCACTCGGCATCGTCGCCGACCACCCACACGTTGTTGTCGACGTCGAAGGTCTCGCCGTCGAGGCTGAACGTTCCGGAGGTGACGGTGTGATCGACCCGCGCGGTCATCAGATCACCACCACCGAACGCAGCACGTCACCGTGGTGCATCTTGTCGAAGGCCCCCTCGACGTCGTCGATCCCGATCTCCTCGGTGACGAAGGCGTCCAGATCCAGCCGGCCGTCACGGTAGAGGTCCACCAGCATCGGGAAGTCGCGGCTGGGCAGGCAGTCGCCGTACCAGCTCGACTTGAGCGCGCCGCCGCGTCCGAAGACGTCGGCCAGCGGGATCTCCGGGATCGTCATGTCCGGGTTGGGGACGCCCACCAGCACCACGGTGCCGGCCAGGTCGCGGGCGTAGAAGGCCTGCTTCCAGGTCTCCGGCCGCCCGACGGCGTCGACCACCACGTCGGCGCCCTCGGCGCCCGGGTGGTACTCGTCGCAGATCCTGGCGATCTCCTCGACCGGATCCACCTTGGACGAGTCGATGGTGTGCGTGGCCCCGAGCTTCTCGGCGGCCGCCAGCTTCTTCGGGTCGATGTCGACGGCGATGATCGGCATCGAGCCGGCCAGCGCGCCGCCGGCGATGGCCGCCACACCCACTCCGCCGCAACCGATCACGGCGAGCGACTTGCCGCGGCCGGCGCCGCCGGTGTTGATGGCCGCACCCAGTCCGGCCATCACGCCGCAGCCGAGCAGGCCGGCCGCAGCCGGCCGGGTCTCCGGGTTCACCTTGGTGCACTGGCCGGCCGCGACGAGGGTCTTCTCCGCGAAGGCGCCGATGCCCAGGGCCGGGCTCAGCTCCGTGCCCGCTCCCTCACCGTCGGCGATGGTCATCTTCTGCGTGGCGTTCCTGGAATCGAAGCAGTACTGGTGCTCGCCGCGCAGACAGGCGCGGCACTGACCGCACACCGCGCGCCAGTTGAGGATCACGAAGTCGCCCGGCGCCACCTCGGAGACGTCGTCGCCGACCGACTCCACGATGCCGGCGGCTTCGTGCCCGAGGAGGAACGGGAACTCGTCGTTGATCCCGCCTTCCCGGTAGTGCAGGTCGGTGTGGCAGACACCGCAGGTGAGGATCTTCACCACCGCCTCGCCGGGACCGGGATCGGGGATCGTGATGTTGACCGTCTCGACGGGCGCACCCTTGGCGCGCGCGATGACACCCTTGACGACCTGACTCATGAATTCTCTCCTTGGTATCGGATAGTTCCGCGGTGAACCGGGCTCTCGCCCGTCGATCATGCCGTGCCGCCGCGCTCGGAGCCAGTCTGTCCGGCGGCCGCGGGCCCGGACGGCAGATCAGCCTTCGACTGCGGCCTTGACCTTGGATTCGGTGTGCTTGACGGCCTGGTCGACGAACGGGCCCATCACTCCGCCGAGGACCTTGCCGGTCAGTCCGCCGGGCAGCACGTAGTTGAACTGCACGGACAGCTTGGTGGTGCCGGGCTCGTCGCCGTCGGCGAATCCCCAGCTGGTGTTGGCGCCGAATCCGGAGGTCGACTCGAGCCGGATCACCTCGTTCTCGGTCCACTCCACGCACTCGACCGTCGACTTGAGGTCCTTCGGGCCGATCTTGATCACGGTCTCGAAGATCGATCCCAGTCCGGAGGTGACGTCGGTGGTCGGCGTGAACTTGTGGACGCCGAACATGTACTCGGGGACGTTCTGATAGTCGTTGATGTACTCGAAGACCCGCTCTCGCGGAGCGTTGACGACTGCCTCGTGCCGGACTTCACCCATTGATCGATCTCTCCTCGTTCTCGCGGACGGTCTCGCTGCGCACAGCGCATCTCGCCGAATCGTATCGGAGTGGCCGCGCCCGGCGAGCCGGGATGCCGACGACCCCGCGTCCACCAGTGAACGCGGGGTCGTCGGAGATCAGCGAAGTGAGTGCGATCAGGCGGTTTCGGTGATCGGGCGATCCACCCAGCTCATCAGGTCGCGCAGCTTCTTGCCGGTCACCTCGATCGGGTGCTCGGCGTTCTCCTTGCGGAGGGCTTCGAGCTCGGCGTTGCCGTTCTCGACGTTGGCGACCAGGCGCTTGACGAAGGTGCCGTCCTGGATGTCGGACAGGATGTCACGCATGCGCTGCTTGGTGTCGGCGTCGATGACGCGCGGGCCCGACAGGTAGCCGCCGAACTCAGCGGTGTCGGAGACCGAGTAGTTCATGCGGGCGATGCCGCCCTCGTACATCAGGTCGACGATCAGCTTCAGCTCGTGCAGGCACTCGAAGTAGGCCATCTCCGGCTCGTAGCCGGCCTCCACGAGGACGTCGAAACCGGTCTTGACCAGTTCCTCGGTGCCGCCGCACAGCACGGCCTGCTCACCGAAGAGGTCGGTCTCGGTCTCTTCCTTGAAGTCGGTCTTGAGCACGCCGGCGCGGGTGCCGCCGATGCCCTTGGCGTAGCTCAGCGCCAGCGCCTGGCCCTCGCCCGTCGGATCCTGGTGCACGGCGATGAGCGCGGGAACGCCCTTGCCGTCGACGAACTGGCGGCGGACCAGGTGGCCCGGGCCCTTCGGCGCGACCATCGCCACGGTGACGTTGGCCGGCGGCTTGATCAGCCCGAAGTGGATGTTGAGGCCGTGGCCGAAGAACAGCGCGTCGCCGTCCTTGAGGTGCGGCTCGATGTCCTCGGTGAAGATCTTGGCCTGGCTGGTGTCGGGCGCCAGCAGCATGATGACGTCGGCCCACTCGGCGGCCTCGGCCGCGGTCATGACCTTCAGTCCCTGCTCGGCGGCCTTCTCGCGCGAGGCGCTGCCCTCACGCAGGCCGATGGCCACGTCGACGCCGGAGTCGCGCAGCGACAGCGAGTGGGCATGGCCCTGGCTGCCGTAGCCGATCACGGCGACCTTCTTGCCCTGGATGATCGACAGGTCTGCGTCGTCGTCGTAGAACTTCTCGACTGCCACGGTGAATTCCCTTCGTGTGCCCCACCGGAGCGGTGCGGCGTGGTGTGTTGTGTTGTCGGTTACTTGATTGTTGCGTCAGCGGTGGGCCGACATGCTCTTGGGTCCCCGGCCCAGGGTGACCCCGCCCGATTGGGCGATCTCCCGGATACCGTACTGGTCGAGCATCCGCAGGAGTGCCTCGAGCTTGTCGGAGGTGCCGGTGGCCTCGACGGTCACCGACTCCGGCGCGACGTCGATCACCTTGGCGCGGAAGAGGTTCACCACGTCGACGATCTCGGCGCGGTTGGTCGCATCGGTCCGCACCTTGATCAGCATCAGCTCGCGGGACACCGAGTTCTCCGGGTCCTGCTCGACGATCTTGATCACGTTCACCAGCTTGTTGAGCTGCTTGGTGACCTGCTCCAGGGGGAAGTCGTCCACGGAAACCATGATGGTCATCCGGGACATGCCCTTGAGTTCGGTGGGGCCGACGGCCAGCGACTCGATGTTGAATCCGCGGCGCGAGAACAGGCCGCTCACGCGGGCCAGCACGCCCGGGCGGTCCTCCACCAGGACGCTCAGCGTATGGGTGCTCACAGCGAGTCACTCCCTTCCGGTGCCTCGTCGCGCGGACGCAGCAGGGTTTCTGCGAGCTCGGGCGGGGTGTCGCCGGCCGACTCGTCGTCGTCGAACAGCGGCCGGATGTCCCGGGCCGCCATGATCTCGTCGTTGCCGCAGCCGGCGGCGACCATCGGCCACACCTGGGCGTCCTTGCCGACGATGAAGTCGATCACCACGGGGCGGTCGTTGATCTCGCGCGCCTTGGCGATGGCCTCGGCCACGTCCTCCTCGCGGTCCACCCGCATGGCGACGCAGCCCAGCGCCTCGGACAGCTTGACGAAGTCCGGGATCATCCGGGAATGGGTCGACAAGTCGGTGCTCGAGTAGCGCTGGTCGTAGAACAGGGTCTGCCACTGGCGGACCATGCCCAGGTTGCCGTTGTTGATCAGGGCCACCTTGATCGGGATGCCCTCGATGGCGCAGGTGGCCAGCTCCTGATTGGTCATCTGGAAGCAGCCGTCGCCGTCGATGGCCCAGACCTCGGCCTCCGGCGCGGCGGCCTTGGCCCCCATCGCCGCGGGAACCGAGTAGCCCATGGTGCCCAGGCCACCGGAGTTCAGCCAGGTGCGCGGCTTCTCGTACTTGACGAACTGTGCGGCCCACATCTGGTGCTGGCCGACACCGGCGCAGTACACCGCGTCCGGACCGGCGGCCTTGCCGAGCTCCTCGATGACGAACTCCGGCGACAGCGAGCCGTCGGACTGCTTGTCGTAGCTCAGCGGGTAGGTCTTGCGGATCCCGTCGAGGTACGTCCACCACGCGGACAGGTCGGCACGCCGGCCGCCGGTGGACTCGTCGTTGCGCAGTTCTTCGATCAGGTCGACGATCACGTTGCCGACGTCGCCGACGATCGGCACGTCCACCTCGCGGTTCTTGCCGATCTCGGCGGGGTCGATGTCGGCGTGGATCACCTTGGCACCGATGGCGAAGGAGTCCAGCCGGCCGGTCACCCGGTCGTCGAACCGCGCGCCCAGCGTGATCAGCAGGTCACTGCCCTGCAGCGCGGCGACGGCACCGACGCTGCCGTGCATGCCGGGCATGCCCATGTGCAGGTCGTGGCTGTCGGGGAAGGCGCCGCGCGCCATCAGGGTTGTGACGACCGGGATCCCGGTCAGCTCGGCGAGCTCACGCAGTTCCTCGGACGCCTCGGCCCGGATGACGCCGCCGCCGACGTACAGCACCGGCTTCTCGGCCTGCGCGATCAGGCGGGCCGCTTCGCGGACCTGCTTGCCGTGCGGCTTGGTGACCGGACGGTAGCCGGGCAGCTCGAACTGCGGCGGCCAGGAGAACGTGGTCTGCGCCTGCAGGATGTCCTTCGGGATGTCGACCAGGACGGCGCCCGGACGGCCGCTCTCGGCGATGTAGAACGCCTCGGCGATGACCCGCGGGATGTCCGCGGCAGTGCTCACCAGGAAGTTGTGCTTGGTGATCGGCATGGTGATGCCGGAGATGTCGGCCTCCTGGAAGGCATCGGTACCGATGAGGGCGCGCCCCACCTGACCGGTGATCGCGACCACCGGGACCGAGTCCATCTGGGCGTCGGCCAGCGGCGTCACCAGGTTGGTGGCGCCCGGACCGGAGGTGGCCATCATGACGCCTGCCTTGCCGGCGACCTGCGCGTAGCCGGTCGCGGCGTGGCCGGCGCCCTGCTCGTGCCGGACCAGCACGTGGCGGACCTTCGACGAGTCCAGGAGGGGGTCGTAGACCGGGAGTACAGCACCGCCGGGAATCCCGAAGACGACCTCGACGCCGAGCTCTTCGAGAGTTCGCACGACGGACTGAGCGCCGGTGACCCGTTCCGGGGGAACGATGGCGCCCGAGCGCAGAGATTCGGTGGACGGCGACTGCGGCCGAGCCGACCCGCGGGCTGTTGGAGTGCTCACTGCACGATCCTCATCCTGGTAGTCCTGACAAGAAAAAACCCCCGACAGCAAAGGCTGTGCGAGGGGCGCGTCGATGAAGTTCGAAAGGTCTGCGAAGTGACCGATCAGGCGTTGACGCGCCGACCGATTACTACGAGAAGATTCTGATTCATCACCGTCACAAGGTAAGGCAGCGGTCCGAGCCACGTCAAATCCGGTCCGGGTGCCACAATGGTGCCGTGTCCGAACCCACCCCCACCCGTGCCGAGCAACCGGAGTCCGCGACCTTCGTGATCTCGCGGCTGGCCTACCTGACCGTTCTGGTGACCCTGATCGTCGCCGTGATGATGATGGGCGTGTCGATCACCTGGTTCAGCTGGACGCTGATCCTGCCGATCGTGCAGATCTGGTGGATCCACCGGGTGCGGACCGTCGCCGACGCCGACGGGCTGACCGCGGTGGACACGTTCGGCACCACCACGCTGTCGTGGGACGAGGTGGCCGGCCTGCGCTTCCCGAAGTGGTCTGCGGTGCGCGCCGTGCGCACCGACGGCACGTCGGTGCGGCTTCGCGCGGTGGCCTTCGCCGATCTGCCGGTGCTGTCGGCGATCTCCGGCGGCCGGGTGCCCGATCCGTACGCCGCCGCCCGCGAAGCCGAAGCGGCCGCGCAGAGCACCGGATCGGCCGCCGACGACGACTGACCCGCCGGGCGCGACAACCCCGGACCGGTGGTCCACAATCGAGCCATGCCCGCAACCCCCACTCGCGCCCTGGATTCGGCCCTGCGCGAGAAGAATCTGACTGAGGCCTCGGCGATCCTGACGGCCCTCGCCCCGCAAGAGGCGGCGGCGCTACTGGAAGCGATGCCACCGCACCTGCGCACCATCGGCTTCCGGCTGCTGCACAAGGACCAGGCGGTCGAGGTCTTCGACGACTTCGACGCCGCCGCCCAGGCCGAACTGATCCACGAGCTCGGCACCGCCGACGTGGCCGAGGCCTTCGACAACCTGGAGCCCGAAGACCGCGCCGAACTGCTCGACGAACTGCCCGCGACGATCGCCAAGCAACTGGTGCGCAGCCTCTCGAGGGAGGAACGCGAGCTGACCGCCGTGGTGCTCGGATTCCCGCGCGGCTCGGTCGGCCGCCGGATGAGCCCGGAGTTCATTCACGCTTTCACCGACGAGAACGCCGAGCAGGTGCTCGACCGGGTGAAGGCGCGCGGCCACCAGGTCTCATCGATCTACATCGTGCCGGTGGTGGACCACTCCCGCCGGCTCGTCGGCGTCGTGAGTCTGCGCGACCTCCTCCTGGCCGGGACGGACGAGACGATCGGGCCGATCGCGAAGACCCCGATTTTCGCGCACGCCCTCGACGACGCGGAGACCACCGCCGAACGCTGCGTCGACCGCGGCATCTCGGCGATGCCCGTCGTCGATGCCGAGGACCGGTTGGTCGGTGTGCTCACCCTCGACGATGCGATCGAGATCGTCGACGCCGCGCGCGACGTCGACGAGGCGCGCGCCGGTGCCCGCGAACCGCTGCGCGAGTCGTACCTGTACGCGTCGATCTTCGCGATCACCCGGTCGCGCGTGGTCTGGCTGTTCGTCCTGGCGGTCTCGGCGATCCTGACGGTGAACGTCCTGGAGATCTTCGAGGGCACCCTGGAGCAGAAGGTGGCGCTGGCGCTGTTCATCCCGCTGCTGACCGGCATCGGCGGCAACACCGGGTCGCAGGCCGCCACCACCGTCACCCGCGCGCTGGCCACCGGCGAGGTGAGTCCGCGCGATGCCGGCCGGGTGGCCGGTAAGGAGATCCGCGTCGGCTTCACCATGGGCACCGCGCTCGGGGTGGTGGGGCTCGCAGTCGCCTCGGCGATCTACGGCCTGGACATCGGTGTGGTGATCGGTCTCACCATCGTCTCGGTGTGCACCATGGCCGCCACGGTCGGCGGCCTGATGCCGTTGCTGGCCAAGACCGTTCGCGTCGACCCGGCCGTCTTCTCCACCCCGTTCATCTCCACGTTCTGTGATGCCACCGGTCTGATCATCTACTTCATGATCGCCAAGACCGTCCTCGGTATCTGACCGGCGCACTCCCCGGACCCGCCGCCCGTGGGTCGCGCTGCCGGCCGCGCGTAAACTCGGGCCCGGTACCGATCTTTCGGTCCCAGCCCATCACTGCAAGCAGCCCCTTCACTGCGATTAGCGAGGTAACGATGCCAGCCCTGCGGTCTCGCACCACCACCGTCGGCCGGGAAGCCGCCGGCGCGCGCTCCCTGTGGCGCGCCACCGGCATGACCGACGACGACTTCGGCAAGCCGATCATTGCGATCGCGAACTCCTACACCCAGTTCGTGCCGGGCCACGTGCATCTCAAGAATGTCGGCGAGATCGTGGCCGAGGCGATCACGGAGGCCGGTGGCGTCGCCCGCGAGTTCCACACGATCGCCGTCGACGACGGCATCGCCATGGGCCACGGCGGCATGCTGTACTCGCTGCCGTCTCGCGAGATCATCGCCGACTCGGTGGAGTACATGGTCAATGCGCACACCGCCGACGCCCTGGTGTGCATCTCCAACTGCGACAAGATCACTCCGGGAATGGTGAACGCGGCCCTGCGCCTGAACATCCCCACCGTCTTCGTCTCCGGCGGCCCGATGGAGGCCGGCACCTCGGTGGTGATCAACGGCGTCGTCCATCCGGGCACCGACCTGGTGGATGCGATCATCGCGTCGGCCGACAGCTCCGTCAACGACGAGGAACTCCTCGAGGTGGAGCGGTCTGCCTGCCCCACCTGCGGTTCCTGTTCGGGCATGTTCACCGCCAACTCGATGAACTGCCTCACCGAAGCCCTCGGACTGTCGCTGCCCGGCAACGGCTCCACCCTGGCCACCCAGGTCGCGCGCCGCGAGCTGTTCCAGAAGGCCGGACGAGTGGTCGTCGAACTCGCCGAGCAGTACTACACCCACGACGACGAGTCGGTCCTGCCGCGCAACATCGCCAAGCGGGAGGCGTTCGAGAACGCGATGGCCCTCGACGTGGCGATGGGCGGATCGACCAACACCGTGCTGCACATCCTGGCCGCGGCGCAGGAGGCCGAGATCGACTTCGGCCTCGCCGACATCGACCGCATCTCCCGCAACGTTCCGTGCCTGGCGAAGGTCGCACCCAACTCCCCGGACTACTACATGGAGCACGTCCACCGGGCCGGCGGCATCCCCGCCATCCTCGGTGAGCTGAACCGTGCCGGCCTGCTGAACACCGATGTGCGCTCGGTGCATTCGGAGTCCCTCGCCCGGCATCTCGCCGACTGGGACATCCGCGGCGGCACCGCCACCGACGAGGCGATCGAACTGTTCCACGCCGCCCCCGGCGGCGTGCGGACCACCGAGCCGTTCTCCACGTCCAACCGGTGGGATTCGCTGGACACCGACGCCGCCGGCGGCTGCATCCGAGACCTCGAGCACGCCTACACGGTCGAAGGCGGCCTGTGTGTGCTGCACGGCAACATCGCCGAGGACGGCGCGGTGCTCAAGACCGCCGGTATCAGCGAGGACCTGTTCCACTTCCAGGGGCCAGCGCGCGTGGTGGAGAGCCAGGAGGACGCGGTCCACGCGATCCTGTCGAAGGAACTGCAGGCCGGCGAGGTGCTGGTGATCCGCTACGAGGGGCCCGCGGGCGGTCCGGGCATGCAGGAGATGCTGCACCCGACCGCGTTCATGAAGGGCACCGGCATGGGCAAGGTGTGCGGTCTGGTGACCGACGGCCGATTCTCCGGCGGCTCGTCCGGCCTGGTGATCGGGCACGCCTCCCCGGAGGCCGCGGCCGGCGGCGCCATCGGCTTGATCGAGGACGGCGACGAGATCCTGATCGACGTCGCCAGCCGTACCCTCAAGGTGCTGGTCGATGATCAGACGCTGGCCGACCGGCGCGCCAAGATGGAGGCCTCCGAGCATCCGTGGCAGCCGAAGGATCGGCAGCGCACGGTGTCGAAGGCGCTGCGCGCCTACGCCAAACTCGCCTCCTCCGCCGACAAGGGCGCTGTCCGCCTGGTCGAGTAGCCCCGCGGGCACCTGCGAACGCACTGCGCCCGCCCGGACCTGATGGTCTGGGCGGGCGCAACGCATCGCGGGTGCGGTCAGGTGGCGGCCAACGGGTTGGCCCCGTTGAAGACGATCCAGATCGCGATCGCGGCGGCGACGGCGATGATCAGCCAGGCGGCCGAGCCCCAGGCGGGCCGGCGAGACCAGCCCCACTGGCGGTCGATCGAGTAGGTGCCCGGTCCGCAGAGGATCAGCGCGATGGCCGCGGCGGCGAGCACGATCTCGAACTCGATGCCGCCACCGCCCTGCGCGGTGAAGAACCAGACGCCCCCGGCGAGGGTGGCCTTATAGGTCATAGCGACGATGATGACGCCGAGCACCGCCGAGCCCGCGATCGGCGTCAGCAGGCCGAGTATCAGCAGCGCACCGCCGACGGTTTCGGAGATGCCGCCCACGATGGCCAGCGTGCGGGTGACGTCGGGGTCGAAGCCCAGCGCGGCGTCGGCGCCGGCGGCGTTGTTGGCCAGGAACGCGGAGAACCCGTCGATTCCGGAGCCGTCGATCCACGACCAGGTGGTCAGCTTCTGCAGACCGTGGAAAAAGAAGACCAGGCCCACCACCACGCGGAGGATCAGCAGGCCCAGGTCGACGGTGCCGCGGCGGGCGGATTCGGCGACCGCCACGGCGGTGGCCGGCTCGTCGTCGTAGTGGTGCACGCCGCCGGGCACCTCCGAGTACGCCGCGGCCGGCTCGGACGGGAGGATCTCCTCGTCGGCGGCGAAGGGCGCGGTGTGCTGCCCGGTGTATTGCGGCTCGATGTAGGGCAGCGGGTCGGCGGTCAGATGCTCGGCCGCCCGCCGCTTCTGGGCCGCGGCCGTCTCGTCGGTGGCGTCCTCGTCCACGTCGACGAACGGCTCGGTCACCACGGCGTCGGAGCCCGAGCGCACGTCGGTGCGGGTGGCGCTCGACCTCGGCGCCTTGGCTTCGGCCTTCGCCGCCGGCTCGGGTTCGGGCTCGCCCTGATTGATCTGGACGGTCGGCAGTGCGTCGCCGTCGGACAGGATGACCGTCTCGGGCAGCACCGTCTCGTCGTTCTCGGCGCCCGCCTTCTCGCCGGCCTTGTCCCCGGTGACCGGCGCGGGGTTGCGCGCATGCTGGTCGTAGAAGGAATCCCGGTCGGGCTGCGGGCGCCGCGGCGGACGGGTGTCGTCTGTACTACTCACGTCTCCGACTGTAGGTGCGCCCGATCCCCGGTCGGGACATCGCCACCCGACGATTTGGTAACGATCGCATACTGTTGGGTCATGCCTCTGCCGTTCTCCCGGCCCGCTTCCGGCCGCGCACTCCTGGCCGCCGCCGTGGGCGCCCTGACCGTGCTGTCCGCGGCCGGCTGCGCCGATTTCAGTGACCAGGACCGCGCGGCGCGCGCCGGAACCTTCAGTTCGGTTCCCGATCGCGGAGGCATGCAGCAACCTCCCGCGCCACCTCCGACCAGCGAGGAAGACGAGCAGACGCCGCCCACCGGTCCGTGCGTCGATCCCAATCCGGCGGTGATCGCCACCTGCCTGGCCACCACCAGCGGGGTGCGTCCCGCCGATCCCGAGGGCAAGACCACCTATGTCGCCGAACGCACCACCGGCAAGATCATCATCTCCAAGCGGTACGGCCCGCAGCGCGTGGTGGCCACGGTGCCCGTCGACGGTGGCGGCGACGGCGGTCTGATCGACTTCGAGCTGTCCCCCACGTATCTGCAGGACCAGCTGATCTACGCGCTGATCAGCACCGGCTCGGACAACCGGGTGGTGCGGATCGCGCCGGGCGACTCGATCAAGCCGATCCTCACCGGCATCCCGAAGGGCGCGACGGGGAACATGGGATCGATCAGCTTCGCCTCCCCCACCGAGCTGCGGGTCGCGACCGGCAACGCCGGCGATCCGGCGGCCGCGGCCAATCCCGGTTCCCTGGCCGGAAAGCTGTTCACCATCGACCCGAACCTGGACGGACCGCGCCCGAAGGTCGTCGCCTCGGGTCTCGGCTCGAACGTGGCCCTGTGCCCCGATCCCACCAGCGGGCGCCTGTACGTGGCCGACAGCGGCCCGGAGGGCGACCGCCTGCAGCAGGTGGAACCCGCCGGGCTACGGAAGCTGTGGTCGTGGGCGGACCGACCGGGGATCACCGGATGCGGCGTCGCCGAGGGCATCATCACCGTGTCGATGGCGCGCGCCTTCCGATTCGACTCCCTGGCCGCGCCCACCAATGCGAGCCCGTCGGTGGGTCAGCCGCGCACGGTCGACTCCAAAGAGGACTTCGGTGCGGTCGGCCGGATGACCTCCTTCGGCCCGTCCCTGCAGATCGCGACGATCAACAAGTCGGTGCCGGGTGCGCCGGCGAAGTCGACCAACGACATCGTCTCGCTGTTCTCGCCCGAGTCGCCGGCGGAGAACAACGACTGAGCCGGCCCGGCGCGGGCCCTGCCTCTACTGGCAGGCGGCGAGCACCAGTTCCTTGACCCGGGCCGGGTCGGCCTGGCCGCGGGTGGCCTTCATGACGTCGCCGACGATCTTGCCGGCGGCCTGCACCTTGCCGCTGCGGATCTTGTCGGCGATGTCCGGGTTGGCGGCGAGCGCCTCGTCGACGGCCTTCTGCAGCGCCGAATCGTCGCGCACCACCTCCAGGCCGCGCTCGGCGACGATCTGGGCGGGCTCCCCTTCACCGTCGAGCACCGCGACCACCACCTGCTGGGCCAGTTTGTTGGTCAGCTTGCCCTCGTCGACCATGGCGATCACCTCGGCCACCTGCGCCGGTGTGATGGTCAGGCCGGCCAGCTCCACGCCCCGCGTGTTCGCTTGCTGGGCAAGGAAAGACACCCACCAGCTGCGGGCGGCGCCGGGTTCGGCGCCGGCTTCGGCGGTCTCGATGATCAGGTCGATCGCGCCCACGTTCACCAGGTCGCGCATCACTTCGTCGGAGACGCCCCAGTCGGTCTGGATGCGGGCGCGCCGGATCCACGGGAGTTCGGGCAGGGTGCCGCGCAGTTCGTCGACCCAGGTGGGTTCGGCGATCACCGGCGGCAGATCGGGTTCGGGGAAGTAGCGGTAGTCCTCGGCGGTCTCCTTGCGGCGTCCGGCCGAGGTGGTGCCGTCGGATTCGTGGAAGTGCCGGGTCTCCTGGATCACCTCGCCGCCGGCGGCCAGGATGGCGGCCTGCCGCCGCATCTCGTAGGTGACCGCTGCTTCGATGCTCTTGAGCGAGTTCACGTTCTTGGTCTCGGTGCGAGTTCCGAATTCGGTGGCGCCCTTCTCCATCAGCGACAGGTTGGCGTCGCAGCGCAGCGATCCCTGGTCCATCCGGACGTCGGAGACGCCGAGCGCGCGCAGCAGGTCGCGCAACGCCGTCACGTAGGCGCGCGCCACCTCGGGTGCGCGCTCACCGGCCCCCTCGATGGGCTTGGAGACGATCTCGACCAGCGGGACCCCGGCCCGGTTGTAGTCGAGCAGCGAATGACTGGCCCCGTGGATCCGGCCGGTGCTGCCGCCGACGTGCAAGGACTTGCCGGTGTCCTCCTCCATGTGCGCGCGTTCGATCTCCACGCGCCACGGCGTGCCGTCGTCGAGCACCACGTCCAGGTAGCCCTCGTAGGCGATGGGTTCGTCGTACTGGCTGATCTGGTAGTTCTTCGGCTGGTCCGGGTAGAAGTAGTTCTTCCGGGCGAAGACGCTCGATTCGCGGATCGAGCAGTTGAGCGCCAGTCCGATGCGGACGGCCGACTCGATGGCCTTGGCGTTGGCCACCGGCAGCGAACCGGGCAGCCCCAGGCAGGCCGGGCAGACCTGCGAGTTCGGGTCGCCGCCGAAGGTGGCCGGGCAACCGCAGAACATCTTGGTCGCGGTGCCCAGTTCGACGTGCACCTCCATGCCCATCACGGGGTCGAAGCGCTCCAGGCACGCGTCGAAGTCCATCAGATCGTCGGTAGCCACACTCATGCCGACCATCGTATCTGGGGGCCGATCTGGGGGATTGTCCCGATGGCACCGGGGCCGCGCCGCCGTAGTTTTGCAATCAGCGCCCACCGAGATGCGGTGCCGGCACCAACCGAGGAGGTAACGCCATGAGCATGCCCCAGCCCGACCCGAATCCGTTCACCCCGGACGCCGCCCCGTCGCCCGCGGCCTCGCCTCCCGCAGGTCCGGCGGCCGCAGAGGGTGCCGGACGCCGGCTGACCCGGTCGCGTTCGGACCGGATGCTGGGTGGCGTGTGCGGCGGCCTGGCCCGGTACTTCGGCATCGACGCCACTTGGGTCCGGATCGCCTTCGTCGTCTCGGTGATCCTGCCCGGGCCGCAGGTGCTGCTCTACCTGCTGCTGTGGCTGGTGATCCCCCAGGACTGAGCGTCCCGGGCCGGCGTGCCGGCCGCTCGGCGGATCACTCCGCGGTGCGGGTGCCGATCCGTCCGGCGGCCGAGGCGATGCCCAGCCAGGTGTGCCGGTTTCCGGCCCAGCACCAGCCGACCTTCGGTGCCCCTTTGGCCTCGGCGCCGTCGCGCCCGGTGCCCCCGGAAATCCAGACCGCCGGGGTGCGCGAGTCCAGCGTCCCGTCCGGTTTGCGGGCCCGGGAGCCGATCGCCATGAAGCAGTGATTGGGCTCCACCACCGCCGGTGTCTGCAGCGCCCAGGTGACCGCCTCGTTCAGCAGCAGCGGTGTGCGGCCCGCGGCGAGGATCTCCGGCAGCGTCTCGACCGGTGAACGGTCGGCGAACTCGTCGCCGCGGTCGGGGGCGGCCACCGCGTACAGGGGGCCCGCCGGCACGTCGATGCCGTCGATCGGCGCGAAACTGTCGACATCGGTCATGTCGGCGACGACGAAACCCGCTTTGCCGCCGGGCACACCGTGGCCCGGCAGCCGCATCAGCGGCGCGAGAACCGACGGCGGCGCCAGTGCCGGATCCACTGCGAGCAGCGACTCCGCCTGACCCGGGAACTCGAGTTCGGTGGCGCGCGAGACGAACTCGGCCGGACGCATGCCGATCAGGTCATGCACCCCCAGGTCGACGAGTGCGGCGGCCTGATCGGCGAGGGACGGCAGGGGCGGGCGCTCAGCCATTGTCAGCCGAACAACGCGCGGGTGCCGCGATAGAAGTCGAGCGGGACCTTCTTGGTGTGGCCGACGGCATCGGAGAACGGCACCCGCTCGATCTTGGTGCCGCGCAGCGCCACCATCTGCCCCCACGCCCCGTCGGCGATGACGTCGCTGATCGCCTGCCCGAAGCGGGTGCCCAGAACCCGGTCGTAGGCGGTCGGGACGCCGCCGCGCTGGATGTAGCCCAGCACCGTCGCCCGCGTCTGGATGCCGGTGCGCTCCTGGATGAGTGGGGCCAGGATCTCCCCTACCCCACCCAGCCGGGGACGGTTGAACTCGTCGAGGCCCTTGTTGGAGAAGGCATCGTCCATCTCCGGAAGGGTGAAACCCTCGGCCACCATCACCAGCGGCCCGCGGCCGCGGGCCCAGGTCTCGTTGACCCAGTCGCAGATCTGGTCGAGCGTCTCCGGTGCCTCCGGGATCAGCGTCACGTGCGCGCCCGAGGCGATGCCGGAGTAGATGGCGATCCAGCCGGCGTGGCGCCCCATCACTTCCAGCACCATGCACCGCATGTGCGAATCGCCGGTGGTACGCAGCCGGTCGGCGGCTTCGGTGGCGATCTCCACCGCGGTGGAGAAGCCGAAGGTGAAGTCGGTGGCTTCCAGGTCGTTGTCGATGGTCTTGGGCACGCCGACCATCGGGATGCCGTCTTCGAGGAGCCGGTTGGCCGCGGCCATCGTGCCGTCGCCGCCGATGGCGATCACCCCGTCCACCTCGAGGCGTTCGAGCACCTTCTTGATGTTCTCCGGACCGCCGTCGGGTTCGGAGTAGGGACCGAACCGGCTGGTGCCCAGAATGGTGCCGCCGTTCTTGGAGATGCCGCGCACCGCGGAACGGTCGAGTTGCATCACATCGCCGTAGACCAGCCCGCGGTAGCCGTCGCGGAAGCCGACGAACTCCTGGTCGTGCACCGTGGTGCCCTGCAGAACCGTGCCGCGGATCACTGCGTTCAGGCCGGGGCAGTCGCCGCCTGAGGTGAGAATTCCGTATCGGGCCATCTGCTCACGTGCTCCTGTGATCGAGTGCGGTGTGGTCGACCGGCGGTCGGTACTCCATTCGATCAGATCGGACACCACCCGGCCACCGGGACAAGCGAATCCGATCACGCCGGTCGCGCCCACGCACGGTTGCCCGGCGGGCTACTTGAGGCCGTTCTCGTAAGCGAAGACCACGGCCTGCGCGCGGTCACGCAGTCCGAGTTTGGTCAGCATCCGGCTCACGTGCGTCTTGACGGTCTCCTCGGAGACGTACAACTCGGCGGCGATCTCCGCATTGGACTTGCCGTCGGCGACCACGGTGAGCACCTCCCGTTCCCGCGGCGTCAGGACGTCGGCGGCGGTGCTGGGCTTGCGTCCCCGGCGGGCGGTGACCTCAGTGATCAGTCGGCGGGTGACCGACGGAGCGAGCAGGGCGTCGCCCGCGGCGACCACCCGGACCGCTCGCACGAGTTCGTCGGCGGGGGCGTCCTTGAGCAGAAATCCCGACGCCCCGATCGACAGCGCCTGATAGACGTAGTCGTCGATGTCGAAGGTGGTCAGCATGAGGACTTTGGTCGGCAGCCCCGCCTCGATGATCTGCCGGGCGGCCCACAGGCCGTCCCGGGTCGGCATCCGCACGTCCATGAGGACGACGTCGGGCCGCAGGCGGCGCACCGTCTCCACGGCGGAGGCACCGTCTTGGGCGTCGCCCAGCACGGAGATGTCCGGCGCGGCGTTGAGCAGGGCCGCGAAGCCCGCGCGCACCATCGCCTGATCGTCGGCGATCACCACGGTTGTCGGCACGGCTCAACCCTACTGTCGCGCGCCCGGATCCCCCGGCCCCTGATCCCCTGGATCGTCAGGTCGCTCCGGATGATCGTCGGTCTCAGTGCGCCCGGGAGGTTCAGCGTGCTCGGCGGCCGGGAGGACCGCGGTGACGGCGAAGCCCCCGTCGGTGGTGGGTGCGGCCTGCAGACTGCCGCCGAGGGCGGCGGCCCGTTCGGTCATCCCGCGAATCCCCAACCCCTCACCGTCGGTGCCTGCGCCGGCCGGTCCGCCGGTCGGCGCCCGGTTCACGACGGCGACGTGCACCGCTCCGGTCGCGGTATCCGGTTCCAGGGTCACCCGCACCTGGGCCTCCGGAGCATGCCGCGCGGCATTGCTGAGTGCCTCCTGCACGATCCGGTAGACGACCAGTCCGGTCGCAGCGCCGAGGCGGTCGTGGTCGAGCCGATCGTCCAGCTCGAGGTCCACACCGACCGCGCGTACCGAATCGACCAACCCGGCGAGATCGTCGATGCCGGGTGCCGGGTCCAGCGGCGCGTCGGCGCCGCCCGGGAGCCCGATGTCCTGGGTGCGCAGCACTCCGAGGAGGCTGCGGACCTCGTCGAGTGATTCCCGCGCGGCAGCGGCGATGGCCTCGAACTCGCCGGCCACCGCCGGCGATACTTCTTCCGACGGATCGGCGGCGGCCAGCCGGTAGCGCGCCGTCTGCGCCTGCACCACCACCATGGACATCCGGTGGGCGACGACGTCGTGCAGTTCGCGGGCGATCCGCGACCGTTCGGCGAGGACCTCCTCTCGTGCGAGGGCGAGTTCGGTCTGCTCGGTCTGCTCGGCGATCTCCCGGCGCGAACGCGCCCAGTAGCGCACGAAGGCGATCCCGATCGTGATCACGGTCAACCCGAAGATCCAGCCGACGGCGATGTCCCGCTGCAGACAGACCAGCAGGGTCAGCGCCGTGACCAGCCAGATCTCCGGAAGCTGTCGCAGCCGCTGGGTGCACAGGGCCGCCAGCGTCATCGCGATGAGGATCAGGAACTGCGGCACCGCCACCCGCAGGTCGGCGTGCCCCGGAGCGTGCGGCAGAGGCACGGTGGCGAGGGAGGCCAGAATGATGAGCACCCATCCCACCCGAACCGCACGGCCTCCGGCGGCGATCCCCAGCAGCGGCAGCGTCGAGGCGACCGCGAGGACGGGCAGCACATAGGCCGGGACGTCGAGTGTGTCGGCGAGCACCGGCCAGGTGATGGCGGTCATGATCACCGCCGCCAGCATCGCCAGCCAGTTCCACCGGTTGCCGAGGTAGGCCCGCAGCTGGGGATCGCTCACCCGGTCGACGGTCAGCAGGTCGCGACGGGCGGCGGCCAGACCTTCACGGATCTTCATCCCTCTCACGGTAGGCACCGAACCCCTCCGGTGCGTCCCCCGCTGGAGGGATCGCGCTCTCCCTCGCGGGAGCCAGGCGACCGCCCGGCAGCCCCCGGACGGCTACCCGAGATTCCCTCTCTGCCGGGATCCGCGCAGGTGGAACCGATTTCTAGCGTCAGCGTCATGACTAGATCTCCTCATCTCACCGACCGCCGCCGGCGCATTCTGTGGTGCCTGGCGCTCCTCCTCGCCGCCCCCGCCGCGCTGTACTTCGGGTACTCCGCGGCGGCCCCGCCTGTGGCGCCGACCGTCGCGGCTCCGACCACGCCGCCGGCCGGGTTCGCCGACCGCCTCGGCTATCACCCCGTCGTCGAGGACGGCCGCCCGGTGAATCCGGCCGGCTCGTGCTCGTCGCCGGTGCCGCTGCCCCGCAGCTTCGAAGGCGCATGCCGGGCCCACGACTACGGCTACGACCTGCTCCGCTATGCCGAGGCCACGGGCACCCCCGTCGCGGAAGGCGCACGGGCCCGCATGGATGCCGCCCTGATCGGCGACATGCACCGGCGGTGCACCAACCCGCTGTGCCACACGGCCGCCGAAGCCAGCCGTCTCGGGCTCGCGGTGAACACGTGGCGACAGCGCGGTGCGGCGCCGGTCGGCGAGAGCGGACTGCAGATCGCCGCCAGTCTGCTGACCCGTACCGCTGAGACGCTGGCGGGTCGACGATGATCGACCGCCGCCGGGCATGGGCCGTCACCGGTGCCGTCCTCGGCTGGTCGGCCGCCCAGACCCCCGGGGCACTCCCGAGGACCACACTGCTCTCGGCCGTCGTCGCCACCGCCCTCGCGCTCGTCGGCATGCTCGTCGGCCTGCTCGCCGCCCGGGCCTCCGGGGGTTCGCACACCCCCGACTCAGACGCCCCCGCCTCACGTGCCGCCGCCTCACGTGCCGCAGCCTCGCGACTCCCGCTGATCATCGTATCCGCGGTGGGGGCCGGTTCCCTGGCTCTCTCCTGCTGGTGGCAGGCCGGGCTCCGGGCGGCGATGGGCATGCCGCCGATCGGTCCCGCGTGGCTGGCCGCGACAGTGGTGATTCCCGCAGCGGCGGTGGCGGCTCTGCTCTGGATGCCTTTGCGGCGCACCGTCATCGCAGCGGCCGCCGGCGGACTCATCGTCCTGGGTGGGCCCGCGGTGCCCGCTCAGGCGGCAGCACCCGATGTGCCCGATTCGCCGCTGCTGCATTACGCGCAGCTCGACGGGCGCGACGATGCGACGCGCGCCGCCGGCCTGGTCGCCGACTGGGGGCGCACCGGAGGACTCGACCGGGAGGCGGTGGTGATCGCCGTGCCCACCGGCTCGGGCTGGGTGGACGGCGCCGCCGTCGAGGGTGCACGCCTCCGCTTCGGCGGCTCGGTCCGAGTGTTGGCGATGCAGTACAACGCGGTCCCGTCGTGGCAGGCCTACCTGCGCTCCCCGGACCGGGCGGGTGAGAGCGCGACCACCCTGCTCGCCGAGGTCTCCCGCGCCGTGCGGTCCGTCGCTCCGGACCGGCGGCCGCAGGTGTATCTGTACGGCCAGAGTCTCGGGGCGACCGGAGCCGAGGCCGCCCGCGACTGGGCCGTGATCCGTCGAATCGAGCTGGCCGGCACGGTGCTGGCCGGACTGCCGGGCGGGCGGGACGCCACTCGCGTTCCGCACCGGACGGTGCTCAACAACGCCAGCGATCCCGTCGCCGCCCTGACCCCCTCGCTGCTGTGGCGGCCGCCGCCGGCGCACTCCGGCGCGGGACAATCGGGCGAAAGACACTCCGGCGCTGGATATTCCAGCGCGGGGCACCCGTCACCGCAACCGCCGTGGATTCCCGGCCTGTCGCTGCTGGCGACGGTCGTGGACCTGGCCGGTTCGCTGGACGTACCGTCCGGTTACGGCCACCGCTACGGCGCCGAGCAGGGACTGGAACTGGGTACCGACCCGAGCACGGACGGCCCGTCGAGTCAGCCCTCGACGGGCCCGCGGGCTGCCTCGTAGGCCGCTCCCACGCGGTAGAGCCGGTCGTCGGCCAGCGCCGGTGCCATGATCTGCAGTCCCGCGGGCATTCCGGAGTCGGACGCCACACCGGACGGCACCGACATCGCGGCGTTGCCCGCCAGGTTCACCGGCAGGGTGCACAGGTCGAACAGGTACATCGACACCGGATCGTCCACCTTCTCCCCCAGCTTGAACGCGGTCTGCGGGGTGGTCGGCGAGACCAGGACGTCCACGTCGGCGAAGGCGGCGGCGAAGTCGCGCGCGATCAGGGTGCGGACCTTCTGCGCCTGGCCGTAGTAGGCGTCGTAATAGCCGGAACTGAGCGCGTAGGTGCCCAGCATGATGCGCCGCTTCACTTCGGGGCCGAACCCGGCCTCGCGGGAGAGCGCCATCACCTCGTCGGCGCTGTGCGCGCCGTCGCCGCCGATCCGCACGCCGTAGCGCATCGCGTCGAAGCGGGCCAGGTTGCTCGACACCTCCGACGGGAGGATCAGATAGTAGGCGCCGAGGGCGTACTCGAAGTGGGGGCAGTCGACCTCCACGATCGTGGCGCCCAGGCCGCGCAGCACCTCGCAGGCCTTCTGGAAGGACTCCAGCACGCCCGCCTGGTATCCGTCGCCCTGCAACTGCTTCACCACGCCCACGCGCACGCCGGTCAGATCACCGCCGGCACCCTCGCGGGCGGCGGCGACCACGTCCGGCACGGCCACGTCGATCGAGGTGGAGTCACGCGGATCGAAGCCGGCGATCACCTCGTGCAGCAGGGCAGTGTCGAGGACGGTGCGGCCGCACGGGCCGCCCTGATCCAGCGACGAGGCACAGGCCACCAGGCCGTACCGCGAAACGGTGCCGTAGGTGGGCTTCACGCCGACGGTCGCGGTGACCGCGGCCGGTTGGCGGATGGAGCCGCCGGTGTCGGTGCCGATCGCCAGCGGCGCCTGGTAGGAGGCCAGGGCCGCGGCGCTGCCGCCGCCGGAGCCGCCGGGGATCCGGTCGACGTCCCACGGGTTCCGGGTCACCTGGTAGGCGGAGTTCTCGGTGGAGCTGCCCATCGCGAACTCGTCCATGTTGGTCTTGCCGAGGATCGGCAGGCCGGCGGCGCGCAGCCGCGCGGTGAGCGTCGCGTCGTACGGGGCCGTCCAGCCTTCGAGGAACTTGGAGCCGCAGGTGGTGGGCGCGTCGACGGTGGTGAAGACGTCTTTCAGCGCGATCGGCACACCGGTCAGCGCCGACGGCGCCGACCCCGCCGCGATCGCCTGGTCGGCAGCGCGTGCGGCCTCCAGCGCGGCCTCGGCCCCGACGTGCAGAAAGGCGCCGAGCTGGTCGTCGACCTCGGCGATGCGGTCCAGGTGCGCCTGCGTCGCCTCCACCGAGGAGAGTTCGCGGTCGGCGATCTTGGCGGCCAGTTCGGCCGCGGTCAGGCCGGTGACCTCGTTCGAGGTGCGGGTGCTCACGGTGGTCATTCCTCCCCGAGGATCTGCGGAACGGCGAAACGGTCCTGCTCGACGGCCGGCGCCCCGGAGAGCGCCTCGGCGGCGGTGAGGCCGGGAACGACGACGTCTTCGCGCACCACGTGCCGCAGGTCGGCCGGATGGGCGGTCGGCGGGACGTCGTCGGCGGCCACCTCGGAGACCTGGGCGACGTGCCCCAGGATCGAATCGAGCTGGGCGGCGTACTGGTCGAGTTCGTCGTCGGTCAGCGCCAGGCGCGACAGCCGCGCCAGGTGGGCGACCTCGTCGCGGCTGATGGCCGGCTCGGACTGCGGAGACATCGGGCGTTCCTCTCGTACACGTGCGATGACACCAGCCTAGGGCCCGCCCGTGGGCTCGCGCGTCGCGGCCCTCACGTGAGTAGCGTGAGGCCATGATCATCGTCACGACGAACGAACTGCCCGGCTATCGGATCGATCATGTCTTCGGCGAGGTCTTCGGCCTGACCGTGCGTTCCCGCCACCTCGGTTCCAATATCGGCGCCGGGCTGAAGTCACTGGCCGGAGGTGAACTGCGGGGCATCACCCAGTTGCTGCACGAGTGCCGCGAGGAAGCCCTCGCCCGGCTCGCCGCGGAGGCACAGGGCAAGGGCGCCAACGCCGTCGTGGCCTTCCGCTTCGAGACCACCGAGTACTCCAACGGCGGCGGTGTGGAGGTCTGCGCCTACGGCACCGCGGTCGGTGTGAGGCCCCTGGGAAGCGGCGCGGCCCAGGCAACGGCGCCGTAACCGCCCGGCAATAAGGCTGCGAATAATGGAAAATGTGTCGTACCTCCTGCGCGTGACCCTGACCGATCGTCCCGGAAGCCTCGGGCTCCTCGCTGTGGAACTCGGTGCGCTGGGCGCCGATATCCGTTCCCTCGAGGTGGTCGAACGCGGTGACGGCTTCGCCGTCGACGACGTGGTGGTCGATCTGCCCGGCGGCGCCTTGCCGGACACCCTGATCACCGCGGCCGAAGCCGTCGACGGTGTGCGGGTGGACTCGCTGCGGCCGTTCACCGGCAAGCTCGACCTGCACCAGGAACTGGAGCTGATCGACGCGGTGGCCGGCGCCCGCGGCGACCGGCTGCAAGTGCTGTCCGATCTGGCCCCGCGCAGCCTGCACGTGTCGTGGGCGATGGTGGTGACGCGCTCCGGTGACGAGCCCGTCCGGCTGGCCGCCAGCGGCGGCGCCCCGGAGACGCCCCTGACGCGGGCGGACTGGCTGCCGCTGGACACTGCGCGCGACTTCGGCGACCGCGCCGACTGGATCCCGGGGCCCTGGCGCGAACTGGACACCACGCTCGCCGCGGCGCCGCTCGGCACCGGCACCAAGGCCCTGCTGCTGGGCCGCGTCGGCGGCCCCGACTTCCGGCCAAGCGAAGTGGCGCGGCTGGGACACCTCACCGGGATCATCTCCGGTCTGGTGCACCCTGCCTGAGCCGCTCAGGCCTCCGGATCGCCGGTGGCCAGCAGACGGGCGAAGGCGTTCTCATCCAGGATCGGGACGCCGAGTTGTTCGGCTTTGGCCGCCTTGCTGCCGGGTGAATCGCCGATCACCACGTAGTCGGTCTTCTTCGACACCGAGCCGGAGGCCTTGCCGCCGCGGGCGATGATCGCCTCCTTGGCACCGTCCCGGGTGAAGTCGTTCAGGGAACCGGTGACCACGATCGTCTTGCCCTCGAGGGTGCGGGGGGTGGACTCGTCCACCTCGTCGGCCATCGCGACGCCCGCGGCCCGCCACTTGTCCACGATCTGCCGGTGCCAGTCCACCTCGAACCAGTCGCGGATGCTGGTGGCGAGGGTCTCGCCGACGCCGTCGACCTGCGCCAGATCCTCCGGGCTCGCCTCGGCGACGGCCTCCAGCGAGCCCATCGCTCCGGCGAGGGCGCGCGCCGCCGTCGGCCCGACGTGCCGGATCGACAGCGCCACCAGCACCCGCCAGAGCGGAACGTCCTTGGCCGACTCCAGGTGCTGCAGCAGCCGCCGCCCGTTGGCCGAGAGCGCGCCGTCCTTGGTGGTGTAGAAGGCGGTGTTCGTCAGGTCGTCGGCGGTGAGGGCGAACAGGTCGCCCTCGTCCTCGATCACCTCACCGGTCAGCAGGGCGTTGGCGCCCTCGTAGCCGAGCGCGTCGATGTCGAAGGCGCCGCGGCCGGCCAGGTGGAACAGCCGCTCGCGCAGCTGCGCCGGACAGTGGTGGGCGTTGGGACAGCGGATGTCGACGTCGCTCTCCTTCTCCGGCCGCAGCTCGGCGCCGCATTCGGGGCAGTGCGTGGGCATCACGAAGGCGCGCTCGCTGCCGTCGCGCAGGTCCACCACCGGGCCGAGGACCTCGGGAATCACGTCGCCCGCCTTGCGGATGGTGATGGTGTCGCCGATCAGCACTCCCTTGCGCACCACCTCGGAGGCGTTGTGCAGGGTGGCGCGCGAGACCGTCGATCCGGCCACCTTGACCGGCTCCATCTCCGCCCACGGAGTCACGCGGCCGGTGCGGCCGACGCCCACCTTGATGTCGTGCAGCTTGGTGGTGACCTCTTCGGGCGGATACTTGAAGGCGATCGCCCACCGCGGGGCGCGCGAGGTGGACCCGAGACGTCGCTGCAGCCCGGCCTGGTCGACCTTCACCACCAGGCCGTCGATCTCGTGCTCGACCGTGTGCCGATGCTCGCCCCAGTAGGCGACGGTGTCTTCGATCGCCTGCGCGCCGGTGACCTTCGCGGTGTGCGCCGACACCGGCAGCCCCCAGGCGGCCAGCGCCAGGTAGACCTCGTGCAGCGAAGTGGGTCGCCAGCCGTCGATCATCCCGACGCCGTGGCAGATCATGTGCAGGTGCCGTTGCGCGGTGATCTGCGGATTCTTCTGCCGCAGCGAACCGGCCGCCGAATTGCGCGGATTGGCGAACGGCGCCTTGCCGGCCTCCACCAGCGAGGCGTTGAGCTTCTCGAAGTCGGCGACGCGGAAGAAGACCTCCCCGCGGACCTCGAGGAGCGCGGGCACCGGGTACTCCTCGGACGGCGTCAGCTGCAGCGGGACGTCGGCGATGGTGCGGGCGTTGAGGGTGACGTCCTCCCCGGTGCGGCCGTCGCCGCGGGTCACTCCGCGCACCAGTCGGCCGTTCTCGTACACCAGGGACAGCGCGACCCCGTCGATCTTGAGTTCGCAGAGGAACTCGCAGCCCGGGCCCGTCTCGGCTTCGGTGCGCGAGATCCAGGTGCGCAGCTCCTCGGTGTCGAAGACGTTGTCCAGCGACATCATCCGTTCGAGGTGGTCGACCGGGGTGAACTCCGTGGAGAAGCCGCCACCGACCAGTTTGGTCGGCGAATCGGCGGCCGCGAGCTCCGGATGAGCGTCCTCCAGCGCCTGCAGGCGCCCCAGCAGGCCATCGAACTCGGCATCGGAGACGATCGGCGAGTCCTTGACGTAGTAGCGGAACTGGTGGTCGCGGATCTCGTCGGCGAGCTGCGCCCACTGCTGCTCGGGTGCCATATCGGAATCGGTCACCCAGCAAGCCTAATGCAGTGCTGCGACAGTGGTTCTCCCCCGCGGCGAGCGCGTTACGCTGGGTCAATGCCGCCGCATCCGATCATGTTCGACCAGAAAGACCCCCTCCTGCTCCGGCTGCGCGAGATCGCCCTGGCACTGCCCGAAGCCACTGAGCAGATCTCGCACGGCCGGCCGGTCTTCCGCTGCGGAAGGATGTTCGCGCAGTACGGCGGCGGTGAGAAGGGCACGCGGGTCCGCCACGACACCGCGCTGCTGTTCATCCCCGACCCCGGCGAGAAGGCCGCACTGGAACAGGACGGGCGATTCTTCGTCCCGGCCTACCTGGGCCCGTACGGCTGGCTGGCCGTGGACCTGAGTGCCGACGGTGACTGGGACGAGATCGCCGAGCTGCTCGATGCGAGCTTCCGGCAGGTGGCGCCGAAGCGGGCCATCGCCCGGCTGCCGTCGGAACCCGAGCAGGCGTAACAGGATCGGTCGCGCTTCCTGCGCCGGCGGTCAGTCGCCGGTCCCGGCCGGCGGTTCCGGTGACGCCGTGCGGCGGCGCAGCACCCGCACCGCCTGCACCACCACCAGCACGGCCACCAGTGCCGCCACCATCTCCAGGTTCGAGACACGGCCGGCCCAGTCGGCGATCCCGGACTGCCAGCGCAGCTGGGTGTCGGCGCCGACCGGCGCGCCCAGCGAGGCGGTGCCCTCGGTGACCCAGATCAGCACGCCGATCGCGATCAGCGCGATCCCGGAGATCACCGAGGTGGTGTGGAAGGTGAAACGGCCCAGCCGGACGTCGCGGCCGCGCAGCACACGGCGGAACCGCGGGCCCAGGCGCGGCCACAGCGCGGCCAGCACCAGCAGCGGCATCGTCATCCCCGCCGCATAGGCCGCCATCACCAGGGCGCCGTAGACCGGTTGCCCGCTGGTGAGCCCCACCGTCAGGACCGCACCGAGCAGCGGCCCGGAACAGAATCCGGCGAAGGCGTAGACCGCTCCGAGGGCGATCGTCGACAGCGGTCCGGCCACCTGTACGCGGTCGGCGAGCCCGGACAACGGGCCGAAGCCGAAGCCGCGGCCGAAGATCATCGCCAGGCCGAAGACGATGATCACCACCGCACCGACCGCGGTGACGGTCTGCCGGTGCACGGTGAACAGCGAACCGAGTGCGGCCACGCCGGCGCCGAGCGGTGCGAGGACCGCGACCAGCCCCACGAAGAACAGTCCGGTGCGCGAGACCAGCGAGCCCACCCCGTCGTAGGTGAAGGCGAAGAACGACGGCAACAGCAGCGCCGCACACGGGCTCAGCAAGGCCAGGAGGCCGCCCAGGAAGGCTCCGGCGAGCCCGATCTGTCCCGCCATGCCTCAGCCGGCCGCCAGGTACTCGTCGATCACGGTCTCGAAGGTGGTGATCGGCCGGACTCCCACGATCGGCTCACCGTCGATCACGAAGGCCGGCACCCCGATGATCCCGTACTTCTGCGACGGCGCCAGGTCGTCGGCGACGTCGTCGTCGTAGGTGCCGTCGAGGGTTTCGCGCCGGAACCGATCCAGGTCGGCGACCCCGGCGGCCTCCGCGTGCTCCACCAGCACGTCGATCGGCAGATCCGGGTGCCCGGTGGCCGGTGCGGCCCCGTGCACGCTCTCGACGAACTGCCAGAAGCGGCCCTGCGCAGCGGCGGCCCACCCGGCCCGCGCCGCCAGCTCCGACTGGGCGCCGAACATCGGCTGGTCGCGCCATTCGATGCGGAGCAGCCCGTTGTCGACGTACTTGCGCACCAGGTCCGGCTCGATCTCGCGCGTGTACTCCGCGCAGAACGGGCAGCGGAAGTCGGAGAAGACGACCATCGTCACCGGGGCGTCCACGTCGCCGAGAGCGCGCGGATCCCCCTCGGTCCGTCGGGACAGGTCGCCCAGCGGACCGAGCATCTTGGTGGACTCACCGGTGGCCGGGCCTCCGGCGGCACCGTCCCGGCCGGGTGCAGCGGTGTCGCCGCCCCCGGCCCGTCCCACGACCACTGCGATCAGCAGACCGGCGAGCACCACCGCGAGCGCCACCAGAATCAGCAGGTCCCGCCGACCCCGCGGGCCGCGACCCGGCTGCTCCGACTCCGGCCGCTGCTCCGACTCCGGCCGCTGCTCCGGTTCCGGCTGCTGATCGTCCTCTGTCACTTCGCCAACTCTCTTCGTCTCGCCGCGCTGGTTTCACCCCGCCGGCCGCACCGCCCCCTTGGAGCTCGCGCTCGCGCACCCGACCATAGTGCCGCCGCGGCCGATCAGCTCGTCGCGATGCCTTCGGCCACCCGGGAGGCGACGGTCAGCGCGGTGCGTGCCCACTCCGGGGTGGCGCCGGCCAGCCCGCAGGTCGGCGTGATCAGGACCTGCTCGCGCAGCACGTCTCGGCTGAGCCCGATCCGGTCGACCAGGGTGCCCAGCCGCACGACGAGGTCGTCGACCAGCCGGCCGGGCTCGATTCCGGGGTCGGCGGGCGGGACCACGCCCGCCGCGAGCACGCGGCCGGCGTCGAGCAGTTCACCGAGCCGGTCCAGGTCCCGCTCGCGCAGCAGCGTCAGATCGATCGACACCGCGCAGGAATCCAGTCGCCCCAGCAGATCCCAGCGGGGCGGACTGCAGTCGTGCACCAGCACCGGACGGTGCAGCTGCTCCGCCAGTTCGGTGAGAGCGTGGGCCACATCGGCGACCGGGATCGGCGCGATCGGGTCCAGCCGGGTGAGCGGGGTGACGGTCCCGTCGATCACCGCACCGACCGACGGCTCGTCCAGTTGCACCACCACGCGCACGCCCAGGCGCCGTTCGAGTTCGGCGGTCTGCTCCCGCAGACCGGCGGCGAGCGAGCCGGTCACCTCGCGCAGGGCGCCGGCGTCGCGGACCAGTTTGTGGCCCCCGCGCAGTTCGGTGTGCGCGGCGAATGTGAACGGACCGCAGGCCTGCACCTTCACCGCGGGGATCTGCCCGCGCAGTCCCCCGGTCTCCCACACCTCCTCGAGCGCGTCGAGGTCCCAGCGAAGCCAGTCGCGGGCGCGGCGGGTCTCGGCGGTCGGTGCGGCGGCCAGCCGGTAGGTGCGATGCACGTAGTCGACGGGCAGATCCACCAGGAGCCCGGCGGTCCGGCCGATCAGGTCGGCACCGACCCCTCGGGCCGGCAGTTCGGGCAGGTGGGGCAGCCCGAGCTCGCCGACCACCACGGCCGCCGCCTCTCTCGGATCGGTGCCCGGCATCGACCCGACCCCGGTGGCCTTCCCGGCCGGGAAGGCATCCCGGCCGGCGCCGTCGTCTGCCGTCGGATGCGCACTCACGCCCGCCAGCCTAGAGGCTCCCGCCACCGGCGCCGTTTCCCGCTACCGGCGGGAACGGAGCGGGAGCCTCAGAGTTCGAAGGACTCGCCCTGGGTCGCCGCTTCGAGCTGAGCGAGCAGGAGATCACGCTGGGTGACCACGCGCTCGAACTCGCGCACCCGGCCGGTCCACGGACCGTCGCCGCCGAGCAGCGGGACCTCCAGCTCGAAGAGCCGCTTACCCAGGGTCCCGAGGGTGCTCTGCACGAAGACCAGGTCGCGGATGCGCAACCGCACCGACGGGAGGGTGAGCGCGAACATGAACGCGAACGGATCGAGCACACCGGCCTCCGGCGGGACCGTCACCACCCGGATGTGACTCTGCACCAGACTGCGGACGTTGCGCTGGGTGATCATGCCGCAGGTGCCGATGCGGTAGCGGCCGTCCACGACGATCAGGACGTCGCCCACCCGCAGGTCGATCGCCGCACGATGCTCCTCGTACACCGCCGCGCTCACCGATTTGGTCGGGTCGGTGGAGACCTCGAAGTTGCTGATGTCGGAGGTGCGGATGAACGGGATGTCGCCGGTGCCGTAGGCCTCCGATCCGGGTTCGCGTCCCTTGCGCACGTGGATCAGGCCCTCCTCGCGCAGTTCGCCCAGCGTCGCCCACTCGGCGCCGTCAAGCAGCGCCTGCTCGTCCGCACTGCGCGGCGACGGGTGCTCGAAGTACCGCGGCACCAGGTAGGTGCGGCCGGTCAGATCCACCGCCGTCCACCCCGTGCCGCCGGCGGCGCGGTCCGGATACCGCTCGGCCAGCGGGCCGAAGTCGTCCGGGTAGGGCTCGCCGGAGGCAGTGACCGCTTTGCCGCGCCGGTCGTGTCCGCAGCGCAGCGCCGAGGCGATCCACGTGGTGCCGGGGTCGCCGGCGGTCCCGCCGTTCTTGGTGAAGAACAGCACGTTGGTCTTGGTGTCGGTGCCGGGCTGGAAAGTGGTGCGCGGGCAGTCCAGGAGAGCATCGAGGGTGCCCTGGCTGCGCAGCCAAGTCCACACGAAGCCCGCTCCCAGATTGCCGAAGACGCCCTCGGGCAGCACGATTCCCATCCGGCCGCCGGGCCTCAGCAGCCGCACGCACAACTCGATGAACAGGAGCTGCGGATCGCGGCTCTTCTCCAGGGTCTCCCCCGGCGACCAACTGCCGTCGGCGCCGCGGCTCCAGGTATGCCCGAACCGATACTGCCCCAGAATCTCCGGATCGGTGATCCCGATGCGGGCGCCGAACGGCGGATTGGTCGCGACCACGTCGAACTGTTCGAGCTGCCCGTCGTCGCCGGTCCACTCCCGCAGATCCAGCGAGTTCCGGTGGAAGACGCGGGCACCGCGGCCCGCGGTCATCGCGGTCATGGCGGTCATCAGCCGGTACAGATCGAAATCCTTGTCGGCGCCGGTCACCCGCACGCGTTCACTGGCCGCGGCGGCGTGCGCGACGGCCTCGGCCAGGAAACCGCCCGAGCCGGCGGACGGATCCACCACCCGCTCACCCTCGCGGGGATCGAGGATCGCGACCATCGCCGCGACCAGCGTCCGCGGGGTGAAGAACTGCCCCTTCTCACCCCGGATGCGCGGGCCCAGCACCGCTTGGAAAGCCTCCCCGACCACGTGCGCAGGCGCCGCATCCAGGTCGACGCCGTCCAGGGCCGCCAGCGCATCGCGGATCACCGCCGGATCGTTGTGGAAGCTCTCGCCGGCGCCGATCGCGCCGGGGAACTCGCGGTGGGCCACCTCCAGCAGCCGGGCGGGGTCGCCGCCGTCGACGACGTCGCTCCACACCCGCGTGGTGCCTGAGCGTTCAGTCGCGAGTTTCACCAGCAGGGCCAGGGTCATGTCCTCGACGATGCGCTCGGCTCGACTGGTCTGCCCGTTCGCGTACAGGTGGTAGTAGAGGCGACGGAAAGCCTCCCCGATGTGCGGGTTCTGGGGCGCGGGCATGCCGCTCATCCTAGGACTGCGAGCGCAAGTGGCCGGGCGCGGCTCGTCAAGCGGCCGAGACGATGCGGCCCGAGCCGAGGACCAGATCACCGCGGGCGGCGTCCGGGGCGTAGAGGACCGCGGCCTGCCCGCGGGCGACACCGCGCAACGGCTCCCGCAGGGTGATCTCGATGCCGGGGCCGTCGGGCCCGGTGACCGGGGTGGCCACCGCCTCGGCGAGCCCGCCGTGGGCGCGCACCTGGACCGTGCACTCGACCGGACCGGACGGCGCCGCACCGGACGACCAGACGGCCTTGCCGGCGACGATGGAGTGCACCTCGAGGTCCTCAGCGGTGCCGACGGTGACCGTACCGCTGCCCGGGTCGATGGCGGTCACATAACGCGGTGCGCCGTCGGCGGCCGGGGCCTCGATACCCAGGCCCTTGCGCTGGCCGATGGTGAAGCCGTGCACGCCGTCGTGCTCGGCGAGACGTTCGCCGGTGCCCCCGTCGACCACGGCGCCGGGCCGCACACCGATGCGGGCGCCGAGGAAGGCGCGGGTGTCGCCGGTCGGGATGAAGCAGATGTCGTGCGAATCGGGCTTGCTCGCCACCAGCAGGCCGCGGCGCTCGGCCTCGGCCCGGATCTGCGGCTTGGGCGTGTCCCCGATCGGGAACATGGCGCGCGCGAGCTGATCGTGATCGAGGACGGCCAGCACATACGACTGGTCCTTGTCCGCGTCGACGGCGCGGCGGAGTTCACCGTCGTGCAGCCGCGCATAATGGCCGGTCGCGAGGGCGTCGAAGCCCAGCGCGAGGGCGCGTTCGGCGAGCGCCGCGAACTTGATCTTCTCGTTGCAGCTCAGGCACGGGTTCGGGGTCTCGCCCGCCGCGTAGGCGGCGACGAATTCGTCGATCACGTCCTCTTTGAAGCGATCGGCGAAATCCCAGACGTAGAACGGGATGCCGAGCATGTCGGCGACGCGACGCGCGTCGTCGGCGTCCTCGCGGGAACAGCAGCCCCGCGAACCGGTGCGCAGCGCCCCCGGCGCCGTCGACAGCGCCAGGTGGACGCCGACCACGTCGTGCCCGGCCTCCACGGCCCGGGCCGCGGCCACCGAGGAGTCCACGCCGCCGCTCATGGCGACCAGGACCCTTCGACGGGGCTCAGGGACCGCCCTTCGACGGGGCTCAGGGACCGCCCTTCGACGGGGCTCAGGGACCGCCTTCTGCTCTTGCGATGACATCAGCGCACCCCCGTCAGCCCCGCGGCGCGGGCCCGGTCGATCACCTGGGTGAGGGCGCCGGCGACGGCGTCGATGTCATCGGCGGTGTTGTCGGCGCCGATGGAGAAACGCAGCGAGCCGCGGGCAGCGGCCCGGTCCATGCCCATCGCCAGCAGCACGTGGCTGGCCGAGGCGACACCGGCGGTGCAGGCCGAACCGGTGGAGCACTGCACGCCCTGCGCGTCGAGGAGCATCAGCAGCGAGTCGCCTTCGCACCGGTCGAAACTGACGTGCACCACCCCGGGCAGACCGTCGGGCCCGGAATTGACGACGGTGCCGTCGAGCCCGGCCAGGGCGGACAGCAGCCGGTCGCGCAGGGCGTCCGCGGCGGCGGCGTTGCGGTCCATGCAGTCGACGGCCACCTGCAGGGCGGCGGCCATGCCGGCGGCCCCGGCGACGTCCGGGGTGCCCGACCGCAGGTCCCGTTCGTGGCCGCCGCCGTGCACCAGCGGCTGGGCGGCGACGTCACGGCCCAGCACCAGCGCACCGATGCCTTGCGGACCGCCGAACTTGTGGGCGGCAAGACTCATCGCGGACAGGCCGCTCGCCGCGTAGTCGACGGGCAGATGCCCGACCGCGGCGACGGCGTCGGAGTGGAGAGGGACGTCGAACTCACGGGCCAGCGCCGCCAGTTCGGCGATGGGCTGGACGGTGCCGACTTCGTTGTTGGCCCACATCACCGAGACGAGCGCCACCTCGCCGGGATGGGCGGCCAGCTCGTTGCGCAGGTCGGCCGGGTCCACGCGGCCCCGCCGGTCCACCGGCAGGATCACCAGGTCGGCGTCTTCGTGGTCGGCGAGCCACTGCGCGGGATCGAGCACCGCATGGTGTTCGACCGCGGAGATCACCAGGCGCCGGCGGCGTTCGTCGTCGGCCCGACGGGCACGGTAGATGCCTTTGAGCGCCAGATTGTCGGCCTCGGTGCCGCCCCCGGTGAAGATCACCTCGGACGGGCGGGCGCCGATACAGCCGGCGATCTTCTCCCGCGACTCCTCGAGGAGCCGGCGGGCCCGGCGCCCGGCGTCGTGCAGGGACATCGGATTGCCTGGACGACTCCAGGCGTCACTCATCGCCGCGAGAGCTTCGGGGACCAGCGCGGTGGAGGCGGCGTTGTCGAGGTAGACGGACATGATCGCAGTCCAGGATAACCGCGCGGCCGCCCTCGTTCCCAATGACGGCGGTCGGGGCGGATCAGGGCCTCGCAGTGCGCGGCGAGTTGCCGCCGGTCACCGGCGGGCGGCTGCGGCGGATGCACCTCGACGCGGACGGTCAGGCCGCGGGCCCGCAGGACCCGGCGGAAGGTGTCGCCGAGTTCGTCGTCGCCCAGGTATCCGGGCGTGGTGACCGGTCGACCGTCACGGTGATAGCCGATGTGAATGGGCAGGACGGGGGCGCCGGTGTCGAGGGCGGCCTGGAAGAACGCCGGCCGGAAGCGGCCGGCACCCCGCCCGCACCAGGTGGTGCCCTCGGGAAAGACCACCACCGGGCGACCGCGGCGCAGCAGGCCCGACACCCGCGCCAGGGTGGTCGGCAGTTCGCGGAGCGCTCCCCGGCGGTGCGGTAGCACCCCGAAGCAGCGCAGCAGCGGCCCGACGGCCCCCGAAGTCAGCACCTCGCGCTTGGCGACGAAGCGCGCCGGGCTGACCGCCGCCACGGCCAGAACGTCGAAGAAGGAAATGTGGTTGGCCACCATCAGTGCGCCCCGGATCCGGCGTGCACCGCGGGGCCTGCGGTCGACCAGGTCCAGGCGCAGGCCCACCGCCACCAGACCGCAGCGCGCGGTGAACCGCCAGTACCGCACGCGGACCGGCCGCGGGGTCGCGAGGGTGAGCGTCCCGGCGGGCAGCAGGGTCAGCAGTATCGAGGTCAGCGCGAACACCCGCCAGGCGACGCGCACCGTCCCGGCGCCGCGCCGTTCGGGCGGTACACAGGCGGGGCCGCAGCCGCTCACCGGAAGCCAGGGGTTGGCTCCTCCCCGGCCGGGCACCGTCAGCGGTCCGCCGGGCCGGTGGAGGCGGTGAGCCGGGACAGCGCGCCGCGCAGCCGGGCGAGGTAGCGGTCGTCGCCCTGCTCCCGGTCGATCACGGTGAAGAAGTCGCCGACGTCGAAGACCTCGTCGAAGGCGGGATCGCCGCATACGCGGGCACCGAGACGCAGGTAGCCGCGCAGCAACGGTGGCAGCACCGGCTTGTCGACCGCAGGCAGGTCGTTCAGGCCCGCGCCGTCGACGTCGACGTGCCGGTAGGGGTACACCTGCCACGCCGCCGCGTAGTCTTCCCGCACCAGGTCGCGAATGCCGCGCAGGGCCCGGCCGCGGTCGGGGCGCGGGCCCAGCGGCACCGACACGCAGCCCATCAGGTAGCGGTAGTCGCCGTCGTCCAGGTAGCCGAGGACCGCGGTCCAGAGCAGGCCGGTCACAGCCCCGCTGCGGTGATCCGGGGCCACCACGGCGCGACCCATCTCCACGGTCTGCGGACTGATCGCACCGAGTTCGGTCAGGTCGAACTCGCTCCCCGAATACCAGCCGCCGGCCGCGATGGCCCGCGCCGGCGGGAGGACGCGGGCGCAGCCGGCCAGGCGCCCGGTGGGCAGGTGACGGACCAGCAGGTGGTCGCAGAAGTCGTCGAAACGATCGGCGTCCAGACCCGAGGCCTGGTCGCCGATGGCGGCGGAGTAGCCCGGCTCGGCCTGAAAGACCTCGAACCGCAGGCGCTGGGCGGCGCGGATGTCGGCCGGATGCTCGCTGACGACCACGTCGTAGTCCCCGGCCGTGAACAGCACGCGCCGGGCGGGTGAGGAGGACAGTGGAGTGTGAATCGGGGTGACTGTCATACCTGCAGATGGAAGTCGCCGGGAACGACCGGCGGCCACCATCGGCGTGACCACCAACCGAGCGTCTGGTGAACGGCTTCCTACGCTCGACCACCGAAAGACGACGGTGGAACGAAGACACCCGCCCCGCGGCTCCGGTGCGGAGCGCGGGGCGGGTGGTCTCGACTGCCGTGGGCCGGTGAACTCACCGGCGCCGGGCGGTCACTTGCGCTTCTTGATCTCCTCGGTCAGCTGCGGGGCGACGTCGAACAGGTCGCCGACCACACCGAAGTCGCTGATCTCGAAGATCGGGGCCTCTTCGTCCTTGTTGACGGCCACGATGGTCTTCGAGGTCTGCATGCCGGCGCGGTGCTGGATGGCGCCGGAGATGCCCAGCGCGATGTACAGCTGCGGGGAGACGGTCTTACCGGTCTGACCGACCTGGAACTGACCCGGGTAGTAACCGGAGTCGACGGCGGCGCGCGAGGCGCCGACGGCGGCACCGAGCGAGTCGGCCAGGTCCTCGACCACCGAGAACTTCTCGGCCGAGCCGACACCGCGACCGCCGGAGACGACGATCGAGGCTTCGGTCAGTTCCGGACGGTCGCCGCCGACGTTCGGGGAGAAACCGGTCACCTTGACGGCGTTCTCGGCCTGCTCCGGGACGGCGACGTCGACGCGCTCACCGGCACCGGCGGACGGCACGGCGTCCACGGCACCCGGGCGGACGCTGATGACGGCGGTGTCGCCACCGGCCGCGGCGTCGACGGTGAAGGCACCGCCGCGGATCGACAGCACACCGCTGCCGCCCTCGCCGACCGCGATGGTGTCGACCAGCAGGCCCGAGCCCAGACGCACGGCCAGGCGGCCGGCGATCTCCTTGCCCTCGGCGTTGGCCGCGACCAGCACGGCGGCCGGGGTGTTCTCCTCGGCCAGGGCCGCGAGCACGTCCACCTTGGGGCTCACCAGGTAGTTGGCGACGTCGTCGGACTCGGCGACGTAGATCTTCTCGGCACCGGCCTCGGCCAGCGCGGCCAGGACGCCGTCGGCCTTGCCCGGGGCGTCGATGACGACGGCGGCCGGGGTGCCCAGCGCGCGGGCGGCGGTGATGAGTTCGTTGGTGACCTTCTTCAGCCCACCCTCGGGGTCCTGCTCAACGAGCACGAGTACTTCAGCCATGTTCTCTCTCCTGAATGTCTTTAAGCTTCTCGGCGAGTGTTCTCGGACGGGGCGATCAGATGATCTTCTGGCCGGCCAGGTACTCGACGACCTTCACGCCGCCGTCGCCCTCGTCGGTGACGCGCTCGCCCGCTGCGCGCGGGGGCTTCGGGGTCACACCGGTGACGCTGCTGCCGGAGTTGGCGACGCCCACGACGCCGTCCTCGATGCCCAGGTCGGCGACGGTGAGGACCTCGGGGGTCTTCTTCTTGGCCGCCATGATGCCCTTGAAGGACGGGAAGCGCGGCTCGTTGATCTTCTCGTTCACCGAGACGATCGCCGGCAGGCCGGCCTCGACGTTGAAGATGCCGTCGTCGGTCTCGCGCTCGCCGCGCAGGACGTCGCCGTCGATCTCCAGCTTGCGCAGGTGGGTCAGGTGCGGCAGGTCCAGGTACTCGGCGATCATCGCCGGCACGGCACCGGCGCGGCCGTCCGAGGACTCGTTGCCGGCGATGACCAGCTCGACGCCCTCGACGGTGCCGAGTGCGGTGGCCAGCAGGTAGGCCGTCTGAACGGCGTCGCTGCCGTGCACGGCATCGTCCTGGATGTGAATGGCCTTGTCGGCGCCCATCGACAGCGCCTTGCGGATGGCGTCGGCCGCCTGTGCGGGTCCGGCCGACAGCACGGTGACCTCACCGCCGTTGGCTTCCTTGATCTGCAGCGCCTCCTCGACGGCGCGCTCGTTGATCTCGTCGATGATGCCGTCTACGGCAGCACGGTCGAGCGTGTAATCGTCGTCGGAGAGCTTCCACTCGGCAGCGTAGTCCGGCACGTGCTTGATCAGAACAACAACGTTCGTCATGGGTCTTCGTCGACCTCCTGCATCGGTTTCGGCAACTTACCGGCCGGTAAGGCCATGGGTCATTGATACTGTAACCGCTGCCTCGCTGGTCGTGTACACCGCCCGAGGGAAACCAGGGTCGCCTTACTCACACTCGCTCGCCGGTGTGCTCCGCTGCGGTTGCGGGTCGGTCCGGCCCGATGCCTTAGTGTCGTGCAGATGAGCGATTCTCAGCCCGCGTCCGAGCGTTCTCTCGGCGTGGACCAGCATCTCGCCCTGACCGGCGAGCGCACGGTGCCCGGCATTCCGGCCGAGAACTACTGGTTCCGGCGGCACGAGGTGGCCTACGAGTACATCGAACCGCGCGGGGCCGGGCGGGACGTGCTCGAGGCCGGCTCCGGCGAGGGTTACGGCGCCGCGCTGCTGGCCCGGCGGGCCGCCTCGGTCACCTGCGTCGACTACGACGAGCAGGCGGTGGCGCACACCCGCCGCCGCTACCCGGAAGTGACTGTGCACCAAGGGAATCTGATCGATCTGCCACTGACCGACGGTTCGGTGGATCAGGTGGTGAACTTCCAGGTGATCGAGCACCTGTGGGATCAGCCGGGCTTCGTGACCGAATGCCACCGCGTCCTGCGCCCGGGCGGCGAGCTGCTCATGAGCACCCCGAACCGGATCACCTTCTCCCCCGGCCTGGACACCCCGCTGAACCCGTTCCACACCCGCGAACTCAACGCCGACGAGCTGACCGAGCTGCTGACCCAGGGAGGGTTCGAGGTGACGGCGATGCTCGGCGTCTTCCACGGACCGCGCCTGCGGGAACTGGATGCCAAATGGGGCGGCTCCCTGATCGACGCGCAGATCGAGCGTGCGCTGGCCGGCCGGGAATGGTCCGCCGAGCTGGTCGCCGACGTCGCCGGCATCGCCTTCGACGACTTCGAGATCGTCGACGCCGCTGACCGCGACATCGACACCAGCCTGGATCTGCTGGCGCTCGCCGTCCGTCGGCCGCGCCGATGACGACCAGCGACGCGGTGCCGGGCCAGTTCACGCTGGTCCTGCATTCGCATCTCCCCTGGCTCGCCAATCACGGGCGCTGGCCGGTCGGCGAGGAATGGCTGTACCAGTCGTGGGCGCACTGCTATCTGCCGGTCTACGCGGCACTGCGCCGCCTGGCCGACGACGGCCTGACCGATCAGCTGTCACTGGGCATCACCCCGGTGCTGGCCGCCCAGCTCGACGACCCGCACTGCACGGCGTCGATGTACGAATGGCTGGCCGACTGGCAGCTGCGCGCCATGGAAGCGGCCGTCGACGACGATCCCGATCGCCGCATCAGCGGGCACCGCGAATACCGCGCGGCCGCCGCGGCGCTGGCCGACTTCGAGCGGCACTGGCGCCACGGCGGCAGCCCGCAGATCCGGTCCCTGCTCTCCAGCGGCGTGGCCGAACTGCTCGGCGGTCCCCTGGCGCACCCGTTCCAGCCGCTGCTCGATGCGCGTCTGCGCCGCCTGTCGCTGTCTGAGGGACTAGCCGACGCACAGCTGCGCTGGGGCAGCACCCCGGCGGGCATCTGGGCGCCCGAATGCGCGTACACGCCCGGGATGGAGCACGAGTACGCCGCGGCCGGCGTCGGGCACTTCATGGTCGACGGCCCCACCCTGCACGGCGACACGGCACTGGGACGGCCGGTGGCCGGGACCGACGTGGTGGCCTTCGGCCGGGACCTGACCGTCAGCTACCGGGTGTGGTCGCCCAAGTCCGGGTATCCCGGGCACGGCGCCTACCGCGACTTCCACACCTACGACCACCGCACCGGTTTCAAACCGTTCCGGGTGACCGGCAAGAACGTCGCCGGTGAGGCCAAGAAGCCGTACGACCCCGAGCTGGTGGACGCCGTGATCGACGCCCACGTCGACGACTTCGTCGACTGCGTCCGGCAGCGGCTGATCGACGAATCCGCCCGGATCGGCCGGCCGGCGCTGGTGGTCGCCGCCTTCGACACCGAGCTCTACGGTCACTGGTGGCACGAGGGCCCGATCTGGCTCGAGCGCGTACTGCGCCGGCTCCCCGAGGCCGGGGTGACGGTGGGGACGCTGGCGACCGCGCGGCGCGACGGCTACGTCGGCGAGCCGGTGGACCTGGCGGACTCGTCGTGGGGGTCGGGCAAGGACTGGCGGGTCTGGGAAGGACCGCAGGTGCAGCACCTGGTTCAGCTGAACTCCGAGGTGACCGCCACCGCCCTGGAGAGCCTGGACCGGCGGCGCAGCGGCGGCGCCCGCGACGGCGTCGCCGACCAGATCCTGCGCGAGACCCTGATGACGGTCCAGTCCGATTGGCCGTTCATGGTCTCCAAAGACACCGCCGCCGGGTACGCGCAGGATCGCGCGTACAAGCACGCCCACGCCACGCGCGAGATCTGCGCGGCCTCCGACGCCGACCGGACCGAACAGGCGGCGCAGCTGGCTCGCGGCTGGCGTCACGCCGACAACCTCTTCGGCGCGCTGGACGCCCGTCGTCTGCCGATCAGCGACGGGAGCGGTCGATGAAGGTCCTGATGGTCTCGTGGGAGTACCCGCCGGTGGTGGTCGGCGGTCTCGGCCGGCACGTGCACCACCTGGCCGAGGCGCTCGCCGCGCACGGTCTGGACGTCACCGTGCTGACCCGGCAGCCGCCGGGCACCGACTCGTCCACCCACCCCACCACCGACACCGTCGTCAACGGGGTGCGTGTGGTCGCGGCCGCCGAGGATCCGCCGGAGTTCGACTTCGGCGCGGACATGATGGCGTGGACCCTGGCGATGGGCCACGGCTTCATCCGCACCGCGTTGCACCGACTCGGCCGCGACTGGCGGCCCGACGTGGTGCACGCGCACGACTGGCTCGTCGCCCATCCGTCGATCGCGCTCGCCGAATACTTCGACGTACCGCTGGTCGCCACCCTGCACGCCACCGAGGCGGGCCGGCATTCGGGCTGGGTCGCCGGGCACGTCAACCGGCAGGTGCATTCGGTCGAGTGGTGGCTGGCCAATTCGGCCGACGCCCTCATCACCTGCTCCACCTCGATGCGCGACGAGGTGCAGACGCTGTTCGGACCGGACCTGCCGCCGGTCACCGTCATCCACAACGGCATCGACCTGACCGCCTGGGGGTTCGGTGAGCGTCCGGTCCCGGACGTGCCGCCCGAACTGCTCTTCGCCGGACGCCTGGAGTACGAGAAGGGCGTGCAGGATCTGCTGGCGGCACTGCCGGTGATCCGGCGCCGGCATCCGGGGACCACGCTGACCGTGGCCGGCGAGGGCACCCAGCTGGCCTGGCTCATCGAGACGGCCGCCGACCACGGCGTCACCGGCGTGGTGACCTTCGTCGGCAAGCAGGACCACCGGGGGCTCGCGGCACTGATGGAGCGCTGCTCGGCCATCGTGCTGCCCAGCCGCTACGAGCCGTTCGGCATCGTGGCGCTGGAGGCCGCCGCGTCGGGCATCCCGCTGGTCGCCTCGGACGCGGGCGGTCTCGGTGAGGCCGTGCTCGACGGCGAGACCGGCCTGACCTTCCCGCCCGCCGACGTCACAGCACTGGCCGGCGCCGTCTGCGCCGCCCTCGACGATCCGGAGGCGGCGGCGCTGCGTGCCCGCCGGGCTCGCGCCGTGCTCACCGAGGAGTTCACCTGGCCGGTGATCGCCGAGCGGACCGCAGCCGTCTACCAGGTGGCTCCGCGCAGGCCGGACCGCACGCTGGCACGTCCGCACATCCCGGTGCGCCCGCTCCCCGACCGCGACCCCAACAACTGACCGGGCCCGGCCCGGGCCGGGCGTCAGTCCGCCGGGCGGGCGGCGGCGTCGGCCTGCGCCTTCTTGCGTTCGATGTCGGCCAGCGCCCGTTCCAGTTCGGCCCGCTGCTGTGCGCCGGCCTCCCAGGCCTCGCGCCGGTTCTTCACCACCCGGGCGGGGGCGCCGACGGCGATCGCATAGTCGTCGATCACGCCCTTGACCACCGAGTGCGCGCCCAGCACGCAGCCGCGGCCCACGATGGTGTTGCGCAGCACCGTCACCTTGGCGGCCACCCAGGTGTCCGCCCCGATCCGCAAGGGCCCCTTGACGATGCCCTGATCCTTGATCGGGATGCCGATGTGGTCGGTGACGTGGTCGAAGTCGCAGATGTAGCACCAGTCGGCGATCAGCGTGGAGCCGCCGATCTCGATGTCGAGGTAGGCGTTGACCACGTTGTTGCAGCCGAAGACGGTCTTGTCGCCGATCCGGAGGCTGCCCTCGTGGCAGCGAATCGAATTGCCGTCCCCGATGTGCACCCACCGGCCGATCTCCAGGCGGGCCATCTCGGGGGTCGCGTGGATCTCCACGTTCTTGCCGAGGAAGACCATGCCGCGCAGCACCACGTGCGGATTGGCCAGGCGGAAGCGCGCCAGCCGGTAGTACCGGACCAGGTACCAGGGGCTCCAGGCCCGGTTGCGCTTGATCCAGCGCAGTGAGTCCAGCGTCAGGAAGCGGACCTGCTCGGGGTCCCGCCGCCGCCCGGCGCGCCGGCGCGAACGGTACGACGCGTTCCACATGGTCGTCATGGGGACAAACCCTAATCGACGCGATTTCCGGACACGATAGAGTCTTGCCGGAACGGTTGTGGAGCCGTCGCGAACCGAAAGGCACACGAACGCAGATGCACCAGGCAGCTGGAGTACGTCGGCGGCGCGGCCGCACCGTCTGGTCCACCCTCGTCGTCGTCGCCGCGGCGTCGCTGCTTCTCTCGGCCTGCTCGGACGGCCACCAGGAGGTCCGTGCGATCCCCGCGGCCGGCTGGCCGGTGTTCGGCGGCGACGGCGCCAACGCGAACCACACCCCGGTCACCGTGCCCGACGACGTGGAGCTGGCGTGGACGCGCCCCACCGGCGGTCCGATCACCGCTCCCCTGACGGTCAACGCGCACGGCGACGTCGGGGTCACCGCCCGCACCGCCGCCGGCTGCAACACCTTCGTCTTCGACAACTACTCGGGCCGCAAGAACTTCTGCAAACGGATGGCCGAGGGCACCCAGTTCAACGCGATGGCCTTCGACCAGCACGGCCAGCCCTACCTCGGTGAGGCCGCCAACTTCCTGTCGTTCAACGGCGGCGGCGCCATCCGCTGGCGGATGCCCGTCATCGGGGTCGCGGTGTCGGCGAAGTTCGCCGGTCCCGGCCGGATCCTGACGGTGACCACCCAGGGCCAGATCCTGTTGCTCAACGCCCAGACCAATGTGTTCGAAGCCCCCGAGGTGCGGTTGCGCCCGGACGCCGATCCCGAGGATCCGCTGTTCGGCTTCGGCGACTGCATCACCGGCGGGCCGCTGTGCGCGGTCTCCGCGCCGCCCGCCGTGGACACCGACCACGAGCGCTTCTACCTCAACTTCCGCCCGACCGGCGCCGGCCAGTCGCGATTGAGTGCCATGAGCTACGCCGAGACCGTGACCGCGGCCGGCGACTCCCAGTCGGCGCCCGAACGGGTGATCGTCGAACGCTGGCACACCGAGGTTCCCGGGGGCATGGCCGGCCCGGCGTCGCTGTCCGCGGACGGGCAGACCGTCTACGCCTTCGGCCGCGACGGCCGCCTGTACGCCTACGACACCGAGGACGGCACCGAGCGCTGGAACCACGACCTCGGCGGTATCGGCTTCGCCACCCTGGCCGTCTCCCCGGACGGGGTGATCATCCCGACCGGGACCATCGGCGCCCCGCTGACCATCCTCCGCGACCGCGGCGACCGGGCCGAGACGGTGGCCCGGCGCACGGACCTGCAGACGGTCAGCCTGGCTACGCTGACCGGCCAGGACAGCGCCTGGACGGTGGTGCGCACCGGCACCGACCAGCACCTGGTCCTCACCGAAGTCAGCGTCGAGGACGGGGCCACGAAGCGGACCCTGGAGCTTCCGGACGCCACCGGGTTCGCCACGGGAGTCGCGGTGACGGCGGCGGGCAACGTGGCCGTCGCCACCAACCTGGGCGAGGTGTACTACTTCAGCCGGAGGTAGTGCCACACCCGCATCTATGCCCAGGAGATCTATGCCCCGGAACCTGCACCTCCGGCGCGCACGCCCGGCTCACAGAGGAAGGCGACGCCGGACCGCCCGATCCGGGTGAGGATCAGCGCGTAGGGTTCGGCGCCTTTGAGTTTGAGCCGCTTGCGGAGCCGGTCGGGGTCGGTGTCCAGGCCGCGCACCAGGATCTCCAGGCTGCCGCAGCCGCGGGCGGCGAGCGCACCGCGGAGGGCCCGGTCGTTCACCGGCAGCTGCTCGAGCACCCGGAAGCCGCGTTCCCCGGCGGGTACGGTGTCGCCGGTGAGATAGGCGATCTGCGGGTCGAGCTGCCGCAGCCCGTGCCGGTGCGCGTACTGGCGCACCAGACCGGCGCGCACCACCGCGCCGTCGGGGTCGATGATCCACTCCCCGACGCCCGGATCATCGAGATCGTCGGCGTCGTCGGAGGTCACCTCGTACAGCAGTGACCGGCCGTCGGCCGTGGTACGCAGCACACTGGCCCGGTTCTGCGGCGACCCGTCGACCTCGGTCCACAAGCAGGCCTCGCGCACCCCTCCGTCGAGCGAGACGATCTGCACCTGGCCGTCGAAACCGAAGCGGGTACGCAGATTCCGGTAGTCCAGGCCGGGAGAGCACTTCACGGCCAGCGTCCGCCCGGCGTAGACCGACAGCAGTTCCAGCAGTGGCGGGTCCAGCTGTTCCAGGCCGAAGACACGTCCCCGCGCGTTGCGCCGGCCGGGATCGGCGATCACCACGTCGGCCGTCGAGGTGGGAGTGAGCGCGTCGGCGCGCAGCAGCGTCGGACACGGCGCCCCACGCGCGCCGCTGACCTCCAGATTGTGCTGGGCCATCGCAAGACGTACCGGATCGACGTCCGAGCCGATCACGGCGGCGACCCCCGGCTCGGCGGCCAGAGCGGTCAGCTCCGAGCCGATCGAGCAGGTGAGGTCGTGCACCACCGCACCGGGACGGCGGGCGACGATGTCGGCGGCGCGGAGTGCGGCCACCGGCGACGGCGTCGCCTGCTGCACACTGGTCTGGTCGGCCAGCAAGAGGTCGGCGTGCCGGAGCTTGCCGGCGGCACGGCGCCGCGCCTGGACGGTCTCGGCGATCGCCGCGGCGTGCTCGGGATAGCGCGACCGCAGCTGCGTCAGGTCGGCGAGCAGCGTCGACGGGGTCAGCGCCAGCCCCGAGGCCGTCTGCAGCGCCTTACTGCCGTAGCGGGACCGCAGGAAGGCGACATCGTCGTCGCTGAGGTGGTAGCTCACAACGCGGCCGCGAGCAGCGGCTTACGGCTTCACGCCGGTGATGAGCACGTTGTAGAAGAACTGCGGCGGCACCACTTTCTGCAGCACCGTGTCGTCGAGCCAGGTCATCCGCTTCCAGCCGCCGAAGGCGAACCGGGCCCAGCCCCAGCCCAGCTTCTCGGCCGGCACCGCGGCCTCGAAGGTGCGCACCGGCCAGCCGAGCATGGCCGCGGCCAGTTCCTCGCTGGCCGAGGCGACCTCGACCGCCCCGGCCGCGGTGGCCAGGTCTTCGAGATCCTGCGGGGAGAAGGTGTGAATGTCCACGACGGCCTCGAGAGCGGCCGCGCGCGAGGACTCGTCGAGCTCTTCCTGCGGACGGCGCCACGACTGCAGCGGACCGAACTTGGTCAGGTTGGTGGTGGCCCACCACGTCGCGCGGCTCATCCAGCGCGCGTAGAAGTCGCCGAGGGTCGACGGCTCGCCGGCGAAGACGAACCGGCCGCCCGGCTTGAGCACCCGCAGCACCTCGCGCAGCGCCTGCTCGACGTCGGGAATGTGGTGCAGCACCGCGTGCCCGACGACCAGGTCGAAGGTGTCGTCGTCGTACGGGATCTTCTCGGCGTCGGCGACCCGGCCGTCCACGTCGAGCCCGAGGCCCTCCGCGTTGCGCAGGGCCACCTTCACCATGCCCGGCGACAGGTCGGTGACCGAGCCGGACTCGGCGACACCGGACTGCATCAGGTTCAACAGGAAGAAGCCGGTGCCGCAGCCCAGTTCCATGGCCCGCCCGTACGGCAGCGGGGCGTCGGGCACGATCCGGTCCAGGCGTCCGCGCGCATAGTCGATGCAGCGCTCGTCGAACGAGATCGACCACTTGTCGTCGTAGGTCTCGGCCTCCCAGTCGTGGTACAGGACCTGGGCGAGCTTGGTGTCGCTGCGTGCCGCCTCCACCTGTTCGGCGGTGGCGTGCGGGTTCGGCTGGGGGTCGCCCTGCTGGGCTCCGTCGATCGCGGTCATCTCAGGTGTGCTGCTACTTTCCGGTGAATTCGGCCTTGCCGGGGCCGTTCTCGATGAAAGACGCCATGCCGATCGCACGGTCGTCGGTGGCGAAGAGGGACGCGAAGACGTGCGCCTCGATCTTGAGTCCGGTCTCCAGGTCTGTGTCGAGGCCCTCGTCGATGGCCGCCTTGGCGGCTGCGATGGCCGCCGAGGCGGCACCAGCGAACCGGCCGGCCCAGCGCATCGCGGCGTTGTAGACCTCGTCGGGGGCCACCACCTCGTCCACCAGTCCGATGGCCAGCGCCTCTTCGGCGTCGACGAAGCGGCCGGTGAAGACCATGTCCTTGGCACGCGACGGACCCACCAGGCGAGCGAGGCGCTGCGTGCCGCCGCCGCCGGGGATGACGCCGAGCAGCACCTCGGGCACGCCCAGCTTGGCGTTGTCGCCGGCGATGCGCCGGTCGGCGCCGAGCGCCACCTCGAGGCCGCCGCCGAGGGCGTAGCCGGTGATGGCGGCGACGGTCGGCTTGGTGATCTCGGCGATCGCGCCGAGGCCGCGCTGCAGGCGGCGGGCCACCTTGGTCATGTCCGCGGCGGACATGTCGACCATCTCCTTGATGTCCGCGCCGGCCGCGAACACCTTCGGACCGCCGTAGACCACCACGGCCTTGATGTCGTCGCGGGTGTTCGCCTCGTCGGCCGCAGCCGCCAGCTCTTCCTGAACCTGACGGTTCAGGGCGTTCATCGGCGGGCGGTGCAGTTTGATGGTGCCGACACCCGGGTGTTCCTGCGAGGTCTCCAACGTCACGAACTCAGCCATGAGGGCAGGCTACCGGGTGGCGCGGCCCTGTACCCAACCGCACCCGGACACTACGCCCGCGCGCGTAGTGTCTCCGGCATGAGCGCCGATGCCGTCGAGCTCGTCGTCCCCGGCCCACCCGGTCCCGGCGGCGATACGACGCGCACCATCCGCCTCAGCAGTCCCGACCGCGTCTACTTCCCCGATGCCGGGCTCACCAAGGCAGACCTGGCCCGCTACTACCGGAGCGTGGGCCCTGGAATCGTCCGTGCCCTGGACCGGCGCCCGACCATGCTGCACCGCTTCCCCAAGGGCCTCGCCGGCCCCAAGGTGCACCAGAAGAAGCTGCCGGCGGGCGCTCCGGACTGGGTGCAGACGGTCGGCATCTACTTTCCGCGCTATCGACGCACCGTCGACGAACTCTGCGTGACCGAACTCGGGGCGGTGCTGTGGGCGGTGCAGATGTCGACCGTGGAGTTCCATCCGTGGAACTCCCGGCGCGGCGCGGTGGAGTTCCCCGACGAGTGGCGGATCGACCTGGATCCGATGCCGGACTGCGATCTGGCCCGGGTCCGGACGGTCGCCGCGGCCGCCGGAGAACTGCTCGACGAACTGGGCATCGTGGGCTATCTGAAGACGTCCGGCGGCCGGGGTCTGCACATCTACGTGCGGATCGAGCCGGAGTGGGGTTTCGCCGACGTCCGCCGCGCGGCCCGCGCCTTCGGTCGCGAGCTGACCCGCCGCCGCCCCGACGACGCGACCGTCACCTGGTGGCGCAAGGACCGCGACCCGTCGAAGGTCTTCGTCGACTTCAACCAGAACGCCCGCGACCACACCATGGCCGCGGCCTACTCGGTGCGATCGACCCCGATCGCGACGGTCAGCGCCCCGCTCACCTGGTCCGAACTCGAGGACGCCGAACCGGACGACTTCACGGTGCAGACGATGCCCGACCGTTTCGCCCGGGTGGGCGACCTCTTCGCGCCCATCGACGACGTCGCCTACCGGCTCGACACTCTGCTGGAATGGGCCGAGCGGGACGAGGCGAACGACGACGTCGCCGACGCCTGAGTCCCGGGCCGCACTACGGGGTGGCGGCGTACGCGGCCGCCAGGTCGATCCGGACCCAGCCGCCGTCGGCACCGGACTGATCGAGGGGGTAGCCCGGCTTGATCGCGGTCCGCCGCAGAATGTCCAGCCGCTGCGCGTCCGACAGCTGCGGGAACCGGGTCTTCAGGAGCGCCGCCGCGCTCGCCGGAATCGTGTTGTGCATCGCCGGGAACACCCGGTCGAATCCGTACGTCATGTCGGCGCGCTGACCGGCCAGGGCCTGCGCGGCGGAGGTGACGGTCCGATCGCCGGCGAGCGCGCGGTCGACGGGCTCCCCCAGGGTCTTCGACAACTGCGTGCGCAACTGGGTGCCGGCCTCCCGGATCAGCCGGGAGAACGCCGGATCGCCCAGCCGCGCGGCGGCGATGTCCAGGCCCATGATGCGCCCACCCATCACATCGAGCGGGTAGTGCACGCCGAGCACGATGCGGCTGCGGCCGATCTCCGCCGACCGGGAGACGATCTGCGTGCCGGCCTCCGGAAGCCAGGACGCCATCAGCGCGCCGGCCCAGTACCCCATCGCGGTATGCCCGGACGGGTACGAGCCCTGCCCCTTGACGTCGGCGTACGCCGTGCCGCCGGGCCGGTCGTAGCGCTTGATCCGACTGGACGCGACCTCGAAGGGGCGCGGGTTGTCGTAGTACTCCTTCTCGAGCAGGGTGGTGCCGAGCGGGAGCATCATGCGCGCCGTGTAGCCGCTGGCGAGCTGTTCCACCTTGGGAATCGCACCGTCGGCCAGCAGCGTGCGGAAGGCTCCGCCCACCCGGTCGCCGAGCGCATAGGTCAGCGAGACCAGACGGTCGTCGTAGTTGACCGCGATGGCGTCGCGCCGCTGAGCCGGCGTGGCCCCGTTGTTGATCTCGATCACCGTGGCGAGGTTCTGCTTGATCACCTTCGGGTGCTGATCGCGCAGGGTGGCGAAGCCGTCGAGGACGGGGATGTAGGTGCCGCCCGCCGGGATGTCGGACTCGAACGGGCCGGCCAGCTGGGCCGGGCCGAAGCCGGCCGGGGCCGCCTGGGCGGCCGGGGCCGCCTGGGCGGCCGGCGCCGCTACCGTGATCGAGGCGCTTCCGAGAAGCAGCGCGAGGGAACTGAACAGACTCAGGATGAGAAGTCGACTGCGGGTCACGACGATCAGATTCTCCTGATCGGGGCCGCCGCGCAACTTCTCACCCGGCGGCAAGGTTCCGGCCGCCTGCACGATGCCTGCCGGCCACCCGCGCCGCGCGCCGTCATACCTCGCGCAGCCGGTCCAGGCGGCCGTCGGTCAGCGCCTCGAAGTAGTCCCCGGAATCGGCGAAGCCGAGCCCCAGGATGCCGGCGCCGTCGGAGACCACCGGTTCGATCGGCGTGATGGTCCGCGGTGCGGCCACCAGCTCGGCGACGGTGTCGTACCCGGCGATGTCGCGCAACTGAGTCCAGGTCGGCGGGAGCAGGAAGCGCCGTCCCGCTTCCCAGTCGGCGAGCGCGGCGCGCGCGGTCCGCCATTCGGTCTCCTCCGCCTCGCTGGTCGCTCCGTCGGCGTCCTGCCCCTCCGGCAGCACTGCCAGGAAGAACCGGGTGTCGTACCGGCGCTTCTCGTTCTTCGGGGTGATCCAGTGCGCCATCGGCGCCAGCAGATCGGTGCGCAGCACCAGATCGTGGTCGGCCAGGAACTGGGCGACGGAGAGCTCCTTGCCCACCAGGGCCGCCCGCTCGGCCGAGAACACCGACGGGTCCGGGCACACCGCGTCGGCGGTGCCGGCCAGCAGGACGCCGCACTCCTCGAAGGTCTCGCGCACCGCCGCGGCCACCAGGGCTCGGGCGGTCTCGTCGTCGGTCGCCAGGCGCTCCGCCCACCACGGGGCTTCCGGTCCGGCCCAGCGCATCTCGGCGTCGCGGTCGCGGTGGTCCACGCCGCCGCCGGGGAACACCGTCATCCCGCCGGCGAAGGCCATCTGCTTCACCCGGTGCTGCAGGAAGACCTCGATGCCGCCGTCTCCGTCGCGTACCAGCACCACCGTCGATGCATCACGCAGCGGAGCTACCGCCCCGTCACCTGCTGCCACGTCACCGCTCATGTGCCTTCTCCTGCCCGGTCGATGAGCAAGCGCTCACTCGAGTGCTCCGGATGCGACTGTATCGCTCAGCGATCGGCGGCGCGCCGATGACCTCCGGCCCGGCGGGCCCGGCGCGCGAAGTAGCGGTCGTCGTCCTGCGTCAGCGCGATCGTCTGCCGGAAAGTGGTCGTCAGGTTCTCCGCCGTCAGGCTGCTCGCCAGCGGCCCCTGCACCGTCACCTCGCCCTCCGACAGCATCATCAGGTTGGTGAACCCCGGCGGGATCTCTTCGACGTGGTGAGTGATCAGCACCATCGCCGGAGCATCCGGATCCCGGGCCAGCATGCCGAGGCGCTCGACCAGTTCCTCGCGACCGCCCAGATCCAGGCCGGCCGCCGGTTCGTCGAGCAGGAGCAGTTCGGGGTCGGTCATCAGGGCGCGCGCGATCATCACCCGCTTGCGCTCCCCCGACGACAGCGTGCCGAAAGTCCGGTCGGCCAGATGTTCGGCACCCATCGACTCGAGCACGTCGGCGGCCCGTTCCCGGTCGGCGTCGTCGTAGTCCTCGCGCCAGCGCCCGAGCACCGAATAGCCCGCCGAGATCACCAGATCCGAGACCCGCTCGCCGTCCGGGATCCGCCCGGCGACCGCGGCACTGACCAGACCGATCCTGGTCGTCAGATCGCGAACGTCGGTGCGGCCCAACTGTTCACCGAGCACGAAGGCGGTGCCGGAGGAGGGGTGCTCGACGGCGCCGGCCATCCGCAGCAGCGACGTCTTACCCGCGCCGTTGGGCCCGATGATCACCCAGCGCTCGTCCAGTTCCACCTGCCAGTCGATCGGCCCCACCAGCGTCGTCCCGCCGCGCACCAGGCGCACGTCGGAGAAGTCGAGGATCAGGTCCGGGTCGGTCTGCACGTCAGTCACGCCCCCATGATGCCGGACGAGGCCGCCCGCCGGAGCGAGGCCCGCGGGAATACCCCGCGCGCCGCGCGCCTTGTACTCGAGTGTGAGTGAGAACAATCTGTCCGTACCGCTGTCGCTGCTCGATCTCGCGCAGGTGGGTCCCGGCGAGACGGTCCGCGAGTCCCTGGACCATTCGATCGCCCTCGCACAGCTCGCCGACGCCGCCGGTTACCGGCGGCTCTGGTACGCCGAGCACCACAACATGTCGGCCATCGCCTCGGCCGCTCCGGCCGTGCTGATCGCCCGGATGGGCGCCGCCACCGAGCGCATCCGTCTGGGCGCCGGCGGCGTGATGCTGCCCAACCATTCGCCGCTCGCGATCGCCGAGCAGTTCGGGACGCTCGCCGAGCTCTACCCCGGCCGCATCGATCTGGGCCTCGGCCGCGCACCGGGCGGCGATCAGGCCACCTTCGCCGCGCTGCGCCGCAGCCCGCAGGCTTCCGACCAGTTCCCGTCCGACGTCGTCGAACTCCAGAACTACCTGCGCGGGAATCCGCAGCAGTCCGGTGTGGTCGCCACCCCCGGCGCCGGCACCGACGTGCCGCTGTACATTCTCGGCTCCTCCCTCTTCGGCGCGCAGCTCGCCGCCTATCTCGGCCTGCCGTACGCGTTCGCCTCGCACTTCGCCCCGGCGGCGCTCGAACGCGCCATCGCCCTGTACCGCTCGGAGTTCCGTCCGGCGCAGGCCGACCAGGGCGGCCTCACCGAGCCCCATCTGATCGTGGCCGCCGGGGTGATCGCCGCCGACGACCCGGCACGGGCCGAGCAGCAACTGCATCACACCAAGCTGCAGCGCGCCAAACTCCTCTTCGGCCGCAACCCCAAGATGTCCGACGAGGAGGGCGAGGCTCTCCTGGCCGGTCCGGCCGGTCGCCAGGTGGACGAGATGCTGCGCTGTTCGGCCGTAGGCACGCCCGATCAGGTGCGCGAGCGGCTGCAGCTCTTCGCCGACCAGACCGAGGCCGACGAGCTGATCCTGGCGCCGATGGCCACCGATCGGGAGCTGTGGCTGGGCACCGTCAGTGCCCTGGCTCCGGAGGCCGCCAGGACGCGATGACCGTGCAGGAGCCGGGCGCCACCTCCGTGTAGCCCGCGTCACGCACCGCGACCGCCGAGCCCGCGGCCGCGTCGTCGAGCAGTCGCGTCCAGCGCGCGGGCTCGGCCTGCCGGACCGCGAGCGGACAGCCGGATGCGTACCACTCCTCGACCGTCTCGGCCGGGAGCAGCGGCGCCCCCAGCATCGACGCATGCGACACCTGCGCCGCCAGCTTCCCCACCGTCATCGGCAGCCCCGGCGCCCCCCACAGGCACAGACCGCCGGGCGGCTCGGCCGTGCGCAGGTCGCCCTCGACGTCGGTGCCCCCGATCTGCAGCCGGGTCAACCGGCGGTCGGCCTGCCCCACCGGCCCGGGGACGAAAGCGCGTGCCTGCGCGCCGCCGCAATCGACGGTCACCCCGTCCAGTTCCTGCACCGCCGCCCAATGCGCTCCGCGGGCGCGTCGTGCCACCTTCCGGATCCGGCCGGCGCACCAGGCGTCCAGCGCCGGAGCCCACGGCCCGCCGGGCTCGGCACGCGGATCCAGACAGGTCAGCACCGCAGCCCGGGCGACCGCCTCCAGCAGCGCCTCCCGGTCCGGCGGATCGTTCTTCTCGATCCGCAGCACCAGCGGCATGGCGAGCACCTGAGCGGGATCGTCCGGATCGGCGACGCGCGGCGAATAGCTCGTGCAGCGGGCAATATTCTGAAAGAGTGCCATCGGGCACAATGTAGCCCAGCGAATAAGGGGAGACGATGACCGCTGCGTGCATACTGCGGCGCTGGGCTGTACGCGGCGGCGTCCTGATCACCGGGGTCGTCATGATGCTCTCCACGACGTCCTGCGCACCAGAGATCCAGGGTCAGGCCCTGCGGGCGCCGGTGACGACCCCCGATCCGCCTCCCGAGCCCGTCCGGCTCGAGTCGAACGTGCCGATGACCAAGCTGGCGCCCGGCGAGAAGCCGCCGCAGTTCATCCTGTTCTCCTTCGACGGGGTGGGTGTCGGCGAGAACTGGGATCTGTTCCTGGAGACCGCCGAACAGACCAACGCCCGCTTCACCGCGCTGATGACCGGGCTGTACTTCCTCACCGACAAGGCACGCAAGAAGTACCGCGGGCCCGGGCACAAGCCCGGTGAATCGGCGATCGCCTTCGGGGGAACCAAGGCTGAGGTGGTCGAGGAGATCGAGTACCTCAACAAGACCTGGTACGCCGGACACGAGATGGGCACCCACTTCGTCGGACACTTCTGCGCCGGCACCAAGCATCCCGGCAAGGACTGGTCGACAGCGGACTGGAATCACGAACTGAACCAGTTCTTCTCACTGATGGTGAACTGGCGCAAGAACAACGGCATCACCACCGGTCCGGATCTGGCCTTCGGTCCCGAAGTGGTCAAGGGCGGCCGCACCCAGTGCCTCGAGGGCACCCCGAAGAAGCTGTTCCCCGCCTTGCGCAAGCACGACATGACCTGGGATTCGTCGATGGCAGCCAGCCAGCCGGGCATCTTCTGGCCGAGCAAGGAGCGCGGCATCTGGGAGTTCCCGATCCCGTACGTGTACTCCCCCGCGCTCAAGCATCGCCAGACGGCCCTGGACTACAACTTCTGGTACACCTACAACGGCGCCAAGAACCGCCCGAAGGATGCGCCGAAGATCCGCCGCGTGGTCCGGCAGAGCTACGAGTACATGTACAAGCGCGCCTTCGAGGGCAATCGGGCACCGCTGGTGATCGCCAACCATTTCAACGACTGGAGCGGCAACGCCTTCAACCCGGCGACGGCGGACTTCATGCGTGACACCTGCGCCAAGCCGGAGACCATCTGCGCCGGCCACCAGGACCTGATCGCCTGGATGGAGCTGCAGGACCCGCAGGTGCTCGCGGAGCTGCAGAAGCTCCCCGCCGTCGCCGTCGACGCCAGGCGCTGAGGCGTCAGGCCAGGGGTACCCGGCGGACGACGCCGTCGACCGCGTCTGCGGCCTCCACCTCGTCGCGGGTGACGCCCAGCATGTACAGCACGGCATCCAGGAACGGGTGATCCAGCGTCGCGTTGGCCACCTCGCGCAGCGCCGGCTTGGCATTGAAGGCGATGCCCAGACCCGCTGCGGCCAGCATGTCGATGTCGTTCGCACCGTCGCCGACGGCCACGGTCTGCTCCATCGGCACGCCCCGCTCGGCGGCGAAGGCCTCCAGCGCCCGTGCCTTGCCCGCCCGGTCCACCACCTCGCCGATCACCCGGCCGGTCAGCTTGCCGCCCACCACCTCGAGGGTGTTGGCGCGCACGAAATCCAGGTCCAGTTCCGCGGCGAGCGGCTCGATCACCTGGCGGAAGCCGCCGGACACGACGCCGCAGTGGTAGCCGAGACGATTGAGGGTGCGGATGGTGGTGCGCGCGCCCGGGGTCAGCTCGATCGCCTGCGCCACCCGGTCGATCACGGCCGCGTCGAGCCCCTCGAGGGCCCGCACCCGCTCGTGCAGCGACTGCGCGAAGTCCAGTTCGCCCCGCATCGCCGCCTCGGTCACCGCGGCCACCTCGGCTTCCCGGCCGGCCTCGGCGGCGAGCATCTCGATCACCTCGCCCTGGATCAGGGTGGAGTCGACGTCGAAGACGATGACGCGCTTGGCGCGCCGGGACAGTCCGGCGCGCTCGACGGCCACGTCGATCGGGTAGTGGGAGGCGACGGCACCGAGCGCCTTCTGCAGGGCCGTGTCCGCCTCGGCGTCCTCCCCCACCGACACCATCAGTTCCAGCCCGGTGAGCGGATAGTCGGCGACCCCGCGGATCGAGTCGATGTTGCCGCCCTGGCCGGCCAGGGCGGCCGCCACCGCACCGAACGACTCTGCCGAGACCGGACTCCCCAGGATCACGACGGCGTGGGTCGACGGGGCCCGCACGCGGCCCTCGTCGTCGTCGGCCAGCACCAGATCCATGCCGTGCTCGGTCATCGGTGCGGCCAGCGCGGCCCGCAACCGATCGACCGGCATGGCGGTCCGCACCAGCACACCGAGCGTCAGATGATCGTGGATCACCACCTGCTCCACGTCGAGAAGATCCACTCCGCACTCGGCCAGCACGGTCATCAACGACGACGTGACGCCGGGCTTGTCCGGCCCGCTCACCGTCAGAAGGACCGGCGGCTCATTCTCTTCGATACCCACCCCTGAATTATGGGGCCCCGTCCCGGCGCACCGTGCACCGGGCTCGGGCGCGGGCGGCCCGGGCGGCAGGTGCCGATGCGCCAGGCCCGCCCGAGGAGTCCTCGGGCGGGCCTGGCGCGTCTGGTGTTCGGCCGATCAGTGAGCGTCGGCGTGCTTGTCGCTGCCCCAGCCGACATGCGCTTCCGAACGCATGCGTTCGACCATGTGCGGGTAGTGCAGCTCGAAGGCCGGCCGCTCCGAACGGATCCGCGGCAGCTCGGTGAAGTTGTGCCGCGGCGGCGGGCAGCTGGTGGCCCATTCGAGCGAGTTGCCGAAGCCCCACGGATCGTCGACCGTCACGACCTCGCCGTAGCGGTAGCTCTTGAAGATGTTCCACAGGAACGGGAACATCGACAGCCCCAGGATGAAGGCACCCGCGGTGGAGACCATGTTCAGCGTGGTGAACCCGTCGCTCGGCAGGTAGTCGGCGTACCGGCGGGGCATGCCCTCGTTACCCAGCCAGTGCTGGACCAGGAACGTGAGGTGGAACCCGATGAAGGTGAGCCAGAAGTGCCACTTGCCCAGGCGCTCGTCGAGCATGCGACCGGTCATCTTCGGGAACCACAGGTAGATACCGGCGTAGGTCGCGAAGACGATGGTGCCGAAGAGCACGTAATGGAAGTGCGCGACGACGAAGTACGTGTCGGAGACGTGGAAGTCCAGCGGCGGGCTGGCCAGCAGCACACCGGTGAGGCCACCGAACAGGAAGGTGACGATGAAGCCCACCGAGAACAGCATGGGTGTCTCGAAGGTGATTCGGCCCTTCCACATGGTGCCGATCCAGTTGAAGAACTTCACGCCCGTCGGCACCGCGATCAAGAAGGTCATGAACGAGAAGAAGGGCAGCAGGACCGCGCCGGTCACGTACATGTGGTGCGCCCAGACGGCCACCGACAGCGCGGCGATCGCCAGCGTCGCGTAGACCAGACCCGAGTAACCGAACAGCGGCTTGCGCGAGAAGATCGGGAACACCTCGGAGACGATGCCGAAGAACGGCAGCGCGATGACGTACACCTCGGGGTGACCGAAGAACCAGAACAGGTGCTGCCAGAGGATCACACCACCGTTGGCCGGATCGTAGAGGTGGGCGCCGAACTGGCGGTCGACCTCCAGACCCATCAGGGCGGCGGTCAGCAGCGGGAAGATCAGCAGGATCAGCACACTGGTGACCAGGATGTTCCAGGTGAAGATCGGCATGCGGAACATGGTCATACCGGGCGCACGGAGGCAGACGACGGTGGTGATCATGTTGACCGCACCCAGGATGGTGCCCAGACCGGCGACACCCAGACCCAGGATCCACAGGTCGGCGCCGAGGCCCGGCGCGTGCACCGCGTCATTCAGCGGCGAGTAGGCGGTCCAGCCGAAGTCGGCGGCGCCGCCGGGGGTGAGGAACCCGCCCAGCGCCACCAGGTTGCCGAACAGGAACAGCCAGAAGCCCATCGAGTTCAGTCGCGGGAAGGCGACGTCCGGAGCGCCGATCTGCAGGGGCAGCACGAAGTTGGCGAAGCCGATGACGATCGGCGTCGCGTACATCAGCAGCATCACGGTGCCGTGCATGGTGAAAAGCTGGTTGAACTGCTCGTTCGAGAGGAACTGCAGTCCCGGGTGCGTCAGCTCGGCGCGCATCAGCAGGGCCATCAAGCCGCCCGCCAGGAAGAAGCCGAACGACGCCACCATGTACATCTGACCGATCAACTTGTGATCGGTCGTGGTGATCATCTTGTAGAAGAACGAACCCTTGCGCTGGTAGCGCTCTGGGTACGGACGAACCGGAGTCACCTCGGTCGTCGGTTGGTCTACCGCGGTCACAGATCCTCCTCCTGGGCGCCGGGCGACGCCTGGACTCTAACCCTGCAAGGCACCGAAACGACACGATGCCGCCAGCGCTCGCCTCTGATCGTAAACCAGAGCGGAGCCGTCCACCGCGCGGGTCCTACGATCTGTCGTACTCGAATCACTGTACCCCCGATATCCGCAGGTCGCGGCGGGCGTAGAACCGACGCGCCCGCCGCTTCGGGCCCCCTCAGTTCTGCTAGCGTAGGCGCGTGCTCGCATACTCGGAGACCGGATCGGCCCGCCCGCACCGTTCGCGGCGCCTGCTCACCGCAGCGGCCGTCGTCGCCGCCGCCTCGGTCGCGCTGACGGCCTGCGCCGAAAAGGACACCACCCTGCGGACCCCGGACGGCCAGGTGATCTCGACGGTCACCTCCCGGATCGCCGAGGCCAACATCGTCAGCGCCGGACGCGACTTCGCCGAGACCTGCCTGGCGCCGACCGCCCCCGACCCCGGCCGCACCGACGTCTCCCGCGTGATCGTGACCGACCCGGCGCTGCTCGATGCCGTCTGCGCCCTGGGCATCGGCCCGAAGGTGCGTGCGGTGACCGCACCGGACGGCTCGATCCCCGAGTACCTGGGCCCCGAGCTCGCCGCGGTCCCCACCATCGGCGACCGCCCCTCGCGCGAACAGGTGGCCCAGGCCGCCCCGCAGCTGGTGCTGGCGACCCCGGACACCGCCGGCGACGTGACCGGTCTCCGCGAGTCCGGCGCCCTCGGGTCCGCGCGGGTGGCGACGGTTTCGACCGACAGCGACTGGCGCACCACCTTCACCGAGGTCGCCGCGGCGCTGCAGCGCTCGGACGCCGCCGCCGAGCGGCTCGCGGAGTTCGACGCCGAGGCCACCCGCGTGGGCCGGGTGATGGACGCCCCGCACAGCCAGGTCTCGCTGGTCCGCTTCACCGCCCGCGCCGAGCTCCTGGAGGGCACCGGGAGCTTCGGCGCCTCGATCCTGGCGCAGGTGGGCGCGCAGCGCCCGGCGGCCCAGCGTGGAGCGGAGCCGGTCATCGTCACCGAGGAGAACTTCCGAGACGCCGACGGCGACCTCATCTATGTGAGCGGCGAAGGCGACGAAGGCATGCAGCGCGGTATCGACGTGCTCGAGAGCGACTCCTGGCAGGAGATGGGAGCGCCGAGCTGGCAGCGCGTGATGTGGGTCGACGACACGGTTTGGTACCGCACCTCCGGCCTCGCCGCGGCCTGGCTGGTCCTCAACGACCTGAAGAACTCGCTGAACTCCAGTTCCGCCGGCGGATAGCACCGTTGCACCCGCGTTCCGCGCTGGGGCTTCGGGCCCTGTGGCGTCCGGGGCTCGGGCTCGCTCTGTGGCCGGACGGCGAGCCGATCGGGCCGGACGAGACCCGGCCGCTCGGCGATCTGACCGACCTCCCCGATTCGGTGGCCGACCTGCTGGCGCGCCGGAGGCTCCGGCACACCGTCGACCACACCGGCCCGGACGGCGCCCGCAGTCTCCGGCGCGCCGTCGCCCTGGGCATCCCCACCGCGATCGAACTGCTCGATCGCTGCGAGTTTCTGGCCGTCGGCGGCGACGTCGCCTTCTACCGGTACCTGCTCGCGGGTGCGCGCGGTCTGCGCGACGCCGGCGCCGTCGCCCCCGGGATCCGGGCGGCCGGTGACGATCTCGCGGTCCAATGGTGCCCGCTGCCGGTCCCCGCCTTTCGGGGCTGGCAGACGGTGATCGCGGCCAGCGCTCCGCCGGCGCTGATCGCGCACGGCGGCGCGGGGGCGTTGACCGACTTCGTCACCGAGGTGGTCGACGCGGAATGCCGCCGGCTGCTGACCGCCGAGCGGGGCCGCTCCCGGATCCCGGTGATCGACGGTCTCGCCGCCGAGGTGGCCGTGCCCCTGCCGGCGGGCGCGAGTGCGGCGGCCGCGGCGTGGCAGAGCTGGCTGGACACCGGCGGCGCCGACGGCGCGACCCTGGTGCTGCGTCTGCACGAGCCCGACGACGAGCCGTCGGTGCCGCCCCCGCCCCCCGATCAGGTCCGGTGGCGCCTGCAGGTCTGCCGGCGACTCCCCGACGGCCGCACCGAACCGGTCGTTCCCCACCGCATGGGCGCCCACGAGCTGGATGAGCTCACCACCGAACTGGCCTCGGCCGTGCAGGTCTTCGGCGAGCTGTCGAGGGCCGAGACCGATCCGCAGAACCTCGACTTCCTGCTCACCACCTCCCAGGTGGCGGACTTCTTCGCCACCGGTGCCGATGCCGTCGGCGCGATCGGGGCCACGGTGCTGCTGCCGCGCACGGTGGCGGTGGTGGCACCGACGATCTCCTTGCGCGGCACGCAGGTTCCCGGCGGCGGTGCCCGCCCCGGCATGGTCGGCCTGGACGAGATCTCCGACTTCGAGTGGCGCCTGGCGCTGGGCGACGGCAGCGGCCCGCTCGGCCAGGACGACCTCGACGAGCTCGCCCGCCAGCACGGAGATCTGGTGCGGGTCCGCGGCCAGTGGGTGCGCGCCGAGGGCTCGGCGCTGAGCCGGGCCGCCGCCTTCCTCACCGCCCGGAAAGCGACCGGCGACGGCGACGGCCTGGATCTGGCCGAGGTGATGAATCTGGTGACGGCCTCCGACGACCGGCTGCCCGTTCCGGTCGGCAGCGTGCAGGGGCTGGGCTGGCTCGACGACGTCGCCGCGACCGGCGTGCTCCGTCCCGAACCGGTCGCACCGCCGGACTCGCTCACCGCCACGCTGCGCCCCTACCAGCAGCGCGGCCTGGACTGGCTGCACGCGCTCGGACGGATTGGCGCAGGCGGGGTCCTCGCCGACGACATGGGGCTGGGAAAGACCGTCCAGGTGATCGCCCTGATCGCGCGGCGGCGCACCGACGAGCCCACGGCGCCGCCCGCGCTGGTGGTGTGCCCGATGTCGGTGATCGGCAACTGGCAGCGCGAAGTGGAGCGGTTCGCGCCGGGGCTGTCGGTGGTGGTCCACCACGGACCGAAACGGGGCACCGCACGCTTCTCGCCGGGCACCGACATGGTGGTGACGACCTTCGCGACGCTGGCCCGCGATCGGGAGCAGTTCGCCGGTCTGCCGTGGGATCTACTGGTGGTCGATGAGGCCCAGCACGTCAAGAACGTTCGCACCGCGGCGGCCAAAGCCCTTCGCACACTCGACGTCCGGCGGCGGATCGCGCTGACCGGCACCCCGGTGGAGAACCGGTTGGAGGATCTGCGGGCGGTGATCGACCTGGTGAATCCGGGCCTGCTGGGCACGGCGTCGTCGTTCCGGTCGCGGTTCGCCGAACCCATCGAGCGCGAGCGCGATCCGCAGGCCCTGGATCGGCTGAACGCGATGACCCGGCCGTTCGTGCTGCGCCGGCTGAAGACCGATCCGGCGGTCGCCGCCGATCTGCCGGAGAAGACCGAGCTGATGGTGCGCACCAACCTCACCACCGAACAGGCGGGGCTGTACCAGGCGATCCTCGACGAGCTGCACCAGGCGCTGGCCGACAAACAGCACCACGGCCACCGCCGCCAGACCGTGCTGGCCGCCCTCACCCGGCTCAAGCAGGTCTGCAACCATCCCGCCCACTACCTGGGCGACGGCTCACCCATGCTGCGGCAGGGACGGCACCGGTCGGGAAAGGTGGAACTCCTCGCCGACATCGCCACCACGCTGGTCGATGAGGGCGACCGCGCCCTGATCTTCACCCAGTTCGCGGCCTTCGCAGACCTGCTGAGCCAGTGGCTGGCACCGATCCTGGGCCGCGAGGTACCGGTGCTCCACGGCGGCCTTTCGCGCACCGACCGCGACCGCTTGGTCACCGGATTCGCCGAGGACTGTGGTCCCCCCATCCTGGTCGCCACGCTCAAGGCCGGCGGTACCGGCCTGAATCTGGTCGCCGCCAATCACGTCATCCACGCCGACCGCTGGTGGAATCCGGCGGTCGAGGAACAGGCCACCGATCGCGCCTACCGAATCGGCCAGACGCGGGCGGTGCAAGTCCGCAAGTTCGTGTGCATCGGGACGCTGGAGGAACGGATCGACGAACTGATCGCCGCCAAGCGGGAGTTGTCGTCGCTGACGGTGGCTACCGGGGAGAGCTGGCTCTCCGATCTCGGCGACGACGCACTGCTGGATCTGCTCGCCCTGCGCGACGAGGCGGTGGGCGAATAGTGGCTCAGCGCAAGCGATCCCGGTCCCCGGTACGCGGATACGGCATCACCTCGTGGGGCCGCGCATTCGCGGCCGTGGTCGAAGCCGGGGCCGATCACCGGCATCTGACCGGCGCGCGGCGCTACTTCCGCGACCATCACGTCGACGGCCTGGCCATCGCCCCGGGACAGGTCACCGCCGCGGTCCGCGGCAGTCAGCTCGAGCCCTTCGAGGTGGCGCTGGTCCCACGCACGGTGGACGCGCAGACCGTGGTGGACCTGCTGCGCCGGACCGGCGACGTCGACGCGCTGCTGGCGCTGGCCCGCGGCGAACAGCCGGCCGCCCTCGGCGCCCTGATCGCACCCACTGAGTCCGCGGACGTCGCGTCGTCGTGCACATGCCCGGACGAGGCCCCGCGCTGCATCCACGTGCTCGCAGTGGCCTTCGAGGTGTCCGCGCAGATCGACAAGCAACCGGTCACCCTGCTGCGCGTGATGGGCACCGACCTGCCCGACCTGCTGGCTCTGGCGCAGGACCGCGAATCCACCGACCAGTCTGCGGCCGGGGAGGCCTCCCCCGGTGCACCGGCCACTCCGGCCGAACCCGCCTCATCGGTCGAGCTCGCCGAATCCTTCTACGGCGACCGCGTTCGGATCCCCCGACCGCCGACCTTCCCCCGCGTCGACGCGCTGTCCGAACTCGACGCGGCCGCGCTCCGCAGCGCGCTGCGCGCCTCCGGCGTCGGCGCCACCGCGATGGGCGAGGCCGTCGACGACCTCGCCGAGCTCTACGCGGTGTTGCGGGACCACCGCTGACGACCGGCCGTCTGCTCGCGAATCCGACGTTCAGGTGTCCGGCTCTGTCGCCGACTGCGACTACGGTGAGATCTCATGGCCGGACGACCGAGAAGCACGGCGGTGGATCGCGCACTGATCGACACCACCGCGCAGCTGCTCGTCCAGGGCGGCTACGCGGCGCTGTCACTCACCCAGGTCGCCGAGCGGGCGGGCGTGTCCAAGCCCGCCCTGTATCGCCGATACCCCAATCGGGCCGCGCTGGCCACCGCGGTGCTGATCGATCGATTCGGGCTCGATGTCAGCGGCGAAGACACCGGCGGCCTCGAGACGGACCTGCGTGCTCTTCAGCGTCACCAGCGAGATCTCTTCTGCGACCCGGTGCTCGGCGCCACCGTCTCGGGGCTGTTGGCCGACCTCGACGTCGATCCGGAGGCCACGGCCCGCTTCGCCGACACCTTCCTCATGCCGCGCCGCCGTTCCACCGCCGAGATCCTCGAACGCGCCGAAGCGCGCGGAGAGATCGCGGCCGGCTGGGACAACGAGTGGATCTGCGATCTGATCACCGGCCCGTTCCTCATGCGGGCCTGTCTGCCCGTTCTCGGGCGGATCGACGACGACTTGGTGGAGCACACCGTGCAGGCGGCACTGGCGGTGCTGGCCGGCCGATGAGGGAGATCGTCGTTCCCGCGCCTCCACTGCCGCGACGGCGGTAACCTCCCATTACGTGACACACTGTCACGTAATAGAGGAGTCGCCATGCCGTTCACCACTTCTTCCGTCGAGTTCGCCAGCCTCGGCACCACCCTCCGGGGCTGGTTCATCACCGGCGACGACAGCAGCCCACAGCCCACGATCGTGATGGCTCACGGGTTCGCCGGACACAAGGAGTGGGTCCGCCCGTTCGCCGAGGCCCTGGCGAACGCCGGGTTCGCATGCCTGGTCTACGACCACGCCTGCTTCGGCGACTCCGACGGTGAGCCGCGACAGGAAGTCGATCCCTGGCGGCAGGTCGAGGGCTACCGAGATGCCGTCACCTTCGCCGAGTCGCTTCCCGGCGTCGACGCCGACCGGATCGGCGTGTGGGGCACCAGCTTCGCCGGCGGCCACGCCATCGTCGTGGGCGCCGTCGACCACCGCGTCAAGGCTGTGGTCGCCCAGGTTCCCCTCACCGCCGGGGCTCCGACTCTCGAGCGGCTGATCCCGGCCCCCATGTGGCCGATCGTCGACGAGACGATCGCCGCCGACAGGCGCGCACAGTCGGCCGGAGCGGCTCCGCTCACCATCCCGTCCAGTTCGGCGGACCCGACCGAGATGGTCGCGATGCCCGGCGCCGACGTCTACGAGTGGCTGATGGCGAACGGCCCGCAGATCAGCACCTGGCGCAACGAAGTGACGGTGTCGAGCATCGACAAGGTGCGGACCTACACTCCGGAAGCCTTCGCCGAGCGTCTGGGCACCACACCGATCCAGTTCATCGTCGCCGACGGCGATGTTCTCACTCCCGTCGATCTCGCGCTCCGCGCCCACCACACGGTCGTGGGCCCCAAGCACCTGAAGATCCTGGGCGGCAGTCACTTCAGCGTCTACGAGGAGAACTTCGCCGAAGCAGCCGAGACCGCGGTCGCGTTCTTCTCCGACACTCTCGGGTGACCCCGTGGTCGCACCGCCTCCTCTTCACCAGCTCACCTACAGCTGGACCGACCTGCGCGGCGACCCGCCGGCGCGCTGGCTGGTCGACTGGCAGCTGCGACCCCAGGGAAGGGGCACCCGGATACTGCTGCACATCAGCGGCTTCGACCTGACCGACCGCCGTCAGAAGATGGCGCGCAACGCACTCGAGCGCGGCTGGAACAACACGGTGCTGCCACGACTCGCGGACGTCGTCGCCGAACCCTAGCGCCACGTGGCGCCTTCGGCACGACCGCCTGCCGCCACACACTCATTACCGATTGTGCCATTGACTGTTGACACCTTCCTCTTCCGGTCATAGAGTTCGGGAAAGACCGGAGGAACAGCCGTGACCAGTACCGATACCCGTCGACGTGGACACGCCGAACGGGGCGACTACGACCGTGACGCTCGCCTCGGAGTAGCCCGACGACTGCTGAAAGGCTCGTCGAATCGCTCCTACGACCCGATCGTCGACCTCGATTTCGATGCCCCGCTCGAGGAGGGGAAGTTCTTCCTGCCGCCGAAGGTGGTGACGCTGTACGGCACCGACCTGTGGGAGTCGATGACCACCGAGCAGCAGATCGAACTGTCCCGGCAGGAACTGGCGAACATCCTGTCGGTGGGGATCTGGTTCGAGAATCTGCTCAATCGGGCGCTGCTGATCCGCCTGATGCGGGAAGACCCGGCAGCGGCCACGTCGCATTACGAACTCACCGAGATGGGCGACGAGTGCCGGCACATGACCATGTTCGGCAAGGTGATCGAGCGGGTCGGTGCGCGCGCCTTTGCGATGCGGCGCTGGGAACGCGCCGTGATGCACGTCCTGCCGCTCACCATGCGAGGCACCATGCTGTGGGTGGTCACGCTGGTCGGCGAGGAGCTGTTCGACGCCCTGCAGCGCGTGATCAAGGACGATCCCGAACTCCAGCCGATCGTGGCGCGGCTGATGCAGATCCATGTGACCGAGGAGGCGCGGCACATCGGCTTCGCCCGGGACGGCGTGCTGCGCCGCATGCCGATCCGCTCCCGCACCGAGACACTGCTGTCGGCGAATCTGCACGGCCTCGGCGGCCCGGTCTTCCGGCGCCTGTTCACCAACCCGGAGATGTACCGGCGCGCCGGCCTGCCGAATCCGCGCGAGGTCACCCGGATCGCGCGCGCCAACCCCTACTTCCGTGAGTCGCAACTGTTGTCGTTCGCACCGTTGGCGGCCTTCCTCCGGCAGGCCGACCTGATGGGGCCGATCGGCGAACGGCTCTGGCGCCGCACCGGATTCCTGCCGTGACCACGATCGCCCTGACGGGTACCTCGTCCGCGATCGCCGCGGTGGCCCGCCGGTTGGAGCACTCGCCGGTGCCGTTCCGGATCGTGGAGTCGCCCGAGGACGCTGATCTGGTGGTCACCGACCGGCCGGCGCCGGCACCGAACCATCTGACGGTCGCGGCGACCCAGACCCCCGACGTCTTCTACTGCCGTGACGAGTCGGTGGACTACGTGGTGGCCGCGCTGACCGAAGCCCACCTGGGCGGCGCGTACGGGGTGCGAGTCCGGCCGCCGGTGCAGGCCCACCCGAATCCCGGTCCGCGCCCCCGCTGGTGGCGCCGCCGGCACGACCCGCTCGCCCACTTCGACGCCGGCGACTTCGACTGGGCCACCGCCGAATCGGTGGAGGTCGAGGTGTTCGACGACGACGTGCAGGTGGCCGTCGGCGATCAGGAGTTCACCGCGCGGCTGCGCGCCCGCGGCCGGGTCGACGGATACGACGGTCACTTCCACTGGGCCGGAATGCTTTTCGGCGACCGCGCTCCCCTGCTGAAGGCCGATGGCAAGAGCCGCGCGAGCGTACGGCTGGGCGACAGCGAGCCGGTGCCGGCGAAGCTGGCCGAGGTGACCCCGTGGGGCACCGTCCGGGTGACCGGGGTGGGCACACCCCCGTGGGCGGCGGCGCCGAGCCCGGCCTGACCCGCGGCCCTCGCCGACACCGGCGAGCTCACACGACTCCGGTCTCGGGCAGCCCGCCGAGAATGTGCCCCAGCCGATCACGTTTGGTGCGCAGGTAGGCGATGTTCCCGGGTCCGGGCGCCACCTCGATCGACACCCGCCGCGCCACCGGAATCCCGAACTCGGTCAACCGGTTCACCTTGTCCGGGTTGTTCGTGAGGAGCGCGACCTCGTCCACGCCGAGGTGGCCGAGGATCTGTCCGGCGACCGCGTAATCGCGCGCATCGACGGGTGCGCCGACCGCGAGGTTCGCATCGACGGTGTCCAGGCCCTCGGCCTGCCGACGGTAGGCGCGCAGCTTGTTGCCGAGACCGATGCCGCGCCCCTCGTGCCCGGTCAGGTAGACCACCACGCCGGCGCCTTCCCGAGTGATCAGCTCGATCGATGCGGCCAGTTGCTCGCCGCAGTCGCACGTCGCCGAGCCGAACAGATCACCGGTGAGGCACTCGCTGTGGATCCGCACCAGGACCTCGCGACGGCCCGTGATGTCGCCGTACACCATCGCGAGGTGCTCCACCCCGCCGCTGGCGAAGGCATGGGCGTGCGCCCGGCCGTGTGCGGTCGGTACCGGAGCGTTCCCGGCCGGCACCACCTGGAGATGGTCCTGGAGTTGCCCCACCGTCACCACCGGCAGTCCGCGGTCGCGGGCGAAGGCGACCGCGTCGGCGCCGCGGAGCATGTCCCGGCCGTCGGCGGTGACCAACTCACTGATCAGCGCCACCGGGACGCAGCGCGCGATACGGCAGAGCGCCACCCCCGCTTCGGTGTGACCGCCGCGCGCTGCCAGCCCGCGCGGGTGCTCGGTGAGCGGGAACATGTGCCCCGGCCGCAGAAACGCGTCCGGTCCCAGTCTCGGATCGGCCAGCGCGCGAGCGGTCGCCGCCCGCGCGGAGGCGCTGATGCCCGTTCCGGTGCCGGCCAGATCCACGCTCTGCAGGAAGGCGGTGCCGTGGGCGTCGGTGTTGTCGGCGACCATCGGTGCCAGTCCCAGCTCAACGGCTCGGGCCCGTTCCAGCGGCACGCACAACAGCCCCGAGGTGTGTTCGACGAAGAAGGCGACCGAGTCCGTATCGGCGAACTGCGCTGCCATGATGAGGTCCGCCTCGTCCTCCCGGTCCGCGTCGTCGAGGACCACCACCATGCCTCCGCCGGCGACGGCCGCAGCCGCGTCGGCGACCGTCGACAACGGTGATCGGTGACCGTTCATGAGGATTCCCCTCCCCGAGTGCCGCCCGGATGCGGCAGGTGGGTGCCGAAGGTGCGCGCGTGATAGGTCAGCGGCGGGCTGTCGTGAGCCCCGACCGCCACGACGCTGCCGAAGACGACCGTGTGATCACCGCCGGGGACCAGCTCGGTCACCTCGCAGGCTACCCACCCGGCGACCCGATCGATCACCGGCACACCGGAGGATTCGGTCCACACGGTGCCGTCGAACTTCGCGGCGCCCTTGCGCGCGAACGCCATCGCGACGTCGTGCTGACCGGACGAGAGTACGTTCACCCCGAATCGCCGGTGCCGCTTGACGATCGACAGCAGGTCGGAGTGCTGGTCGAGGGCCACCGCGATCATCGGCGGATCCATCGACAGCGACATGAAGGCGGACACCGTGGTGCCGTGCGGCCGGTCGCCGTCGCGGGAGGTCACGACGGCGACCGGGCTGCACACGCCGGCCATCGCAGCCCGGAACCGGGTACCGAGCTCATCTTGAATCTGGTTGACGGTCACGGGTGCTCAGGCCTTGGCGGCCAGTTCCTTCTCATACTTCTTGGTCATGTGCTCCACCGCGGCGACCTGCTTGGCGCTGTAGCCCTCCTGGACCAGGCGGGCCCGCGCCGCCGCGTCGAGGGTCGGCTGAGCCTGGCCCTGGAAGTACGGGAACACCTGCTCGGCGAAGAGCTGCGCCGAGCGCCGCGAGTCCCGCGGCGTCGCCCAGTCGTGCGCCATCTGCAGCATGGAGCCGAAGCCGCCCGACTGGTCCCACAGGCGCTGGATCTGGTCGCGCGCCTGCTCCGGGGTACCGATGACGCCGATGCCGCCGTCCTTGACGAAGTCGATCATCTCGTCGATGCGGTCACCGGACACACCCATCTGCGGGAACGCAGCGACGTTCTGGAAGTAGTCGAACCACTGCTCGATGCCGTGGCGGACCTGGCGGCGCGCCTCGTCCTCGGTCTCGGCGATGTGGAACAGGCCGACCAGGGTCCAGTCGCGGCGATCGACGCTCTGACCGTGCTCGGCGGCCCGTTCCTGCATGATTCCCCAGTGATGACCGAGGGCATCGAAACCGTCCGCCGACAGCGTCGCGCCGATCGATAGCAGACCCACCCCGTGGGTGCCTGCCAGTCGAGGACCGGTCGGCGAGGCGACCGCCGCCACGGAGACCGGGATGCCGTTCTCGTTGTACGGGGCCAGTTGCAGCCGGGCATTGATCAACTCGTGGGTGCGCGTCTTGGCCGTCACCTCTTCACCGCGCAGCAGCCGGACGGCGATGTCCAGGTTCTCCTGCAGCAGTTCGCGGGTGTCGATCGGGTCGAGGCCGATCATCATCGAATCGGTCGGCAACGATCCCGGGCCGACGCCGAAGATGACGCGCCCGCGGGTCAGGTGATCGAGCTGCATGATCCGGTCGGCCGCCCAGAGCGGATTGTGGTACGACAGCGAGGTCACGCCGGTCCCGAAGGTGATTCGCGGCGCGCGATGCGCGGCGGCGGCGATCATGAGTTCCGGGGAGGCGAAGATCTCCGAGCCCGCCGAGTGGTGCTCACCGAACCAGGCCTCGTCGTAGCCGAGCTGGTCGAGGTATTCCACCAGGCTCAGGTCGCGCTCCATCAGGGCGGCCGGGCTGTGTCCGGCGGGATGGAACGGGGCCATGAAGTAGCCGAAGCGAAGTCGTGTCATGGGAGTCTCCCTCATCAGTGGGTGCGGATCCGTCTCAGACAATGGCCGGTGACGGTGAACTCACCGTAGGATCTCTGTGAACTGGCGCACAGTGCACCAAAGTGGAGTCTTCGGTCCGTCCGGCGCTCGGGCGGACCATCCGGGGGATAGAAACACAACGTCGGACTCAGGAAGGAGACCAACGTGCAGCGGCGACCCCGGACCGCGCTGTCGAGCGCGGAGTACGACGCGATCTTCGCCGTCCTCGACGATTGCGCAGACGCCACCGACCTCCCGGACTTCAAGCTCCGGCTGATGGACGCGCTGCACGCGCGCTACCGGTTCCCGAACACGACTTTCCTCACCGGGCCCACGTTCCGCGGGGCTTTCCGCGACCCCTCCCCGGTCACCACGGGCCGCATCCCCGGGATCATCGACGAGTACCACTCCGGCTGGTACCTCGACGACATGTTCTCCACCCGGGAGTCGTTCGCCGCGCTGGGGCGCACCCGCGCCATCTCGCATTCGGCGCTGCGATCGCTCCCCTCAGAGGCCGTCGACTACCTGGAAGGCTTCCTGTACCGCCATCGGCTCCGCAGCGCGTCAGTGCTGCACCTGAGTCTGGCGAACAACGCACACGCGATGGTCGGCATATTCGACGACGAGGGCAAGGAAGTCGTCGGCGAACGCCTCGCAGGCTTGAGTCTGCTCGCCCGGCAGTTGTCGGTCTTCGCGCAGACGCTGCCCGGCGGTCCGCAGCGGTCCTGGCGCAGCCGGCTCACACCGCGCCAGCGGGAGCTGGGCGAACTGGTCGCCGACGGCAACACCAACGATGAGATCGCGGCGGTCCTGCAGATCCAGCCGGACACGGTCAAGAAGCACGTCAGTCAGATCCTGGCCACCACGGGCGCGCGCAACCGGGTGGAGTTCGCGAAGATGGTGCTCACCGAGAAGCTGACGGCCGGCTGACCCTCCCGCGGGCGTCCAGCATCGACGAACGCCTCGGCCCCGGACCGGCGGCGCAGGTTCGCCGCCCTGTCCGGGGCCGAGGACTATTCACTTCCGCGGATCGAGGTCAGAAGTCCCAGTCCTCGTCTTCGGTGTTGACAGCCTTGCCGATCACGTACGAACTGCCCGAGCCGGAGAAGAAGTCGTGGTTCTCGTCGGCGTTCGGCGACAGGGCCGACAGGATGGCCGGGTTCACGTTGGTCTCGTCCTTCGGGAACATCGCCTCGTAGCCCAGGTTCATCAGGGCCTTGTTGGCGTTGTAGCGCAGGAACTTCTTGACGTCCTCGGTCAGTCCGACCTCGTCGTAGAGCGACTCGGTGTAGTCGGACTCGTTGTCGTACAGCTCGAAGAGCAGCTCGAAGGTGTAATCCTTCAGCTCGGCACGCCGTTCGGGGGTCTGAACCTCCAGTCCGCGCTGGTACTTGTAGCCGATGTAGTAGCCGTGCACGGCCTCGTCACGGATGATCAGGCGGATCAGGTCGGCGGTGTTGGTGAGCTTGGCGCGCGAGCTCCAGTACATCGGCAGATAGAAGCCCGAATAGAAGAGGAACGACTCGAGCAGGGTGGAGGCCACCTTGCGCTTGAGCGGGTCGTCGCCCCGGTAGTAGTCCATGATGATGCGCGCCTTGCGCTGCAGGTTCTCGTTCTCCTCCGACCAGCGGAAGGCTTCGTCGATGTCGCGCGTGGAGCACAGCGTGGAGAAGATGGAGCTGTAGCTCTTGGCGTGCACCGACTCCATGAAGGCGATGTTGGTGAGCACCGCTTCTTCGTGCGGGGTGGTGGCGTCCGGGATCAGCGATACCGCGCCGACGGTGCCCTGGATGGTATCCAGCAGCGTCAGGCCGGTGAAGACCCGCATCGTCATCTGCTTCTCGTAGTCGGTGAGCGTGCCCCACGACGGGATGTCGTTGGACACCGGCACCTTCTCGGGCAGCCAGAAGTTGCCGGTCAACCGGTCCCAGACCTCGGCGTCCTTCTCGTCCGGAACACGGTTCCAGTTGATCGCGCTGACGCGGTCGACCAGCTTGATCGGCGCGCCTTCGGCAGGGCTGTGAGCGGACGCAGACATGGCACCTCGGGTTTCATGAATGTCAGGTGAAGCAGAACGACTCCAACACTACGCGTTGCGTCCGAGAGCCTCTGCGACCACAAGATGGTGTGTCTCACCCGGCCTCGGCGTGTCGCCGCTTTCGGGTCGCCGGGCGTGTCGGGACGCTCGCGACGACCCCGGCGGACGAGCCGTCCACGGGGCACGCATCGCCGTGCTCGCGGCCCCACGGCGGCAGCAAGTCGAGGGGTGACTCGCCGGTACCGGCGCGTCACCGCCGGTTGACGCCGAATTCCCAGGTTGCGGGGGCATGCTGATGCCATGACGGTACTGCCCATGTTTCCCCTTGAGCATCCACTGCTGCCCGGGGAGCCTCTCGGGCTGAACGTCTTCGAGCCGCGCTATCGCACGCTGGTGGCCGATGTCCTGGCCGGCGACGGCCGCTTCGGCGTGGTGCTGATCGCCCGCGGCAGCGAGGTCGGCGGCGGCGACGAACGCTGCGACATCGGCACCGTGGTGAACCTGGTCGGGCACCGGGTGCGAGCCAGCGGGCAGATCCACCTCGCCTGCCGCGGCACCGACCGGCTGCGCGTCGTCCGCTGGCTCGACGACGACCCGTACCCGCGCGCCGAGATCGAACTCTGGCCCGATGAGCCGGCCGGCACACCGCACGAGTGGGCCGTCGCGCGCACCCCGTTCACGTCCGTCCTGGACGAGGCGCAGGAGATGTACGACCAGATGGCCGCTCAGCGGGGGCGCCCGGTGGTGAAGCTCGGCGCACCGCCAGACCTGCCGCCGACCGAGTACACCTACATCACCGCGGCCAATCTCCCGCTCGGCGCCGCCGACCGGTACACGGTCCTGACCGCACCCGGGCCCCGCGATCGCCTGGACGCGATGATCCGCGCCCTCGACGACGTCCTGCCGATCCTGCGCGCCCGCCTCGACTGACCCGCGCGCTCCCCCACTGGACGCCGGATGATCACATCCCGATCGCGCCGTCGCCGTCCTTCCACACCGCGACCACCGAGGGCCGCGGCTGCGCGGTTCCGCCGTCCGGCCAATGCGAGAACGGCTTCTCGACGGTGGCGTCGTCGTCCTCGCCGGGGTGCTGGACGCACACCACCACGCGCTTGTCGGTGATGATCGGACCACAGGTCTCGGCGCCACGCGGGACGGTAAGGAACTGCTTGGTCTCCCCGCGCCGGGGACCGTCGAGCGCGACCGCGAACAGACCGTCGTTGCTCTTGAGCGCGTTGCCGTCGGTGGAGATCCACAGGTTGCCGTGCGGATCGAAGGCGACGTTGTCCGGGCAGGAGATCGGGCTGACCCGAGTCTTGTCGAAGCCGCCGTAGTAGGTGTCGGCCGCTGCCGGATCACCGCACACCAGCAGCAGATCCCACGAGAACTCCTCACCGCTGTGGTCGTCGTCGATCTCCAGGATCTGACCGTTCTTGTTCTCGTTGCGCGGGTTGGCCGCGTCGGCGCCGGGTTCGCCGTCGGTGCCGCGCTTGTCGTTGTTGGTGAGCGCGCAGTACACCTTGCCCGTGGCCGGGTTCGGCTCGATGTCTTCCGGGCGGTCCATCTTGGTGGCGCCGGCCTTGTCCGCGGCGAGCCGCGTGAACACCGCCACCTCCGCCGGGGTCATGCCCTTGATGTGCGAGGTGGCCGCACCGTCGGCATCGACGGTCAGCAACTTGTGCCAGCGCCCGGAGCCGGCCGCACCGGTGACGGTCGGCGGCGCATCGCTGGAGAACGAGGCCACGTACAGCGTTCCCTCGGACAGGATCCGCAGGTTGTTCCGGCGGGCCTCGGCGGAGTCGCCTTCGCTGATCTTCCGGCTGGAGACGAACTTGTAGATGTACTCGAAACGCTCGTCGTCGCCGGTGTAGGTCACCACTGTGCCGGCTGCCGGACCGTCGGGCACGACGTAGACGTTCGCCGACTCGTGCTTGAGTCGTCCGAGCGCGGAATGCTTGAGCGGCACCGATGTGGGATCGTGCGGGTCGACTTCGACGATGTATCCGAATCGATTGGCTTCGTTGGGTTCCTGTGCGAGATCGAAGCGCTTGTCGAATCTGCCCCACTGGTGGTAGTCGCCGTCGTCTTCGAACCCGTAGCGCTCCAGGCGATCCGCCGTGGGCTGTTCGGTGACGGCGCTCGCGTTCATGAAGTAGTTGTTGTAGTTCTCTTCGCCCGACAGCATGGTGCCCCAGGGAGTGATGCCGCCCGAGCAGTTGGCGATGGTGCCGAGGACGGTTCGTCCACCCGGATCCGCCGACGTGCGCACCAGCTCGCTCCCAGCGGCCGGACCGGTCAGCCGGAACGGAGCGGACGCGGTGAGCCTCCGGTTGCGCTGCCCGACAATCGGTTTCAGGGATCCATCGGCGTCGTTGGCCGCCACCTCCAGCACGGTGATCCCGTGGGCGGCCATCGCGATGCGTGCCTGCTGCTCGGTGAGCTCCTTCTCCTGGTACCCGCGGAACATCAGTTCCTCGGTGGTGTACTCCTGATTGACCACCAGGTAGAAGCGATTCGGTTCGCCGATGACGGGGATCAGTCCCGCGTAGTCGTTGTTGAAGCCGAACTGCCCCGCCTGCGCCTCGGGCGTCTGATTCTCGAAGTCGAACTCCGGAGCGCCCGGGACCACCGGATCGCCCCAGCGGATCACCACCTGCTGGCGGTAACCGTCCGGGATCTTCAGCGCGTCCTCGGTGTTGGGTTCGATGACGTCGAACCGCATGCCCTCCAGCGGGCCCGCCGATCCCGGCTCGCTCGCGGGGGCGTCGTCGCCGCACGCAGTGAGCACCGAGCCGGCGCCCACCGCCACCGCCGCGGCGAGCGATCCGGTGAGCACCCTCCGGCGCGAGAGCGCGGTCCGCGCGACGTCACGGAAGTACTCGTTGTCGCTGGTATTGCCGGGGTTGTGCCAGCACGCCTCACCACACTTGTACCGACAGGTCATCCGCGAGCGCGCCGAACGACCGGCCGCCGAGCCGACGGAACTGAACAACTGCAGGGGAATGCGCACGGGAAGGGGCCTCCGGGGGGTCGGGACGGCCCGGGGCTGCGGGCCGATACGCGAGTCACGCTAAGCAGAGCGGGTCAACGCGCGCCGACGTCGTCGTGAACGGCGGCAGAACGACGGGCGAGCGGCACTCGACCAGCGGGCGATTCGGACGGTATTTCGCATCCTCGGACAGCCGCCGCGCGATGCCGGGTAATCCGCTTTCGCCACGGTGAGCACGCCGGGTCCCTAGCATCTGTACATGTACTCTGGATTCCTCATCGGCTGCTTCGTCGTCTTCCCAATCATCTCGATCCTCATCGAGCTTTCGGTGCGACGCCGGCGCGGCGAGGATCCCGACGTCCTCGGCCTCATCCTGCGATGGTTCACCTTCTGGATCGCCGGCGTGCGCCTGCTGATCGATGGCCTCACCCAGGCGATCCGCCCGGAGTTCACCGCAGAATCGATCTTCGACACCACCGACCCGACGGTGCTGCCGTTCATCTCCGAACTCGGCTACTCGAACATCGCGATCGGCGTGATCGGTGTGCTCAGCATCCGGCTGTGCTCCTGGACGGCGCCCGCCGCCCTCGCGGGCGCGATATTCCTGGGGCTCGCCGGCATCCGCCACCTCGTCGACGGCGGCTCGTTCACCACCGACCGCGCCGTCGCGGCCGGCACCGATATCTTCGCGGTCGTCATCCTGATCGGCGCCCTGATCGCCGTGGCACTGCGCGCCCGGCGGAACGACGCGGTCTCCTCCCCAGACCGCGGCGCGACGCCGTAGACAACGCCGCCGGACTCCGCACGTCTGCCCCGCACCGTTCGTCCGGTGAGTGCCGAACGGCCCGGCCCCTCCGGAGAGGGCCGGGCCGGACAGTCAGGTGTTACTGCGCCTGAAACTCACAACATGCAGCTGACGCAGCCCTCCACCTCGGTGCCCTCCAGCGCCATCTGGCGCAGACGGATGTAGTACAGCGTCTTGATACCCTTGCGCCAGGCGTAGATCTGCGCCCGGTTGACGTCGCGGGTGGAGGCGGTGTCCTTGAAGAACAGGGTCAGGCTCAACCCCTGATCGACGTGCTGCGTCGCCGCGGCATAGGTGTCGATGATCTTCTCGTAGCCGATCTCGTAGGCGTCCTGGTAGTACTCCAGGTTGTCGTTGGTGAGGTACGGCGCCGGGTAGTAGACGCGGCCGATCTTGCCTTCCTTGCGGATCTCGATCTTCGCCGCGACCGGGTGGATCGAGCTGGTCGAATGGTTGATGTAACTGATCGAACCGGTCGGCGGCACCGCCTGCAGGTTCTGGTTGTAGATGCCGTCGCGCTGCACGGCCGCCTTCAGGTCTCGCCAGTCGTCCTGCGTCGGGATCGCGATGCCCTGATTGGCGAACAGGCCGTCGTCCTTGCTGCCGGCGTTGGCGAACAGCTCGCGCACCCGCTCGGTGGCCGGCTCCCACGCCTGATCGATGTACTTGTCGAAGAACTCGCCGCTGGCGTACTTGCTGTCCTCGAAGCCGGCGAACGGGCGGCCCTTCTCCTTCGCGAGCTTGTTGGACGCGCGAAGAGCGTGGTACAGCACCGTGTAGAAGTACATGTTGGTGAAGTCGATGCCCTCCTCGCTGCCGTAGAAGATGCGCTCGCGGGCCAGGTAACCGTGCAGGTTCATCTGCCCCAGCCCGATCGCGTGCCCCTCCTCGTTCGCGCGGCGGATCGACGGCACCGAATCGATCGAGGTCTGATCGGCGACGGCGGTGAGGCCGCGGATCGCGGTCTCGATGGTGTGTCCCAGATCCGGCGAGTCCATCGCCTGGGCGATGTTCATCGACCCCAGGTTGCAGGAGATGTCCTTGCCGATGTGCGAGTACGAGAGGTCGTCGTTGAAGGTCGACGGCGTCGAGACCTGCAGGATCTCCGAGCACAGGTTGGAGTGGGTGATCTTGCCGGCCACCGGGTTCGAGCGGTTCACCGTGTCCTCGAACATGATGTACGGGTAGCCCGACTCGAACTGCAGCTCGGCGAGGGTCTGGAAGAACTCGCGCGCCTTGATCTTGGACTTGCGGATCCGCTTGTCCTCGACCATCTCGTGGTACTTGTCGCTCACGTTGACGTCGGCGAAGGGCACCCCGTAGATGCGTTCGACGTCGTACGGGCTGAACAGGTACATATCGTCGTTGTTCTTGGCCAGCTCGAAGGTGATGTCGGGGATCACCACACCCAGCGACAGCGTCTTGATACGGATCTTCTCGTCCGCGTTCTCGCGCTTGGTGTCCAGGAACCGGTAGATGTCCGGGTGGTGGGCGTGCAGGTACACCGCTCCGGCGCCCTGGCGGGCACCGAGCTGGTTGGCGTAGCTGAACGAGTCCTCGAGCAGCTTCATGATCGGGATGACACCCGAGCTCTGGTTCTCGATCCGCTTGATCGGGGCACCGTGCTCACGGACGTTCGACAGCAGCAGGGCGACGCCGCCGCCGCGCTTGGACAGCTGCAGCGCCGAGTTGATCGACCGGCCGATCGACTCCATGTTGTCCTCGATGCGCAGCAGGAAGCAGGAGACCGGCTCGCCGCGCTGCTTCTTGCCCGAGTTGAGGAAGGTCGGGGTGGCCGGCTGGAACCGGCCCTCGATGATCTCGTCGACCAGGTTGCGCGCCAGCGCGGTGTCACCGGCGGCCAGAGTCAGCGCCACCATGCAGACCCGGTCCTCGAAACGCTCCAGGTACCGCTTCCCGTCGAAGGTCTTCAGGGTGTAGCTGGTGTAGTACTTGAACGCCCCGAGGAAGGTCGGGAAGCGGAACTTCTTGCCGTAGGCGTGCCCGAAGAGCAGCTTCACGAACTCCCGGTCGTACTGGTTCAGGACCTCGGGCTCGTAGTAGCTCTCCTTGATCAGGTAGTCGAGCTTCTCGTCCAGATCGTGGAAGAAGACCGTGTTCTGGTTGACGTGCTGCAGGAAGTACTGCCGCGCGGCCTCCCGGTCCTTGTCGAACTGGATCTTGCCGTCCTCGTCGTACAGGTTGAGCATCGCGTTGAGCGCATGGAAGTCCAGGTCGCCCGGGTCGTGCCCGGCGGGACCTGAATGCACGCCGGAGACGCTCGCCGACACGGTGGGATCGGCGGCGGGGACGTCGGACACGGGAACTGCGGTAGGCGACAAGACCACTCCTGGTTAGCGAGATGAAATGAAGTAGAAGTAGAGAAAGAGACTCTGGCCGTGCGCGAACGCTCAGCGACGGTAGGCCGGGCCCGCGGCGAACTCGGTGAGTCCGGCGCGCACCCGCTCCACGTCCTCGGCGGTGCCCATCAATTCGAAGCGGTAGAGATAAGGCACCTGGCACTTGGCAGAGATGATGTCGCCCGCCATACAGAACTCCTCACCGAAGTTCGTGTTGCCGGCGGCGATGACTCCGCGGATCAGTGACCGGTTGTCCTCGTTGTTGAGGAACCGGATCACCTGCTTGGGTACGTAACCGCCACCGGCGCCGGCTGCCGGACCGCCGGCGTCGCGGGCTTTGCCGCCCCCGTACGTCGGACTGATCAGCACGTACGGCCGATCCACCCGGAAGCTGCCGTCGCGATCGATCAGCGGAATCCGCCGCAGCGGCGCACCGAGCTTCTGCACGAACCGGTGAGTGTTCTCCGAGACCGACGAGAAGTAGACGATCAGCGGCAGCCGAGCCCCGGCATCGTCCGCTCCCCGGCTCGAGGAGCCGGTGGGCGCGGCGGCCCGTGGAGAGGAGAGGACGGACACGACGACTGCCCTCCGCTCACGCTGCGCGGGTGGCGACGGCTTTGATGCGATCGGGACGGAAACCCGACCAGTGCTCATCACCGACGACGACGACCGGCGCCTGCAGGTAGCCCAGCGCCATCACGTAGTCACGAGCCTCGTCGTCGAGACTGATGTCGACCACCTCGTAGTCCAGACCGTGCTTGTCGAGCGCCTTGTAGGTGGCGTTGCACTGAACACAGGCCGGCTTGGTGTAGACGGTGATGGCCATTGCGGTCTCCTTGGAAGCGAGGTCGGATTCTTTGTCTCCGGTAGCCGTCCCCCGAGGGAATCACCGGAATGTCATTCGGTGCTCCTGGCACCTGCTGCGCCCCGCGGGACGTTCTCCCCGTTGGACACCTTGAACACTACACCTTGTGTCTGACATTTCGAGTGACCACAAGAACTTGTGAATAACATTCGTGAAAGTCCCAGGTCGATCTGCAGTAGTCCACAGCGTATCCGGCGTGTCCCGGCGTGTTGGGCGTGTCGGTCTCCACACCCCTGCACAGGCCGTCCACACCCCGTCCACACGCCATGCACAACCCTGTCCCCAGGTTCGCCGCGGCGGCTGTGGATCAGGCGCTGACGCCCACCGCCGAGGTGAGCCGGTCCAGCGCGGCAGTGACCTGCTCGACGAGCTCGGGCGCGCGGGTCCAGTCGCCCTCGAGACCGGCGGTCGGCAGTCCCAGATCGATCTCCTCGATCACCTCGGCGCCGGCGATTCCGGCCGCTTTGCGGACGTCGTCACGCGCCCAGGTGCCGGCGTAGCGTCCCAGGGCGGCACCGATCACGCCGACCGGGAGTCCGCCCAGTGCGCCGGCCCCGTACGGCCGGGACAACCAGTCGATGGCGTTGCGCAGCACGGCCGGCGATCCCCCGTTGTACTCCGGGGTCACCACCAGCAGCGCGTCGGAGGCACCGACGGCGGCGCGCAACTCCTCGACGGCGGCACCGCGCTGGTCGTCGGCATCGATGTCCTCGTTGTAGAAGGGCAGCAGGTGCAGGTCGTCGACGATCTGCACCCCGACTCCCTCGGGCGCGTGCGCCACCGCGAGCTCGGCGAGGCGACGGTTGACGGAGTCGCGGCGCAGGCTTCCGACGAGAACGGTGACGCGCAGTGGGCGATTCGGCATGAAAGGGAGCTCCTCGGGGATCGATTGGGTCGACCTCCATTCAAACGGCGGGGGCGACGCGGACAATCCTCCAGCGCGCGGTGATTCCAATCACCGACACACCGGTGCCGCCGCTCCGATCAGTTCGAAACCGGCCCTCGGACGGGCACCGACTATCGTTGAACCATGACTTCCGATCCCGGTTCCATCCTGGCGCTGCAGATCGTGCCCGATGCGGCTGCCGGTTCCGAACGCGCGGATGCCGCCCGCAACCGGCAGTTGCTGCTCACCGCCGCCAAACAGCTGATCGACGATCACGGCGCCGCGGCCGTCACCATGGACGCGGTCGCGCGCGCCGCCGGGGTGGGCAAAGGCACGGTCTTCCGGCGCTTCGGCAACCGCACCGGCTTGATGATGGCGCTGCTGGATCACTCCGAGCGCGATCTGCAACAGAAGTTCCTGTCCGGGCCCGAACCGCTGGGGCCGGGTGCCCCGCCGCTGGAGCGTCTCATCGCCTACGGCCGTGCACGCCTGAAGATGACCGTCGACCACCTGGACATCCTGCTCGAGGCCGGCGCTGACGACCCGAACCGGCTCAGCCACCCGGTCTGGGCGATGTCGACCATGCACGTCCAGCATCTGCTCGGCGAGATGGGCTACTCCGGACGGCTGGACACCGTCGCCGTCGCCGTGCAGGCCCCCCTCGAGGCGATCGCCGTCCGGCACCAGCTCGACATGGTCGGGATGACGCCGGAGGAGTTGGCCGACGATTGGGAACGCCTGGTCCGGATCCTGGCCGACGGTCTGGCCTGAGCGCCCATCCGCTCCTGTTCGCCGCCTTTTCCCGACGCCCGCCGATCACCGCGGGAGATCACGCGCCACCAGGGCGCTCTCCCGCGCGAGCTGCGGTCCGGCGGGCAGCAGCGAGAGCACCGGCCACGGCGCCGGCCGCGCCGCGCCGGGCAACCCGAGGATCTCCCCCACCTGCACATCGACCAGCCGGTACCGCACGCCCGCATCGGTGACGTAGTACTCGCCGCCGGGCACCGCCACCCGCTCGGCGGTCCCCGGCCGCACGTACACCCCGTCCAGACCGGGACCGTCGCCGTCCGCCGACCCGAGGGTGACCACCCGGGCACCGCCGGGCAGCGGCAGATGCGCGGACACCACCATCGATTCGCGTGCCGGGCCCGGGCCACCCGCATGGGACCACGACCGGCAGAGCACCTCCCCGGCGTCGGCGAGCTGCGGCGGCGCCGCCGGGAAATGGTCCAAGGCCAGCCGGTGCACCACCGGAACGGCCGTGAGGACCCCCGGTGAGACCTGCCGCACCGCGCCCGGCGAGGCGACGTCCGCCCCGCGTACGGCTTCGGCCGCCGGCGCCGACAGCGGCTGCACGCCGTCGCGCAGCACCACGAAGTAGGAGGGGCGGTCGTCCACGCCGAGCGACCGGATCACCGTGCCGACCGGCAGTTCACGCAGCGGCCCCGGCCCCGGAGCACCACTGCCGGTGATGTCGGGAACGCTCAGGTCCGGTTCGGCGGGAAAGGCGTTGAGCAGCGCCTGGCTGATCGGGCGCGCGGGGGCGCCGTCGAGTCCGAGTGCCCGCCGCACCGCCACCTCGTCGGCAGCGAGCCGGGCTCTGACCGGAGTCTGCCGACCGTCCCGTTCGCGGTGGTAGAGCAGCCACTTCCCCGCCGACGTGGCCACCAGCGCCGCCGCGCGCGGCACGGCCGGCTCCGCCGACGGCGGTCCGGCGAGCACGGCGGTGCCGGCGGCGGGGTCGTCGCACACCGTCCACACCGATTCGCGTTCGTCGGCGGGGCCGGGCAGCGAGGCAGGCGCGCCGGGGATCCCGAGAGCCGGTCCGCGCGGATAGCTGCTCACCGACCGCTGGGCGACGGTCTTGGCCGGCAGCGGAGCACCGGCCACCAGCCGGGCCGACGCCAGATTCGGCACCGGATGCATGACGTCGTCGACCAGCACGAACAGCCCGCCGGTGTCGGCGGCCACGATCCGCGCGTCGGCCACCGACGGCGCCGGCCGGATCACGCCGTAGATGCCTGCCCCGGCCACCAGCAGGACCGCCAGTACGGCCCCGGCGATCACGGCCCGGAACTGGGCACGCATCGGATCGTGCAGCATCCGCGCATCCCGGCGGACCAGCGCGTGCTCGGCCCGCGCCAGCCCGAACCGATAGCCGCTCACCTGCGCACGCGTCGTCAACTGTCTCGACACTCGACCCCCCGATCAAATCCCGTGAAAGACACCGTAGCGGCGCAGTAGGGTGTCGCCAGGTGCTTTTGGGGGAAAGTGCTCGGGGGGAGTCGCACATGAGGATGCGTCGCGCGCACCGGACTCGGCCGGCGTCGGCGCCGTTCGACGTGCCGTACGGGGACGGCTATCTGGGGGTGCGGCACGACGCAGGGACTCTGCTCACCGTGCTGGCCCTCGGTCCCGGCCCGTCGGGCCCGGTGCGCCTGGACCGGCCGTGGCCGCAGACCGTCCCCGGTGCGGGCCTGTCGTGGAATCTCCTGTCGCAGTGGATGAGTGGGGCCGACGCCGCGGCCACCGAGCTCACCGTGCTCACCCACGGCAGCTCCGGCCGGGGCGCCGGTCCGGCCTGGTCCGCCTACCGGACATTGATCGGACCGCTGTCGGTCGCGGCGCACCGCTCGGTACATCTGGCGATCCGGTTCGCTCCCCTGGCTCACCCCGGACTGGTCGCCCGGTACGGGGACGGGACGGCGGCGGCGCTGCGCGCTTGCCTGTCGGGCACCCGGCGCCTCGCCGACCGGCTGGCGGGCGACGGGCTCACCGCCGCGCCGCTCAGCGCCGCCGAGCTCACCCGGCTCACCGATCAGCTCACCGCCGGCACCGAACGGTCGGCCGCCTACGCCGTCGATCCGGCCGATCCGGCGGGCCTGCCAGCAGCCCTGGAGGCGGCGTGGCGCGCAGGTGCGGCGGCCACGACCGCTCTCCGCTGGCGCTCGGGTGCCGCAGGTCCCGAACTGACGGCTCTGGCGCGGATCGATCAGCCGGCGGCGCCCGCACCGGCAGGATGGGTGGCGCTGACGGGTGAGGATCGCGGCGCCCCCACGGCCGCCCTGGGCGCCGCGGCGCCCCTCGTCTCCGGTCCCGGCCCGTTACCGGCTGGGACCCTCGCCGCCCTGGAACCGGCGGTCCTGCCCACCGGTGGCGCCGGGGTGATCGTGGGCGCCGACGCCGCCGGCTGCCCGGTGGGTCTGCGTCTGACCGGTGCCGAGATCCCGCTCGCCGAGATCAGCGGCGACCTGCTGCTCGCGCAGCGCCTCGTCGTGCGTCTGGTGGCCCTCGGCACCTCCGCCGCCGTGTTCACCGACCGCCCGGAGCACTGGACGGGACTGATCGACGCGGTGGCCGACCGGCGGCTCCTGCATCCGGCCGCCGACGGCGCGGCCGAGGTGCTCATCGACGACCGTCCGGGCGGGCGCCTGGGCCCGCTCGACGGCCACACCGTGCTGCGTCTCCGTCCCGCCGACGAGGACGGGCCGCCCGCCCCGGGCGGCATCCGCGTCCGACAGGATCGCGAGGAGCCCGGCTCCGCGGTGCTCACCGGCGCGGGCCGCGAAGTCCGGGTGCGCCTGGTCGCCACTGGCGCCGAGGACGCTCTGGTGGGCCCAGCCCGGCCCGGAACCGCCGTGGGCGGACTCAGTTCGCGGTGACCTGCTCCATCGACAGCGGCACCCGCGACCGGAAGAAGACGGCGTGGGACGACGCGGCATGCACGATCACGTCCGGATCGTCGTCCGACAACCACAGCGCCTCACCGCATTCCACGACGCACCGCTCACCGTCGGGGATCACCGCTTCGATCCGCCCGGTGGTGACCGTGAGGATCTGCGGGCCCGGCATGTCGAAACTGATGCTCCCCGGATTCCGCAGCCCCGTGCCGTCGAGTTCCACCCGGGAGAGCTGGAATTCCGGCGCGGGGGTCCTGTAGATCCGCTCGGCGCCCAGCGCCTCGACCGTCGGCATCAGTTTGTCGCGGGACACCGGCTGGAAGTCCAGGACCCGCAGCAACTCCGGCACGTCGATGTGCTTGGGTGTCAGGCCGCCGCGCAGGACGTTGTCGGAGTTCGCCATCGCCTCCACGGCGGTACCGTGCAGATAGGCGTGCAGGTTCCCGGCAGGCAGGTAGATCGCCTCCCCGGGCTGGAGCACCAGATAGTTCAACAGCAGCGCCGCCAGCACGCCCGGGTCGTTCGGGTACGCCTCCCCGAGACCGAGGACGGCGCGCAGTTGGCCCGCGAAACGGGACTCACCGCGGCCGAGCACTTCCACCGCGCCGCTCAGAACCTGCGGGATCAGTTCGGCGATCACCCGGTCGGGCAGCGTCAGCCAGGTGGTGAAGACCGCACGCAACCCGTCCGCGTCGGGCGACCCTGCCAGCATGCCGAGAGCCGAGTCGAGTCCGGGCACCTGCAGGGTGCGGAGCAGGTCGACGGTCTCCGCCGGGTCGCGGAAACCGGCGAGCGCTTCGAAGTCCTCCCCCAGCGCCACGACGATCTCCGGCTTGTGCCAGGAGTCGCGGTAGTTGCGGCGCGGATCGTCCGCGGCGAGGCCGGCCCGATTCTCCGCGGCGAACCCGATCCTCGCCTGCTCGGCACTGGGATGCGCCTGAAGGGACAGCGGCTCCTCGGCGGCGAGGATCTTCACCAGAAACGGCAACCGCCGCTCGTACGACTGCGCGGTCGGTTCCCCGAGCGCGGCCACCGGATCGGCGTCGATCATCGCCAGCAGGTCGCTCGAGTCGCCGTCCAGGCGCGCCGGCGAGGCGGGGTGCGCCCCGAACCACAGTTCGGCCTCCGGATGCGGCGACGGCGACGGCCGGCCCTGGAACTCGGCGATGGCCGTCCGCGAACCCCATGCGTACGGGCGCACCTCGCCCTTGAGCACCTTCATTGCGTCTTCCTGTTCCTTGTCGCATCCCCCCAGAGACCTCTCACGGGATGTGCTTCAACCATCATCCCCTGCCAGCGCCAGATAGGCGGCCGCGAGCTGGGAACGGACCACGACGATGAGATACGCGGCCAGGTCGGCGGGCGTATCGGTCAGCGCCTCGAGCGCGCCGGCCGGGCGCACCGGCGCGGGATCGTCGTCGTCGCCGGCCCGCTCGGTCACCACGTCGACGTCCCGGCCGCCGATCCGTTGCTCGGCGAACCAGGACCGCGCGGCCGTGGTCACCACGAACAGGCGCAGCGGGTCGGCCGCCGGGGGTCCGTCGAACTCGGGGTCGTAGAACAGTGAGGCCGCCGGATCGGCGGCGCCTGCACCGGCGGTCAGCGCGGCCAGCGCCCGCGCCTCATCGGCGACGGCCGCCGGGGTACCGGCGATCTCGAAGAAGGCCGCAGCCGCCTGGGCGGCCACCGCCACCGCCGCCGGGGTGTCCCCGGCCCACGACAGACGATGTCCGGTGGCCCGCAGCGCCAGCAGCTTGGCCCGGTTGTGGAAGCTCTCCTGCCCGGGGTGGTCGGCGGCTGCCTCGGCGTCGAGCCGATCGGCGATCTCGGCCAGCGGCGGCGCCTTCGGCGCCAGCCGCACCGCGGTGAGTCCGGCCAGCACGGCCACCAGTGCGGCGACGTGGCCGGTGAACCGGAATCGCGGGTCGACGGGCAGCCGCGGGGACAGATCGATCAGCGGCACCGCCCCGCGCAGGCCCACACCGGCCGCCTCCCGCAGTGGACCTTCCAGCGGGGCCACGACGACGATCTCGGCGCGGCGGCGTGCGGCCCGGGACAGGGCATCGGTGAGCAGCGCGTCCCCGGCGTCCTCACCGGCCACCACCACCAGGTCCAGCGGGCCGATCCATCCGGGCAGCACCGGCCCCACCGTGATCGGGACGTCGATCCGCCCGGCGAAGGCCGCGACCACCAGTGCGGCCGCACGGGCCGGCAGCAGCGCGGCCCCGGTCACCACCACCACGGCGCGCGGGCTCAGCGCGGCGAGCGGCGCCAGCACTCCCTCGGCCTGCGCCTCGGCGACCGCACGCACCTGGGCACCGGCCATCGCGGCCGAGTGCAGGAGACCTTCACGGTCGGCGGAGTGCAGGGACTCCACGTCGTCGAGGTCGTCGATGATGACGGGCATAGCTCACACGATGCGCGACTGCGCTCGTTTCAGTCAACCGGATCCGGCAGGACCCGCAGGTGCCCGCGACGGCCTGGACGAGGGGCGGCCGACGATGCCGCCGGCGACCGGTGCGGTTCGGCGCGATGGCGCCCCCCGATCGGCGAGTCCTCGACGTCGGTGCGCGCGGTGAACGACGGCAGCGGAGGCAGGCCCGAACGGGTGCTGCCGCCGACCTCGCGCACCATGTCGGCCAGCGCGGTCAGCTCCTGGTCCTCGGCGGGCTGGACGAACTCGCGCTCGCTGCGCAGCAGCTCCCATCCGCGGGGCACCGTGATGCGGTCGGCGTGTTCGGAGCACAGATCCCAGGAGTGCGGCTCGTCGGCACCGGCCAGCGGACCGATCACCGCGGTGGACTCGGCATAAACGAAGGTCAGGGTCGCCACGGCGAGGCGCGAGCACCCGGGACGGCAGCACTGACGGGGAGAGTTCACACCGGTCAGCCTAACGCGCAGCGCTCCGGGACCGGGCATCGACACGCGCGCGGCCGGGCCGGGCCCGAGCACCTAGACTGCACCTCATGCGTTACCGCCCCGCCGAGCCCCGTGAGCTTCTGACGCCGCGGCCCCGGACCCGTGACCGCCGCGGCCGCGGTCTGCGGGGGCAGCTGCTGCCGCCGGGGCTGCCCGCGCACCGCACCCGTTCGGACCGCTTCGATCACGCGGCGATGGTGGCCTTCGCCGAGATCGACGGCCTCTGGCACGACCGGCTCACCGAACTGGATCTGGCGGTCGACGACATTCCGCGGATGCTGCCGCGCGATGCCGAGTCGGTGCAGTGGCCGCCCGAAGTGACCGCCGACGGTCCGGTGCCGCTGGCCCGGCTGATCGATGCGGGCGTGGATGCCCGCGGCAGGCCGACGCGGGCGCAAGTGATCTTGTTCCGGCGGCCGATCGAACTGCGGGTGCGCCATGACGAGGAACTGCCGGAGATTCTGCGGGAGGTGCTGGTCCAGCAGGTCGCGACCTATCTGGGGGTGGACGAGGAGACGGTGGAACGCGGCCCGCAGGGATGACTGCCGGCGGTCCGCCTCACCCCATGGGGCCTGCCGATCGGGTCAGATGATGCCGCGCTTGAGGCGCCGGCGCTCACGCTCGGACAGTCCGCCCCAGATACCGAAACGCTCGTCGTTGCCCAGCGCGTACTCCAGGCATTCGGCCTTGACCTCGCAGCCGTGGCAGATCCGCTTGGCTTCACGCGTGGAGCCGCCCTTCTCCGGGAAGAAGGCCTCCGGGTCGGTCTGAGCGCACAGGGCGCGGTCCTGCCATTCGTCCTCGACGGCGTCGAACAGCGCTTCGAAATCGTTGGGCACCACCGAAAGATGGCTGCCATTGCTCGTGAACACCGACGGAGAGGACGAGGTCCCGAACTGTGCTCCGTTACCCGCAGACGTCATACGTCGCCTCCCTGCTCGATGATCAGTGCGGTCCATCTGGTGATCCCCGACGGCGGTACGGCTGAAGGCCGCTCTGCCGAATCACACTGTTGTGATTACACACGCAGTCGGGCGTCGCGGTCAAGCGGAAGGCGAAGATTCCTTGATAGCACCTCGCACCCGCAGCTTCGGGGACCACACGCCATAGCATGAGCACACTCGGCGTGTCGCCCGAACATGGGACGGCGCGATCCGCCCGCGCACGCGCCGCAGTCAGCGTCGTCGTAGGGTGATCGCTGTGAAGGTCACGGTACTGGTCGGAGGCGTCGGCGGCGCCCGGTTTCTGCAGGGTGCGCGCGAACTCTTCGGGCCGACGCCGTTTCCCGGCGTCGACGGGGACGCCGCCGGCCCGAACACCGTCACCGCGGTGGTCAACGTCGGCGACGATGCCTGGATGCACGGCGTGCGGATCTGTCCCGACCTGGACACCTGCATGTACACGCTCGGCGACGGCATCGACACCGAACGCGGCTGGGGGCGCCGGGCCGAGACCTGGCACGCCAAGGAGGAACTGGCCGCCTACGGCGCGGACCCGGACTGGTTCGGTCTCGGCGACCGCGACCTGGCCACCCACCTGATCCGCACCCGGATGCTCGACGCCGGCTTCCGCCTGTCCGACATCACCGCGGCACTGTCCAAGCGCTGGCAGCCGGGCGTGCGCCTGCTGCCGGTGAGCGACGACCGGCACGAGACCCACGTTCTGATCGACAAGCCCGACGGTGAACCCGGCGAACGGCTCGCCATCCACTTCCAGGAGTGGTGGGTGCGCTACCGCGCACAGGTGAAGACCCACGGCTTCGCTCAGGTGGACGGCAACGCCGCGCCCGCCCCCGGGGTGGTGGAGGCGATCGCCGAGGCCGACGTGGTGCTGCTGGCCCCATCCAATCCCGTCGTCAGCATCGGCGCCGTCACCAGCGTGCCCGGTCTGCGGTCTGCGCTGCGCAACACCGCCGCACCGGTGGTGGGGATCAGTCCCGTGATCGACGACCGGCCGCTGCGCGGGATGGCCGACGAGTGCCTGTCGGTGATCGGCGTCGAAACCACCGCGCGCGCCATCGCCGAGCACTACGGTGCCCGCAGCGGCAACGGACTGCTGGACGGCTGGCTGGTGGCGCCCGGCGATCCCGCCGTGGCCGACCCGGTCCCCGGGATCGCGACCGCCGCGGCCCCGCTGCTGATGACCGACCCGGCGGCCACCGCCGAGATGGTGCGCGCCGCCTGCGATCTGGTCGGGGTGCGGGTGTGAGCACACCGGCCGCCGACCGCCCCGCCCGCACGGACCACCGCGCTGCCGGCGGACTGTCGATCCTGCCGGTCACCGGACTCGGCGAGTTCGGCCCCGGCAGCGACCTGGCCGGCGAACTCCTGGCCGCCGCCCCGTGGCTCGCCGACGACGACGTGCTGGTGGTCACCAGCAAGGTCTTCTCCAAGATCGAAGGCCGGATGGTGACCGCACCGGCGGATCCGGCCGCTCGGGATGCCCTGCGCCGCAGCCTGATCGAGGACGAAGCCGTCCGGATCGTGGCCCGTCGCGGCGAGTTGACGATCACCGCCAACCGCAACGGGCTGGTGCAGGCGGCGGCCGGCATCGACGGCTCCAATGTGGCCGCCGACCAACTGGCCCTGCTACCGGCGGACCCGGACGCCAGCGCAGCCCGCCTGCGTGCCGCCCTGGCCGAACACGGGCGGCGGGTGGCAGTCCTGGTCACCGACACCATGGGGCGCGCCTGGCGGGCCGGCCAGACCGACGTGGCGATCGGAGCGGCCGGTATCGCCGTGCGGCACGGCTACGAGGGCGCGGTGGACGACCACGGCAATCCCCTGCGCGTCACCGACATCGCGGTGGCCGACGAGTTGGCGGCCGCCGCCGATCTGGTCAAGGGCAAGCTGGCCGGGGTACCGGTGGCGGTGGTCCGCGGACTGACGCCGCGCGACGACGGCAGCTGCGCCCGCGACCTGGTCCGCGACACCGACGACGACCTGTTCCGGCTGGGCACCGACGACGCCCTGGCCCAGGGGCGCCGCGAGGCCCTGCTGACCCGGCGCTCGGTCCGGCAGTTCGCTCCCGGCGCGGTGGACCCGCAGGAGATGCACGCAGCCTTCGCCGAGGCGCTCACCGCACCGGCACCGCACCACACGCATCCGGTCCGCTTCCTGTGGCTGCGCGACCGCGGCCGCCGCGACGCGCTGCTGGAGGCGATGTCCGCGGACTGGCAGGCAGACCTGACCGCCGACGGCAAGTCCGCCGAGTCCATCGGCAAGCGCATCGCACGCGGCCAGATCCTTTACGACGCTCCGGAACTGGTGATCCCGGTGCTGACCGGCGAGGGCATGCACCACTATCCCGATCAGCGCCGACGAACGTGCGAGGAGACCATGTTCACCGTCGCCGCCGGGGCTGCGGTCGGCGGCCTGCTCGTGGCCCTGTCGGTCCGCGGGCTGGGCAGTTGCTGGGTGGGATCGACGATCTTCGCCGCCCCCACCGTGCGCCGGACCCTGAAGCTGCCCGGGGACTGGGCACCGCTGGGCGCGGTCGCGATCGGACACCCCGCCACGACCTCCGGACTCCGCGGACCGGCGGCGACCGAAGGCCTGGTGATGGAACTGTGATGACGGCAGCGACACGGAGCACCCTGACCGACTGGGCGCCGCCGGATGCCGAGCAGGATGCGCTCCGGCACACTTTTCTGGCATTCGTCGACGCCGTCGCCAATCCGTGCGAGAGAGCCTGTGTCCCAGGACATATCACGGCATCGGCGATCGTCTTCGACGCCACCGGCGAGCACGTCCTGCTGACCCTGCATCCGCGCGTGGGCAAGTGGTTGCAGCTGGGCGGGCACTGTGAGGCCGGCGACGCCGGGATCGCGGGCGCGGCCCTGCGCGAGGCCACCGAGGAATCCGGTCTGGCCGGACTCACACTGTCCCCGGGCCCGGTGCAGTTGCACACCCACCCGATCACCTGCTCACTCGGACAGCCGACGCGGCACCTGGACGTGCGCTACGCCGCGGTCGCACCGGCGACCGCCGACGGCCGCCCGCCGGCGCCGGTGCGCAGCGAGGAGTCGGTGGACCTGGCGTGGTGGCCGGCGGACGGGCTGCCGGCCGAGGTGGACGCCGAGTCGGTTCCCTCACTCATCGCCGCCGGCCGCACGGCGCTACAGCGCGCCGGACTGCTCGCCTGAGCGATGCGCCCCGTTTCGGGGCCCGATCACCGAGTCAGATCACGTCGTTCTTGGGGACGGCGACGATCCCGCCGCTGCTCACCGTGAACCGCTCGCGGTCGTGCTCCAGGTCGACGCCGACCTGCCCCTCTTCGCTGACGTAGACGTTCTTGTCCAGTATCGCGTTGCGCACCACCGCGTTCCGCCCGATGCGGACACCGGGCATCAGGACGCTGCCCTGCACCACGGCACCCTCTTCGATCACCACGTCGGTGCTCAGCACCGAGCTGTGCACCATGGCTCCGGAGACGATGCAGCCCGCGCCGACCATCGAATCGTGTGCGGCCCCGCCCCGGATGAACTTGGCCGGCGGCAGGTGCGAGTTCTCGCCGCGGATCGGCCAGCGTTCGTTGTAGAGGTTGAACGCGGGCCGGGCCGACACCAGGTCCATGTGCGCCTCATAGAACGCGTCGATGGTGCCGACGTCGCGCCAGTAGCCCTTATCCTCCGGGGTCTCCCCCGGAATCACGTTGTCGGCGAAGTCGTAGACGTAGGCCTCGCCCTTCGCCACGAACGCCGGAATGATATCGCCGCCCATGTCGTGGTCGGAGTCCGGGTCGGCCGCATCCTGCCGCAGCATCTCCACCAGCGCCTCGGTGCTGAACACGTAGTTGCCCATCGAGGCGAAGGTGACGTCCGGGTCGTCCGGCGTGCCGGGCGGATCGTTCGGCTTCTCCAAAAAGCTGGTGATCCGGTTGTCGGCGTCGGAGTCGATGCAGCCGAAAGCCACCGCCTCGGCCCGCGGCACCCGGATGCCCGCCACCGTCACCGCGGCGCCGTTCGCGATGTGCTCGGCCACCATCTGCGACGAGTCCATCCGGTACACGTGGTCGGCACCGAAGACCACGATGTAGTCGGGTTTCTCGTCGAAGATCAGGTTCATCGACTGGTAGATGGCGTCGGCGCTGCCGGTGTACCAGCGCGGCCCGAGACGCTGCTGCGCCGGGACCGGGGTGATGAACTCGCCGTGGAAGCCCGACGACCACCACGTCTGCGAGATGTGCCGGTCGAGCGAGTGCGACTTGTACTGCGTCAGCACGCAGATCCGCTCGTAACCGGCGTTCACCAGGTTCGACAACACGAAATCGATGAGCCGATACGAGCTGCCGAACGGGACCGCGGGCTTGGCGCGGTCTTTCGTCAGGGGGTAGAGCCGCTTGCCCTCGCCGCCTGCGAGGACGATTCCGAGCACCTGCGGTTGAGATCTCACACGTCCAACATATCCGGATCGGCTGCGCCGCGGGCGGTGGCGGCCGGAGATGGGGTCCTTCGTCCGACACCGGCCGGCCCCGAAGCACCGCGGCAGCACCCCTTCGCCATCTGCTTCACGACCGCTCGACGGCCACGGTCAGGGTGACGTCGACGGTGACCGGCACGCGGACGTCGCCGGGCGCGAGCGCCTGCGCCGCCGCCGCCAGTTCGTCCGGCGTGCGGTGGAATCCGGCCGGGCCCATACCGGCCAGATCGGCCAGTTGCCCCGCGGCCAGCTCCGCGGTCGCGGTCACCGGAACCGTCTCGGCGACGGCGAAGCCGCCGTCGGCGAGCTCGTCGTGCAGGCGTTCCAGCTTGTCTGCGCCGATGCCCAGCATGCCCAGCGACTCGCGCACCTGCGCCAGATGATCGGGGGCGGGGGTCACCAGCAGCCAGCGGCCGCCGGGAGCAAGGATCCGCGCGGTCTCGGCCAGGTTGCGGGGCGCGAAGATCGACAGGACCGCGTCGGCGGCACTCGAGGCGATCGGGAGCGTGTCCCACAGATCGGCGACCACCGACAGGGCGCGCGGATGGGCGCGCGCGGCGGCCCGCGCACAGTACTTGGACAGATCGCAGCCGATGCCCAGCGCCGCGGGGGCGGTGTCCAGGGCGGCGGACAGATAGTGGCCGGTGCCGGCCCCGGCGTCGACGATCACGTCGGCGGCGGGGTCGAGTCGCGACGAGACTGCGGCGGTCACCGGATCGAAGATCCCGGCGTCCTGAATGCGTCTGCGGGCCGCCACCATCGGCGCGGTGTCGCTGCGATGGCCGCGGGTGCGGCCGCTCAACAGCGCGACGTAGCCCTGCCGGGCGCGATCGAAACGGTGTCCCGACGTGCAGAGCAGCCCCGCGGGGGTCACCTGGGTGGGCGGCCGGGGAAACGGGGCCGCGCAGACCGAGCAGCGCAGGGCGTGTACCCCGCGCTGCCAGGGGTCCGGTGCGACTTCGGTCAGGCCACGACCTCGCGCAGCACCTCACCGAGGGCTGCAGCCTCTTCGTCGTTCAACTCGACGACCAGACGGCCACCGCCGTCGATCGGAATGCGCACCACGATGCCGCGCCCCTCCTTGACTGCCTCCAAAGGACCGTCACCCATCCGGGGCTTCATCGCTGCCATTCTCGCGCTCCCTTCACAGACACACGTCGAACGGTTCCATGATACGTGGCGCAGATCTCGTCACCGACGCCGGGACGGATCATTTCGCTCCGCGACCTCCGCATCGCGCGCCGACAGGTCCTGGACCACCGCGCGCAAGTCGTCGATCTCGCGGGCGAGTTTCTCCAGCGCCCAGTCCACTTCGGCGGGCTTGTAGCCGCGGGTGGTCTGCGCGAAGACCAGGGCGCGGACGTCGTCGCCGGTCACCTGGGAGCGGGGCAGCCGGGTGAGCGTGGTCCCCTTCTGCAGCGGCGGCAGGTCTTCGCCCCGCCCGAAGGCGAACCAGACCACCGCGAAGACGACCGCCACGACGACGGCCAGGCCGATCACATACGAGCCGATGGTCACCACGGTTTCAGCCTAGCCGCAGTCGCCTCCGCCACCGGTGGGCGCTCGTCGGCGGTCACCTCGGTCAGGTGCGGGGTGAAGGTGCCGTCGGCGCCGGGCACGAACTGCGTCAGCCCCACCCCCGAGTCGGTGAGCCCGCAGCGCTGCAGCAGGGTCGCGATGATCTGCCGGCTCATCACGGCCAGCTCCGACAGCGGACGGTTGCGGTGCGCGCGGACCCCGAGGTTCACCTGCCCGATCCCGGTCAGCCCGTAGCGGTCGTAGGTGTCGATCAGCAGACCGATCTCGACGCCGTAACCGGCGGCGAAGGGCACCGAGGACAGCAGTTCCCGGGTGCCGGCGTACTCGCCGCCCAGCGGCTGGATCACCTCGCCCAGTTCGGGTTTGAGAGCGGTGAGCAGTGGGCGGGCGAGCAGTTCGGTCACCCGGCCACCGCCGTCGGCCACCTGTGTGCCACCGGCACGCAGCGGACGCCGGTAGTAGCCCTTGACCAGGTGGATGCCGGGGTCGAACAGCAGGGGACCCAGCAGCCGGGGCACGAACATCGGGTCCGGATCGATCAGGTCGGCGTCGACGAAGGCGATGAGGTCGCCGGTGGTCGCGGCCACCGACCGCCACAGCGCCTCGCCTTTGCCCGGCCGCGGCGGCAGCTCGGGGAAGACCTCGTCGCGGGCCACGACGCGGGCCCCGGCGGCGGCGGCCTTCTCTGCGGTGGCGTCGGTGGACCCCGAGTCCAGCACCACCAGTTCGTCGACGAGGGTGCCCAGCAGCGGCCGGATCGAGGCCACCACCGCGCCGACGGCGTCCTCCTCGTCGAGGGCGGGCAGCACCACCGACACGGTGCGTCCGGCCTTGGCGGCGATCAGGTCGTCGACCGTCCACGGCGGGCGGTCCCACGCGTGGGTGTGGGACCAGGGCGCCTGCGCTCCCGGGGTGGTTCCCCCGGCGCTGTCCCCGGGGGAAACCTCGCTCATGCCAATCCTCTGACCGTCCGGGCAGGCGGTCGCGTGCCGGCTATCGATGCGACCATGTCCAGCACGCGGCGGGTGTCGGCGACTTCGTGCACCCGGAACACCCGGGCACCCGCGGCGGCGGCCAGGGCCGTCGCCGCCAGAGTACCGGCCACCCGCTGGTGCAGTTGCACCCCCAGCGTCTCGCCGATGAAGTCCTTGTTGCTCAGCGCCATCAGCACCGGCCAGCCGGTGTCGGTGAGCCGGTCGAGGTGACGCAGCAGGGTGAGTCCGTGGTGGGTGTTCTTGCCGAAGTCGTGGGTCGGGTCGATCAGGATCCCGTCGCGGCGCACCCCGGCGGCCGCGGCGCGTTCGGCGGCCGCGGTCAGTTCGTCGACCACCTCGCCGACCAGGTCGTCGTAGCGCACGCGATGCGGCCGGGTCCGCACGCGCGCACCGCCGGTGTGCGAGCAGACCAGTCCGGCGCCGGCGTCGGCGGCCACCTGAACCAGCCCGGGATCGGTGCCCGCCCAGGTGTCGTTGATCAGGTCGGCGCCGGCCGCACAGGCCGCCGCGGCCACCTCGCTGCGCCAGGTGTCCACGCTGATCAGGACGTCCGGGTGCCGTTCGCGGATCCAGCCGATCATGGGCACCACCCGCTGCGCCTCGGTGGCGGCGTCCACCTCTTCGCCGGGACCGGCTTTGACCCCGCCGATATCGACGATGTCGGCGCCCTCGGCGATCACCGTGTCGATCCGCGTCATCGCGGCCTCGTCGGTGAAGGAGGACCCGCGGTCGTAGAAGGAATCGGGGGTGCGGTTGACGATCGCCATGACCAGTGCCCGGTCCGCGGCCACCGGTCGCCCGCACAGGGTGACCGGCGCGGGGAGAGGCTGCGGGTTCGAGACGTTCATGCCGGGTGTTCGCGTCAGCGCGGGGCCTTCGCGGCCGCCACTTCCTCGAGGTAGCCGTCGTAGAACCGCACATAGCCGTCGCTGCGGCCCTTGAGGACCCAGACCTCGTCGTCGCCGACGTCGCTGAAGCCCTCCTCGCGCAGCTCCACCTTGCGGGTCTTGAACGTGGTGGTGGCCTCGATGTTGTCGACCATCCGCAGGAACAACGGCATCGAGTAGCCGGGCAGCTTCTCGTAGAGGTGGGCGGCCAGCGCCGCACCGTCGAACTCGGCGCCCTCGCGGAGGGTCAGCGCGGCCATGCCGGCGCGGCCGTCGCAGCCCGGGACGGCGACGCCGTAGACCGCGGCCTGCTCTACCGCCGGGAAGGTGCCCAGTGCGCTCTCCACCTGGGTGGTGGCCACGTTCTCGCCCTTCCACCGGAAGGTGTCGCCGAGGCGGTCGACGAAGGCGATGTGCAGGAAGCCCTGCTGACGGACCAGGTCGCCGGAGTTGAAGTAGGAGTCCCCGTCCTTGAAGGCGTCGCGGATCACCTTCTTCTCGGTCTCGCGCTGATCGGTGTAGCCGTCGAGCGGGACGCGCTCGCTGATCTCGGCGACCAGCAGGCCCGGCTCCCCCTTGGGCACCTCGCGCAGCCGGCCGTCGGCGCCGCGCTTGGCACTGCCGTCGGCCTCGTACTCCACCACCTTGAACGGCAGCGGGCAGAAGCCCGCGGTGCGCTTGGCGTTGAAGGCGTTGACGAACGCCAGGTTCATCTCGCTGGCGCTGTAGAACTCGACGACGCGGTCGATGCCGAAGCGCTCGGCGAACTCGTCCCAGATCTCCGCGCGCAGACCGTTGCCCACGATCACGCGGACCGCGTGCTGCCGATCGGTGGACTTCTCCGGCTGGGACAGCAGGTAGCGGCACAGTTCACCGATGTAGCAGAAGGCGGTGGCGCGGTTGGCGATCGCCTCGTCCCAGAAGCGCGAGACCGAGAACTTGCGCCCGATGGCGATGCAGGCGCCGCCGGCCAGCACGGCACCGAGCGACACCGACAGGGCGTTGTTGTGGTACATCGGCAGCGGCACGTACATGGTGTCGCTGGGCCGCAGGCGCACCGCGAGGCCGCCGATGCCCGAGTAGTTGGCCAGCCAGCGGTTGTGGCTCATCAGGCTGGCCTTGGGCAGCCCGGTGGTGCCGGAGGTGAAGATGTAGAAGGCGGTGGTCGACGCCGGAAGCTCGGGGGTGATCCCCGGGTCGGCGTCCGGCTGGCCCTCGGCCGCGGCATCGAGCTCGTCGAAGTCCAGGACGAACTCGGGGTGGCTCTCCGGACTCATCGTCTCCCACGCCTGCTTGCACTGCGGATCACGCAGGAGCACCTTGGCCCCGAGCAGCGACATGCTGTGGTCGATCACGTGGCCGTGCTGGTTGTAGTTCAGCATGCCGGCGACGGCACCGAGCTTCACCGTCGCCAGGATCGCCAGCAGGTCGGTGGTGCTGTTCTCGGCGAGGATGCCGACCACGTCTCCGATGCCGACGCCGCGCTCGGCGAGCACGGCTGCGTAGCGGTTGGCCACCCGGTTGGCTTCCCCGTAGGTGAGCGTCTCCCCCTCGAACCGGACGAACGGGCGGTCGGGATGCTTGGCGGCGAGGTTCTCGAAGATGCTGCCGATGGTCTTCTTGGCATCCGGGGACCGCAGCACCAGCCCCGGGGCGTGACGGGCCATCGAGAGGGCGTCCGGCGCCATCTGCGCGACCCCCTTGAGCAGGTCGGTGATGCCGACGCGGTTCCGCCCGAGAGCGGGGTTCGTGCTGTCCGTCTGGGCCATAGTCTGGCTCACTCCTTGTCGATGCAGTGAATCGTGTCGCTACCTTACCGTCGAGTCAGCTACCGCTACCGCCGCACCCAGATCTCCCACCACCTGCAGTCTCGCCAGCGCGTGCGGGGCGACGAACCCGCGGCTCGCCAGATCTTCGAGCCAGCCGAGCATCGGGTCGTAGAAACCGTCGTGATTCAGCAGTGCGATCGGCTTCTCGTGCACTCCCAGGAATCCCCCGGTCCAGGTCTCGAAGAGCTCCTCGAGGGTGCCGATTCCGCCCGGGAGGGTGATGAAGCCGTCGGCGAGCTCGTCCATCAGCCGTTTCCGCTCGCGCATGCTGTCGGTGACGATCAGTTCGTGCGAGTCGGTGTCGGCCACCTCGGCGGCCATCAGGTGCTCGGGGATGATCCCGATGGTGTAGCCGCCTGCGGCCCGGGCACCACGCACCAGCGCACCCATCATCCCGACGTTGCCGCCACCGGAGACCAGGCTGTGGCCGGCCTCGGCGATCGCGGCGCCGGTCTGCGCGGCCAGGTCCAGGTAGGACTCGTCGACCCGGCCCGAGGCGCAGTAGACGCAGATCGCGCTCATCGGATCCCGGAGGCGCGCACCACGTCGACCGCCTCTTCGGGGGTGTCCACCATCGTGATCAGCCCCATGTCTTCGGGACTGATCATCTGGGCCTCCAGCAGCGCGTCCCGGAGCCAGTCCAGCAGCGGACCCCAGTACGTCTTCCCGATCACGACGATCGGGAAGCGGGTCACCTTGCCGGTCTGCACCAGGGTGACCGCCTCGAACAGCTCGTCCAGGGTGCCGACGCCCCCGGGCAGACAGACGAAGGCCTGCGCGTACTTGACGAACATCGTCTTGCGGACGAAGAAGTAGCGGAAGTTCATCCCGAGGGTCAGGTACGGGTTCATGTGCTGCTCGAACGGCAACTCGATGTTGAGGCCGATCGACTCCCCGCCCGCCTCGTAGGCACCCTTGTTGGTGGCCTCCATGGCTCCCGGACCGCCGCCGGTGATCACCGCGTAGCCGGCATCGGCCAGTTGCCGGCCCAGTTCCACCCCCATCTCGTAGGCTTCGCTGCCCGGCGCCACGCGAGCAGAGCCGAAGACGGTCACCGCCTCGGTGACTTTGTCCAGGGCATCGAAGCCCGCCACGAACTCGGACTGGATGCGCAGCACCCGCCAGGAGTCGCGGACGGTGCGCTCGAGCATGAGGGCCCGGTCGCGGGGGTCGACCCATTCGAGCAGCGTCTCGTCGCTGGTGACGTACTCCTCGCCCTCGGGAACACGGAGCTGGGCGGCACCGGCGTACCGGACCTCCGAGTCGTTCACGGGCACATCGTCGTCGAGCGGCTCGGGTGTCACGTCGGTCATGCGATCACGCTAGCAATCCCCCGGCCCCGCCTCCCGGTCACGCGGTGAGATAGGTGCGCAGGAGTTCGGTCACCTCGTGGATCTGGGCCACCGGCACGCGCTCGTCGGCCCGGTGGGCCAGGCTCGGATCGCCCGGTCCCAGATTCACCGCGGGTACGCCGAGCGCAGCGAAGCGCGACACATCGGTCCAGCCGTACTTGGCCCGGAAGCGGCCGCCTGCGGCGTCGACGAGAGCCGCGGCCGCCGGATGGGACAGCCCCGGCAGCGCGCCCGCCGCGGAGTCGGTGATCTCGGCCGTCAGCGAGCCGTCGGCCAGGTCGGCGCCGAAGACCTCCTGCACGTGCTCGAAGGCCTGCTCGGGGCTGCGGTCGGGGGCGAAGCGGAAGTTGACGTCGAGCTGGGCCGCGTCGGGCACCACGTTGCCGGCCACGCCGCCGCCGACCGCGACCGCCGACAGGCCCTCCCGGTATTCGCAGCCGTCGATGTCGACGCGGCGCGGAACATACTCGCCGAGCGTGGTGAGCACCCGGCCCAGTTTGTGAATGGCGTTGTCGCCCATCCACGCCCGCGCCGAGTGGGCACGCGTCCCACCGGCGGTCAGCCGCACCCGCAGCGTGCCCTGGCAGCCGGCTTCGATCAGTCCACCGGTCGGTTCGCCGAGGATCGCGACATCGCCCCGCAGCCACTCGGGATGTTCGCGTTCGATCACCCCGAGGCCGTTGTACTCGGCGGCGATCTCCTCGCAGTCGTAGAAGATCAGCGTGAGGTCGTGTGCGGGATCGGCCAGGGTGGCCGCCAGGTGCAGGAAGACCGCCAGGCCCGACTTCATGTCGACGGTGCCACAGCCGTGCAGCACCTCGCCCTCCTCGGCGGTGTCGGTGCGCCACGACGGGACGTTGCCCGCGATCGGCACGGTGTCCAGGTGCCCGGCCAGAATCACTCTGGTCGGCTTGTCCCGGTCGGTGCGCGCCACCACCCGGTTGCCCACCCGCCCGATCGCGAAGCCGCGGGTCTGCGCGCGCAGCGCGGCCTCCACGGCATCGGCGATGAGCGATTCGTCGTGACTCACGCTCGGCAGGTCCACCAGCGCGGCGGTCAGTTCGGCGGGGTCGGCGGACAGGTTCAAATCGGGGACGCTCACCCGCCCCACTCTAGTGTCCGGGGACGGCGGGGGCGCCGCTGCCGGCAACGGTGGCGGCGGCGTCGCCCGAACGGGTGATTCAGCACCTCGGGCTTGTCGGAGCGGGACGTCACGGGTGACGATGCAGCCCATGCCGAGCGACGAGGGGAACTCACCGGAGGGCGACTCTCCCGGGGGGAATTCCCCGGGCAGCCCAGACCTGCCCTCGAAGTACCACCAGCACGCGGGCGGTTCGGCGAACTACGACCCCGATGCGGTGCATCCGCAGCGTCCGGCCGGCACCCCGCCGCCGACGAAGAAGAAGCATCGCACGCGCAATCTGATCTTCAGCGCCTGCGGCGCGGTCCTGGCACTGGCGGTGGTGATCGGCGTGATCGCCGCCTACGCCGGTGGCACCGGCAGCAGCTCGCCGCAGAGCGCCCCGTCGAGCACCGGGTACCAGTTGCCTCCCCGGCCCGCCGACTGCACCGACGGGGTCCCCGGGGGACGCCACCGCGCCGACGGCCTGGAGTCGGGCGGCGTGCAGGTCCCGGCGGCCGCGCTGCCGAAGGGCTGGCGCACCACCGACGAAGCGCTGCCGCTGGCCGCACGCGCGCAGCTGGTCGCCCCCCGGGCGGCCGAGGCCACCGGCACGGCGCCGGTGTTCGGCCTGATCACCCTCCCGAAGGGCGCCGGCACCGACCTGCGCGCCATCGGCGACACCTTTCTGCGCTGCCTGACCTACCTGCCGCGCTACGACGGCACCGACCCGCTACCGCCGGTGGTGACCAATGCGCAGAACGAGGTCACCGAGAACGACGTGAAGTACGTGCACCTGGCCGCCCGCCTCTCCACCGGCATGGGCGCCGACCGGGGCGGCGACGCGGTGTACCTGGTGGTACTCGGCACCGCACCCACCACGATCGCCGTGGGCATCGCGCCGCTCGACGATGAGAACGGCCAGAAGCAACTGCAGAAGGCCCTGTCGGGCATTCAAGTCCGCGCACCGCGGTGAGCCGGTGCCGCCGGTCAGGCGAGCGCCCACCGCGGCCGGGGCGACGATAGAATCACGGCCGTGACTACTCAAGGTGCTGCTGCCATCGGAATCGCCACGCTGACCGACGACGACGTCGTCCTGGACACCTGGTACCCCAACCCCGAACTGACCACGGACACCGGTGCGACCACCGGCACCACCGTGCTGAGCGACGTGGACACGCCGGCCGAGCTGATCGACGCCGTCGGCATCGACGGCGCCCGCGGCGTCAAGACGGTCGCCGTGCGCACCGTGATCGCCAATCTGAACGACGACCCGATCGACACGCACGACGTCTACCTGCGGCTGCACCTGCTCTCGCATCGCCTGGTCCGCCCGCACGGGCAGAACCTCAACGGCATGTTCGGGCTGCTGACCAACGTCGTCTGGACCAACTTCGGCCCGTGCGCCGTCGACGGCTTCGAGGCCACCCGCGCACGCCTGCGCCCCCGCGGTCAGGTCACCGTCTACTCGGTGGACAAGTTCCCGCGGATGGTCGACTACGTGATCCCCGGCGGCGTGCGCATCGGCGACGCCGACCGCGTGCGGCTCGGCGCCCACCTGGCGCCGGGCACCACCGTGATGCACGAGGGCTTCGTCAACTTCAACGCCGGCACCCTGGGCACCTCCATGGTGGAGGGCCGGATCTCGGCGGGCGTGGTGATCGGCGACGGCTCCGACATCGGCGGCGGCGCATCGACCATGGGCACCCTGTCCGGTGGTGGCAAGGAGATCATCTCGATCGGCCGGCGCTGCCTGCTCGGCGCCAACGCCGGCTGCGGTATCCCGCTCGGCGACGACTGCGTCGTCGAGGCCGGCCTCTACATCACCGCGGGCACCAAGGTGACCGGCCCGGACGGCACCGTGGTCAAGGCCCGCGAGCTGGCCGGCCGCAACAATCTGCTGTTCCGCCGCAACTCGGTGAGCGGGCGCGTCGAGGTGACCGCTTCCCAGGGCGACGGCATCGCCCTCAACGAGGCGCTGCACGCCAACGACTGACGCCTTCGCAGCGCTCCCTGCCGGTCGTGGCGGTCACCGGGTGACGGCCACGACCGGCAGCGCGCTGAGCAGGGCGGAATTCGGAATGCGGTGCGGTATCACCGATTTCAGGCATTGCACACCGTGGTGTGTAGGGCGTTCAATGTTGACGAAAGCGCCTACCATGTCGAATCCGTATCCACCTGTGCCGCCGCCGGGAAGACCTGGGCGATACCGCTCCAGAATGCCCCCGCCACGACCTCCCCTCCAGCAGCCCTTCCGGCCGCAGGGCAGGCCTCCGATGCCACCGCCACAGCGAGTCGGCACCCCACCGCCGACAGGCCGACGGCCGCCCAGCCTCCCCGTAGGGGGCCCACCGAAGTCGCCGCCCCTGTGGTGGAAGTCCCCTCCGTTCCTCACCGCTGCGGCGATCGCACTCGGAATCAGCTTGATTCTGATGATCGTCCTGATTGCCGGCAGCGGTTCTGGAGGCAGCAGCCTGGCCGCCGAAGACACACCGAGTTCGGAAGTATCGTTCGAGGACGCACTCGATGCCGTCTGCAAGCCCGGAACGTACCGAAGCCCGAACCCAAGCTCCCATCTGCCGAACGCCGATACAACGGCCTGGTGCACATCCAGGTTGACGGGGGGCGCGCCTATCAACATCGGCACATATGACAGTACCTACGCGGCCAAGAACGACACGGCGTTGCCTTATGTCGGCGCCTACGCAACGACCACCCTGTCCGGGGGAGACGTGGCAGTCTTCATGGTCGGGAAGCATTCGCGGGCCGCAGCCATCCTAGAACCACTCGGCGACATGGGATTTCAGGTCCGTTCGCGCTAGCCCGATTCCCCGAGGGCAATGTGCACAGCACGCACTAAGACGCTGCGCTGTCGAGACCGCCGGCCAGCCACCGTCGTTCCAATGGGGACAGCGCCTCAGGCCAGGCGCTCGACGGCGGTGTCGACACGTTCGTCGGTGGCGGTGAAGGCCATCCGGATGTGCCGGGCGCCGCGCGGGCCGTAGAAGTCGCCGGGGGCCACCAGGATGCCGCGCTCGGCGAACCAGTCGAGGGTCGCCCGTGAGTCGTCACCCCGGGTGGCCCACAGGTACAGACCGGCTTCGGAGTCGTCGATGGCGAAACCGGCCGACTCCAGTGCGTTCTTGAGCTTCGCGCGGCGCAGGCGGTAGCGCTCACGCTGGGCATCGACGTGGACGTCGTCGTTCAGGGCGGCGATCATCGCGCCCTGCACTGGGAACGGCACGATCAGGCCGGCGTGCTTGCGGACCGCGAGGAGTTCGGCGATCAGGTCGCGGTCGCCGGCCAGGAAGCCTGCGCGGTACGACGCGAGGTTGGAGACCTTCGACAGCGAGTGCACCGCGATCAGGCCGGTGTGGTCGCCGTCGCAGACCGCCGGATCCAGGATCGAGACGGCCGGCTGGTCCCACGCCAGTCCCAGGTAGCACTCGTCGGACACCACCACGACACCGCGCTCGCGGGCCCAGGAGACCACCTTGCGCAGATGATCGACGGGCAGCACCTTGCCGGTGGGGTTCGACGGCGAGTTCAGGAACAGCAGCGCCGGCGCCTCGGGACCGATCGCGACCGTCGAGTCGGCACGCAGCACGCGGGCGCCGGCCAGCAGGGCACCGACCTCGTAGGTCGGATAGGCCACCTCCGGGATCACCACCAGCTCACCGGCGGGGACGCCCAGCTGCGAAGGCAGTCCCGCGATGGCCTCTTTGGTGCCGATGACGGGCAGGATCGCGTCCTGGTCGACGTCGTCGATCCCGAAGCGGCGGGCCAGGGTGGCGGCCGCGGCCTCGCGGAGTTCGGTGGTGCCGACAGTCGCCGGATAGCCCGGGAACTCCGATGCCTGCGCCAGGGCCTGCCGGATCACCGGGTCGACCGGATCCACCGGGGTGCCGACGGACAGGTCGACGATGCCGTCGGGATGTCCCGCGGCGCGGGCCTTGGCTTCGGCGATGGTGTCCCAGGGGAAGTCCGGCAAGCCGTCGCTGACCGGCTGCAGTCGCCGCGCGGTCACCTACTCCCCTTCGCCCATCGGCGGCAGGTTCTTCACGAACGGCGGGTCGTAGTCGGTCTTGCCGATCTTGCTGGCGCCGCCGGGCGAACCGAGCTCGTCGAAGAAGTCGACATTCGCGCTGACGTAGGGCTCCCACTCGTCGGGGACGTCGTCCTCGTAGAAGATGGCCTCCACCGGGCAGACCGGCTCGCAGGCGCCGCAGTCCACGCACTCGTCGGGCTGGATGTAGAGCATCCGGCCGCCCTCGTAGATGCAGTCGACCGGGCATTCCTCCACGCATGCCCTGTCCAGCACATCGACGCAGGGTTCCGCGATGATGTAAGTCACGACTCTCTCCTTCGCACGCGTCAGGTCTCCGGGGCGTGGGCTGATCGCACCGGGGACATCGCTGACAGACCAGTACAGCCTATCTGCCCACTACCTGGCGCGCCGAACCCGGCGGCGCACGGCACCGGCCACCTGAGTCCGCGACCGGCCCAGACTTTTACGCAGCCTGAGGAAAAGCAGCGTGCGAGGGCTCCGCGCAACTCCGTATACCCCCTAGGGTATATTGTCGGTGTGAAGGAGGCACCATGAGAATTGTCGTGATCGGCGGCGTCGCCGGCGGAATGAGCGCGGCGGCCCGGGCCCGACGCCTGGACGAGGACGCGGAGATCGTCGTCTTCGAACGTGGCGACCACCCGTCGTTCGCCAACTGCGGCCTGCCCTACTACGTCAGCGGCGAGATCACCGAGCGCGAGGACCTGCTGGTGCAGACCCCGCAATCGCTGCGCGAGACGCTCGACATCGACGTCCGCGTCCGCCACGAGGTGGTGGCCGTGGACCCCCACGCCAAGACCGTTGCGGTCCGCAGCGACGGCGGCGAGGAGACGGTCACCTACGACGCCCTGGTCCTCTCCCCCGGCGCGAAGGCGGTGCGACCACCTCTGCCGGGCCTGGATTCACCTCGCGTGCAGACGCTGCGGACCGTCGGCGACGCGGTGACGCTGCGCGAGCGGATCGACCGCGGCGCGCGCCGGGCCGTCGTGCTCGGAGCCGGATTCATCGGCCTCGAGGCCGCGGAAGGACTGCGCATGCAGGGCCTGGCGGTCGACGTCGTCGAACTGGCCCCGCACGTCCTGCCGCCCCTGGAACGCGAGATCGCCTGGCACGTGGCCGCCGAACTGCGCGCGCTGGGCATCACCGTGCACGACGGCGTGGGGGCCACCGCGATCGAGCCCGGCGACCGCGAAGACCTCGTCGTCCTGAGCGACGGGACGGCGATTGCCGCGGATGCGGTGGTGCTGTCGGTGGGCGTCACGCCGGACACCGACGTGTTCGCCGACGCGGGAGTGCAGTGCGAGCGCGGCGCCATCGTCGTCGACCAGCACGGACGCACCAGCGTGAAGGACATCTGGGCGGTCGGCGATGCCGTCCTGTCCACCGACCGAGTGACCGGCCTGCGGCGCCCGGCGCCGTTGGCGGGCCCGGCGAATCGCGCGGGCCGGTTGGTGGCCGACCACATCCTGACCCCTGGCACCGCTCGGCCGATTCCACACCCGGTGGGCACAGCGATCGTGCGCGCGGGGTCGCTGACGGCGGCGCTCACCGGCGCGAATCGCGCGGCACTGGAGGCGGCGGGTATCGACTATCACACGGTGCACCTGCACCCGGACGATCACGCCGGTTACTTCCCCGGCGCCGAGCGGATCCATCTGCTGGTCCACGTGCGCGCCGCCGACGGCCTGATCCTCGGGGCGCAGGCGGTCGGACGTGCCGGCGTGGACAAGCGGATCGATGTGCTGGCCACCGCCATCGCGAACCGGATGACCGGACCGGATCTGATCGACCTGGACCTGGCCTATGCACCGCCGTTCGGGTCGGCCAAGGATCCGGTGAACCTGGCCGGCATGATCATCGAGAACGTGCTCCGGGGCGATCTGGAGCTCTGGTATGCCGATCAGTCGGACGAGCCCGGCCACCTGCTGCTCGACGTGCGCGGCCCCGACGAGTTCGCCGAGGACCACCTGCCCGGTGCCCTGCTGGTGCCGCACGGTGAGGTGCGCGAGCGCCTCGACGAGATCCGCACGGCCGCAGCGGGACGTGGAATCCGGGTGTACTGCGCCAGCGGCAAGCGAAGCTACCTTGCGTACCGGATCCTGCGGGCCGCCGGCCTGAGTGCCGCGAACCTGTCCGGCGGGCTGCTCACCCTGCGCTCGACGGTCCCTGCCGCGCCCGCGCCGATCCGCCTCGTGAACCCATCCCTGTGAAGGAGACCCCATGTGTCAGCAAACGACCTGCAAGACCTGCGGAAAGATCACCTGGCACGGCTGCGGCCAGCACGTCGATCAGGTGATGCGGGGCGTCCCCGCCGCCCGCCGCTGTCCCGGCCATCCGAAACAGCCCGGGCGCCTGAGCCGGATCTTCGGCGCCCGGTAGCCCGCGCCCACCGCCCGCTGACCGGCTCCGCGGAGGCGCCGGTCAGTCGGCCAGCAGGCTGAGCGGGGTCCGTGCGGCGACGGGAGCCTCGACGCGACCGTACTCGGTGGTGCGCTGGCGCGGGGTCCGGCCGATGCCCTCCACGATCTCGTGGAGCTCGGCGACGGTCTTCTCCGAGCCGTGCTGGGAACCGGCCATCCGCGAGATGGTCTCCTCCATCAGGGTGCCGCCGAGGTCGTCGGCGCCGCCGCGCAGCATCGCACGGGTCCCCTCCACCCCCAGCTTCACCCAGCTGGTCTGGATGTGGTCGATCCGCCCGTGCAGCATGATCCGCGCCAGCGCGTGCACGGCCCGGTTGTCGCGCCGCGTGGGCCCCGGGCGCGAGGCCCCGGCCAGGTACAGCGGCGAGGACTGGTGCACGAAGGGCAGGGGAACGAACTCGGTGAATCCACCGGTGCGGTCCTGGATCCCGCGCAGCACGTTCAGATGCCCGACCCAGTGCCGCGGCGAGTCGACGTGCCCGTACATCATGGTCGAGCTGGACCGCAGCCCCACCTCGTGCGCGGTGGTGATCACCTCGATCCACGACGCGGTGGGCAACTTGCCCTTGGTGAGCACCCAGCGCACCTCGTCGTCGAGGATCTCGGCGGCAGTGCCGGGGATGGTGTCCAGACCGGCCTCCCGCAAGCCGGTCAACCAGTCGCGGATGGATCCGCCCGACCGGGCGGCACCGTTGACCACCTCCATCGGACTGAACGCGTGCACGTGCATCGACGGGACGCGGGCTTTGACCGCGCGCACGATGTCGGCGTATCCGGTCGCCGGCAGCTCCGGATCGATGCCGCCCTGCATGCACACCTCGGTGGCCCCGGCGAGGTGGGCCTGGAAGGCACGGTCGGCCACCTCGTCGGTCGACAGGGTGAACGCGTCCTCGTCGCCCTTACGCTGGGCGAAGGCGCAGAACCGGCACCCGGTATAGCAGATGTTGGTGAAGTTGATGTTCCGGTTCACCACGTAGGTGACGTCGTCACCGACCACGTCGGCGCGAATCGAATCCGCCAGCGCGGCAAGGGCTTCCAGCCCGTCACCGTCGGCCGTGGCGAGCGCCAGGTACTCGTCGTCGGAGAGCCCGGCGGGATCGTTCTCGGCGCGGGCCAGGGCGGCGCGCACCTCGGAGTCGAGGCGGCGCGGCACGGACTGGTCGCCCAGCGCGAGCACCTGCTCCCGGATGGTGTCCCAGTCGCCGAAGGCACTGCCCAGGTCGCTGCGGGTCTCGGTGTTGCGGCCGTCGACGTCGATCTCGCTGCCCAGTTCGACGCGGCCGGACGACGTCCAGTCCTCGTCCGGTTCCTGCCACGGCAGGCCCGTCGGCCGTACATCGCGCGCCAGGCCGGTCACCGGATCGGCGAGCGCCGCGACGTGCCCGGCGATCCGCGGATCGATCCAGGGCTGTCCGGCGAGTACGTAGCGCGGCTGGGCGGCCACCCGTTCGGTCAGTGTGAAGCCGGCCGAGGCGGTGATGCGGTCCAGGTCGTCGAGGTTCGGCCACGGCCGTTCGGGGTTGACGTGGTCGGGCGTCAGCGGCGACACCCCGCCCCAGTCGTCGATGCCCGCGGCGATCAGCGCGTGGCATTCGTTCTCCGACACCAGGTTCGGCGGCGCCTGGATCCGCATGCCCGGCCCCAGCAACAGTCGGGCCACCGCGATCGAGGCCAGGAACTCGCTCATCTCCGCGTCGGGCACCTTGCCCATCGCGGTGTCCGGCTTGGCGCGGAAGTTCTGCACGATCACTTCCTGCACGTGACCGAAAGCCTTGTGTACCTTGCGGATCTCTACGATCGAATCGGCCCGCTCGGCGCGGGTCTCCCCGATACCGACCAGGATTCCGGTGGTGAACGGCACCGACAGCCGCCCGGCGTCGGTGAGCACCCGCTTGCGCACCTCGGGATCCTTGTCGGGGCTGCCGTAATGGCACTCGCCCTTGTCGGTGAACAGCCGGCGGGCGGTGGTCTCGAGCATCATGCCCATCGACGGCGCCACCGGCTTGAGCCGGTTGATCTCCTCCCAGCTCATCACGCCCGGATTCAGGTGCGGCAGCAGACCGGTCTCTTCGAGCACCCGGATGGAGGCCGCGCGCACATAGTCGAGCGTCGAATCGTAGCCGCGTTCGTCGAGCCACTGAGCCGCTTGCGGCCAGCGGTCCTCGGGGCGGTCGCCGAGGGTGAACAGCGCCTCCTTGCAGCCCAGTTCGGCCCCGCGGCGGGCCAGCGCGACCACTTCGTCGAGTTCCAGGAAGGCACCCTGCCCGTCGCGGGCCAGTTTGCCCGGCACGGTCACGAAGGTGCAGTAATGGCAGCGGTCGCGGCACAGCCGGGTGAGCGGAATGAAGACCTTGCGGGAATAGCTGACCTGGCCGGCTCGCCCGTCGGCCGCCAGTCCCGCGTCGCGCACCCGGGCCGCCGCCTCGCAGAGCGCCGTCAGGTCGTCCCCGCGCGCGGCCATCAGCACCGCGGCTTCGTCCTGGTTGAGGGTGACGCCGTCGCGGGCCCGGCGGAGAGCGCGCCGCAGCGCCGAAGGTGCCGGATCGGCTTCTACAGTCACGCACCCCACTGTAGACACGCCGCGGCGATCAGCGCGGCCGGGCGGCGACCGACGCCGGAACGCCCAGGCCGAACAGCAGGATCAGGATCAGCGGCAGGCCGGTGATCCAGGCGGACGAACCACCGAGCCCGGGCACCATCGCGATCACGATCACCAGCGCCGACGCCGCCAGTGGCGCGAACCGCCACGGCGACGACGTGTACTGCGCCGCCAGCCACAGAAAGCCGAGGTTGGCCGCACCGGCGATCAGCGCGGTGATCGGGAACGGCACCGCACCGAGGGAGATCATCAGGAAGGCACAGCACAGCACCGTCAGGACTGCATCGGCCACCACCAGCAGCGCCAGTTCGACACCGTCGGCCGCGGTCACGGCAGCCCCGCGAACAGGTCGGTCTCCCGCCCGCCGTCGGCGTCCACGCGCAGGAAGTGCTCGGTCGGCAGGATCGGCTGAATGATGTCGTTGCTCAGGGCGAACTCGGTGCCGGAGGGCGCGACGGTGATCTGGGTGGCGTGCGCGGCCAGCGCGTCGACCTTCCGGCGGTACACGCCGGAGACGTCCAGTTCGGCGCTCACCTGCTCGTCCGGGTAGCTCGGCAGTTCGCCGGGTTCGGGGCGGCGCCAGCCGGCGGGCACGTCGCCGATGGCGGCCAGGCCGGCCTCGAGTGCACTGCGGCCGGTCACCGACTCGTACACCTTGAAATCGTGTCCCAGGCGCTCGGCGGCCTGCGGGACGGCCAGCCGCGAGATCTCGTGGACGCGCCGGTGGTCGGGGTGGCCGTAGGTGCCTGCCGCGTCGTAGGTGACGATCACCTGCGGATCGAAGTCGACGATCTCCTCGGTCAGTGCGGCGGCCAGATCCGCGGCCGCGGCCTGCGCCAGCGCCCGCGGGTGCTCGGCCGACGGGGTTCCGGCCATGCCGGAGTCGCGCCAGCGGCCGGCACCGCCGAGGAAACGCGGGGCCGGCGGCTCACGGCCCGGCGGGGTGAGGGCAGCGAGTGCCGTCGTCAGCTCGGCGATCCGGTAGCCGCCGAGCTGGTCGGCCTCGTCGGCGATCAGGTGGGCCCAGCGTTCACCGATCACCTCGCCCTCCTCGCCGAGGGTGAAGGTGAGCACCCGCACGTCGGCGCCGTCGGCCAGGTACCGGGCGATGGTGCCCCCGGTCATGATCGACTCGTCGTCCGGGTGGGCGTGCAGGACGAGGAGACGCCGACCGCTCACGACTGGTTCCACTGGGCCGCGTCGCCGAAGATCCCGACCTGCACCGGGCCGGTCAGCGGTACCCCGGTGACCTTGTCGGTGACCCCGATGAAGACGTTGTCCTGATAGATCGGCAGGTAGACCGCCTGCGCCGCGAGCAGCGACTCCGCCTCGGTCAGCGTCTGCTCGGGGTCGGTCTCGGTCATCGCCCGCGCCGCCAGGGCGATCAGCTGCGGATCGCACAGCCCGGAGGTGTTGCCGATGTAGGCGGCGTCCACGTCGGACCGGTCGGGCGCACCACTCTCCGGGGGTGCGGTGGGATCGCTGGTGCCCGTCGGGGTCGGGAGGACGCTGTGATCGACGGCCGGGTCGGTCTCTGGCTCGACGGTGTGGGCGCCGGCCTCGGTGCCCTCAGGCGGTGCCTGGCAGCCCACCTGGGAGGCCAGTGCCGTCGCCGGATCGATGCCCGCTGAGTTCCAGCCGACCACGAGGTCGACGGCGGCCCCGCTCAGGGCCTGGCCGTAGAGCTCGGTGTTGGTCAGCGGGCGCACCACCGCGCGCACTCCCTGGCCGCGCAACTGGTCGGCGATGTTCTCGGCCGCCGACATGGTGCGCTGGTCGGTATTGGTGGCGCCGATCCGGACCACCAGCGGAACACCGTCCTTCACGTACGGCGCGACCCCGTAAGGCAGTTCCGGCACGTCCTTGACCTCGCTGGTCGGCGCCGGAGTCGGGGTGGTGGCCGACTCAGACGGCACCTCCGAGCTTCCCGAGACGCTGGGCACGGGCGTGGCCCGTTCGCGGGGAGTGCCCCGCGTGTATCCGGAGGCGGTCAGCCACTGGCCGATCTGCTCGGGCGTCGGACGCGCCCGGTTGACCGGGAAGTAGTCCCGATCCGATGGCATGTAGACGGTGTTGGCGAACCGGGTCACCACGTCGTCGCCGGCGGCGGCGGCGCTGATCACATCGGCGTTGAGCATGCCGAGCACGGCCTGGCGCACCTGCAGTTCGGTCATCACCCCGGCGCGGGTGTTCAGGTTCACCGCCAGCGCCCGGGTGGACGGCATGCGATCGCTGCGCACCCCCGGCACGGCCGCGACCTCGGCGGCACTCGCCGGGCCGGCGGTGAGCGCGACCACCCCGGTGTCGCCGTTGCGGACTGTCTGGGCCATCTGCGGGAGTGTTCCGGCGCGGCGCAGCACCACCTGGTCGAGCTGCGGCGGGGTCCGCCAGTAGCGGTCGTTGCGGATCAGGCGCACCTCGTCGCGGGCCCGGTCGATCGAGTAGACCGCGAACGGTCCCGCGGTGACCGGCTTGCCCTTGTCCATGCCGGTCTGGAATCCGGTCGGATCCGACCGCAGCTTGTGGCTGGGCAGCAGGTTGGCGAACAGTTCTCGCCACGCGGGGTACTCGTCGTCGAAGGTGACCGTCACCACCTTGCCGCCGCCGGAGGTCTGGACCTGGGTGATGGCGCGGTAGCCGGCCTGGCCGACCACATTGGGCTGCCGGGCCATCTGCTGCCACAGGTACGCGAAGTCGTCACCGGTGACGGGCAGCCCGTCGGACCACTGCGCGTCGTCCACCAGGTGGTAGGTGACGGTGAACGGATCGCGGCTGGTCACCTCCGCCGAAGTCACCAGCGCGTCGTTGGGCCGCCAGACCTCCCCCTCCGGGGTGCGCATCGGCACGAACGGGCTCGGCAGCGTCATCGCCGCGATCGCGGTGGTGACGGTGCTCTGGTCCGCACCCAGATGCGGGTTGAATCCGGCACCGATGGGGTCGGTGGCCAGATAGACCGTCCGTTCGTCCGGGTACTCGTTGGGTGTCGGAGTCGGAAGCGTCTCCCGGACCGGCGGCGGTGGATCGCTCATGCAGGCGGTCGCCGTCAGGGCGACCAGCCCGGCCACCGCGAGGGCAGTGCAGCGCCGGCCGAATCGGCTCCTCATCCACACTCCTGTTCGTCAGACGTTCGCGTCGCGTGCCTTCGCGCGCGAACGCTCGCGGGCGCGGGTCGAACTGTCCAGATGCACCTTACGCACGCGGCACACCTCGGGCGTCACCTCGACACACTCGTCGACGGCGCAGAATTCCATCGCGCCTTCCAGATCGAGCTGCATCGGCTTGGCGAGCGTCTCCATCACGTCGGCGGAGGACTGCCGCATGTTGGTGAGCTTCTTCTCGCGGGTGACGTTGATGTCGAGGTCTTCCAGGCGCGGATTGATCCCGACCACGTGGCCCTCGTAGGTGTCGTCACCCGGGTGAACGAAGAAGGTGCCGCGGTCGGACAGCTGGATCATCGCGAACGGAGTCACCGAGCCGGCGCGGTCGGACACCAGCGAACCGGTGTGACGGGCACGGATCTCCCCGGCCCACGGCCCGTACTCGGCGAAGACGGCATTGGCGATGCCGGTGCCGCGGGTCTCGGTCATGAAGTCGGTGCGGAAACCGATCAGGCCGCGCGAGGGAATGGTGAACTCCATGCGCACCCAGCCGGTGCCGTGGTTGTTCATCTGGTCCATGCGGCCCTTGCGAGCGGCCAGCAGCTGAGTGACCGCGCCCAGGTACTCCTCGGGCACGTCGATGGTGAGGTACTCGAAGGGCTCGTGCATCTTGCCGTCGACCTGCTTGGTGACCACCTGCGGCTTGCCGACGGTCAACTCGAAGCCTTCGCGGCGCATCTGCTCGACGAGGATGGCCAGCGCCAGCTCACCGCGGCCCTGCACCTCCCAGGCGTCCGGCCGGCCGATGTCCATCACACGCAGCGAGACGTTGCCGATCAGCTCCGACTCCAGGCGGTCCTTGACCATGCGGGCGGTCAGCTTGTGACCCTTGACCTTGCCGGCCAGCGGGGAGCTGTTGGTGCCGATGGTGACGGCGATGGCGGGCTCGTCGACGGTGATCCGCGGCAGCGGCACCGGGTTGTCGGCGTCGGCCAGGGTGTCGCCGATCATGATCTCGGGCATGCCGGCCACCGCCACGATGTCGCCGGCTTCGGCGGACTCGGCGGGCGCGCGGTCCATGCCGACGGTCTGCAGCAGTTCGGTGATCTTGGCCTTCTGAATCACCGGCTCGCCGTCGACCTCGCGACACCAGCTGACGGTCTGTCCCTTGCGCAGGGTGCCGTTGTGAATGCGCACCAGCGCCAGACGCCCCAGGAACGGCGAAGCGTCGAGGTTGGTGACGTGTGCCTGCAGCGGCGCCTCGGCGTCGCCCTTCGGGGCCGGGACGTTGTTGATGAGGACGTCGAACAGCGGATCCAGGTTGTCCCCGGGCGGCACCTCGCCGTTGGCGGGCTGCTCAGTGCTGGCGACACCGGCGCGGCCGGAGGCGAACAGCACCGGGAGGTCCAGGGCCAGTTCGGCGGCCTCGGCGGCCTCGGAGTCCAGGTCGGACGCCAGGTCGAGCAGCAGGTCCTGGGCCTCGGTGACGATCTCCCCGATCCGGGCGTCCGGGCGGTCGGTCTTGTTGACCACCAGGATCACCGGCAGCGACGCGGCCAGAGCCTTGCGCAGCACGAAGCGGGTCTGCGGCAGCGGCCCCTCGGAGGAGTCCACCAGCAGCACCACGCCGTCGACCATCGACAGCGCGCGCTCCACCTCGCCGCCGAAGTCGGCGTGCCCGGGGGTGTCGATCACGTTGATGACGTAATCGGTGCCGTCGGGCTGGCGGCGGTGCACGGCGGTGTTCTTCGCGAGGATGGTGATGCCCTTCTCGCGCTCGAGGTCACCGGAGTCCATGACGCGGTCGACCAGTTCGGCGCGTTCGCCGAAGACCCCCGACTGGCGCAGCATCGCGTCGACCAGGGTGGTCTTGCCGTGGTCGACGTGCGCCACGATCGCGACGTTGCGGAAGTTGGTGTCAGCGCTCACTGAAGATCTCTCTCGCTCTCTTTGTTTTCACGCACGCCTCGGCGCCCCTCGGGAGCCCGTGGTGAAAATGAACCTCATCAGGGTAGCGGCAACGCCCCCGATTGCGCGATTGGACGGACACCGCTGCTGGTCAGGCCAGCGTAGTCTGGGGGGATGGGGAAACCGGACCCGGCGAAGGTCGTACGACTCAAGCCGAAGAAGAAGTGCTGCAAGAAGAAGACCCGGTGTCTCCGCTGCCCGGTGGTGATCCACCGGATGAAGAAGCTCGACCTGGAGACGATGACGCCGAAGCAGGCGCGCAAGGAACTCAAGAAGGCGCGGAAGAACCCGGCCCGCGTCGGGAGGTGAGCACGTCCGGGCTGACCGACCTCTCCGGACGCCTCACTTCAGAGCGCCTGCGACCGGTCCGACAGACCATCATCCGCGCAGGTCAACACGGCTCTTCGAGGCAGTCCTGCCGGCCGCTCGCAGCGCCGGACCGCCGTCCGACCGGACGTGCCCGGGGGTACACCCGCGGCCCGTGGTGACCACCGCGCCGCCCGGCCCCGGCCCCTCGGAACTTCGGCGCTTTGAGCGACCTCCAGGGTCACTCAAAGCGCCCGAGTTCGCGGACCGCCCTCGTTGTCGCCCGACTCTGGCCCACACAGCCACGTCCTCCACAGCCCGCGCCGTGGAGGACGCCGCATCCGCAGCGCCAAGGCAGCCCGACGGCGCGGAGCCTCGTGCTCCGGCTACGACGAACCTCACACTCGCCAACCGGGCTCAGGCGTACTCGTTGATCCATCGCTGACCCGACAACACGACGATGCTCTGCATCAGCTGGTCGGTCGCTGCGCGGATCTCGGTCTCGGAGAAGTCGATGAGCAGCGGACGTCCGACCACCACCTCGACGCGCCCCGGCCGCAGCCGCCGTGATCCGCAGGGGTTGATGCGCTCAGTGCCTCGGAGGCCGACCGGCAGCACCGACGCTCCAGTGCGGGCGGCGACGCGCATGACTCCGGTACGACCGCGCCGCGCAACCCGGTCCCGCGACCGCGTGCCCTCCGGATGAATGGCCCAAACGCCGCCCGCCGCCAAGATGGCGCAGGCGGTGTCGAGCGCTTCGTCGGCCACCGCGGCACCGGCGCGGTCGATCGGAACTTGCCCGGCCGCCGTGAAGAACCACCGCTGCAGTGCACCGATGAGTCCCGGCCGCTCGAAGTACTCGCGCTTGGCCACGAAACCGAGGCGGCGCGGTAGCACCAGGCACAGGATCAACGAGTCGATCACCGCGAGATGATTCGCGGCGACGATCACCGGACCGGAGGACGGGAGATGCTCGAGGCCGACGACTCGCGGTCGCGCGATCACCCGCAAGAACGGACCGACGAGCACGTATTTGAAGATCCAGTACCACACGGGCGCCCGCATTCCTCTCCACGCCGAGGCAGTAGACACTGTCTACTGCCTCGATGGTAGACACTGTCACCATGAACCCGCCCAGCGGATCCGCCGACACCCGGGAACGCCTCATCCGCGCAGGCGTCGAGCTCCTCGGCGAGGGGGGCGGTCTCGAATCACTCGGACTGCGATCGATCGCCCGCCGGGCCGGCGTTTCGCACGGAGCGCCGCGACGGCACTTCCCCACCCACCGCGCGCTCGTCGCCGCCGTCGCCGCGGCCGGGCTCGCCGACCTCGCGGAGGAGGTTCGCGGCCCCCTTACCGTCCCCGGTCGTCCGCCCGCGGATCGACTGACCGCTGCCGGAGTCGCCTACGTCACCTTCGCCGCCCGTCGCCGGGACATGTTCGAACTGATCTTCCGGCACGACCTGCTGCGGGGCGCAGGCGCCGATCTCCGAGCGACGACGCTCCCACTGCTCAGCGACCTGCATGCGACTCTCACCGCCGCCCTCGCGCCGACCGGAGGGGACGCAGCGGAAACCGAACCATCGAGTACGGGGACGAGCGGTCGAGCGGCCTGGGGGCCGACGATCCGGGTGTGGACCGCCGTCCACGGGATCGCAGTCCTCTACGGCAACCAGGTGTTCGACCTGCTCGGCGACGCCGCAACCGAACCCGGCTCGCTGGTCGCCGCCGCGGTCGATTCAGTCGTCGCGGAGCACGGCCGCTAGCTCGGGAACCCAGACCTCGTCCGCCGGAACCAGCTCTCCGGTCCGCGCCATCCGCTCGAGGTCGTCCGGTCCGACCCATCGCAGGCCTCGGTGCTCGACGGCGTGTGGTGTCCCGCGAAGGATCCGCGCCCACCTCGCCAGCATGGTGAGGTCGTCGCGCAAGACCACGCGCTCCGCGAGCCCGGCCCCCACCTCGACGGTGATCTCGAGTTCTTCGAGCAGTTCCCGCCGCAGTGCGTCGGCGAGGTCCTCGCCGTCTTCGGCCTTGCCGCCCGGCAGCTCCCAGAGGCCGGCGACGGCCTCCGGATAGGACCGCTGGGCCAGCAGGAGTTCGGTGGTGCCGCCCCGCTCGCGGAGCACGGCGCCGGCGACGACGTATCTCACAGTCCGATCACCGCCACATGCGCCGGATCCATGCGCAACCGCACCGTGGCGCCGACGGCCGGATCTTCGGCGGTGACCGCATCCACCTCGCCGAGACCGGCGGTGGCCACCCGCAGCCTGCGGCCTGCAGGCAGCGCCGCCGAATGGGTCACCACCCCTTCCCGGCCGCCCTCGGCGGGCCCGGATCCCCGGGAGTCGGCCAGTAAGGATTCGGCCAGTAAGGATTCGGGGCGCAGGGCCAGCCGGCACGGTCCGGCTGGAAGTCCGCCCGCCAGCGCGGCCGTCGGCACCGCGCCGAACGGGGTCTGCAAACTCGCTCCGTCGACCTCGGCGTCCACCAGGAGGGTGGCGCCGAGGAAGTCGGCGACCCAGTCGTCGGCGGGCCGCTGCCACAGGTGCGCCGGCGGCGCGGTCTGCACGATCGCCCCGTCTCGCATCACCGAGACCTCGTCGGCCAGCAGCGCGGCCTCGGCGCGGTCGTGCGTCACCACGACCGTGGGGGTGTCCGCGGCCCGGACGATGTCGCCGATCGCGAATGCGAGTTCTTCGCGCAGCCGGGCGTCGAGCGCGGCGAGCGGCTCGTCGAGCAGCAGCAACCGTGGACGCGGTGCCAGCGCACGCGCCAGTGCGACCCGCTGCGCCTGGCCGCCGGACAGGTCGGTCACCCGGCGGTCGGCGCTGCCGGGCAGCTGCACCAGCTCGAGCATGTCGGCGACCCGGGCGGCGATGGCGGCGCGCGGCCATCGGCGCAGCCGCAGACCGTAGGCGATGTTCTGGCCGACGGTGCGCCCGGAGAACAGCTGACCGTCTTGGAAGACCACCCCGAAGTCGCGCCGGTGGACCGGGACGTGGGACAGGTCGTGGCCGTCCCATTCGACGGTGCCCGCGATCAGCGGCTCCAGGCCGGCGATCGCGCGCAGCAGGGTCGATTTGCCGCATCCGGACGGGCCGAGCAGCGCGGTGACGGGGCTGCGGGTGGTGCCCACCGCCCAGTCGAGGTGGTCGATCACCGTGGTCGAGCCGTAGCCGACGGTGACGCCGCGCAGTTGCAGAATTCCCATCAGCGCGCCCCCGCCGCGGCCTGCGCACCGCGCGGCGCCGCCAGTTCCACGAACAGGACCACCAGTGCGCTCACGCCGACCAACAGTACGGAGGCGGCCATCGCCGCGGCGAGATTGTCCGCGCCCGGCCTGCCCATCAGCGCGCCGATGAGTACCGGGAGCGTGGTGGTGTTCGCACGCGCCAGGAAGGTGGTGGCACCGAACTCACCCATCGCCATCACGAAGGCGAAACCGGCTGCGGCGCAGAGGGATCGGCCGATCATCGGCAAGTCGACGCTGCAGAACACCCGGACCGGCCCGGCACCGAGGGCGGCGGCGGCATCGCGGCGGCGCGGCGGTACCTCCGCGAGCGCCGGCACCGTCATGCCGATCACCACCGGAATCGCGATGAGCGCCTGCACCGCCGGGATCAGCAGCGGCGACATCCCCACCTCGCGCGGCAGCAGCGTGGTCAGCACCACGTAGCCGAAGCCCAGAGTCACCGCGCTGACGCCGAGCGGAAGGATCGACAGCGCGGCACCGGTCTTGGCCACCAGGTCGCGCCGCCGGGTCATGGCGACCGCCGCGGTCAGCCCGATCATCACCGCGATCAGCATCGCCGCGAGCGCACTGGTCACCGAGTACCGGATCGAATCGGCGACCGACGTCCCGGACTCGGCATCGAACAGCAGCCGGTAGCCGGCGATCGACCAGCTTCCGCCGGGCCGCAGCGAGCGCACCACCAGCGAGCCGATCGGCACCAGCAGCCACGCCGCCGTCCAGATCAGGACCGCGGCGACGGGCAGCCAGCCGAGTCCACGCGGCCGGCGGCGACGTGCGCCCCGGTCGCTGGTCGCCGGCGTCCGCCGGCCCAGCACACGGGCGAGGATCAGCGCCCCGACCACCAGCAGAATCTGCAGGAACGAGAGCGCCACGGCTTCGGGAATGCGGAAGTAGCCGACGCCCTGCTGGTAGATCTCGGTCTCCAGGGTCCGCACCCGGCCGTCGCCGAGAATCACGATCACGCCGAAGCTGGTGGAGCAGAACAAGAACACCAGCGCCGCGGCGGCGGCCACCGCCGGCAGCAGCCGCGGCAGCACCACGTCGGCGAAGGCCCGCCACGGCGAGGCGCCGAGAGTGCGGGCCGCGGCCACGGCTTGCGGGTCGATCTGCTGCCAGACCGCCGACACCACCCGCACCACCACGGCGACGTTGAGGAACACGTGCGCGGCCAGGATCGCCCCGAGACCGGAGTCCATGCCGAGACCGTCGAGCAGGCCCGTGCCGAGGGCCCGGAAGGCGACGCCGACGACGACGGTCGGGAGCACGAAGGGCAGCGTCACCACCACGCGGAGCAGCAGGGCACCCGGGAAGTCGACGGTGGCGACCAGCCAGACGATCGGCGCGGCGACGAGGACGGCGAGGACCGCGGAGGCGGCCGCCTGGCCGACCGTCATGCCGAGCAGCCCGAGGGCTTCGGTGCGCCGCCACGCTTCCAGCGGCGAGACGGCATCGGCGTCGTCGATCGCCCGCTTGACCAGCGCGGCCAGCGGTGCGATGAACAGTGCCCCGACGAACAGCAGCGGGATCAGCGCCGCCAGGGCGCCGAGCCCTCTTCGGCTCAGCGCCGGACGGTCTCGCGCCAATCCTTCAGCCATTCCTCACGGTTGCTGTTGATGTACTGCGGGGACATGGTGACGGTGTACTGCGGCGCCGGCGCGCGGTGCTGCCATTCCGGCGGAAGCGGGGTTCCTTCGGTCACCGGGTACACGAACATCGACGTCGGCAGGGCGGCCTGCACCTGCGGCCCGAGCATCCAGTCGATCACCTTGCGAGCGCCGTCGACGTTGGCTGCGCCCCGCAGGACTCCGATGTACTCGATCTGGGCGAAGCACCCCGACAGGATGGCGCTCGTTCCCGGCGTCGCGGCCGGCGAACTGGCGTAGGAGACCACGATCGGTTTGGTGCCGTGCCCCTCCCCCGCGCTGAAGAGCTGGTTGTAGGCGATCTCCCAGCCGGAGACCACCTGCGCACCGTTGTCCATCAGTGCGCGCCAGTACTCGGGCGCCTTGTCCTGGTAGGTGCCGATGGTGGCGAGCAGGAAGCTCATTCCCGGCGACGACGTCGCCGGATCGAGCAGCACGGCCTGACCGGCGTACCGGGGGTCCTTCAGGTCGTCGAGGCTACTGGGGGCCGACACTCCCTCCCTGTCGTACCAGGCGTCGTCGACGTTGATGCACACGTCGCCGTGGTCGATGGCGGTGAGTTCGTTGTTCGAGTCGGGTACCGCGTACTGATCGGCGCCGCCGGCGGCCAGCGGCGAGACGTACGGTTCCAGCGCTCCGGCCTCGATCGGCCGGGCGGCGAAGGTGTTGTCGATGCCGAAGACCGCGTCCCCCTTCGGCTTGCCCGCGCTCAGCGAGACCACCGACGACAGCTGACCGGCATCGCCGGACTTGACGAACTTCACCGTCAGTCCGGACTCGGCGGCGAAGTCGTCGATCAGCTTCTGCGGAAGCGAGAAGGATTCGTGGGTGAGCACGGTGACCGTGTCGTCCGGGGACTCACCGGCACACGCGGTCACCGTCGCCAGCAGAGCTCCGACGGCGATCAGTGCCACCGGTGTGCGGCGGAACAGCTTCTTCACAAGGTCTCCTGCTGGGGATTCGAAACAACCGGATGCGATACAGCCGAGGAGAAATCTACCGAGCCGGCGGCCCCGGGGATACCCGAGAATCCTCAGGAGACTCCTGGGCCTCAGTAGATAACAATTGCAACACCAGGCTCAGTAGTTTCACAGATGTGTGGATACACTGCCTCGCAGACGACTGTCCACGATTGATAGGAACTCCGCCGTGCACTTTGCACGTTTCCGCCGGCCTCTGGTGACCACCGTGGCTCTGGCCGCCGCCGTCGCGCTCGCCGCTCCGGCCGCTCACGCCGAACCCGCCGCACCGGCTCCCCAGGCCGACCAGAGCCAGGGTCTTCCCATCCCCGATGCCGCGAACGCCCCCAAGGTCGACCGGCAGGTGCTGGATGCACTGGGCGCCTTCGCTCCGGCACTGATCGGCTCCGCGGCCACTCGCGACGAGAACGGCGAAGTGAACACCGACCTGCTCGCCGATGCCCGGAAGCTGGCCGACAATCCGCTGCTGCCGGCCGAGGCCGCGGACACTTACCGTCAGCTGATCGACTTCCTCGGCGAACCGGGCGCCCGCGAGGCCGCTCGGGTCCACGCCGCCGACGATGCCGCGTTGAGCACCCCGGCCGCGAAGAAGGACGAGGATGCGCCGAACATCCCGACCGGCCCCCGCAAGCCGCGGATCCAGCAGTTCCTCTACCCGACGATCGGCCTGGGCTGCATGCCCGGCAACGGCAATTCGGTGGGCATGGCACTGGCGACCGCGGGACCGCAGCAGGCTCCGGCCCCCGGCCCGAAGCGCGGCCAGGCCGGCTACGTCTACACCAGCCTCGGCACCGGCCCGGCGCAGAAGAACACCGCACGCTCACTGTGGGTGTCCTGGCTCAACGTCGACACCGGCCGCACGGGCCAGCAGCGGCTGCAGCCGAACCCGCGGATCAACGCGCAGAAGGGCCCCGGCACCTTCACCACGATCGCCAAGACCGGCCGCGGCCGGATCGTGTCGACGATCTACGGCGACGTGACCACCAAGACCAAGGGCAAGCGGGTCTCCTGCACCATCGCCCCGACCATCGGGACCGCGATCGTCTAATCCACCCCGCCGACTCGACCGCGGCCCCCGCACCCTCCGGTGCGGGGGCCGCAGCCGTCTCCGACGGTCTCCCGGCGGTCGCGATCGGATCACGGGACGGACTCGGCGACTTGCACAAAGACAACAACACTGTTGTTCTTTAACTTGAGCAACATCAGTCACATCCGTCCCAGACCCTTGTCAGGAGTCCTGTCGTGGCCACACGTCCTCGTCTCGCCGCTCGCACCGGCCTCATCGCTCTCGCCGTCGCGGTCGGCGCCGCCCTCGCCTCCCCGGCCCCCGCGCACGCCGAACCGGACCTGTCGACCCTCGGCGCCACCCTGGGCGGCGTCAGCTCTCTCGAATCGCTCTCCCTCGGGTCGATCCCCGGAGACGCCGAGCTGGCCGAGATCCTGCGGACACTCAAGTCCAGCGGCGGCGACCAGAAGCTGATCGAGACGCTCCAGACCATCCTGGGCGCCGAGGGCAGCCCGGACCTGGGATCCCTGACCCCCGGTGACGGCAACACCCCTGACTCGACCACTCCCGAGCCCACGACTCCGGACGCGACCACCACCCCGGACTCGGACAGCCCGGAATCGGCGACTCCGGACTCGGCGACCACTCCCGATTCGACGACCACATCCCCGGGCACCACCGATCCGGCGACGTCCGGCGCGCCGGGTGCCCCGGTGCCCTCGGCCGCGTCCGCCACCGAGGCCGCCGACCCGCTGACCAATGCCGCGACCGGCCTGGAGGCGTTCGAGAAGCTGACCGGCGCCAAGGTGCTGACCCCGGCGTTCGCTCCGTTCTGCGCTCCCACCACCGACGACAACCCGCTCGGGCTGGTCACCGCCCCCGCCGTCGGCGTGCCCGGGCCGTTCCCCAAGGTCGGCAACGAGAGTGTGCGCGACGCGCTCCAGACACTCCTCGACAGCCTGGGCATCGGCCAGCTCGGCGATCTCCTGGACGACGACGAGAACCTCAAGGAACTGACCGCGGCCCTGACCGCCGACCAGACCGCCTTCGCACTGGTCCCGCCGGCCGGGCACACCAACGACCGCTTCCAGGTGGCCTGGTTCAACACCGCCACCATGCAGGGCGGCATGGCCGATCTGAAGAAGCTCGCCGACGTCACCGACTCGCAGGCGCTGAAGGCGCTGGTCGGATCGGCGCCGCTCCGGCTGGCGCGCGTGGACACGGGCCAGGGCTCGATCCTGACCGCGGTCTTCGGCACCACCACCAACGCCGGCCGCACCTGCTACTTCCTCCCGGCCGTCGGCATCGTCGATACCCCGGCCAAGTAGCCCGCGGCACCCCATCTCACACCCAGCCCGTCACATCCAGCGAACAGAGACCGACCCATGACCACCCGGCATCCCCGACTGCGCACCACTCTGGCCGTGACCGCGGCCGCGGCCGTACTGGCCGCCGGCGGTGCGGTGACCGCCACGCGCGCCTTCGCCGCCCCCGAGTCCTCGCCGCAGTCCGCCTCGTCACCGGGGCAGACGCCGGGTGCGGTGTACGCCAATCAGGAACTGCCGGCCACCGGTCTGCCCGCGGCAGCCGCGTCCGGTCAGCGCTACAGCTACTGGACCACCGGCGTGGACGAGCGAGTCCACCTCGCCGTGGCGACCATGCTCGAGCCGGAGGGCAAGGCACCGGCCGGTGGCTGGCCCGTCGTGGTCAACGCGCCCGCCGGCTACGGGCTGGCCGACCGCTGCAACGCCTCGGTGAGCCCGGCCGCCGCTGACCGCGACACCGTCACCCGTCTGCTGCGGCGCGGCTTCGCGGTGATCACCCCGGATTACGGCGGCGTGGGCGCCACCGCCTCTCCCGAGTACATCGACCACTCGGTCACCGCGCGCAACGTGGTCGACGCCGTGCTGGCCGGGGTCGTCGTCGACGGCTCGGTGGCTCCGCGCTGGGCGGTTCTCGGCGATACCCAGGGCGCCGCCGCAGCGATCGAACTGGCCCGCAAGGCCACCGACTGGCAGGACGGCGACCTGGACTTCCGCGGCGCTGCCGCCACCAGCATCCCGGCCGGGCTCGACGATCTGATCAGCGGTCTCGGCCCGAACTCCCCCGCCGTCTCCGAGGCGGTGACCGCAGACGTGGTCTACGCGCTCGCCTCCCTGGACGCCGAGGACGTGAATCCCATCCTGTCCAAGTCCGGCAAGCAACTGGTGGCCAAGGCGAAGACGCAGTGCGCTCCGGACCTGCGCAAGTCGGTCCGCGGCACCGCTCTGGGCGATCTGGTGACCAAGCCGGTCAGTTCCGACTCGAAACTGGCCGCCTCCCTGCGCAAGTCGCTGGGCATCTCCCGCAGCGGATACAGCAGGCCGCTGCTGCTGAGCCAGACGCTGCAGGACGATTCGATCCAGCTGCACGAGGCGCTGCGTTTCCTCGCGGACGCACAGCTGGCCAGCAACCGGGTCCAGTCCCGCAGCTACCTGACCGGTGACGCCGCCGACGGCGTCCGCCAGGAGCAGACCGCCGTGCTGAACTTCCTCGACGACCTGTTCTGACGCGGGCCGGTCAGGCGGGGGCCGAACCGCGGCACGTGGAGTACTGCGGGTTCACCATCGGCACGAAGGCCATCGCACCGATCTTCTGCTTGATGGTGAAGTTCACCCGGCCGTGGCCGGGGTGCAGGACGGCCTGCCAGGTGACCAGCCGGGCCCGGGTGGGCACCCGCACCACTCCGCGCTTGCCGGTGGTGACGTTGCGCCAGGTGACCGTGGTCTCCATGGTGTAGGTCGCCATGTTCGGCAGCAGGCTCTGGGGCCGGGGACTGCTCGCGACCAGCTCGATCGCCGGTCCGGGCAGGCCGTCGGACGGGAACCTGACGTTGTTCCAGACCTCGACGCGGGTGGCGATCCGGGGACCGGGGAACGGGTCGGCCGTGCTGCAGCGAATGGTCTTCACGTAGTTCCGGAGCTCCGGCGCGGCCGCCGCCTGACCGGCGCTCACACCCCCGCCGACGGTGACGGCGGCCAGGGCCAGGACGATCGCGGATCGGGCGGTACGGGTGAGACTGCGCATGTCTGGACAGTCTGCCAGCCCCCATCGAGTGACGTGGCTGTTTAGCATGGCCTCATGGCCGATCTGCATCTGGCGATGGATCCCGTCGCCGACCGACTCATCTCCGACGACCCGTTCGCCCTTCTCATCGGCGGGCTGCTCGATCAGCAGTTCCCGATGGAGCGGGCCTTCGCCGGCCCCGCCAAGATCGTCGAACGCTTCGGCGGCCTCGATCCGGTCGCCATCGCCGACGCCGACCCCGAGGCTTTCGCCGAGCTGTGCGCCACCCCCCCGGCCATCCACCGCTACGGGCGCTCGATGGCCGGCCGGATCCAACAACTGGCCCGGGTGATCGTCGACGAGTACGACGGTCACGCCGACCGAGTGTGGACGCAGGCCGAGACCGGCCGGGACCTGGCACGCCGGCTGGAGGGCCTGCCCGGATACGGCAAAGCCAAGGTCAAGATGTTCGTGGCACTGCTCGCCAAGCAGCTGGACGTGCGGCCCGACGGCTGGGAGAAGATCGCCGGCGACTTCAGCCAGGACGGCTACCGGTCCATCGCCGACGTCGTCGACCAGGACTCGCTGCAGAAGGTCCGCGACCACAAGAAGAGCCTGAAGCGCCGGGCGGCGGCGAAGTAACCGGTGACTGTGACATCGAGTAACGGTAGGGTTCTCGGCTATGAGTGACCCGATGCCCGATCCGCGCGCCCTGGTGACCATGCCGATCCGTCTGGGGTTCGCCGCCACCGGCATCGCCTTCGGCACCGTCGAATCGGCGGTCAACATCGCCCGCGTCGCGGCCAACAGCATCGAGTCGGAGGTCAACAACGCTCTCGGACTCACCGGGGGCGGCGAGATCGCCAACGTCCGCGCTCCCCTGATGCTGCTGGCGCAGGTCGCCGATCTGCTGAGTCCGGAGCGCCCGTTCGGCCGCCTGCTAGCCAGCGGCGGCCCCCTCGACCGGCTGATCAAACCGGGCGGGGTGATCGACCGCCTCACCGCTCCCAACGGGCTGCTGGAGAAACTCACCGCGCACGGCGGTCTGCTGGACCAGATGACCGACGAGAACGGCGCCCTGATGCGCATCGCCGCCAAGGACGGCCCGATCGATCGCCTCACCCGGAGTGGCGGCCCCATCGATCAGTTCACCGAGCGCGACGGGATCCTGGACCGGCTGACCAAGCCGGGCGGTGCCATCGACCTGCTGACCGACGAGAACGGCGCCCTGATGCGCATCGCGGCCAAGGACGGCCCGCTGGACAGGCTCACCCGCCCCGGCGGGGTGATCGACCAGATCACCGAGAACGAGGGCATCCTGGAGCGGCTGACCACCGAGGGCGGCGTGGTCGACAAGCTGACCGCCCCCGACGGCGTGCTGGAGAAGCTGGCCCAGCCCGGCGGGGTCCTGGACCGCGCGGCGAGCGACGAGGGCCTGCTCGACCAGTTGGTCGGCGAGGGCGGAGCGCTGGAGCAGCTCATCGCCGCCGACGGTCCGCTCGACAAGTTCGCCGAGCTGTCGGACACGCTCGCGGCACTGCCCTCGAACCTGGCGGCCATGCAGGAGACCGTCGATCACCTCAACGAGGTGGTGGAACTGCTCAACCGGTCGGTCGCCCCGATCGGCGGGCTCGCCGATCGTCTCCCGAAGCGACTCACGCGCGGGAATCCGCGCGCCGTCACCGCCGCGACGGTCGACAACTACATCGAGTAGCCGCCGGCCCGTCGCGGGCTGCCGGTCACGACCCGGCGGTCAGGATTTGGCGATCCGACGAAGCCGCAGGTTCGCGAACTCGCCGAGGCCCCACTGCCCCAGTTCGCGACCGTAGCCGGAGGCCTTGACTCCGCCGAACGGCAGACCCGGCAGGGTGGTGCCGTGCTCGTTGACCATCGCCATGCCGACGTCGAGCCGGTCGGCGATCTCGGTGGCGCGCTCGACATCGGTGCTCCACACCGACCCCGACAGGCCGTAGTCGACGTCGTTGGCCAGGTCGACCGCCTCGTCGTCGTCGCTGACCGAGTAGACCATCGCGACCGGCCCGAAGACCTCCTCGCGATAGACGTCCATGTCCGGGGTGACACCGGTGAGCACGGTCGGCGCCAGGAAAGCGCCCGGGCGGTCGATCGCTTCGCCGCCGGTGTGCACGGTGGCCCCCTGCTCGACGGCCCGCTTCACCTGCTCGAGCACCTGATCCCGGGCGGCGACCGAGGACAGCGGTCCGATATTGGTGTCCGGGTCGGTCGGGTCGCCCACCGTCATCGCCTCCACGGCCGCGGTCAGGTTCTGGACGAAATCGTCGTACAGGTCCTGGTGCACGATGAAACGCTTCGGGGAGTTGCAGGCCTGCCCGCAGTTCATCATCCGGCCCGCCGCCGCTCCGGCGGCCGTCGCGGCCACGTCCGGGGTGTCGAGCAGGATGAACGCATCCGAACCGCCGAGCTCGAGCACCGACTTCTTCAGGTGCTGCGCGGCGGTCTGCGCCACGGCCGCTCCGGCGCGGCCGCTGCCGGTCAGCGAGACGCCCTGGATGCGCTTGTCGCCGATCATCGTGGCCGCCTGCTCATTGCTGGCGTAGACATTGATGTACGCATCCCGCGGCACCCCGGCCGCATGCGCGATCTCCTCCATCACCTGTGACGAGGCGGCACAGATGGGCGCATGCTTGAGCACGATCGTGTTGCCCAGCAACAGGTTCGGGGCCGCGAACCGGGCCACCTGGTAGTACGGGAAGTTCCACGGCATGATCCCCAGGAGCGGGCCGATCGGCTCGCGGCTGACCGTGGAGCTGGCCGCGCCCTGCGGATCGAGTTCCTCGGTCTCGAGCAGCGCCGGACCGTTCTCGGCGTACCAGTCGTAGATCATCGCGGTCAGTGCCAACTCGCCGAGCGCCTGCCGTACCGGCTTGCCCATCTCGCCGGACACCAGCACGGCCAGTTCGTCGGCGCGGTCGCGGTAGGCCTGCGCGGTGGCGCGCAGCATCCGGACGCGGTCGTCGATCGGCGTCTGCCGCCACTGCTGATAGGCCGCAGCGGACCGGCCGAGGACATCTTCGACGTCCGCGTCGCTCATGGTCTCGAAAGTCTGCTCGACGGTTCCGGTGGCTGGATTCTCGGTGACATAGCTCATGTCACGACACTACGGCCTAGTGCGCTCCGTAGCACTCGGACGAAGCGATCGGCGTCCACCGCCGCCGGATCGGTGGTGACCGAGATCGTGACCGTCCCGCCGAGACCGTGCACGCCGATCGTCATCGCGTGCACCGCCGACAGCGCCGGGAAGCCCGCGGTGAACAGCACGTCGCCGCCGGCCAGCCGGAAGTCGGCCGGCCCGCGGTTCACCGAGGAGACGACGGTGACGCCGGTGACCCGGTCCGGCGCAGGCGCGTTCGCCGCGACCCGGGCCGCGAAGGCGCGCAGCACCGGCGGCGTGACCGCTGCTGCACGCCGGTCGGCTCGCCGGGCCGGGGTCTCGTCGCGGCGCCGCGCATCGGTGATCTCGGCTGCGATCGCCTGCGCTCGCGCGTCCGGCGCCAGGTCCGGGTACAGCCGGACGCCGGCGGTGTGGAACCGGTTGCGGGCCACATCCGAGTGATCGAAGCCGTCGCTGCGGGCGAGGGTCAGTTCGACCGCGAGCGCGGGATCGGCGTCGGGAAGGAAGTCCGTGAGCACCTGGGCGAGCACCGCCAGGACCGAGACGGTGATCGACGCGTCGCCCAGCCGCAGCAACTCGGCGTCGGTAACGACCAGGTCGACCCGGCGCAACGGTCCCGGCCTCCGATTCAGCACCGTCGCCGGCAGCGGCTCCGGGCCCGATTCGGCCGGTTCGGGGCCGGCACGGCGCCACGCGACCAGTCCCAGCCCGAATGCGGCGACCAGGCGCAGCGGCACTTCCGCGGCGCCGACCATCGCGGCGACCGCGCCCGGCGGATCGCCGGGAACCGCCGCGGTCTCCGGAACAGTCCCGCCGAGCAGTGCCCGCGCCAGGTCGGAGGCGCCCCGGCCGTCGGCGAGGGCGTGCGAGATCTGAACCACCGCCACCGTCGCCGGGCCGGAGGCCCGCGGCGCACCGGTCACCGGGCCGAACAGGTGCACGCGCCAGGAGTGGACGGTGGGGTCGAGGCCCTCGGTGAGCAGATCGGCGACTGCCGCACGACACTCGTCCCAGGTGCGCGGCCCGCGGTGGTGGCGGAACTGACCGTCGCCGACCGCCGCGGTACACCAGCGCGGATACGCCAGGTCGCGCCAGACGGGGGCGACGCGCAGGTGGAGATCGGGGATCCGGTCCGCATGCCCACGCAGTTCCCGAATCAACCTGTCGATCGAGGTATCACTGTGCGCGGCAAAGCAATACAACAGGAACTGGTCAGATGCGCGACGCCGTGAACTCCAGAACATGTCCGCGTCGGCAGGCGCCAGGTCGGCCATCACACACCTCCGTCGTGGGTCACTGACCGCGGGGTAAGGTCCCCGATAGCCACCGTACGTAGGGAGTTCACGCATGCCTGAATCGAGCACGGTCACCGGTGCCGTCGACCCGGCGACGCCGGTCCTCGTGGGAGTCGGCCAGGCCGCCGAACGCCTCGACGACCCGGAGTACGCCGCTCTCGGTGAGGCCGATCTGGCGGCGCGCGCGGTGCTGGCGGCACTGGAGGACACCGGAGTTCCGACTGACCAGGTCGCCGCGGCGATCGACGTCGTCGCCGCGGTGCGCTCGTTCGAGAAGTCCAGCCCCGCCTCACACTCCCCGTTCGGGCGACCCGACAACATGCCGCGCGCGGTCGCCGGCCGTACCGGCCTGGATCCGCGACATGCCGTCGAGGAAGTGACCGGCGGGCAGAGCCCGCAGCATCTGGTCAACGAGTTCGGCGCCCAGATCGCCGCGGGCGCGGCCGAGGCCGTCGTGCTGTTCGGGGCCGAGGTGATGTCCACGGTCCGAAACGCGGTGACCTCCACCGACCCCAACCCCGACTACAGCGAACAGGTCGGCGGGCAGTTGGAGGACCGCGGCTTCGGCATCGCCGGAATGATCTCCGTGGAAGAGGTCAAGCACGGCGTCGTGCAACCCACTCCGCAGTACGCGCTGCTGGAGAATGCGCGCCGGCACCGGCTGGGACTGTCCCGCGGGGACTACGCGCGGCAGATGGGCGAACTGTTCGCCCCGATGACCGCGGTGGCCGCGCAGAACCCGTACGCCGCTGCGCCCCGCGAACACACCGCGGCCGAGTTGGCGCAGGCCGGCGCGGACAACCGCGTCGTGGCGGTGCCGTACACCCGGCGCCTGATCGCACGCGATCACGTGAACCAGGCGGCCGCGGTCGTGATGATGTCCGTGCGCGCCGCGACGGCCGCCGGAATCGATCCGGACCGTTGGGTGTTCCTGCACGGGCATGCCGACACCGTCGAGCAGCCGCTGATGGCCCGGCCCGAGTTGTCGCAGGCACCGTCGCAGGCGGCTGCCCTGTACGAAGCGCTGGCCATGGCGGGCATCGACATCGACGACGTCTCCGCCTTCGACCTCTACAGCTGCTTCCCGATCGCCGTGTCCACCGTGGCGGACGCCCTGGGCCTGGCCGCGGACGATCCGCGCGGCCTCACCGCGACCGGCGGCCTCCCCTACTTCGGCGGGCCCGGCAACAACTACTCGATGCACGGCATCGCCGAGATCGCGCAACGCGTGCGCCACGCCCCCGGCTCGTTCGGGATGGTGACCGCCAACGGCGGCATGCTGAGCAAGCTCTCGGTCGGCATCTACTCGACCACCCCGGTCCCGTGGCGCCCGTCGACGTCGGCGCGTGTGCAGGCCGAACTGGATCGGCGCGAACGCGTGGCGCTCTGCCGCTTCCCGGACGGTCCGGGCGTGATCGAAACGTTCACCGTGATCGATCCCGATCGAGACTCGCGGTCGGGCATCATCATCGGCCGCACCGCGGACGGTGCCCGGTTCATCGGCACCGCCGACCCGCAGGACCCGGTGCTGTTCGAGCGGTTGCTCGGTGAGGACGAGCCGATCGGCACGCAGGTCTGGGTCCGCTCCAGCGCGGAACGCAACATCGTCACCGCCGACGAGGCCACGATGGACCGGCTGCATCCGCGCCGTCCGGTCGGCTTCCGCGACTCCTATGACGACGTGCTCGTGCGCCGCGACGGTCGCATTCTGGAGATCGTCATCAACCGGCCGGATTCCCGGAACTCGCTGAGTCCCAGAACCAACCGCGAGCTCGACGAAATCTTCGACGCCTACTTCGCCGACCCGGATCTGTGGGTCGCGATTCTGACGGGGGCCGGTGACAAAGCCTTCTCGTCCGGCAACGACCTCGCGGCCGGTGCCGGCGGCGGCCTGGCGACGCCGGCCAACGGTTTCGGCGGTCTCACCTCGCGACGGGACAAGCCCAAGCCGATCATCGCCGCGGTCAACGGCTTCGCGCTCGGCGGCGGACTCGAGGTGGCGATGGCGTGCCACCTGATCGTCGCCGACGAGGAAGCGAGCTTCGGTCTGCCCGAGGTGAAGGTGGGGTTGGTGGCCGCCGCCGGTGGCCTGGTGCGGCTCCCGCGGGCCGTGCCCGAGGCTCTGGCTCGCGACATGATCCTGACCGGTCGACGCGTGAGCGCGGACGAGGCGCTCACCTACGGTCTGGTGTCGCGGGTCGCGCCACCCGGCGAGGTGCTCGCCCTGGCCCGCGAGGTGGCCGAGCAGGTGCTGGCCGCCTCCCCCACCGCCGTCCGCGCCTCGATCTCGGTGATGGCCGACTCCGACCCGAAGGCCGACACGGTGCAGGCCGTCCAGGACAGCCTGTCGGTTCTGGACCGGGTACTGGTCAGCTCCGACACCCGCGAAGGCATCATGGCATTCGCGGAGAAGCGGGAGCCGCGCTGGACCGGCCGCTGACCGCCGATCTCTGCACACCACAGCGAGGGCCGGGTAGCGTCGGAGGCACCACCTTCCGGTGGTCGACCCGCAAGGGCCGAACCGTGAAGCACACGAGGAGGACCGATGGGAATTTCCGACGACGCACAGAACAAGGCCGACGACCTGAAGGGCCGCGCCAAGGAGGCCGGCGGCGCGCTGACCGGTGACGAGGATCTGAAGCAGGAAGGCAAGGCCGATCAGGGGATCGCCGCCGCCCGCGAGAAGGTCACCGAGGCCGCCGATAAGGTCAAAGAAGGAATCGACTCGGTGAAGGACAAGCTCACCGGGCGCTGAGCAGGACCGGCCACGCTGCCCGTCCTTTCCGGAAGGAACTCCCATGACCGACAACGAGCCGTTCGGGCCCGGTGACGACGAGTTCGACCGCTTCGCCCGCGAAGTCGGCGACGGACTCAAGGATCTGATCGGGAAGTTCCTCGCCGGCCAGGGCGGGCAGATGGCGTGGTCGACGCTGTCCGATGCCGCGACCCGGCCCCGGCCCCGGCGCGAACCACAGCCGCGCCCCGAGTCGGTGGCGGTGAACGCCGACGCCACCAGCGGCGTGTGGGCGATCGTCATCTTCGACGCGTCCGGGCCGACGGTCGAGCAGATCTTCCCCACCGAACTCGAGGCGCTACGCGCCCACCAGCACAACACCGAGCCCGATCACCGCGTCCGTTTCCTGCCCTACGGGATCCCGGTCAGCGCCCTCGACAGTGACTGAGTGAGACGTGGAGTGGCACCTCGACGTGATCGCCAGCGGCAAGGGCCCACTGCTGCTGAGCTTCTGCGCCTTCGTGCTCACTTTCCTGATCACGCGCACCATCACCCGGCTGATCCGCGCCGGTAAAGGCCCGTTCCGCAACATGTCCGCGGGCGGCGTGCATCTGCATCATTCGACCCCGGGCCTGATCATGCTGATCATCGGCGCGTTCACCGCCCTCGGCGCCCCGCCGCACACGCCCTGGCCGTACGTGGCGGCCACCCTGATCGGCTCCGGCGCCTCCCTGGTGCTCGACGAGTTCGCCATGATCTTCCGCCTGCAGAACGTGTACTGGACGCAGGAGGGGCAGCTCTCGGTCAACATGGTGACCCTGGCAGCGGCCTGCATCGGGCTCGCCCTGGTCGGCTTCTCCCCGGCGCGAGTACCCGAGCTGAGCGATGCTGAGACCACGGCGCGCTGGGTGGTGGCGTGCGCGCTGGTGGTGCACTTCGGGGTCGTGGTGGTCACCGGACTCAAAGGCAAGTACGCGACGTTGATCATCGGCCTGTTCCTCAGCCCGGTCGCGTGGGTCGGGGCGCTCCGGCTGGCCCGTCCCACCTCGCCGTGGGCCCGCTGGTTCTACGACGGGCACCGGCAGGGCCGTGCTGAGGCTCGCGAGGACCGCTTCGACAGCCGCTGGGGCGGATTGCGCAGCCGCTGGGACGACTTCATCGGCGGCGCCCCCACCGGCGCTGCTCCCCTGGACGCCCCCGGCTCCGCACCGGACGCCGAGCCGGTGCCGCCGGTGTCCGATGCGTCCGCGGGATGACTGTCAGGCGAGTCCGGCGTCATGCATCAGGATGGCCACCTGCACGCGGTTGGCGACGTCGAGCTTGGTGAAGATGCGGGAGATGTGCGCCTTGACCGTCGGCACGCTCATGTAGAGCTCGCCGCCGATCTCCGCGTTCGACGCACCTCTGGCCAGGCAGACCGCGACCTCGCGTTCCCGGGCGGTGAGCGTCTCGACGGAGCGCCGGGCCGCGGTGGTGCGATCACTGTCGCGGCCGTCGACCACCTGCTTGATCAGTGCTGCGGTGACCGACGGACTCAGGGCGGGCCGGCCGTCCAGCACCGTCTCGATGGCGTCGACGATCTGCTCCGGCGGAGTGTCCTTGAGCAGGAACCCGTCGGCGCCGACCGCCAGGGCCCGCACCACGTAGTCGTCGGCGTCGAACGTGGTCAGCACGATCACCGCGGGAGCCCGCTCGGCCCCTTTGAGAGCGGCCGTCGCGTCGATTCCGTCCATCACCGGCATCCGCAGATCCATCAGCACCAGGTCGATCGGCGCCTCGGCGCATCGCTCCAGTGCTTCGCGGCCATTCGCGGCCTCGGCGGCTACCTCCAGGCCGCGATGACCGCCGAGGAGAAGTCGCAGACCTGAGCGGACCAGGGGATCGTCGTCGACGAGGAGCAGCCGTGCAGTCATAGGTGCCACGGTAGCCACACGTTGAGGGCGAATATGCCGTCGGCACCGACGCCCGCGGACTGCCTGCCACCACTGAGTTCCACTCGTTCGGCCAGCCCGACCAGACCGAAACCGCTGGCGGGAGGATCCACGGCCACCGCCGACCTGGGCGAGAGCCCGTTGCGCACGCGCAGGTTCACGCCCTCCTGGGGCTCCCCGGTCACCCGCACCCGCACGACAGCGGTGGGCGCATGCTTGCGCGCATTGGTGAGCCCTTCCTGAAGGCACCGGTAGAGGGTTCGCGCCAGCCCGGCGGGCAGCTCTGCCGGTGTCAGTTCGGCGTCGTACTCGATCCGCATTCCGGTGCGGCGGTTCTCCTCGACCAGCTCCCGCAGGTCCATCGCCGCCTGGGGCTGCTCGGGCGCCGCATCCCCGGGCCCCTCGCGCAGCACGCCGAGCACCTCACGCAGCTCGGTGAGCGCCTGCCGGGAGGTTTCTGCGATGACTCCCGCGGTCTCCCGCAGCTGCTCCGGCGTCAGATCGTCCCGATAGGTGAGTGCGCCCGCGTGCATGTTCACCGTCGAGATCCGGTGCGCGAGCACGTCGTGCATCTCCCGGGCGATTCGGGCGCGCTCCGCCGATCGGGCTTCGCCCACCTTGGCGTGCTGCTGTGCCTCGGCGAGACGAGCGCGCGCCTGCCAGCTGGCCAGCAGCTCACGCCGCGAACCGATGTACATGCCGAGCGCCACCATCAGGCAGATCAGGACGGCGATCATTCCGAGGTCGACGAGCGTGAACGGCGGCAGCTCCGGCTGCCGGAAGTAGCGCTCGGTGAACACCGCGACAGCGAACGCCAGCAGCGCCTGCGGGATGATCTCCACCCAGCGGCGGCGCGTGCACAGTGACACCATCGCCAGCATGGCCGGACCGGCCGAACTGAGCGAGATCAGCCCGGCCAGATTGGTCGCGGTGGCCACCACGACCGGATGGGTTCGCCGCCACCAGACGGCGATGCAACAGGCCAGCCCGACGGCCAGGTCGACGAAGAACCACCAGCGCACCTGATCGAACTGATGGCTCGCCCGGGTGCCCCAGACCATCGCCGAAACAGCGAGCACCAGCCCCAGCCGGTAGGCATGACCCCACCAGGAGATCGGGGGCTGATAGTCCTCGGGGCGCACCCTCCCACCGTAGGCGGCGCAGGGCCGTCGCACCTCGGCCGCTGGTCGGCGCCTGCCCCCTACTTTCGTAGGGGGTGATCGTCGACCCACGCCCGATGTGCGGGCATGGGTCGCGCCGCCATGATCATTGGCATGATCACCGTCGAGAACCTCACCAAACGCTACGGCGACTACACGGCTGTCGACGACGTCTCCTTCGTCTGCCGCCCCGGCCAGGTGACCGGCTTCCTCGGCCCGAACGGGGCGGGCAAGTCGACCACCATGCGGATCATCGCCGGGCTGACGCCGGAGACGTCCGGGACCGCACTGGTCGGCGGCCGCCGCTATCGGGACATCCCCAATCCCGCGACGCAGGTGGGGGTGTTGCTGGATGCCTCCGCACAGCACGCCGGCCGCACCGGTCGCGAGATCCTTCGGCTGAGCGCGATGACCATGGGCCTGCCGATGCGGCGCGTCGACGAAGCGCTGGCGATGGTGAGCCTGACCGACGAGGAGTCCGGGCGGCGGGTGCGCAACTACTCGCTCGGCATGCGCCAGCGCCTCGGCATTGCGAACGCCCTTCTCGGCGACCCGCAGATGCTGATCCTCGACGAACCCGCCAACGGACTCGATCCGGCCGGCATCCACTGGATGCGCACTCTGTTGCGCGACTACGCCGACCGCGGCGGCACCGTTCTGCTCTCGTCGCACCTGCTGCACGAGATCGAGATCGTCGCCGACGACATCGTCGTGATCGGGCACGGCCGGATCGTCGCTCAGGGCACCAAGCAAGAACTGCTCGCCGGTGCCGGGACTCGCGTGATCTCCACGAACGACGAGGCTCTCGGGCAGGCGCTCTACGAGGCCGGCCTGCATGCGGCGCCCGCCGCCGATGGCGGTTTCACCGTCGACGCCGCACCGGTCGATGTCGGCGCCGTGGCCCTGGAACGGCGAATTCAGCTGATCGAGCTCCGGCCCGGCGACGGCGCGCGACTCGAGGAGATGTTCCTTCAGCTCACCCAGCGAACCCAACGCGATCAGCGTCCCGCGCCGGACGCCCTGTCCTTCGGAGGCCAGTCATGACCGTTCTCACCGACAGCACCGCCAATCGGAACACCGATGCGCCACCCATCCCGCTGGAACGTCTCATCAAGGTGGAGTTGCGCAAGCTCGTCGACACCCGCGCCGGGTTCTGGCTCACCGCCTCGATCGCGCTCATCGCGGCGATCGTCATGGTGGTGATGCTGATCAGCGCCCGCAACCACCCCGAAGATCTGTCGTTCAGCGCGTTCTTCGGCTCGATGAACATCCCGACCGGGATCATTCTGCCGATCATGGCGATCCTGCTGGTCACCAGTGAATGGAGTCAGCGGAACGGGCTCACGACGTTCACCATGGAGCCCCGGCGCGACCGGATCATCCTGGCCAAGCTCGGAGCGTCACTGATCGCCGTGGTCGGCGCCGTCTTGGTGGCACTGCTGCTGGGCGCGGTCGGCACCGCGGTGGCCGGGCTGATCTACGGAGACCCGGCCGGCTCGTGGTCGTTCACCGGCGCGAATCTGGTGAACTCGCTGGTCCTGCAGGTCTTCGGGGTGCTGTTGGGCTTCGGCTTCGCCGCGCTGATCCTGAACACACCGGGCGCCATCGTCGCGTACTTCGCCTTGCCGTCGGCGCTCAGCCTGCTGGCCGGCCTGGTCCCGGCATTCGGCGATCACATCGGCGAGTGGATCGACACTGCACGCACGAACGAGGCGTTCATGTCATCGGAATGGGCCTCACCCGGTGAATGGGCGCGGCTACTGGTCTCCGGAGCCATCTGGATCGGGATTCCGCTCGGTCTCGGCATCCTCCGAATCCTGCGCGCCGAGGTCAAATAGCCTCAGCGCGCAACGCGAACGCCGCACCCCGCTTTCTCCCTCGGGGTGCGGCTTTCGCGGTTCTGCCGCTGTTTCTGGGGCTCAGCCGTGCAGCGAGGCCAGCGCCTTGTCGGCGTGCACCGACATGTTGGTCTCCGAGGCGATCACCTCGGCGACGGTGCCGTCGGCGCGAATCGCGAACGTGGTGCGCTTGGTCGGCATTCCCACCGCTTTCAGCAGCGAACCACGTTGCACGCCATAGGCTTTCGCGACCTCTCCGTCGACATCAGACAGAAGCGGATAATCCAGACCGTGCTCGTCGGTCCACCGTCCCTGCTTCTCCACGTCGTCGCGGCTGATGCCGATGCGCTGCACTCCGGCAGCAGCGAACTCGGCACCGAGGTCGCGGAAGTGACAGGCCTCCTTGGTGCAGCCGGGGGTGAACGCGGCCGGGTAGAAGAAGAGCACGACGGGGCCGTCGTTCAGCAGTTCGGAGAGACGGCGCGTCGTGCCCGTCTGGTCGGGAAGCGCGAAATCGGGGGCCTTGTCACCGGGTTTCATCCGTCCAGTCTGCCGTAGAATCGGGATATGAGCACTGACGCCAGCGGTCTGCAGCGAGTGCTGCGAAGTCCGGAGCTTTACTACCTGGCCGCGGCCGGACAGGCTGCCGATGCGGCCGCCTGTGTGAAGCCGATCGACTACATCCGCCGTTGCCTGGACGATGTGGGCTTCCCCGCGGAGGGGCGCTGGATCTTTCCCATCATCAAGGGCGCCTCGGCGGTCGGGCTGGCAAGTGCGCGCCTGTCTCCCGGCCTGGCCCGGCTGACCGCGGTGATGCTCACCCTGTATTTCTCGCTGGCAGTCGGCTCTCACCTGCGCGCCCGCGATCTGCGTCTCAACTTCGCCGCTGCAACCTCGCTGCTCGCCTTCTACAGCGCACTCGCGGTCACCGGTCCTCCCACACCGGCGAACGCTTCTCCAGGAACGCGGTGATCCCTTCCTGGGCATCGTGCATCACGGCGTTGGCGGCCATCGTGGTCGTCATCATCCGGTAGGCCTCGCGTTCGCTGACGTCGACCTGGTCGTAGAAGGCACGCTTGCCGATGGCGAGCGTCGCACTGCTGGAGGCCGCGATCGCACCGGCGAGCTCGGCGACCGTCTGGGCGAGTTCGTCGGCCGGCACCACGTCATTGATCAGTCCCCAGTCGGCGGCGGTCGCGGCGTCGATCATGTCGCCGGTGAGCAGCATCTTCATGGCCCGCTTGCGGCCGACGGCGCGCGTCAGGGGGACCATCGGTGTCGAGCAGAACAGGCCGATCTTGACGCCCGGAGTGCCGAATCTGGCGTCGTCGGCGGCGACGGCCAAGTCGCAGGTCGCCACCAGTTGACAGCCTGCGGCCAGTGCCATGCCCTGCACCTGTGCGATCACCGGCTGCCGGACCTCGTGCACGGTGGTCATCAGTTCCGAGCAGGCGGCGAAGACCACCTGTTCGTCCTCGAGGGTGGCACCGACGACTTCGGTGAGATCGTGCCCGGCCGAGAACGCCGGCCCTTCGGCGGCGATGACGATCACTCGCACCCGCGGGTCGTCGCTCATCTCGCGGAGGAGTCGGGTGATCTTCTGCATCGTCTTCCGCGAAAGCGGATTTCGGCGCTGTGCTTCGCGGAGAGTGATGGTGCCGATCGGCTCGATGATCTCCGCCGACACCGCGGTGATGGTTTCGCTCATGGGTCCATTGTCTCGCGATCGGACGCATTCAGGCGCCCGATTCGGCTATCGTCCCGCCCGGCAACACCGCGACAACGGCAAGGCGGCGGCCCACTATGAAATTCTCAAACAACGCACCGCACCGGACAGCGTGTCCGGCACGACTATTCGGTTGGTCTCACAGCGCCCGGATCCGTAGCGGTCCGGCAGTTCTCGTCAGGCGGTCAGGTGGCGGCAGGTCAGATCTGTAGAAGTCTCAGTGCTCAGGCGGCGGCGGTCGGCAGACAGGTCAGTGTTCGCCGCCCGTGCGAGCGCAACGGCTCACGGATCCGGTTCGGGTGCTCGGGGTCGACCGGAGGCAGGAACCAGGGGTGGCCGTCGCGTTCGATGAACACTTCCCATCCGCTGTGATGGATCAGCGTGTGATGGCGCCGGCACAACAACACCCCGTTGCCCAGACAGGTGTCGCCGCCGTGTTCCCAGTGCTCGACATGATGGGCATCGCACCACCCCACCGCCGCCCCGCACCCGGGAAACGCGCACCCGCGGTCCCGGATGGCCAGGGCTTTGCGGATCCCCACCGGAAACAACCGGTTGTCCCGTCCCACGCTCAACGGAACACCTTCCCCATCGATCAGAGCCGCGCACACCGAGGCGTCACACATCACCAACTCCGCGGTACGCGCCGAGACCGGCCCGGTGAACCCCAGCGCCGGCACCCGTGCCAACTCCGCCTCAAGGTCCACGGGCACCATCACCGTCGCCTCCCCGGCCTGTTCCCGGTCGAGGATCGGCCGGCCGTTCCGGGTCACCCACGCGGGCACCACCAGACTGACGTGCGGCAACACCCCTCCGGAGACGGGCCGCTCACTGCCGGCCAGATACGTGCGCACCATTTGCGCCAACGCGTCGGCACGGCGTCGTTCGGCCGACCTCCTGTCCGGGGATCCGTCGGGTTCGGGGACCGGGCGGCACAACGGATCCAGCGCCGCATGCAGTTCTTCTCCGGCCACGACGTCCAAGTCGACGGTGACGCTGACCCTCCCGTCCTCCCCCTGCACGACCGTCATCTCGTTCAAGTCAATGTTCTCGGCCACCGGCACCGCCTCGCCCTCGTCGTCGGGTTCTGCCGGGGTCAGGCGCAGGGCCCAGGCTCGGGCCTTCTCATCAACCTTCGCGGGAGTGGTCTGCACCATCAACGAGGCCAGCACCCGCGCCTGATCGGCTTCGGGTACGTCGATGCGGCGGGCCACGTACTCCAGACCGCGCACCACCGCATCACCGAGCTCGGCCGGCACCGCCCCATCCCGCATCCCCCGGGCCACCTGCGGCACCGCCGCCACTGCCCTGCCCAGCCGGACCACCCGGTGCGCCGACCCGGGCACCATCCCGAGCTCCATCAGCAGATTCGCGCCCGAGCGCACCCGCTTGCGCCCCGGCACTCCTGTCCGCTCCGCCGTCTCGATCCCGCGCACCAGGGCGTGGTCGACGATGTTTCGCAACCGGATCAAACCGGCCATCACCGCCAGAAGCTCCCGATCGTCGTCGACCGGACGCACCCCCTCCAGGAACGCAGCCAGCCCACCGCCGTCATCACCGTCATCCGGCGGGCTGGTGAGGTCATCGGCCAGCCGGTCGGCGAACGCGGTCAAGTGCTGTGAATTCACTTCTCGATCCCCCGAACGAGTCACTCGTGAACACCGTTCACGCTGGTCGAGCCCCAGATCCTCGCGGAACCGGCGACCACTCAGCCATTCGAACTGGTGTTCTATTCTTAATGTAACCCCGGCCTCCGACAAACCCTGATCCGGCGGCCGGGCCGGAGTCTTTATCGTGGGGAGCATGGCCACCACGACCCGGTTCCGCTGGTTGTGGTGGGTGGTCGCCTACGTGTCGCTGGGGCTCGGGCTGGTGGGGATCGTCGTGCCGGTTCTCCCGACGGTGCCGTTCATTCTGCTGGCCGCGTTCGCGGCGGCGCGGGGATCGGAGAAGCTGCATGCCCGGTTGCTCAGCGACTCCCGCCTGGGGCCGATGTTCCTCGAATGGCAAGAGCACGGCGCGATCAGCAGGCGCGCGAAGATCCTCGCCACCGTCATGATGGCCTTCTGCGCGATACTGCTGTTCGTGATCACGCCGAAACTGTGGGTGCCGATCGCGGTCACGGTGATCATGGCGACCGTGTGCACGTGGTTGTGGCTGCGGCCCGAACCGGACGGCCACTGACGTCACAGGGCGCGTTTGAGCCCCACGTGATCGGCGCCGTAGCCGAGTCGCCCGTAGAAGGCACGGGCCCGGTCGCGAGCTTCGTCGGTGGTCACCTGGGTGAGGGTCGCACCGTGGGCACGACCGTGGTCGTGCGCCCACTCCAGCATCGCGGTACCGAGCCCTCCGGACCGCTCACTCGCGGCCACCCGCAACCCCTCCACCTGAAGCCGCGTGGTTCCACTCCGCGTCAGCCCGGGGAGAACGGTCAACTGCATGGTGCCCACGATCCGGTCACCGTCGTCACGCACCACCGCCAGGTAGTGCGACCGGTCCCGGGCGACGACGTCGAACGCCGCCTCGTACGGCGCATACTCGTCCACTTCGCGGGTGCGGCCGATCTCGTCGTCGGCCAGCAACGCGACGATCGCCGGCACGTCGCCGCGCCGGGCCCGCTCGACGCGGAAGCTCCGCGCACCGACGGCCAACTGCGCCCCCACCGATGAGCGCGCCCCCGCCTGCAGCCGGGCGACCAGCAGATCCAGCCACGCTCCGACGTTGGCCCGGGCTTCGGCGGTGTCCGGATACCGGCAGCGCAGGTGCAGCCCCGTCCCGTCGAGGATGAACCACAGCATCACCCCGTCGGTCCGGATCGTCGCCCCCACGTACTGCGCATCCAGGCCCACCGCGTCGACCCGGACCGGGAGCCGGCGCAGATCCAGCCAGGAGATGGCGAACATTCCGGGCGCCTCAGGCATGCCTCCCCACGGCGCCAGTACGTCCTCGAGCGGCCACGACCCCAGATCCACCGCCTCCCGGACCGACGCGGCGGCCGCCACCGGATCCGGCGTCAACGACTCGAGCACCGAGTTGGTGATGAACCAGCCGACGGAGTCGTGCCAGGTGGCGTCGTAGCGGCTGTGCACCGGAAACACCGCCCGCAGCGGGGCGCAGGAGAGCTCGCGGGTCACGTCGGTCATCGCCGCCACCGCCAGTGCCAGTGTGGAGACGCCGTCCCCTCGCGCCTGCGCGGAGAACGCCGCGCTGTCGTCGACGTCGAACACGTCACGGATCTCGACCCGCTCCAGTTGCACCTCGGCCGCCCCCAACGGCAGCGGGAACCGCGGCATCACCCCACCGCTGTCGGCGAGGATCTCCGCCCACCGCGCGCGGACGCGGTCCGGCGCCGCCGGCCGGGCGACGAGTGCCCGAGTGTGGTCGGCGAAGGGCGGGACCGGGCCGGCCGTCGGAGTGCGGCCGGCGCGGACATCGTCCAGCGCCGCCAGCAGATCGCGCAGGATCACCAGCATCGACCACATGTCGACGTGCGAATGATCGGCCGCGACCACCACCGTCGGGCCGGCCGCCGTCTCCAGGACGCAGAGCCGATGCGCCGGAGCCGAGTACGGCGAGCAGGAGCCGTCCAGGACGTCCCGGAGCGCATCGTTGACCGCTTGTCCCGGGCCGATCGAATGCTCGCGCCACGCCCCCTCGGAGACCTCGATCGCCTGCAGGCGGGGCTCGCCGTCGTCACCCGGCGAGAAGGCCGAGCGGAGCGTACCGTGGCGTGCGATCACCGTCAGCCAAGCCCGGGCGAGGTGATCACGGGGCACCGGCTCGGACAGGTGGAACGAGAGCGCCATCCACGACCCCGGCCGTTCCCCGGCACCGACGTGCCGACGCTGATCGAACGAGATCGGCAACTGCTCATCGGCCGGAGACACGGCGAGGTCGTAGCCGTACAACCGGCCGAACGGGAGGCGCAGGTGCGCGACGTTGGTGAGCCGCATGGCGGTAATCTAGCGACCCCGAGTTTCCGTCCTGTTACGTAAGGAATCAGCGATGACGATGTTCCCGGTGCCCGACGCCGAACTCGCATGGGAACTGAGCGACGAGGGCGGTCACCCGGTGGTGCAGCTTCACGGGCTCACCTCCAGCCGCGACCGCGACCGTGTCCTGGATCTGGACCTCGGCGTGGGCCTGTCGGGAACCCGGCTGCTGCGCTACGACGCCCGCGGTCACGGCCGGTCGACCGGCCGCCCCGAGCCGAGCGACTATTGCTGGCCGTATCTGGCCGACGACCTGCTCCTGCTGTTGGCCGATCGGTTCCCCGGAGAGTCGGTCTACGGTGTCGGCACCTCTATGGGCTGCGGAACCCTTCTGCACGCGGCTGTCCGCCGGCCGGAACTGTTCAGCGGCCTGACCGTGCTGCTGCCGCCCACCGCCTGGGATTCGCGACGCGGCCAGTCGCAGACCTACCTGGCCAACGCAGACCTGATCGAGGAGCAGGGGCTCGGCGCCTTCCTGGCCGCCGGCGCGGACGCGCCCCAGCCCCCGGCCACCGTCGGGCGCCCGGAGACCATGCCGGAGGTCGCCGATGATCTGCTGCCGTCGGTGTTCCGTGGCGCGTCGAGAAGTGATCTGCCCGATCCGGCCGAGCTCGCACGGGTGGACGTCCCGGTCCGGATACTCGCCTGGGTGGACGACCCGTCACACCCGATGTCCACGGCCGAGGCTCTCGCCGAACTACTCCCCCAGGCCGCGCTGACCGTCGCGCACACCCCCGACGACGTCAGACGCTGGCCGGCGATGCTCCACGACGACGTCGTCCGCTTCGGCTGAGCCGCGCGGCGATCTGGCACTGTGAACCGATGAGCGCCCCACGGATCACGATCACCTACTGCACCCAGTGCAACTGGCTGCTACGCGCCTCGTGGATGGCAGGCGAACTGCTCAACACCTTCGGCACCGAGCTCGGTTCGGTCACCCTGGTGCCCGGCACCGGGGGCGTCTTCCACATCGACGTCGACGGCCAGCAGATCTGGGAGCGTAAGCGCGACAACGGCTTCCCGGATGCCGCGGCCCTCAAGCGCGTGGTCCGGGACGTCGCCTTCCCGGACTGGAACCTGGGCCACGCCGACCAGAGCGCACCCGAGTAGCGCCGGGCGCCGCGACGACTCTGCCGCCGGGCTCGGAGCCCGGCGGCAGAGGATCGTCGTTCGTCGCGGGTCAGCCGCGAGCCGAGGCGAGTGTCGAGTTGAGCGTCTCGCTCGGGCACATCACCTGCTGGAGCTTCTCGACGTCGGCCGCGTAGTAGCCGCCGAGGTCGACGGACTTGCCCTGCACCTCGGAGAGCTCGGTCAGGATCTCGTCCTCGTGCGCGGCCAGCTGCTCGGCGAGCGGCGCGAAGTGCGCCGCCAACTCGGCGTCCTCGGTCTGGGCGGCCAGCTCTTGCGCCCAGTACAGGGCCAGGTAGAACTGGCTGCCGCGGTTGTCGAGCTCGCCGGTCTTGCGCGACGGCGACTTCCGGTTCTCCAGGAGCTTGCCGGTGGCCGCGTCGAGCGTGTCACCGAGCACCTTGGCCTTGGGGTTCTGGTACTTGCGGCCCATGTCGTCCAGGCTCGCCGCCAGCGCGAGGAACTCGCCCAGCGAATCCCACCGCAGGTGGTTCTCCTCCACCAGCTGCTTGACGTGCTTGGGCGCCGAGCCGCCGGCACCGGTCTCGTACAGGCCGCCGCCGGCCATCAGCGGCACGATCGACAGCATCTTGGCGCTGGTGCCCAGTTCCAGGATCGGGAACAGGTCGGTCAGGTAGTCGCGCAGGATGTTGCCGGTCACCGAGATGGTGTCCAGGCCGCGCATGGCGCGCTCCAGCGTGTACCGCATGGCGCGGACCTGCGACATGATCTGGATGTCCAGACCCTCGGTGTCTTCGTCCGCAAGATACTCGCGCACCTTGGTGATCAGGTTGTTCTCGTGCGGGCGGTACGGGTCGAGCCAGAACACCGCAGGCATGCCCGAGGCGCGCGCCCGCGTCACGGCCAGCTTCACCCAATCGCGGATCGGCGCGTCCTTGACGATGCACATCCGCCAGATGTCACCGGCTTCGACGTCCTGGGACAGCAGCACCTCGCCGGTGGAGCAATCGACGATGTTGGCGACGCCGTCCTCCGGGACCTCGAAGGTCTTGTCGTGCGACCCGTACTCCTCGGCCTGCTGGGCCATCAGGCCGACGTTTGGCACGGTGCCCATGGTGGTGGGATCGAAGGCGCCGTTGGTCTTACAGAAGTTGATGATCTCCTGGTAGATCCGCGCGAAGGTCGACTCCGGCATCACGGCCTTGGTGTCCTTCTTGCGGCCGTCGGCGCCGTACATCTTGCCGCCGATGCGGATCATGGCCGGCATCGAGGCGTCGACGATCACATCGCTGGGCGAGTGGAAGTTCGAGATACCGCGCGCCGAATCGACCATCGCCAGCTCCGGACGGTTCTCGTGGCAGCGGTGCAGGTCCTCGACCACTTCTTCGCGCTTGGAGGCCGGCAGCGTGTCGATCTTCTCGTACAGGTCGGCCAGACCGTTGTTCACGTTGACGCCCAGCTCGTCGAACAGCTCGCCGTGCTTGGCGAAGGCGTCCTTGTAGAAGACCTTGACGCAGTGACCGAAGACGATCGGGTGCGAGACCTTCATCATGGTGGCCTTGACGTGCAGCGAGAACATGACACCGGTGTCGCGGGCGTCGTTGAGCTGCTCTTCGTAGAACTCCAGCAGCGCCTTCTTGCTCATGAACATGCTGTCGATGATGTCGCCGTCGTCGAGGGCGACCTTCTCCTTGAGCACGATGGTCTCGCCGCTCGCCGTGACGACCTCCATGCGCGCATCGCAGCCGTGGTCCAGGATCATCGACTTCTCGCCGGCGTAGAAGTCGCCCTCGACCATGTGCGCGACATGCGACTGCGAGGCCATCGACCACTTGCCCATGCTGTGCGGGTTCTGGCGGGCGTACTCCTTGACCGCCTTCGGCGCACGACGATCCGAGTTACCTTCGCGCAGAACGGGATTCACCGCGCTACCCAGGCATGCCGAGTAACGATCGCGGATCTCCTCTTCCTCCGGCGTCTTGGGATCCTGCGGATAGTCGGGAACGGCGTAGCCCTTCTGCTGCAGCTCGTGGATCGCGGCGTTCAGCTGCGGGACCGAGGCGCTGATGTTGGGCAGCTTGATGATGTTGGTGTCCGGAAGCTGAGTGAGCTTGCCGAGTTCGGCGAGGTTGTCGGGAACTCGCTGCTCCTCGGTCAGGTAGTCCGGGAAGGCGGCCAGGATCCGCGCGCTGACGGAGATGTCGCTGGTCTCGACATCGATACCCGCGGGCTCGGCGAAAGTGCGGACGATCGGCAGAAATGCAGACGTCGCAAGTCGCGGAGCCTCGTCGGTCAGCGTGTAGATGATCTTCTGGTTCTCGGAGGTCATATGGTGTCGACTCTTTCGGCTCGTCGGATCGCGTTCTTGTGGAACATCCGTGTCTAACTCGTCGCTGACATTCTCTCTCCACTTGTGACATTCCGCGAACCTACGTCGATATTGCGAGGTGACACACACGTCGTTTCGCCACTGACCTGGCCTGCTTGCTGTATGCAGCACCAAGGGCGTGTCGGGCGGGCCGCCCGACAGCGCCACGGAGACCTCCCGCGGCGGCTCACCCGGGCGAGTCCGGCGGCGGGCGGCGCGGCCGGCGACCTAGGATCAGCGACATGGCACGACGCACCCGGACGGCGGTGTACGCGCGGCGCAGGCGGCGCCGGATGTCCGCCGCCGACCACGACCTCACCCCGGCCCAGTGGACATCCCTGACCGTCGAATGGGGCGGTTGCGCCTACTGCGGGCAACCCGACGAGGCCCCACAGAAAGACTGCATCCTGCCGATCTCCCGGGGCGGCCGCTACACCGTGGACAACGTGGTGCCGGCGTGCCGCTCGTGCAACGCCAGCAAGTGCAATTCCGAAGTGACGCAATGGATGCGCCGCAAGAAGTTGGACGAGCACCGGTTCCTGGTGCGGCAGTTCCAGATCACCCGGGCGATCGCCGACGCCGCCGGCGAGAGCGATCAGGCGCCGTCGTAGTCCGATCGAAAGACGTGCACCAGCGCGTTCGCGTGACCGTGGCCCATGCCTTGCGCCTTGAGGACCTCGACCTGCAGGCCGTGCTTCTTCCCGGCGTGCGGCCGCAGTTCCTCGATCCATTCGTCGATCGACTTTCCGTACTTCGCCTCGATGGACGGGAAGTACGACCTCGGACCTTTCACCTGATCGGCCATGGTGACCACTCCTCGATTCAGCTGGTTCGAGCGTAACCGCCGCCGCTACGTCGGCTCGCGCAGCACACCGAAGTGCCGCACCGTGCCGGACAGGCCCGGCAGTTCCTTCACCGGCGACCAGGTGTTCATGCCGTCGCTGCTGTCGGAGTAGAGGTACTTGCCGTCCTTGTAGGCGTCCAGATAGAGCCTCCAGTCCCCGTTCGGCAGCTGAGTCACGGCCGGTCCCTCGACCAGAGTTCCCCAATCACCCGGCGGCACAAACGAGTACGGCCCCCGCAGTGCGGGAGCGACCGCGTGCTCGATCACCTTCTTGGTCTCGTTCTTGGTGAACGCGTGGTAGGTCGATCCGAGCTTGACCACCGTGGTGTCGATGCGGTCGGCACCCAGCCCGTCCAGCGGCACCGGCCAGCTCCAGCGCTGGAGCGACGAGTCCAGCGCGGTCAGCAGATACGGCACGAAGCCGCCCCCTGTCGACATCGACATGATGATGTGGACGCGGCCGCCGTCGACGAACCATTCCGGCGCCCACGCCTTGGTGGTGAACGGCGACAGCGACGGTCCGTCCTTGAATCCCGCGGAGCCGTTGATGCCGAGTGGGTTCACCGGCCCCTTGCCGTCACCGGTACCCGGCAGGAAGGCACAGCACAACGGCACCGGCCAACTCGCCATCGGCGTCCAGGTGATGCGGTCGCTGCTGCGGGCGAAGCCGATGTTCGCGCCGTCTGCGGTCGTGTGGGTGACGTAGTACTGCCCGTCGGTGTGCCGGAAGATGCTCGGGTCACGCACGAACCCCGACGGCGGCCGATAGGCCGACTTCTTGACGGGCTGGAAATCGGTGCCGTCGGTCGAGGAGTACACATCCATGTCGCGGGCGCTGGCGTTGCTGAACGCCACCATCGTGTACCGCGATTCGGTCGGGGCGGCTGCGCTGCCGCCCGGGGCGGCGACGACCAGCAATCCCACGACAGCCAGCACTACCGCCGCTACGACGGCACGCCCGGTGCGCCTGGTGAGTCTCACGAGTGGAGTATCGATGACAACACACACATCATCTGCACCATCAGTCACATGGGTGCCGAACTGTTACACCGCCGCGGTTGGCGGTAGAGGACACGATCAGTCCGCTTCCGCGGGCAGAATGACAGCATGGCGGACACCTCCTCGCGCGTGCTGACCCTGCTGTCGCTCCTGCAGGTACCTCGGGCGTGGCCGGGACCGATGCTGGCCGAGCGACTCGACGTCACGACGCGCACCGTGCGCCGCGACGTCGATCGGCTTCGCGAACTGGGGTATCGCATCCATGCCGACAAGGGACCGGAAGGCGGGTACCGCCTGGAAGCAGGCACCGAACTGCCCCCGCTGCGCTTCGACGACGAACAGGCCATCGCCATCGCCATCGCCCTGCGCAACTCCTCCGCCACCGGGGTGGAGATCGACGAAGCTGCACAGCGGGCGCTGGCGACGATCCGTCAGGTGCTGCCCTCGCGGCTGCGCCACCGCGTCGACGGCGTGCACTTCACCAGCGGTGCCGCCGCAGTCTCCGTCACCCCCGAAACGCTGGAGACGGTCGGGACGGCCGTCCGCCAGCAGATGACGCTCCGCTTCGGCTACCGCGATCCCGACGGCCCGCCCCGGCGGGTACAACCGCACGGGCTCGTGTCACGGAACACCCGCTGGTACCTGGTGGGCTGGGATCTGGACAGGGAAGACTGGCGGACCTATCGCCTCGACCGGATGACGCTGCGCACCCCGACCGGTCCTGTTTTCGAACCGAGACCGATACCGACGGGCAATCCGGCGACGTTCTTGGCCGCCCGCTCGAAAGGTTCGGAATCGGTGGACGAATGGCCGTGCATCGGCGTCGTCGAGATCGACCTTCCCGCCCACGAGGTGGCCCAGTGGGTGCACGACGGTCAGGTGGAGGCGCTGACCGCACACACCACGCGATTGACGATGGGGTCCTGGTCGTGGACGGGGCTGCTCGCTTCGATCGCACGTTTCGACTCCGAGTTCCGGATCGTCGGCCCAGAGGGCCTGACGCGCGCAGCCCACCAACTGGAGCAGCGCCTCCACCAGGGGAGATCATGAGTGAGCAGGCGGCCGGTGCGGCACCGCTGATCCTGGCGGACGTCCGGCGATGGCGGGAATGGCTGACCGACCACGAGGACACCTCCGACGGCGTGTGGCTGCTCCTGGCCAAGAAGAACGTGGTCACCCCGACATCGATCACCTACCAGCAGGCACTCGAAGAGGCCCTGTGCAGCGGGTGGATCGACGGTCAGCGCAGGCGCTACGACGAGCACACTTTTCTGCAGCGGTTCACGCCGCGCCGTGCCCGCTCGGCCTGGTCTCAGCGCAACGTCGACATCGTGGCCCGGCTCGGCGCCGACGGCCGGCTTCGACCACGGGGGTCAGCCGAGATCGAGCGCGCCAGATCCGATGGGCGCTGGGATCGCGCGTACGCGGGTCCGTCGACGGCGACTCCACCGGCCGCATTGGACGCGGCACTCGATGCCGCGCCCGGAGCCCGGGCGGCATTCGAACGCCTGACTCGCACCGAGCGCTACAGTGCCCTCCACCCGCTGCTCACCGCACCGGACGATCACCTCCTCGCGCGACGCGTACAGCGCCTGGTCGACCGCCTCACTGCCCCCGACGACCAGACCGGAACGCGTTCAAGGAACTCGTCGCCCTGAAGCTGTCGGCGTGACGGTCAGCTGATCTGCGCCTGAATCTCGCGGATCGTCGAACCGAGAACGCCGCGGGACAGCAAGCCGGGGGCGAGGGGCCCGGATGAGTCGGCGCCCAGCGGGGGCAGCTGCTTCAGTGCTTCGCGCTGACTCGCGCTCAGATGCGCGATCTGCCACCTGATCTCGTCGGTGACCGCCTCCGGACGATCCGGGTTCGCCAGTGAGACCGCCTTCGCCGCATAGGCCGCCGTACCCAGGGCGTGAGCACCCATGTGCGCGACCGCGGAAGCCTGCGCCACGGCTCTGGCGGCCGCCGCACCGGCGAGAGTGGTCGCGGCCTTGGCCGCCTTCACCGCCACGAACCGTTTGCCGATCTCCTCGGCCGCGGTGCTCTCCCCCGCGCTGTACGCGCGTGTGCGGGCGACGGCGTCTCGGATCTGATCGGTCGCAACAGCCTCGCCGGCGTCGAACAGCGGGAGGACGCGTTCAGCGCAGTCCGCGGCCCACCGGGCGAGGATGCGCCGCTGCTCGTCGCTGAGGGTCTGCATCGACGACATTCCCGTACTCTCACCCGGCCCGATAGCGCAGATAGACCAGGCCGTCGCCGAAGACCCGGTGGCCGGCGAGCGTCAGGTCGAGGTCGACACCGTCCGGCAGGGCGCGCAGCCCGCCGCCCACGAGTTTCGGGACGACGAAGAGATGGAACTCGTCGACCATTCCGGCACGGATCGCGGGGGCGGCGAGGGTGGGACCGAAGATCTCCACGACGCCCGGTGCGGCGTCGACGATGCGCCGCAACTGGTCCAGATCCAGGTCCGGCACCAGGCGCACGCTGCCGGGTCCGAGTTCGCCGGGTGTCAGCGTCGACGACGCCACCACCTTGTCCACCGCCCGCCACCGGCGGGCGAACTCGCGTTCGGCGGGTGTCCCGTCGTCGTCGGGATAGTCGTCCCAATACCCCATCAGCGCATAGGTCCGCCGCCCCAGCACTTCCGTCGACACCTCGGCCATCCGCTCCACGTGGACGTCGAACACGTCGGAGGAGGGGCCCGTCCACTGGAAGTCGCCGTCGGCGTCGGCTGCGTAGCCGTCGAGCGACACCGTCACCGCGTATGCGAGGGTTCCCATGATCGTCAGTCCGGTCCCGGCTTCACGCCTCGCCGAACACGCCGAGGCGATTGCCGCTCGGATCGTGGAACTCGAATCGGCGGCCCCCGGGGAAGGAGTACGGTTCGGCGACGACGGTGCCGCCCGCCGTGCGCACGGCCTCGACGGTCGCGTCCAGGTCGTCGGAGTAGAGCAGCACCAAGGGGCCGCTCTGGCTCGGGGGTGCGCCCGGGTCGAGCCCACCGATCTCACCGTCGCCGTCGGGGGATCTGATCCCGCTGTAGGCGGGCCCGTAGTCGTTGAACTCCCATCCGAACACGGTCTCGTAGAAGTGCCGGGTAGCGGCGAGGTCGGTCACGCCGAACTCGATGTAGCTGACGGCGTGGTGGGTCGGCTGAGCCATCTCGGCACCTCCAGTTATCGGGGTTCTTTTCGACCGTAACGGATTCGGTCGCCTCGTCGGGATGAGCACGCCTCACAGACGGGCTACCCGGCCTTCTTCACCACGCTGGACTTGAGCTGCATGCGGCCGATGCCCGGCACGTTGGCGTCGATGTCGTGCCCGGCCGCGCCTCCGGGGTTCAGACGGATGTCGCGAACCTTGGTGCCCGCCTTGATGACTCCTCCGCCACCGCCTTTGATCTTGACCGTCTTCGTGACCGTGACCGTGTCGCCGTCGGCGAGCACGTTGCCCGCGGAGTCGACGATCTGGTCACCGGGGTCCGCCTCAGCTTCTTCGGCGGCGTCCGGCGCCGAAGCCCATTCGTGGCCGCACATCGGGCAGACGAACATGGCGCCTTGCTCGTAGGTGAACTCCGCGGCGCACTCCGGACAAGGCGGCAGTTCTGCATCAGACATGGGCGCTCCTCGCAACGTTCCTCGGCCGCCGCCGATTCCGCCGGCACGCCCTCGATAGCTCATCCTAGGACTCGGGGCTGCGCCGCTCACGCTGGTCGAGCCCGGCGTGCAGGTCGAGCGCAGTGGAAACCGCCAACGTCGTTTCGACACGAGCTCGGCTAACGCCTCGTCCGGCTCAACGAGCGAAACAACGAGCCCAGTCGGAACCAGTGTCGTTTCGACACGAGCTCGGCTAACGCCTCGTCCGGCTCAACGAGCGAAGCAACGAGCGAAGCAACGAGCGAAACAGGAACGCCTCGCCCGGCTCAATGAGCGAACAGCGGGATCGACTCAGCTACCACCGGTTGTGGACGTGTTCGGCGAAACCGACCAGGTCCTCGAACTCGATCAGCTCGACGCCGGTGTCGAAGGTTCCCGACCAGCGCCCGAAACACTGGTCCGTGGCCCCGGACAGCACACCGAGGTTGGTCCGGCTCCGCTTGTCGTGGAAGGGAATCAGCTCCGCGTCCAGGCCCCCGCCGTGGACGCGCCACGGGGCGAGGAAGTCGTCGGTCGAGTACTCCCAGCGCAGTTCCGCGCCGATCTTGTGCAGACGGCCGTCCACCACGACGCCGTTCTCGGTCACGCCGGTCCCGGCGGTCCACTTGCCGCCGACCTGCAGTCCGATGGTCCGTCCGTGCGACCGGCCGGATCCGGCGCCCCAGTTCCAGGTGATGTCGTAGGGCCAGCGGCCACGGCCGTGATCGAGCACCGCCCACGACTGCCCGTCGGGCAGGTGGTGCTCCACCTCTTCGACGGTCAGCGACCCCGACGCCGGCAAGGCGACGTCCTTCACCGTGTACTGGAAGCGGGTGTCGCTCCACGGCACCACGACGGCCAGACAGTCGTGGGCGGCGGGTCGGCTGACGACGACGTCGATCACCGCGTCGGGGATGGTGGCGCGCAGGCGAGTCCTGTCGTCGGACATCGGGGTGAAGTCGATCGCGAGGTTCTTGGTGCGAGCTCGGACCGGTCCGCCGCCGAGCGACCCCGGCAGCTCGACCCCGAACGGCGGGATGACCGTGGCCGACCGCCCGACCTCCTCACCGGTGACGCGATCGTAGATCCACACCTCGTGCACGGCGGCGTAGTCGATCGACGACACCGTCAGCGCCGCGATGTGCGTCGGGGTGATGACGTTCCAGTACTCCCAGCGCTTGTTGCGTCCGCGCCCGCGCAGGCCGCGGCCGATTCCGGTGGTTTCGACAAGGGGCCAGCGTGCGAAGCCGACGGCCGCCCGGTTCAACCGCCCCTCCGGATCGGTCAGGGAAACCCGCTCGGTGAGTTCGCGTTCACGGTTCGGCTGATCGTCGGGGTTCACGTCTCGGCCACCGCTGTCATGGCGACGAGTCTACGGACGTCACGACAGAGCCTGGGCGCGTCACCTCGCCCGCCGGCGACCGGCGCCGTCGACAATCTCATTGGCCAGATCATGCGGGTCCGGCGAGAATGGCGGTCATGGACGATCTGCTCATACCGCCGGGTCCCGGAGCGCCGCACGGCCTCCGGGTACCGGCATCGGAGTTGATCGAACAGTTCTCCCGCTCGTCCGGTCCCGGAGGACAGGGCGTCAACACCACCGATTCCCGCGTCCAGCTCGGTCTCGACCTGGCGACGACGACGGCTCTGGACGACGCGCAGCGCGCACGGGCACTCCGCAGTCTCGCGGCACGGCTCGACGGCAGCATCCTCACGATCGCCGCGTCGGAGGAGCGCGCCCAGCGCCGCAATCGCGTCGCGGCGCGGCAACGACTCGCCGACCTCCTGCGCGATGCCGTCGCCCCGGCCACTCCGCGACGACCCACCCGCCCGACGAGAGGGTCCCAGCGACGGCGGCTCGACGCCAAGACCCGGCGCGGCACCCTCAAAGCGAACCGGCAGCGGCCGGCGGCGGACTGACCACCCGCATCAGTCGGGTCAAGACGCCCTCCGGCCGATGGACAGTCGTCTAGAGTGGCGTCCAGAACGCCTGATCGCCGGCCTGAAAGAGACACATGCCCGCCGCGACGCCCGAAGACCAGACGCCCGGACACCCACTGCCCGAACTCGGCTTCTACGGCCTCGCCGGACACTCCGCCACACCGCGCGATCTGATCGGCGAAGTCGCCCACGCCGAACGGCTCGGTCTCGGCGCGGTGTTCCTCTCCGAGCGATTCAACACCAAGGACGCCGCCGTGCTCACCGGCGCGGCCGTCGCGGCCGGCGAACGCCTCGGAATCGCCACCGCCGCGACGAATCACAACACGCGGCACCCACTGGTCACCGCGAACATGGCGACCACCGCGCACCGGATGAGCGAGGGGCGGTTCACCCTCGGTCTCGGGCGGGGATTCGATCCCCTGTTCGACGTGATGAACCTGCCGCGTGTCACGTCCGCCCGGATGGCGGATGCCATCGGCATCTACCGGGCCTTGTGGCGCGGCGAGGCACTCATCGGCCACGACGGTCCCGCAGGCACCTTCCCGTATCTGTCTCTGGATCCGACGTTCGACGAGGACATCCCCGTCGCCCTGGTCGCCATCGGTCCGCGAACTCTCGAGTTCGCCGGCCGCGTGGCCGACGCGGTCGTCCTGCACACCTTCATGACCGACGACGCCCTGGCCCGCAGCGTCGAGATCGTCAAGAACGCGGCGGCCGACGCCGGACGCGACCCGTCGTCGGTCCGCGTGTGGTCGGTGCTCGCCGTGGTCGGCGACTGGATCGACGAAGCCGCCGCGCAGCGCAAACTGATCGGCAGGCTCGCCAGCTACCTCCAGGGATACGGCGACGTGCTGGCCGCGGCCAATCGGTGGGACTCCGCAGCGCTCACCGCATTCCGCGAGGACGAACTGGTCCGCAGTTTCACCGGGGCCATCGACGCCGTCGCCACCCCGGAACAACTCGCACAGGTGGCCGAACTGCTCCCCGGCGAATGGCTGGCGGCGTCGGCGACAGGGACCGCCGCGCAGTGCTGCGCCCGGATCTCCGACCAGTTCGACCACGGGGCCGACAGCGTCATCCTGCACGGGGCGACGCCCCGCGAACTCGAGCCGGTGCTGCCCGCCTGGCGTACGGTCCGCGACGCTCGGCGATTCGACACGCTGCCGCGCAACCCCGGCCGCTCCCGACGAAGGATGTGACTTCCGTGTCCACCGATACAGCGATCCCCCGGTCTCCCGACGACATCACCGCCGAGTGGTTGTCGGCCGCACTCACCGGCGATGCCCCCGACCCGGTGCGCGTCGACTCGGTGGAGGTGCGGCCGCTGGGCGCCGGGCTCACCGGATCGGCCTACTCGGTGCGCGCTCGGTACGCGGCGAACCCCGGCGGCGTTCCCGATCACCTGGTGGTCAAACTCGCCTCCGAGAACCACGCGATCCGGGAACGGGTGAGTCTGGGCTACCGGTCCGAGATCGCGTTCTACGCCGATGTGCTCGACCGCGTCGAGATTCCTACTCCGGCGTGTTTCCACCGGTCGATCTCCGATGACGGGCAGACGTTCGCGCTCGTCCTCGCCCATATGGACGGTCACGAGCAGAGCGATCAGATCGACGGCTGCACGAACGAGCAGGCGGTGCACGCGGTGCGGGCCCTCGCCGCGCTCCACGGGCCGCTGTGGTGCGATCCGTCCCTCACCTCGTTCACTTCCACCGCGATGCCGCTGGCCGACGAGCAGACGGCATACGGCCTCGGCGAGGTGACGGTGATGGCCGCCGGAATCACCGTCGATCGCCTCGGCGACGTCCTGGGGCCGGCGCACACCGAGGTGCTTCGCCGATCAGCGGCCGCCGTCGGACCGTGGCTGCTGTCGCGTCCTGAGCGTTTCGCCCTCCTCCACAGCGACTACCGATCGGACAACCTGCTGTTCCACGCCGAGTCATCAGAGGTCACGGTGATCGACTGGCAGACTCTCGCCGTCGGGCTCCCCGCCCGCGACCTGGCCTACTTCCTCGCGACCAGTCTGGTCTCCGAACAGCGCGATGCCCTCGACCGACGCCTCGTCGAGGAGTATCACCGGGTACTCGTCGACGAGTACGGCATCACCGGCTACGACGTCGAGACGTGCTGGGAGGACTACCGTCTGGGGCTCCTGCAAGCCGTGCTGGTGCCGACCCTCGGATATGCGTTCGCCGACCGTACCGATCGCGCCGACGCCATCATGTCGACCATGCTCATCCGCGCCTGCGAGGCGATCGCGCGCCACGACGCACTCGGCCTCATCGATGCGCGGCCGTGATCGCATGACCTGTCAGAACACCCCAGAAGACCGGAGACGACCATGACCTCACCAGCACCCGTCATCGTCATCGGCGGCGCCTCGGGAATCGGATTCGCGACGGCGCAGCGCCTGCACGAGGCCGGAGACACCGTCGTGGTCGCCGACATCGACGGCGCCGCGGCGGCCGAGCGGGCCGCCGAGCTCGGCGGACCGGCCGCGTCGGCGAGGGTCGACGTGGCCGACGAGCAGTCCGTCAGCGACCTGTTCGACCGGGTGGTCGCCGACCACGCCCGACCACGAGGGGTGGTCAACAGCGCCGGCGTCTCCACGGCGGGCGCGATCGCCGACATGAGCCTGGACGACTGGAACGCGACGCTGTCGGTCTGCCAGACCGGCGCCTTCCTCGTCCTGAAGTACGCGGCACGGCATGTGGTGGACGGCGGGGCCATCGTCACGCTCGCCTCGCTCAACGGACGCCAGCCGGGGACCGGCATGGCCGCGTACTGCACGGCGAAGGCGGGCGTGTTGATGCTGACCGAAGTGGCCGCCATGGAGCTCGGCGACCGCGGCATCCGCGTCAACGCCATCTCACCGGGTCTGGTCGACACACCGCTGGTCGAAGGCATCTATCTGGTTCCCGGGATGCGGGAGGAGTTTCTGGAGAACACCCCGCTGGGCCGGAGCGGCCGGCCCGGCGAGATCGCCGCGATGGCGCAGTTCCTGCTGTCCGACGACGCTTCCTGGATCACCGGCGCAGCGTTCGACGTCAACGGGGGCGCTCACACCCGTCGCTACCCCGACCTGCTCAAGCGATTGGCCGCCTTGATGTGAGGGCGGACCGGCGGTCAGCCCTCACCGTCAGCTCAGTGCGACGAGCTCGTGAAGGGTGCTGCCCTCGACGGTCTCCACCGAGCCGTCGTCCTGATGCACCGTCAAGGTGAAGTCGGACTGGAAGCGGAAGTAGCCGGGCTTGCCGACCAGACGGTCGACCAGGGGGCGCATGACCTTGGAGCCGACGATCGGCACCTCCTCGATCAGCGAGTGCGACTGAAGCACCTGCCTGACCCGCATCTCCAGGTGGAACTCGCCGGGGGCGTCGATGGTGAAGGTCTCCGGACGAGAGTGCGGCCCAGGTCGCCCGGCAGCTGCGGGCCGAACAGCGCCCCGACTCGGCGGGGTGGACGGTGGTCGCGCAGGGCGCCGGCGGTCTGGTGGCCCAGCGCATCGTGCAGCGCGAGCGCACCGCCGCCCCCATCGATCGGCTCATCACCGTCGGCCCGATCTGGCGCGGCACCAACATCGGCTTCCTCGGCGACACCGAGGACATCAGCCGCCGCCTCGGCACCTACGACGCGATCCTGTCTCTGGAGAAGCCGCTCATCGACCCGTGGTGCGGCGGCTGCCGGGAACTGGTGCGTGGCTCGGACCTGCTCCGCGACCTGCACCGGGCAGGGTTGCCGACGCGCGGTGTTCAGTACACCAACGTCATCTCACCGACGGACCTGCTGGTCAGCGACCCGTTCACGGCTGCCGTCGACGGTATGGACAACCGCTTCCTGGACGCTGGACGGGCCGGAAGGACCGCGCATCACTTCACTCTTCTCACCGATGCCGCGGTGGTCCAACACGTCCGCGATGCCCTACTCGGGGACGTCCGCCAGGCATACTGAGGTCATGGCCCGCAAGACCACCCGGCTGACGTCGACCGACTGGGTCGACGCTGCACTCGCGCTGATCACCACCGAAGGTGTCAGCGGCCTCAAGATCAGTCGGCTCTGTACCGAACTCGGTGTCACCAAGGGCAGCTTCTACTGGCACTTCGCCGATCTCGACGCGCTCTGGGAGGCGATGGCCGAGCGGTGGCGCGAGATCACCAGCGGCCGCCTCGCCGAGCTGCGCGTGCTGACCGAGATCCCCGCCGATCGCCGACTGGTCGATTTGTCGACGATGCTGATCAGCGAGAGCCACCTGACGGTGGAAACCGCCATCCGCGATTGGGCCCGCACCAACGAGCAGGTCGCCGAGACCGTCAAAGCGATCGACGGCGAGGTCTTCAACGTCGTCTACGCGACACTCTGCGAACTGGACATGAGCGAGAGTCAGTCACGACTGGTGGCCGGGCTGCTGGTCTACGCCGGGATCGGCTACATCCACGGCCACGAGAATCTGCCCTCCCCGACGCCGGAGGAACTGCAGACTGCGATCACCGGGCTGCTGATGGCCACCGGCCAGCACCTGCCGAGCTGATCAACCGGGCTCGAAGGCCGCCCCCCCCTGGTCCCAGTCGCGGCATCAGCAGTCCACGAACACCGACACCGACGACACCCTGCGTCCCGAGTACTCCAGCATCGCCACCGCGTACGACTGACCGTCGGTCAACGTCGCCGAGACGATCCGGCCCGCCGCAATGGTCTTGCCGGCCGGCCGCCAACCGGCGAGGCGTGCGCCGAGTTCGGCCGGCGAGTTCAGCGTTTCCTCGCCGAAGCGGAGTGTCGGGTCGTCGGTGAACTCACCTGCGGCATTCGCGTGATCGCCCGCGCCGAGCACGGCGAGCAATTCGCCGGCGCGTCGCTTGGTGCGGCCGCCCACCCCGAGGAATCCGCGCGCGAACCCCACGGTGCCGCCGAGCCGTTGATTGCCCAGCAGGCCCACGGTGAGTCGGCCCGACACCGCGGCGGCCGGAAGCCCCTTGCCGGCGAGCTGGGCGACCATCGCCGGCAACTCCCAGTGCGCGTACAGCCCGTCGATCCGCATGTCCGCGATCATCGCGTATCGAAGATGCGCCGGTACCGACAGAGTGACCCGATCGCTCATCTCGATCTCGAGGGTGAGGTCACGGAGGACGTCGTCACCGCAGACGATGTCGTGGTCCACGTGGAAGCGGACGGTGTTCGGGGCGATGAACGTGTCGTAGAAGCGTGACAGCTGCGCCCCGCCCCGATGCGGCGCAGAACCGACCGGGTCGTTCACGACCGCCGTCGGCGCGAACAACGACAGCCAGCGCTCCTTGTCGTGATCGGCGACCGCGGCAGGCGACCCGTCGACCGCGGCGAGCATTTCCCGTTTCGTCGGCATCCTCGGTTACCCTCCCATAAAGTAGAACATGTTCTAATTCTACAAGTGATTCGCCGAGTATGAAGAGAGACGACATGAAGGTCGCAGTAACCGGTGCCAATGGGTTCGTGGGAACCAACCTGGTCGACCTCCTCCTGCTCGACGGGCACGAAGTCGTGGCCATCGACCGGATGGTTCCGTCGGGGGGCGAGGCTCGGTCGGGCGTGAGCGCCGTGGTGGCCGACATCCTGGACCCCGACGCGATGCGGGCGGCGCTGGCCGGAGTCGACGTCGTGTACCACCTGGTGGCCGTCATCACGCTGGCCCACCGGAACGATCACGCATGGCGGATCAACACCGAAGGCGTGCGGGTCGTCGCAGAGGCCGCACTCGATGCCGGCGTGACCAGGATGGTGCATTGCAGTTCGATTCACTCCTTCGACCAGCATGCGGCCGGCGACCAGCTCGACGAGAACTCCCTCCGATCGGTGTCACCGGACTTGCCGGTCTACGACCGGTCCAAGTACGCCGGTGAACAGGAACTACGGGCGGTCATCGACCGCGGCCTGGATGCCGTGATCTGCAATCCCACCGCGGTTTTCGGCCCCACCGACGCAGCCCCCTTGTCGCGCATCAACGGCATCCTGCGCGACGCGGCACGCGGACGGGTGCCCGCCTTCATCCGCGGCGGCTTCGATTTCGTGGACGTCCGCGACGTCGCCGCAGGGCTCGTCGCCGCAGCAGACAGGGGCCGCACCGGCGAGAACTACTTGATCGGCGGGCACTACCGGCAGCTGGTGGATCTCGCGCGGGACACCGCGCGGCAGTGCGGACGCCGGGGCCCGATCGTCGCTCTGCCGTTGTCCGGACTGGCGGCGATCATGCCGTTGGTCGAACCGATCTCGGCGGCGTTCGGTTCCGACCTGCTCACCCGCGCCTCGCTGGCCGCGGTCACCTCGTCGCCGCGGGTCGACTGCTCGAAGGCCGCCGACGAGCTCGGCTACCGCCCACGGACGACCGAGGACACCGTCCGCGATCTGGCGTCGCACTTCGTCAGCGCGGGACAGCTGGCACGCGGCCGATCGTCGCGGGCTGCGTCGACCGCCCCGCACCTGAGCACCGACGTTCGGGCCACTCCCGTCAGCGCCGTGTAGCCGAACACTCCTGTACGGTCCGCGCCTGCCACCGGCCGGCCCGGTGCTCGATCTCGATCGGGTGGTCGAAGCACTCGCTCACCCGGTCCGTCGTCAGGACCCCGTGCGCCGGCCCCGATGCATGACGACGGCCACCCTTGATGAGCATCGCGTGGGTCGTCGTGGCGGGGAGTTCCTCGAGGTGATGGGTCACCAGGATGGTGGCGAGGTCGGGGCGCGCCCGGTGCAGCTGGTCGACGGTGGCGAGGAACTGCTCTCGCGCGGCCACGTCGAGTCCGGTGGACGGCTCGTCCAGCAGCAGAAGCGCAGGGTCGGGCAGTAAAGCACGTGCGATGAGCGCACGTCCCCTCTCCCCCTGCGACAGCGTCGGCCAGGTCGCCGCCGCGAGCTGAGCGAGTCCGAGCATCTCGATCAGCTCGTCGGCACGGGCTCCGGTGGCGGCATCCGGACTCCAGCGGGGCAGGAGCTCGACCGTGCCGGTCGCACCGGTGAAAATCACCTGCCGGACCGTGAGCGGTGAGCTGAGCGAATGGCGCGGGTTGACGTGTCCGATGGACTCGCGCAGCTCCCGGATGTCGACCCGGCCCAGCATGCGTCCGAGCACGTGAACACTTCCGCGAGTGGGGTGATTCACCGCGCCGCACAGGCTCAAGACGGTGCTCTTGCCCGCTCCGTTCGGACCGATCAGGGCCCAGCGCTCCCCCGCACGGACGGTCAGGTCGATGCCGGTGAGGATCTGCCGCGATTCCCGGACGAAGTCGACGGCTTCGAGACGAAGGATCTCACGGCCGGTCACGCGCACTCCTCGGTTCCATGGTCGCGATCGGCGATGACGCGTGCGGCTGCTGACATCACCGCGGACAAGCTCGCCGCGAGTACCGATCGCCCGCGGCCCGCGGTCCAGACGGTCTCGCCGCCGCAGCGCTGCTCGATCAGGGTCAGGGCTTCGCTGTCACTGCCCGCACCGACACTGGTCTGATGCAGTCCGAGGATCTCGACCCGGATGCCGTGTGCCGCCAGCGAGGTGGTCAGAGCCTCGACCGGCCCCACACCGCTGTGCGCGTCGACGTACTCCCGCCCGTCGACGCGCAGAACGATCTCGACGCGGGCGTGACCGGTCGAGTCCGACGTCTCGCATCCGATCAGGGCGACACGCTCGTCGCCCGGGTGCGCAGGGAGGTAGATCGCCTGGAAGACGCTCCACAGTTCGGCGCCGGTGACCTCACTGCCGGTGACGTCGGTGTGCTGCTGAACGTGACGGGCGAAGTCGATCTGCAGTCTGCGGGGCAGCTCGATGCCGTACTCGGCTTCGAGCAGGTAGGCGATGCCGCCCTTGCCGGACTGAGAGTTCACGCGAATCACCGCGTCGTAGTCGCGTCCGATGTCGGCAGGGTCGATCGGCAGATAGGGCACCCGCCAGTCGATCTCCCGCTCGGATCGCGCCTCGGCCTGCGCCCGGGCCCGATGCTCGGCGAAGCCCTTCTTGATCGCGTCCTGGTGCGTGCCGCTGAATGCGGTGTGGACGAGGTCACCGACGTAGGGGTGACGCGGATGCACCTCCAACCGGTTGCAGTACTCGACGGTGCGACGGATCTCGTCGATGTCGGAGAAGTCGATCATCGGGTCGATGCCCTGAGCGTGGAGATTCAGTGCGAGGGTGGCGATGTCGACATTTCCCGTGCGCTCCCCGTTGCCGAAGATGCATCCCTCGACGCGCTGTGCCCCCGCGAGGACGGCGAGTTCCGCGCAGGCGATCCCCGTGCCGCGGTCGTTGTGTGGGTGCACGGACAGGATCACCGAGTTCCGGCGAGCGAGGTTCTTGTGCATGTACTCGATCTGGTCGGCGTACACGTTCGGCGTCGCGATCTCGACGGTGGCCGGCAGATTGAGGATCACCGGCCGCTGGGGTGTGGCCGCCCACAGCTCGGTCATCGCGTCGCAGACGTCGAGCACGTAATCGGGTTCGGTCAGATTGAACACTTCCGGCGAGAACTCGAAGCGCACGTTCGCCATATCGCCCGCGAGTTCGAGCACATCGCGCCCACCCGCCAGGATGAGCTGCTTGAGTTCCTCCCGCTCGTAGCCCAGCACCGTGCTGCGCCAGGTGGGAGCCGTCGCGGTATACATGTGGATCACGACCGGGTTGCCGATGCCCTGGATCGAGGCGACGGTGCGCTCGATGAGATCCCGGCGGGCCGGTGTGAACACCACGATCGTCACATCATCGGGGGCGATGTCCGTGTCGGCGATCAGCCGCACGAAGTCGTAATCGGTCTGTGAGGCAGACGGATACCCGACTTCGATCTCCTTGTAGCCCATCGCCACCATGAGTTCGAAGAAGCGACGCTTGCGCGCGGGGTCCATCGGCTCGGCGAGCGCCTGATTGCCGTCTCGCAGGTCGACCGGCACCCACAACGGGGCTTCGGTGAGACGCTTCGTGGGCCAGTCGCGCTCGGTCAGGGGAACGTCGACGCGGGAGTAGACGTCGGCGTAGCGGTACGAGGGCAGTTGCGAGCGGCGCTGCCGGTTCCACGCCGGCGCGTCCCGGGGAACGGGGCCGGCGGGCGTCGAGAGGCGGGAAAAGGCGGTCGTGGTCATGTGCTGATTCCTTCGGATGAGTGATTCGACCGGCACAGCTTTCGACTCCGCGTCGGGAGCCGGTCCGGCTAAGCCCCGCCGCGGCGAAGAAGAAGGAGATCCACCGAGAACACGGGTAGACTGTAACACAACTCCTCAGACAAGTAGATGGGTGACGAACGTGGGGCAAGTGACACGACGACCACTGGCCGATCAGGCCGCAGACCTCCTGCTCGACCGGATCCGGTCGGGCGAATGGACTCTCGGCGAGAAGCTTCCCGGTGAGACCACGCTCGCTCCCCAGCTCGGGGTCGGGAGATCGACTGTGCGCGAGGCGGTCCGGCAGCTCGCCGGACGCGGGGTGGTGACCTCCCGGCAGGGCGCGGGCGTCTTCGTCACCGCCCTCGATGCTCCGGAGGACTGGGACGTGGTCCTGCGTCGCACCGACATCATCTCGGTGATCGAGGCCCGCATCGCCATCGAGTCCGAGGCCGCCGCACTGGCCGCCGCACGACGGACGCCCGCGGACCTTCGCGCGATCCGTCGCGCCCTCGCCACCCGGGCCGACCACCGCAGCGAGATCGAGAGTCACGTCGATACGGACACTGCGTTCCACCGCGCGATCGTCGCCGCAGCGCACAATCCGATCCTCCTGGAGCTGTTCGACAGCTTCACACCGCGGCTACGCGAGGCGATGATCGAGATGCTGCGTATCCGCAAGGAGTTCGGGACCGACCGTGATCAGGACGCGCACGCCGACCTCGCCGACGCGATCGCGGAACACGACGAGGCCGCGGCCGGCCGATACAGCCGAGCTCATCTGCTCTCCCTGCGCGACACCCTCGCCCTCGACTCGTTCCCCACAGCGACCACCTGACCTCGGCCAGATCGCCGTCGCAGCGCGAACCGGACGCTGGTCTCCGATCACCAGTGGCGATTACGGTCGACTGAGCATGCAAAACGGCGATCAGTTGGGAGCGGTGATGGCCACCTCGAGAACGAAGACCCTCCTCGTGCCGGGAGCATGGATGGGCGCCTGGATCTGGGAACCGACCGTGGAGCGCCTGATCGACCGCGGCATGGACGCCGATACGATCACCCTTCGCGGCCTCCGAGCGGGCGACTCCCCTGCAGACGTCGCTTCCGTCCGCCTCGACGACCACGTCGAGCAGCTCATCGAGCACGTTGAGAACCAGGGCCCACGACCCGTCGTCCTCGTCTCGCACTCCTACTCCGGGATGGTCACCGCCTCCGTCGCAGATCGGCTCGCCGATCGGCAGCTCGGCCTCGTCCACATCGGCGCTTTCCTGCCGACGTCCGGGCGTTCGCTGCTGGACGACTGGGGCGACTCCGAGCACGATCGCACCCAGGAGCGCGACGACATCGACGCGGCCGGAGGCCTCTGGGCGGCACCCACCCGCGCGATGCTCGACCATCAGACGGATCTTTCTCCGGCAGACCGCGACTATCTGGCCGCGAAGCTCACCGCTCACCCGGGCAGGACCGTCACCGATCCCGCCCAGCTGTCGGGTCCGGTCGAGACACAGACCGCCACCTACGTCGCACTCACGCGGGACGGCGGTCACGACGAAGCCTGGCGGGATGCACCGCCGATCGCCCGATCAGCCTCCGGATGGCGACGGAGACACCTCGTGGCCGGCCACTGGCCGATGCTCTCTGCGGTCGACGCCACCGTCGATCTGCTCGAGGCCGAGATCGGGGTACACGCACGACTACTTCTGGACCGGAGCGACGGATCGTGATCGAGTCAGGCATGAAGATCGAGCGCATCGCCCCCATCCTCACCGTCGACGACGTCGCTGCCGCCATCACCGAACACACGCGGGTGCTGGGAATGCACGTCGTGATGGACATGGGATGGGTGGCGTTCCTCGCCGACGACGCCGGCCGACAGATCGGGCTGATGACGACTGACGCCACGGCTCCGGTCAACCCGGACGTCTCGGTCTTCGTCGACGACGTCGAGTCCGCCCACGCCGCGGCGGTCGAGACCGGCGTCGAGATCGTCCATCCCCTGTCCACGGAGGAGTGGGGTGTGCGCCGCTTCTTCTACCGGGACTCGTCCGGGCGCGTGGTCAACGTCGGCACGCACACCTAGCCGATCCGCACCGAGATCAGTCCCGTCTCGCGTAGGCCGCCGTGAACATGTCGAGGAGACCGTCGATCGCTTCCTCGTCGACCGGGCGCGGCGTCAGCAGCCAGCGATAGTAGAGCGTTCCGCTCAAGACTTCCGCAGCGAACCGCAGGTCCACTTCGGCATTCAATTCGCCGGCGCGCTGCGCTCGCTCGATCCGGTCGAGCGTCCGCTGTTCGACGGTCGCGAGGAATCGTTCGTGCAATTGCTCGCGCAGGGCGGGATCCGATTGCGCTTCGGCGATGACCGCCCGATAGACCGGACCGATCGGGGGCGTGGACAACGCGTGACTCGACCGGAGGAACTGCTCGCGCAGGTCCTCCCGAACCGGCCCGTCACCGCGGTAATCCAGATCGCTGATCCACACGTGGCTGAGCGCGTCGAGGAGCAACTCTGCGATGTTCGACCATCGCCGATAGATGGTGTGCTTCCCGACGCCGGCACGCCGGGCGACGGCTTCGATCGTCAGGCCTCCGTAGCCGGACTCCTCCGCCAGCTCGAGAGTCGCCTCGAGCAACTCCCGGGTGCGCTCGGCGCCGCGACGTCGGGGTGCAGTCGTATCGCCACTCACACCTTCACCGTACCGGCACGAGCCGTGCCGTTGACACGACGGGCCCCCACACTCCAGAATAAATAGATCGACACGCACCGTGCCGATATCGTCGACAAGCACAGGAGAACCCGATGAAGACGATGACCTGCCAGCAACTCGGAGGACCGTGTCAGTTCGAACTGCACGGTGAGACCGCCGACGACATCATCAAGGCACAGGACCGACACCTCCGCGAAGCCGTTCGCAACGGGGACACCGCGCACGGGCCCGCCCGTGAGGAGATGGCGGCGCGGTGGAAGCACCCCGTCAAGGCGATGGGCTGGTATCGCAGCACCAAGAAGGCCTTCGCAGACCTCCCCTGATGCTCGCAGCCTCAGCTCACCGGAGCCGAGGCCCCTCGGGGGGACGGCGGGCGCGTCGGCATCCCCTATTCCCGTACCGTTCCGGGCCCGACGGTGCGGGCCCCGAGGGCGTTCACCCGGGATCGCAACTCCCGGTCGGCAGTTACGACCACCACGTCATCGCCTCGCGCGGCGAGTTGCTCGACCACGTCCACAATGGTGTCGTCTCCACTGCCCGGCGCCTGAACGACCCGTACGACGTCGGTGGTTTCGACGCCGCGAGCACGCCCCTCGACGACGAACACCACCACCGGCGTCACGTCCAGGTGGAGGGACTGGCGAAGAGCCTCGGGCGAGATGGAGTCACGCAGACGTCTCGTCGCGCCGGCCCGGTCCCGCCACCAGCCGTCGGGAACGCTGCCGACGCAATTGGCGGCGTCCACGACCACCGTCGTCGGAGATGAATCCGTCATCGTCGCCCCCCCAGATCCCGCGGAGTCCGTTCATGCCCGTCCGGCCTGCGCCTCCTTCGTGCCGGCGCACTCATCCGCCGTCTCGATCCTGTCGTCGGTCCGGATAGGTCACCTGACCGTCGGCGGCGACGGCGGGCGCGGCCCCCCATTGACCGAGCACGTGCCTGCGCGCCGCGCCACCGGTGACCAGATGCTCCACGCTCCAGCCCTGCGCCACCAGCGTGTTCGCGATGAGCAAGCGATGGCAACGCCACGGCATCGGCTCACCGCACATGAGCGCGACCCGGCGGGAACGCGCAATGTCGGTGAGTTCTTCTATGCCACTGCGGAATTCGTCGGTGAGGGTGTAGTCCGCGTAGTTCTTGAAGCTCTGGTTCTGCCACGCGACATTGATCTCCGGGTCGACGTCCTGCCGGGGCCGTCTGCCGCCGAGCTCCGGGATCCGCCGGTAGTCGATGCCGTTCTCCGGAAGCCAGGTGGACATCGCGTCGGATCCGAACTGCGGGTTGCGACGTGAACCGGGGTGGGCGCGGACGTCGACGATCACCTCGATGCCGTGCTCGTCCAAGGGCGCGAGGAACTCCGGGATCGGACAGGACCAGTGCCCGACCGTCCAGATCTCCCGCTGCTCGTTCAACGTCGGCAGCCCGGTCAATAGATCCGGCGCAGTGCACCGGCCTTGTGCATGGCGATGTGGTCGGTCTTGTCGCTCTTGATCTCGTACTGCGGGTCGTCCGGACTGCACCGCCGCATGTGACCCTTGTACTCGGTGTCGCGGGTGTGCACCTTCACGATGACCCCGGCGACTTCCCCGGCTTCGGAGTTCCAGCGGACGTGGTCGCCGACGGCAAGATCTTTGCTCATGACCGCACGTTAGCAATCAAGCAGCACGAAAGAAGGCGCGCTGCGGGGTTCGGGCCGCCCCGCAGGACTACACATTGAAGCGGCACCAGAGTGCTGTCCGGGACAGACAGCACTCTGGGAAGAACGTCAGTTCCGGAGGGGATCGGCGGGGATTGATGAGCGCAACGTCCATCGGTTCGAAGTCCGCGACGTTGCGCGTGACCACAGTCAACCCATTGGTGATCGCTCCCGCTGTGCGTGTCCCTGCGTTCATCGCGAGTCTCGACGCGCCGGGTGAGGTCGTCCGGCTACTCGCCGAATGCTGCCTTCATGCAGCGCATCGCCGCGAGCGTCCTCGGCACTCCGATGTACGGCATCAGATGCACGAAGCATTCGGCCACTTCTTCTTTCGTCATGCCAGCGACGTCGACGGCGGTCTTGATGTGGCCGGTCAGTTGCGGTTCGGTGCCGCCCATCGCCGCCAAAGCCGCCATGTTGAGCATCTGCCGATCGCGGAGCTCGAGCCCTTCGCGCTGGTAGGTGCCACCGAAGACCGCACCGACCACCCAGTCCGACGCCCCCGGAGCGAATTCATCGAGCTGCTGCTTCCAGGCGGTAGCGCTCTCGGGCGACTGCGTGTCCTCGACGAACTGGTTACCCTTCGCCATGCTCAGTTCCACTGTGAGTGCTCTTCCACTTGTGCCGAAGACGGCCGTCGCCGAGCGCGGATATCTGTCATGCCGTGAGTCACCGGCTCACGCCTTGAGCACGTAACGCAGAATCTCCACCACCTGATCGGTGGTCGTGCACCATGCTTGGGCTTCGGCGTCGACCTCCTTGAGTGGATGGACGATGTCCTCGTCGTGCAGGGTCACGTATGACTTGCCCAGTGCGGCGCAGTAGCCCGCATCGAAGGCGGCGTTCCACTGCTTGTACTTGTCCCCGAACCGCACGACCACCATGTCGCTCTGCTCGATCAGGGTGCGCGTGCGAATCGCATTGACCTTCGCGGACTGGTGATCCCGCCAGAACCCGCTGGGCGTCTCCCCGAGATGGTCGCCGGCGGCATCGCTGGCGGGGTGGTCGGTCACCGGCGCGGTGAAGACCACGTCCAGTCCGGCCGCCTCGGCGCCGCGCCGGATCTCATCACGCCACTCGGTATGGATCTCACCGGACAGATACACAGAGAAACTCATGGCTGAAGACTCCTCGATTGGGGCGGGCCGATACGGTTGGCACCCTAGCCCACCAGCCGAATAGTTCAACTGAGGTCGCCTCGCAGAGAACGACGGCCCGTCCGCCGTCACACGACCTCCAAGGGTGTAATCGCCGCGATCGTGTCCCGCAGGACCGGCCGCTCGCGTTGCAGTTCCGCCGCGGCGGTACACCGATCGACACCGCGAGCTTGTCCTGCGTGATCCCGAAGCCCTCGATATCGTTCGGCGCATGGATCAGCTCGAGTTTCCGCAGGGCCGCCCGCTGTACTCGCCCACACGTACGGCCATCTACTTGGGCCTGCAAGGTCAGGCCGACGCACACGTCGACCTGCATATCCCGCCGATGACGAACGCGGTTCGGCGATCATAGTCAGGGCGAGGCGGCCTGCCGCCGTGCTTGAGTGCCAGGGCATTGTCTCGGGCGAGTGCTTGGAAGTCAGCGGACGTAAAGTCATGAACCAGTACGCCTGCGGCATGCCCTTGAGCGACAAGGCTGTCATGGAAAGCCGCCCCGGCATGACACAGCTCGAGCAGAGACTCGGAGTCGCGATACTCCTGGAGCAGGACATCATTCACTGCTGGAAGTCGATACTGCAGGTCCCGGAGCGCACCGATGTAGGAGCAGATCCGCTCTCGGACCTCGACGACGGACCGCGCATCCTCGATGACAGTCCGCAGCTCTGCCGCGACGACGTCGTCGATGACTGCATCGATCAGCCCGACCCTCCCGCCGAGCCGATTGAAGATGGTCGCCTTGCTCACATTGGCGGCCGCGGCGACCTCCTCGAGCGGTGCAGAGAACCCCTGCTCCCGGAAAACCTGTACCGCCGCACGCCGGATCCGATCGACGTTTCGGCGGGCATCCGCCCGTAGTGCTGACGCGCCTCGAGAGTCGGTCACTATGCAGGCCCTTCCGGATCGACGCCTAACTTGATCCTAGCAGTCAAGTTAGTGCAGGATGGGTCGTCAGGAAGTTGACCACGATGGTCAACTTAAAGTTCATCGCTCGCCCGGCGGTCGAGCAAAGCAGCTCACCGGGTCACCGCCGCACGAAAGGACGTTCCGATGATTGTTGTGACCGGAGCTACCGGCACCCTCAATGGGGCCACGGTCGACCACCTCCTCAAGCGGCTACCGCCACACCAGATCGGCGTCAGCGTCCGCGACCCCGCGCGTGCGGCACACCTGGCCGATCGAGGAGTCCGGGTGCGGCAAGGAAGCTACGACGACCCCGCGGCTCTGCGCCACTCCTTCGCTGACGCCGAGCAGGTCCTCCTGGTCTCCTCGAACGACCTCTCTTCTGACGTCGTCGCGCAGCACCACCGGGCCATTGATGCAGCCGTCGACGCAGGAGCACAGCGGATCTTGTACACCAGCGCCCAGGGGACGGCTTTCGACACGCCCTACCCGCCGCTCGCGATCCACGCGGCCACCGAACAACATCTCGCAGCATCCGGAATCGCCTGGACTGCATTGCGCAACGGCTTCTACGGCGACCCCGCCCAGCTGCTCGGTGCGTGGCAGGAAACAGGCGTGATCGCCATGCCCGCCGACGGCCCCTTCTCCTGGGTCGATCGGCGAGATGCCGCAGAGGCCGCCGCTGCGATCCTCACCACTGATGACCCCTTCGACGGACCGATCGATCTGACACTGCCCGAGCCAGTCACCCTCGCGGACTTCGCCACCGCCGCGTCCGAGATCACCGGTCGCCAGATCGATCGCATCGTCGTCGACGACGAAACATGGGTGTCCGATGCGACGACCAGTGGAGTGCCCGAGGCAGTCGCGCGCTTCACCTTGTCGATGTTCCAGGCCACGAGGAGCGGACATTTCTCGGGCTCGGACCCGACGCTCGCGCGCCTTCTGGAGCGCAATCCCCGCAGCATCAGCGATCAGCTGAAGGGTCTAGATGTCCGGTAGTGCATGGACCGTCCCCTACAGATTGGATCTCCACTCCAACTCGTGCCGGCACGTGGGGGCCGGTGCGCGACGACAAGTCAGCTCGGGGCAGGACGCAGACTGACGCTTGGCTTCATGCTGCGTCCGCACTCGATGGGACCGATCGGCTCAGCCCGACCATTCGACGAGGGTAGTTCCGCTCGATTCCGGTGATGGGGGCAGCCCCAGTCTCGAGCCCCACCGCCAACAGTGGCTCCACGAGCCGCGTCAAACAGTCCGGGCCATTCCCGCTGCACGTCTGTGGTCCATTGACAAGACGGCCTCGTCTGCCTTAGCAGATGAGGCCGTTCTGTCGCATAGAGAGTCACACGTTAAACCGGAACTCCACCACGTCGCCGTCGACCATGACGTAGTCCTTGCCCTCCATGCGGACCTTGCCGGCGGCCTTGGCAGCGTTCATCGAGCCGTTCTCGTCGAGGTCGTCGAAGGAGACGATCTCGGCCTTGATGAAGCCCTTCTCAAAGTCGGTGTGGATGACGCCGGCGGCCTTGGGCGCGGTGTCGCCGCGGTGGATGGTCCACGCGCGCGCTTCCTTCGGCCCTGCGGTCAGGTACGTCTGCAGACCCAGGGTGTGAAAGCCGGCTCGGGCCAGCGAACGCAGGCCGGGCTCGTCCTGGCCGATCGAGTCCAGCAGTTCCTGGGCGTCGTCCTCGTCGAGCTCGAGGAGTTCGCTCTCCACCTTGGCGTCAAGGAAGACGCAGTCGGCGGGGGCGACGGCGTCGCGCAGTTCCTGCTTGCGGGCGTCGTCGGTGAGCACCGACTCGTCGGCGTTGAACACGTAGAGGAACGGCTTGGCCGTCAGCAGGTGCAGCTCGCGCACCGACGACAGGTCGAACGAATCCTTCACCGAGAACAGGGTCTTGCCCGAGTCCAGGATCTCCTGCGCCTTGCGCGCGGCGTCGGCGACCGGAAGCAGTTCCTTGTTCTTCTTGGCGTCCTTCTCCAGCCGCGGCAGCGCCTTCTCCAGCGTCTGCAGATCGGCCAGGATCAGCTCGGTCTCGATCACCTCGATGTCCGCGAGCGGGTCGACGCGGCCGTCGACGTGCACCACGTCGTCGTCGCCGAACACGCGCACCACCTGGCAGATGGCGTCGGCCTCCCGGATGTTGGCCAGGAACTGGTTGCCCATGCCCTCACCCACCGAGGCGCCCTTGACGATGCCGGCGATGTCGACGAAGGAGACGACGGCCGGGAGGATGCGCTCGCTGCCGAAGATCTCCGCCAGCCGCGCCAGCCGGACATCGGGCAGCTCCACTACGCCGATGTTGGGCTCGATGGTGGCGAACGGGTAGTTCGCCGCGAGCACATCGTTGCGGGTCAGTGCATTGAACAGGGTGGACTTGCCGACATTGGGCAGCCCGACGATTCCGAGGGTGAGACTCACGAGTGAAGAGTCTATCGCCCGGTCACTGCTCGGGCGGACCGCCCTGAGGTCCCGAGCGCCAGCGGGCGAAGATCCCCTTCGATGCCGCCGCAGCGGCGGCCTCGGCGTCGGCGTCCTCCTGAACGATCTGCTCCCCCGCCGCCATGCCGACCCGTTCGAGCACGTAGCGCAGCAGCACGGTCAGGCACGACGCCGCCGGCACGGCCAGGAAGGCGCCGACGATGCCGAACAGAGTGCCGCCCAGCATCACCGAGAGCAGCACGATCCCGGCGTGCAGTTCCATCGCCTTGGACTGAAGCCACGGCGAGAGCACGTTCCCCTCCAGCTGCTGCACCGCAAGAATGATGCCGAGCACGATCAGCGCACTGGTCAAACCGTTGGCGACCAGCGCGATCAACACCGCGAGGGCACCGGCGACGAAGGCACCGACGATCGGGACGAAACCGCCCATGAACGTGATCACCACCAGCACACCGGCCAGCGGCACGTCCAGAATCACCAGGCCGATACCGATCAGGATCGCGTCGACCGCACTGACGATCGCCTGCGTCCGGATGAAACCGCCCAGCGTGGTCCACATCCGCATGAGGACTTCACCGATGTGCGAACCGGCGGGCATGCCGACGGTGGCGTTGAGCCACGGGATGAACTTGGGGCCGTCCTTGAGGAAGAGGAACACCAGGACCAGTGCGGTGAAGACGGTGATCAGCACCGAGGTGGCCGCGCCCACGCCGCTGAAGACGCCCGAGGCGATGGAGGCCGAGCTGCGCTGCAGGCGGTCGACGATGGTGTCGACGAAGCCGGACATCTGCTGGTCGTCGATGTTCAGCGGCGGGCCCTGCACCCAGTCCTGGACGGTCTTGACGCCGTCGATCGCGTGGTTCACCAGCTGCGGGGTCTGGTCGATCACCGAGGGCACGATCAGTCCGATGACCGCACCCACCACGGCCACGGCGCCGAGGAGCGCCAAGAGCGCCGCCAGCGCCGGCGGGACCCGGTGACGGCGCATCCAGCGCACCGGCGGCCACAACACGGTGGCGACGATGATGGCGAGCACCACCGGCAGCACGATCACCCACAGCTTGCCGAGGATCCACATCAGGACCCACAGGAATGCCAGCACCAGGATCGACTGCAGGCAGACCATCGCCGACGAACGCAGTCCCGTCAGGAACACGCGCGAACGACTCGGATACGGCTTGCCGGTGCGCGGGTCGGTCATCACCCGCTCGGTGACCTCCGCCAGATTGTCCGGCCCGGTCCGCGCCTCTTCCTCGGCCTCCTCGATGGCATCGACATCGGCATCGTCCACACCGGAAACGCCACGCAGGGGATCCTTCTCGTCACTCACGCGAGCATCGTCACACACCCGCCCCGCTCCCGCGTGCGTGGACGCGCCGAGCGTCATGTCCGAAAACCGCTAGCCGCGGCGCAGGTGCGAGAGCAGACTCGTTGTCGTGACCCGCACCGCGCACCCCGCCGACACCCCGGCGCCCGACTTCGAGCGCTGCTACCGGGCACTGTCGGCGCGGGACGCCAGGTTCGACGGCCAGTTCTTCGTGACGGTCACCACCACCGGGATCTACTGCCGGCCGTCGTGCCCGGCGCGCACACCGGCACCGGAGAACGTGGCCTTCGTCCCCACCGCCGCGGCGGCCGTCGCTGCAGGCTTCCGCGCCTGCCGCCGGTGCCTGCCTGATGCGACGCCGGGATCGCCGCGGTGGAACACCGGCGCCGACCTCGCCAGCCGGGCCATGCGGCTGATCTCCGACGGCATGGTCGATCGGGCCGGCGTCGACGGGCTGGCCGGAGCGCTCGGTTACACCCCGCGCCACCTGAGCCGGGTGCTGCGCGCCGAACTCGGCGCCGGGCCCCTGGCCCTGGCACGGGCGCACCGCGCCACCACCGCGCGGATCCTGCTGGTGAACACGGCCATGCCCGTCTCCGATGTGGCCTTCGCCGCCGGCTTCTCCAGTATCCGGCAGTTCAATGACACCCTCCGCGACACCTACGACCGCTCCCCGACCGAGCTTCGCCGCCGCTACGCCGGCCGCAGCGCCCCGGCCGGCCCCCTCACCCTCCGGCTGCCGCTGCGCACCCCCTACGACGTCGCCTGGACCGTCCGCGGCTTCGCCTCGCACGCCGTCCCCGGGCTGGAACACGTCGACGGCACCACCGTGCGCCGCACCCTGCGCCTGCCGCACGGACCCGCGCTGGTGGCGCTCACCCTGAACGACGATCACGCGCTCGCCCGCTTCGATCACCTGGACCTGCGGGACCTGACGGTCGCGGTGAACCGGCTGCGGCGCCTGGCCGACCTGGACGCCGACCCGGCCGCCGTGGACGCCGCACTGAGCGCCGATCCCCGGCTGGCCCCGCTGGTCGCGGCGGCCCCGGGCATCCGGATCCCCGGCGGCGCCGACGGGCACGAGACGCTGATCCGCGCGATCCTCGGCCAGCAGATCAGCGTCGCCGCCGCCCGCACCCGCCTGGGCGTTCTGGTCGCCGAACTGGGCGAACCCGCGCCGTGGCAGTCGCCGGCGCACCCCGAGACGCCGGGGATGCTGTTCCCGTCGCCCGAGGCGATCGTCGCGGCGGGCCCCGGCGCGATCCGCGGTCCACGCCGTCTCGCCCGCGCAGTGGTCGCCGCGTCGGAGGCCATCGCGTCGGGGCGGATGGAACCGCACGCGGGGGCCGAAGCGTCTAAGTTCCGGACGGAGTTGCTCGCGCTGGAGGGCGTGGGTCCCTGGACCGCCGACCAGGTGGTCCTCCGAGTGACCGGAGATCCGGACGTGCTGCCGCACGGCGACCTGGTGATCGCCCAGGCGGCCGCCGACCTCGGCATCGATCTGGGGAACACCGGCACCTGGCGGCCGTGGCGGTCGTACGCGGCCATGCATTTGTGGCGACATCGTCTGACATCGAACGACACAACCACCGACCAGGGAGAGAACCCATGACCGACACCCACGCCACCGGACGCACCGCACCGCAGGACCAGTCGGCTCCTTCGCCCCTGGGCTGGGCCACCGTCGACACCCCGGACGGACCGTTCACCGCCCTGTTCGACGACGACGGAGTGGTCTTTGCCTCCGGCTGGGTGGACGACGGCGAATACCTGCGCGCACTGATCCATCCCTCTCTGCGCCCGTCGACCCTGGTGGAGCGTCCCGGCGGAGAAGTGGCCGCCGCCGTCAAGGCCTACTACGACGGCGATCACAGCGCACCGGCGCGGATCGAGGTCCGCCAGCGGTCCGGACCGTTCCTGCAATCGGCGTGGGCGGCGCTGCGCACGGTCCCGGCCGGACCGCCGGTCACCTACAGCGAACTGGCCGAGCTGGCCGGGAACGCTGCCGCGATCCGGGCGGCCGCCGCCTGCTGCGCGCAGAATGCGGCCGCGCTGTTCGTCCCCTGCCACCGGGTGGTGCGCAGCGACGGCACCCTCGGCGGCTTCCGGTACGGCCTGGACATCAAGGAAGCCCTCATCGACCGGGAGAGCACTGTCGACCGGGAGAGCACTGCGGACGAGTCATCAGACTCGGGATTGTCAGAGGCGGGGTCCACCATGGGCGCATGACCGCGTCCCTGGCCATCACCGCCCTCGTCTGCCTCATCGCCGGCGCCGTCGCCGGCTGGTTCGCCCATCAGACCGCGGCCCGCTCCGTAGGTGCCGCCACGACCGAAGCCGCGCGCGAACAGTCGGCGATGCTCGGCGACGAGGTCAATGAGATCGTCGAGCCGCTGCGCGAAACCATCGGCCGGCTCTCCGAGGAACTCCAGCGCACCGAGCACAACCGCATCCACGCCTACGCCGGCCTCACCGAACAGGTCCGCGGTATGCAGCAGACGTCCGTGCGTCTCCAGGAGCAGACCAGCCGGCTGGCCGGCGCGCTGCACGCACCGCAGATCCGGGGACGCTGGGGCGAAGTCCAGTTGGAACGCATCGTCGAACTGTCCGGGATGTCCCGGCACTGCGACTTCACCACCCAGCAGACCACCGACGACGGCGACCGCCGCCAGCGACCAGACCTCGTGGTGCACCTGGCGGGCGGGCGCTCGATCGTCGTGGACGCGAAGGTCCCGCTGCAGACCTATCTGGAGGCCACCTCCGGAACGCCCGGCGCCGACCAGAACACGCTGATCGCACGGCACGCGCAGGCGGTGCGGACGCATGTGACGACACTCTCGGCGAAGTCGTACTGGGCGGCGCAACCGAGCTCACCGGAGTTCGTGGTGCTTTTTCTGCCCGGCGACGGTGTCCTGGAGGCCGCGACCCGCGCCGATCCCGGCCTGCTCGACTACTCCTTCGGCCGCAACGTGATCCTGGCGACGCCGAGCACGCTGATCGCCCTGCTCCGCACAGTGGCCCTGGGCTGGCGCCAGCACGCCCTCGCCGAAGACGCGGCCACCATCCACGCACTCGGAAGGCAGCTGTACCAGCGGCTCGACGGCGTCCTGGGCCACCTGGACAAGACCGGAACCGCACTGCGCCGGGCGGTCGAGTCGTACAACTCGGCCATCGGCGCGGTCGATTCGCGACTGTCGGTCACCGCCCGCCGGCTGTCCGAGTTGGAGGCGCTGGGCGACGTGGTCCCGGCTGGCGGACAGCCACGCGAACGCCTCAGATCGGTGGATGTTCCGGTGCGCGCCGTGGCGCACGACACCTGACGCCACGCCACGCCACGGCCCGGCTTCTGTGTCGCGGTGCGCGCACCCGGTACCGTTGACCCGTGGCTTCCCCCATTTCGAAAGGCACGCCTGTGCCCGCGGACGAGCAGAGCGTGCTGCCTGGCATGCGCGGGGTGCCCTGGTGGGGTGCGATCCTGATCGGCGCCGGCACCACCGCGGTCGGCGCCACGATCGACGCCCTGGTGAATTCGTCGCTCGGCCTGCTCTACAACGTCTTCTATCTGATCGGCTGTGTGGCGGCCGTCCTCGCCGTCCGCCGGCGGGCCCTGTTCACCGCCGCCGTGCAACCGCCGCTGATCACGCTGATCATCGGCCTGTTCTCGCTGTACGGCCTGGTGCTGGCCAACGGCGATGCCAGCAAGCCGCAGGGCATGCGGTCGGCCGTCCTGAACATCGCGCTGCCGTTCTCGAACCTGTTCCCCTGGATCCTCGGGACCTTCGTGATCACCCTCCTGATCGCCGCCGTCCGCTGGTTCGTGACGCGCGGCGACGCCGGATCGGACCGGACCGCGTCGCGCGCCACCGGCGGCTCCCGCCCGCGCGGCGCGAAGCCCGGCCGCAAGTCCGGCACCGGCAAAGCCGCCGCGGCGAAGGCCGGAGCGCCAGCAGGAGCGAGCCGCAAAGGCGGGAGCGCCAAGTCCGGCGCCACCAGGTCCTCCAAGTCAGCCTCGGCCAAGTCAGCCTCGGCCAAGTCCGGAGCGGCCAAGTCCGGAGCGGCCAAGTCCGGCTCGCCCAAGTCCGGATCGGCCAAGTCCGGCCCGCCCAAGGCTGCCGCGCCGTCCCCCAGAGGCCCGAAAGCCGGCGGATCGAAGCCGGGTGCGCCCAAGGCAGAGCGCACCCGCGCCGCCACCGCGGAGAAGCGGCCCCGTCCGGCCCCGGCCCGCCCGGCCGACGAGGCCCCGGCACGGGCCACCCCCGAACGGGTCAGCTCGCCGCGCGGCGAACCCCGTCCCGTCCGCAGGACGCAGAGCCCGGTGACCCAGGGCCGCGACCGCCCGGTGCGCCGGGCGCAGCCGCAGGTGATTCCGCCGCGGCCGCGCCCCACTGCGGGTGAGCAACTGCGGGGTCAGGGCGCGGTCGAAGACCTCGCCAGCGGTCTCGACGACTGATCCGGCCGGCCCAGCGGGCTCAGCTCAGGTCGCCGTAGGCGGTGTCGGTCAGCCACCCGCCCAGATCCCGAGCGGCCGCATCGACGGCGGCCGGCCAATCCATCGCGGAGTCGTCGGCGTAGTCGCTGACCACCTTGACCACCCGCACGGGCACGCCGAACTCGCCGCACACGTGGACCAGTGCCGCCGCCTCCATGTCGACCAGGTCGGCGCGCGCGGCGAGCTCTTCGCGGCGCGCCGTGTCGTTGACGAAGGTGTCGCCGGTGGCGAGCACCGAACCGTCTCCCCCGGGCAACTCCCAGCTGTCGTCGACCGGATAACCCAGTGCGGACAGTTCGGCCGCGGACAGGTCGTGTTCGATCACCCGGGACGGCACGTACAGACCACCGTGATGCAGGTGCAGAGCGCCGGCGGTGCCGATGTTCACCACCCGGCGGTAACGGCCGGCTTCGGCGGCGAGCCTGCGAGCCAGCGCGGTGGCGCTGCGAACCTTGCCCAGCCCGGTGATCAGGACCTGCGAGCCGGTCGGCACATGGGCGGCTTCGGCCCGGGTGGCCGAGACCACCAGAACGTCGTCGTGCACTGTCGGGGTGCTCAGCAGCGGGTCAGTCGCTGTTGCGGGCGGAGGCGGGGGGCTGCGAGTCGGCGGCCCCGGACGTGCCGGTGCTCACCTCGCTGAGCCGTGCCAGATGGTCGAAGCGGTTGTTGGCGATCCGCATGACGATCTCGTAGGGCAGCGCGAACTTGCGCGCCCACCAGAACCCGAAGCGGGTGTCGAAAGACGTGTAGACCATGAACTTGTTGCGCAGCACGCCCTTGCAGATGGCCTTCGCCGCCTGCTCGGGGGTCACCGCGATCCGGTGGAAGCCGCCGACCTGCTTCTCGATCACCGGGTTGCCGCGGTCCAGACCGACGATCTCGACGGTCTCCACCAGCGGTGTGGCGACCGCGCCCGGGCACACCAGCGAGACCCCGATGTCGTGCCGGCGCAGGTCGAAGCGCAGTACCTCGGAGACTCCGCGGATCCCGAACTTGCTGGCGCTGTAGGCCGCGTGCCACGGCAGGGCGAGCAGCCCCGCCGCCGAGGAGACGTTCACCAGGTGGCCGCCCTTGCCGCGCCGCACCATCTGCGGGACGAAGCACTCGATCACGTGGATCGGTCCCATGAGGTTGACGTCGACCATCTGCCGCCACTGCTTGTGTTCGAGGTTCTCGACGGTGCCCCACGCCGAGATGCCCGCGACGTTCATGACGACGTCCATCACCCCGACCTCCGCATCGACAGTGCGGGCGAACGAGGCGACCCATTCGTAGTCGGAGACGTCGCCCGCACGGTGGTAGAGCACCGTGCCGCGGGCGTCCTTGATCTCGGCGACCACCTGGTCGAGTGCACCGGTCTGCACGTCGGTGAGTACCAGTTCGCCGCCCTGGGCGGCGACGGCGAGCGCGGTGGCTCGGCCGATGCCGCTGGCGGCGCCGGTGATCAGGACCTTGCGGCCCTGGAAACTCGGCACCGGGGTCGGCATGTAGAACAGGTCGCGAACGGTCTTCAGACTCGGCAGAGGCAGGCCCATGCCCCAACTGTAGTGGTCCCGGTCACCAGATGCTTCCCCCGGATGTGATCAGACCGGTAGCTTGCCGCCGAAGACCGCGTACACGATGGCGAGCATCGCCTTGAGAACCTGCGCCGAGACATCCGACCCCTGCGCGAGCAGCAGGGTGGTCGCCTCGTCGAGGCTCTTGGCCCCGGCGAGCTGCTCGATCAGCGGTCCGACCGCGGCCAGTGCGGCGAGGTCTTCGATCTCTCCGTCGGTCCCCGTGTCGGCATCCGGGGTGACCTCCCCGGGCGCAAGCGGCGCCGGCGCCGGGGCGGGCGCGGTGGACAGGTAGCTCTTGACGCCGTTGGTGACCGCCAGTGCGTAGGCGGCCGACCCCTTGGCCGACGACAACTCCTTGGCCTCGGTCGGGTTCGACAGATTGCCCATCTCGACGAACACCGCGGGCACGCGGGTCAGGTTCACCGCGGCGATGTCCGGGCGCTGCTGGATGCCGTCCTTGACGCCCGCGTAGTTGGCGGGCTTGAAGCCGGCGCGTTTGAAGGAGTCACGCATGGCTTCGCTGGCCGCGCGGCCCTTGCCGGCCTGCACCGAGGTGACGGTGGCGTCCGGGACGGGCAGGGTCGGCACGATCATGTGGAAGCCGGACTTGGACTGGTCGGCCCCTCCGCTGGTCGAGTCGGCGTGCAGGCTCACCGCCACATCGGCTTTGGACTGGTTGGCGGCTTCGGCGCGCTCGTCCACGCAGCCGCCCCACCCGGTGTCGTCCTGGCGGCTGAGCACCACCTTCGCGCCTTCTGCTTCGAGACCGGCCTTCACCAGCTGGGCGACGTCCCAGTTGATGGTGTGTTCCTTCTTGCCGGTGACGGCGGTGGCGCCGGAGGTCTGGCAGTCCTTGGTGCCGCCGCGCCCGTCGGAGACCTGCTTGGTCAGCGAATGCCCGGCGGCCGAGCCCTGATGACCCGGATCCAGGAAGACGGTGCGACCGGACAGCGAGCCGCTGCTCGGCGCCGCGGGCGTCGCCGGCTCAGCGGCGGCTGGCGAGACCGCGAACGTACCGGCGGCGAGCACGCCGACCGCCCCGGCACTGACCCAGCCGAGGGCACGACGACGAGAAGAAACAACAGACATTCACAAACCCCTTAGCTCACCAGCAGTCACACTGGTCACTTCTGCCACAAGTGAATCAGTGGTGGGGGATGCGGGGCAACCCGGTCCTCGTCACACGGGCGAATCGTTAGTCGCCTGTGACCACGTGGCGAGTCAGATGCAGCACCCCGTTCTCGTCGCCGGGGTCGGCGGGAATCAGCACCTCGTCGAGGGCGGCACGGGCGGCGGCCACGTCCAGGCCCGCGCCGATCACCACCAGGCTCGTCCCCCGGACCCCACCCGGCCACGGCCGAGTGCCGACCCGGACGAAGCCGCCGACGGCGTGCACCTCGTAGGCGTGCCCCCGGTGACCGGGCAGATCGACCAAGACCAGCCCCTTGCAGCGGTACGCGCCGGCCGGGGGCCGCTCCAGCAGGGCCGCCAGGCGGCGGGGGTCGACCGGCAGCGCGGATTCGATCGCCACCGATTCGAAGGCAGCGTGGAGGTGGTCGTGGGCGTGCGGCCCGGAGTCCTGTTCGGTCAGCAGTTCGCCGATCGTCAGCTGTCGCGGGCCGTCCGCGGCCCGCGGTCCGGCCCCGTCCGTGATCAGACCCGGGTCGACGGCGCCGCTTGTCACGGCCAGCACCGGCGCAGTGCCGTTGAGCGCACGCAGCCTCTCCCGCACAACGTCGAGCCGGTCACCGGAGACCAGGTCGATCTTGTTGCACACCAGCAGATCGGCGACGGCGACATGCCCTTCAACCGCCGGGTGCTCGTCCAGCGTGCGTTCCAGCTGGGCGGCGTCGACCACATAGAACAGCCCGCCGTAGGCCACGCGCTCGTCCCGCGCCGCGAGCACCATGCGGATCAGCGCCTTGGGCTCGGCGATACCGCTCGCCTCGATCACGATCGCATCCACCCCGGACGCGGCCAACGACGCCAGCGCCTCCCCCAGCCCTTCGGCGTCGGTGGTGCAGCAGATACAGCCGTTGGCCAGATTCAGGGTGCCCGCCGACCGCCCGGACACCAGCAGGGCGTCGACGTTCACCGACCCGAAGTCGTTGACCAGCACACCGAACCGGCGGCCGTCGGAGTGACGGAGCAGATGGTTGAGTACGGTCGTCTTCCCGGCCCCGAGGAAGCCTGCCAGGATCACCACCGGGACGGCCCGGCTGCCCGGACGACCGGCCGTCACGACGATTCGGGCCGGCATCGCTCGCAGAGCACCGCGAGTTCGCGTCCGGCCTCGTCGGGATGATTGGCTATTCGGCTGGTGGGCTCCGCGCATTCGGAACACCGGCCGATCACCGCCGCATGATCTGAGAAGTCGACGTTCATACGCTTGTCGAAGACATACAGCGAGCCCTCCCACAACCCGTCGTCGCCGAATCTCTCGCCGTAGCGCACAATGCCGCCGTCGAGTTGATACACCTCGGAGAATCCACGATTGCGGAGCAGTGCGCTGAGAACTTCACAGCGCACACCACCGGTGCAGTAGGTGACCAGTGGCCGGTCTTTCAAATGGTCCAGGGCGCCACTGTCGATCAGCGGCACGAAGTCGCGAGTGCTCTGCACCGGTGACACGACGGCTCCGGCGAATCGCCCGATCTGCGCCTCGATCTGATTGCGGCCGTCGAGGAAGACCACTTCCTCGCCGCGGTCGGCCACCAAAGCATGCACATCGTCCGGCGATAACCGTCCACCACCTCCGAGGATGCCGTCCTGCGTCACCTTGAGTTCCCCGGGAACCCCGAACGTGACGATCTCCGGCCGCACTTTGACGCTCAAGCGCGGGAAATCATCACCGGCGCCCTCCGACCATTTGATGTCCGCATCCTTGAAAGGCCCGTAACTCCGGACCGCGCGCACATATCGTTTGACGTCGGGAAGGTCACCACCGACTGTCGCATTGACGCCGTGGGGTGACACGATGATCCTGCCGCGCAGCCCCAGCGACTCGCAGACGGCGAGTTGCCAGAGACGAACAGCCTCGGGGTCCGGCAGCGGCGTGAACACGTAGAACAGCACGATCTTGGGAGTGGCCACAGTGCAAGGGTACGGATTCCCCCGGCAGCGACCGACCACGGGACCGACGGCTCCGGCCGTGCGCCGGGGTGCTCTCGCGGCCGTTACCGCACTGGCCGTCCTCACGACGTCTGCCTGCGGACTTCTCGAATCTCAGAACGGCCCCGCGGCGATCGTCATTCCGTCTACGAATGCGCTGATCACCGAATCGCCGCCGTCGAGCCTGCCGCCGACCTCCACGACCAGTAAAGCCCGCAGCAGCTATACCGCCCCCGCCGAGGACAGCTACAAGCGCGCCGTCTCCAGCGCACCCCGCGTGGGCGTCAGCTCCTTCCACATCGGCGCGACGACGCAGACCGGTGAGCGAATGAACGACGTGTCCGGCGTGCACTTCTCCACCCCGGACCGGAACGTGCGGTGCTCGACGGGAAACAACGGCTCCGGCGCATTGGTCTGTGCCGGAGAGCAGATCCGCGGCCCCCGCACCGCCCGGTCCAATACCCCGGAAGGCTGCGACTGGAAAGCAGACTTGGCGGTACTGAACTCCGAGGGCATCGCCACCGGAGGCTGCGCCAATCTCTATCCGGTGCTCTACCGTTCACACATCCTGGAATACGGCACCACGATCGTCACCGGCAGCTTCTCTTGCCTCAGCGACGTGACCGGCCTGTTCTGCCTCGATTCTGCGTCGGATGCCGGATTTGCGATTTCCCGCGAGGGATACCAGGAGATTCACTCCGACGATCGGGCGCCCAGTGAGATTCTCGGCGGATCCGAATCAACGCGAAGTTCATCCTCTGCCGCTGTGCCGTCACGCTGATAAGCATTCAACAACCCGTACTGTCGATATCGAGGAATGTTTTGTAGACTTCCCGCAGGAGAAATTCAATCCGGATTACTCACCACAATACGAAGGGTCTTTCATGGCGAAGCGGACCAAGATCATGATCGTCGACGACATCGATGGCGCCGAACTCGACGAGTACGAAACCGTACGGTGGAGTCTGGACGGAAAGAATTACGAATTCGACACCTCCCCCGAGCACGCCGCCGAGTTCCGCGATGCGGTGGCCACCTATGTGGCGTCCTCCCGGGTGATCGGCCGCAGCAGCAAGCGCGGCGCCGCCAAGACCAACGACACCCGCGCGATCCGCGCCTGGGCCACCGAGAACGGCTTCACCGTGAGCGATCGCGGCCGCATCCCCGCCGACGTGGTCGTCGCCTACGAGGCCGCTCACTGACCACAGAGCCCCGCGACGGCTGAACCGGCGCTGCCGAGGCCGATCACCGCGACCGCCGATGTGCGGTCGCGGTGATTGTTATTGGCGGCCACGAGCCCCACCGCACGCTAGGGTTTTCTCCCATGTCCCTGCACGAGCTCCGCCGACGGCTGCCGGCGCTGATCCTGGTCCTCATCGCCGTCCTGGCGCTGGCCGCCTGCGGCTCGTCCTCCGGGGACGACGGGCTGTGCGCCCCGCCCGGGCTGTCCAGCGCGACCGCTGCGCCGGAGAACCTGAACACCTCCGAGCAGGCGGTCGACCAGTTCACCACGCCCGACGTGGTGCCGCTGGACCAGATCGACGTCGCCGCACTCCGGCTGGCCGAGCCCGGCACCCTGACCGTCGGCACCCTCTCGGATGCGCCGCCGAGCATCTGCCTCAACGGCTCCGGCACCTACACCGGCTTCGACAACGAGCTCCTCAAAGCGGTCGGCGAGAAGCTGGGGCTCGAGGTGAAGTTCGTCGGCACCGAGTTCGCCGGCCTGCTCTCCCAGGTCGCCAACCGGCGGTTCGACGTGGGGTCGTCGTCGATCACCACCACCGAGGAACGCCGCCAGACCGTCGGCTTCACCAACGGTTACGACTTCGGCTACTTCTCGCTGGTCGGCTCGCAGGACGGCCAGATCCGCGGCTTCAGCGACCTGGGGCCGTCCCACCGAATCGGCGTGGTCCAGGGCACGGTGCAGGACGACTTCGTCACCAACACCCTCGACCTCGACCCGGTGAAGTTTCCCGACTACGCCACCGCGTACGCCAACCTCAAGAGCGGGCAGATCGACGTCTGGGTGGCCCCCAGCCAGCAGGCCGAAGGCGCCATCAACGAGGGCGACGGCATGGCCATCCTGGAAGACACGTTCAGCGTCAACAACTTCGTCGGCTGGGCCACGCCGCTCGGCGACCAGGCACTGATCGACGCCCTCAACAGCGGCCTGGACGCCGTCATCGCCGACGGCACCTGGGCCGAGCTGTACACCGACTGGGTGCCGCGGGAGCTGCCCGAGGGCTGGAAGCCGGGCTCCAAGGCCGCGCCGCAGCCGGAACTGCCGGACTTCCGCGCCATCGCCGCCGAGAACGCGACCGACCCGCAGTCGCCGGCGGTCGCGAGCAAAGGCACGCTGGCACAGCTGAAGGACACGTTCTTCAACTGGGACCTGTACAAGAAGGCGTTCCCCGAGCTGATCAAGACGGGTCTGCCGAACACCATCATCCTGGCGCTGGCGTCCGGCGTGATCGGCACCATCGCCGGCATGCTGCTGGCCGTGGCCGGGATCTCGCGGTCCAGGTGGCTGCGCTGGCCGGCCCGCATCTACACCGACGTCTTCCGCGGACTCCCCGCCGTCGTGGTGATCCTCATCATCGGCCTGGGCGTGGGCCCCCTGGTGCAGAATCTGACCGGCGGCAATCCGTATTGGCTCGGCGCCCTGGCACTGGCCCTGCTGGCCGCGGCCTACATCGGCGAGATCTTCCGCTCCGGTATCCAGAGCGTGGAGGCCGGACAGATGGAAGCCGCTCGCGCACTGGGGTTGTCGTACCGGCGGTCGATGGCACTGGTGGTGATCCCGCAGGGCGTGCGCCGCGTCCTGCCGGCGTTGATGAACCAGTTCATCGTGCTGATCAAGGACTCCTCGCTGATCTACTTCCTCGGTCTGCTGGCGACCCAGCGCGAACTGTTCGCCGTCGGCCGCGATCTGAACGCCCAGACCGGCAACCTGTCTCCGCTGGTGGCCGCCGGCCTGGTCTACCTGGCGTTGACGGTGCCGCTCACCCACCTGGTCAATCACATCGACAAGCGTCTGCGGACTGGAAAGGCCTGAGATGAGCACTCCCGAAGTCCCGCTGGCCACCCCCGACCCGGTGTCGCTCACCGGCCGCGACCTGCACCTGTCGTTCGGCGACAATCAGGTGCTGCGCGGAGTCGACATCCAGGTGGACGCCGGCACGACGACCACCGTGATCGGTCCGTCGGGCTCGGGCAAGTCCACACTGCTGCGCGTGCTGAACCGGTTGCACGAACCGCAGTCGGGCGACATCCTGATCGACGGCCGCTCGGTCCTCAAAGACAACCCCGACGAACTCCGCCGCCGGATCGGGATGGTCTTCCAGCAGTTCAACCTGTTCCCGCACATGACCGTCGCCGACAACATCGCGCTGGCACCGCGCAAACTACGCGGCCTGAGCAAGGACGAAGCGCGCGAGCTGGCGCTGGCGCAGCTGAACACGGTGGGACTGGTCGACAAGGCCGACGTCCGTCCATCGACGCTGTCCGGCGGCCAGCAGCAGCGCGTCGCGATCGCCCGCGCGCTCGCCATGGCGCCGCAGATCATGTTCTTCGACGAGGCGACCAGCGCTCTGGACCCCGAGCTGGTCAAGGGGGTGCTGGCGCTGATGACCGAGCTGTCCCGCGAAGGCATGACGATGGTCGTGGTGACCCACGAGATGGGTTATGCCCGAGGGGTTTCCGACAACGTGCTGTTCATGGACGAGGGCGTGGTGGTCGAGACCGGCACCCCGGATCAGCTGTTCGAGGATCCGGAGAGCGAGCGCCTCCGGGCCTTCTTGTCCGAGGTGCTCTGACCCCGGCCGGGGGCCGCAGCAGCTATTGCGCGGCGACGGCGGCGAGGTACTCCGGGGACTCGTAGAACGGGGCGAAGCGGCGGCGGAGCAGGCCGGACAGATAGCCCTCCGCCTCGAGTCGTGCGATCACCGGCGGACCGAATCGCAGGGCCTCCTCGTGCAGGTCGTCCTCGGTGATGCCGAGGTCTTCCAGGACGTCGGCGACCGGTGTGGCGCCGTAGGTGTCGAAGACCTCGTCGACCCCGGAGTCCAGGAGGGTCCGGAAGTACTCGGTCTGCCGGAAGGTTCTCCAGAACTCGAATATCAGGACCACCACGTCTTCGACGTCGGCCTCGGTGACGGTGTCTCGGAATCCGTTGAGGGTCTGATCGGCCCGGCCGTGCCAGAACTCGCGGACCGCCTCCAGCAGCAGTTCGTCGGAGTCCTCGCTGGCCGAATCGAGCACGAACGCGGTCCCGCGCCGCGTCCACTTCTCCACCGTCCCGGCGAACCGCCTGGCGGTGCGCGCACCGAACCGGTTCTCCACCGCGTGCTGAACCACCTCGACGACGGTGTCGGCGGTGGTCGGGCTCGCCAGCACCTGCCCCATCGCCCGCTGCGCCACGTCGAGTTCGACTGCGGTGGAGGCGAGTTCGTCGAAGCGGCGGGTGGACATCACCTCGGTCAGATCGGTGGTCTCGTGGATCTCGTGCCGGTACAGGCGCGCGGCCACCTGCCCGACCAGTTCGGGGATCGCCCCTTCAACGGGGAACTGCATCGTGTACTTGCGGGCGACCGCCTTGATCAATTCGCGCGGCATCACCGTCTCCAGGGGGATCGTGCCCGATTCGGTGAGGAAGAACGTGACCTCGTGCTCGACGAGTTCGGCGAACTCGGCGTCGTCGGTGAGTTGCCGCAGCCCGAATGCCACCTGAGCTTCGAGCAGCCGAGCGGCGAGGTCGCTGGTGGTCTCGTCCATGGCAGCCAGCCTAGGCCACCGCCGCGCGGGGCGGCGCGCTCAGTCGCCCACGTCCGGGCCGAGGACCTGGATCTCCCGGCGGCCCGGCCGCTCCCCGAACACGCCGCGGCGGCGCCGGTCGACGGCCACCACCGCGGTGACCACCGCCAGCAGACCGGCGATCGGCCACAGCGCACCGGCCAGACCGATCCAGTGCAACGTCCCCGCGCCGACCACGCCGCCGACCAGGAGCGCCGCCCACAGCGACAGGTGGCGGGCCCACAGCATGCGCGGTCCGCCGTAGAAGGCGTCCACCAGGCGCTGTCCCGCCTTGACCAGGGCCCCTGTCATGTAGGTGAGCCCGATGCTCGCCTCGCCTGCGGTGAGGAAGGTGGCGTTGACGACGCCCATCGACAGGGGCAGAAGGATCGTGACCGGCCACTCCGAATGGACCAGGTTCGCCAGGAGGGCGGTGATCCCGACCAGCGCGCTGCTGGAAGCCAGCACCAGGGTGCGACCGTCCCAGTGCCTTACCAGGACCGCACCCAGCACGGCGCCGCCGAAGAAGCAGCCGATCAGCGTTGCGGCCAGGCCGGCGGTGGCCAGCCGCCCCTCGGCGATGCTGGTGGCCAGTTCGGTGGTGTTGCCGCTCATGAACGACACGAAGAAGCCGCCGAGGAAGACGTAGCCGACGGCGTCGAGATACCCCGCGGCCGCAGACAGCAGCACCGCAAGGTTCACCTGCCGCCGCTGAATCTTCTTCACGACGACATTCTGGCACTGCGCACGTGACCTGCCGGACCGGGTCGACTCCAGACCGGCGCATGTCGTCCGTCCGGAGGCTTGCGGCGCGGGCGGCGGTCGACTTGCATCACCGTGGTGCCATCACGTTCCCTTTTCGTCCGGCTGGTCCCCGCCTGCGCCGCGCTGCTCCTGGTGACCGCCTGCGGCAGCGGACCCCAGGGGACCGGCCCGTCCCCGGAAGCAACCGGCTCCACTGCCGCCGGGGTCGGCGGCCCGGAGAACCCCTCGGGGACCATCACCTTGTCGTGGGCCGGCGACAACATCCTCGGCTCCGACGACCAGTTCGGCGGTCTCACCCTCCCGGCGGCGTGGGAGCAGAACGACAAGGACCCCGCCTACTTCTTCCAGAACGTCCGGAAGTACTTCGACGAGTCGGACCTGACGATCGCGAATCTCGAAGTGGCCCTGACTCAATCCCGCACCAAGCGAGACAAGGGCGGCGGCGAGGTCTACCACTTCCACGGTGAACCGGCGTTGGCGAAGACACTTCCGGCCGGCGGCATCGACGTGGTCACCATCGCGAACAATCACACCTGGGACTACGGCCGCAAGGGTTTCAACGACACCATCGCCGCCCTCGACGAGGCCGGGGTGGACTACGTCGGGACCGGTAATCCCGGCTACGACGGCTCCGACTACGACTTCTCGCTGCTGCGCGAGGTGAACGGCATCCCGGTGGGGCTGGTCAGCTACCAGACCTGGCAGGACACCCCAGCGATCCGCGCGAAGATCACCGCCGACATCGAGGGCCTGCGCAAACGCGGAGCCGCCGTGGTGATCCCCTACTTCCACTGGGGCATAGAGTCCGAGCACCTGCCGTACGAGGTGCAGCGCGACCTCGCGCGCGTCGCGATCGACGCCGGCGCGGATGCGGTGATCGGCACGCACCCGCACGTCCTGCAGTCGATGGCGGTCTACGACGGGCGGCTGATCGCCTACTCGCTCGGCAACTTCGCCTTCGGCGGCAACACGAATCCGGCCGACAAGCGCACCGTGATCCTGCAGACCCGCCTGACGGTGCACGAGGGCGCCGTGACCGGCGTGGACTACCGGGTCATCCCGACGCGGCTGTCCCGGCAGGAGGGCTACAACGACTACGTGCCCACCCCGTACCGCGGGGCGCAGCGCCGCCAGGTGCTCGGCTTCCTGAACGAGATCTCCCCGACCCTGGACGGCACCGTCTCCGATCAGTTCACGCCCGTCCCGTGACGGACGGGGGGATCTCGGCGCTTTGAGCGACCTCCAGCGTCGGTTCAAGCACCGAAATCCGGGGCCGACCTCAGCGCAGTTCGACGGGGACGTCGGCGCCGCCCTCGCGGGTGAGGCGCGGGCCCATCTGGACCAGCATGGGTTCGGCCGCGAAGCCACCGGCGAACAGGACCTGGCCCTGACCGAAGCCGGTGGCCTGCTCGCGGAGTTCGTCCGGCGCGTAGCCGAAGACCGATCCGAGTTCGGCGAGGTCGCGCGGCGAACTCATCCGCATCAGGCCGAGGTTGTCGCACTGGGACAGCGCATTCGGGTGCACCTTGGACGGACGCTGCGTGGACATCAGCAGCCACAATCCGTACTTGCGGCCCTCGGCGGCGATCTGCACGATCCGTTCGGTCAGCAACTTCTGGATCGGCGTGACCGGATTCGGCGGGCACAGGTTGTGCGCCTCGTCGATCACGATCAGCCGGCCGATCCGCTCGTGCCGGTGCGCCCAGAGATGATCGAGGATCGCCAGGGCGGCCGCCCGCGGTTCGACACCGGTGTCGAACCCACTCAGGTCGACCACGGTCGCGTCCGGGCGGGCGTCGATCACGTCGACGGCGCCGCGGTCTCCCCAGGCCCACAGCGTCCAGTCGGCCACTCCCAGGTTCTCCAGCCGGATCGCGAGCCGGCTGAATTCGGGGTCGGGCTGGGCCCGCAGCCACTGCACCAGTGAATCGCGCAGTCCCAGGGACTGCCGTTCACCGGCGGCGAGACCGATCACGTCCATGGCGTCGCGGATCTTCGCGTCGATGCGCAGCAGAGCGTTGAAGTCGTCCGGATCCTCCACCGGGTCCACCTGCAAGAGTGCCGCCCGCGAGGTCAGCTGCATGTTCAGATAGCGGATGTGCAGCGGATCAGTGGCGTCGGGGCCCGCACCGCACACGCGGATGTCACGCGCGGCCAGTTCGGCGGCGAGGTCGGCGGGCGCGTCCTCGCGGATCTCGGGCAGCCGCACGAAGTCGCCGTTGGGATCGAGGATCACCAGCGGCAGCCTGGTGTGCAGCAACACCTGCTCCAGCAACACCCCGAGCGCATAGGTCTTGCCCGAGCCGCTCTGACCGCACCAGAAGGTGTGTCGATTGAGGCGTGGCGCCCAGAGGTGGGCGGGCTCGGAGCCGCCGAATCGGGTACCCACGGTCAGCTCTGCAGTCATGACTGAAGATCGTAGGCTGTCGGCGACGCCGTCTCGGGCTCCTCCGGACCGGCCGGCGGTGCCGGACGGCGCACCAGTTCCACCGCCACCACCAGCACGATCAGTGCGACGACGAACCAGACCACGCTCGCCACGGTCACCGGGCGCGTGACGACCAGGCCCACCACCCCGGCCGCGACGGCCAGGGCCACGATGGTGGTGCGCCACCGCTCCACCACGGCGCCCACCCGTCCGGTGGCCCCGCCGTGGGCGTCCAGTGCCGTCCGCACCCGCCCGAAGCCGGCGGCGCACACCCCGCGCAGAGCGCGCGCCGGACGGGCGGGTCCGGCGAACCAGGCCCCGATCGCCACCAGCACGCCGAACACGGTGAGCGCGACGATCGTCGACGACATCAGGCCGGTGACCTGATCGAAGATCACGCCTGCCACGTCCCGCGGCAACTCTCCCGGACTGATCGCGTTCAGAAAGACGTTGCGGCCGATCCAGATTCCCAGCGACATCAAGGCGAAGACCACCGCGGCGGCGGTCGCGGTGCCGGCGAGGGCCCGCCGCGGCGACACCGCCACTAGTACTCCGGCGATCAACAGGATCACCACCACCCAGGGCAGCCAGTAGCCGCCGATCACCGCCACGTCGTAGACCGCACGGACCAGGGCCAGCGAATCCGCGCTCAGGATCGGGATCTCCCGGCCGCGGTCGGCCGGCGCGATGCCGTCGAGGAACGGCATGCCGCGGTCGGCCAGGAGTGCGCGCACCGCAGCGACCACCGGTTCCAGCCGGAGGCTGAGGACTCCGTCCTCGGACAGCCGCGCCAGCGCACCCGGGTCGTCGTCGAGCACCTGCGTCGTCCGATGGTGACTGAGCCGCAGGCTGGCCGCCCAGAGGTCGGCGAAACGCTCCGAGGCCACCAGCTGCTGCGTCGTCGCGGAGATCAGGTTCTGCAGCCCGGCGACGGTCGGGGCCTCGAGCAGCCCGAGCGCCGCGGCCGCGCGCGGCGGCAGTTCACCGTCCTGCAGCTGGCCGAACAGTTCACTGACGCGCCTATCCAGGTCAAGCGTCGCATCCAGCTGGTCGGTCACCTGATCGGTCACGAAGGCCTGCACCTGCGGGTCCGATGCCAGCGGCGCGAAGGTGGAGACGAAGCGATCGGTGTCGACCAGTTGCATCCTGGCCCAGGTGCCGACGGCGGCGACCGGGGCCAGCAGCAGACCCACCGCCACCAGCACGATGCACGCGGTGGTGCGCAGCTTCCGGTGCGAGCGCGGCCAGGCCTGCGCGGCCAGCTCGGCGTTGCGCACCTCGAGGGCGGCGACACGTTCCCGCAGGGCGGCGAGCTCCGCCTCGTCAGTCACCGCGGACCTCGGCGCGCAGCAGTGCCTCCAGCACGGTTACGACCCCCTGATCGGTGTTGCTCGGAGCCAGGTAGCGGGCCCGGTCACGCACCTGCGGATGCGCGTTGGCCATTGCGAACGACCAGTCGGCGGCGTCGAGCATCTCCAGGTCGTTCAGGTAGTCGCCGAACACCGCGGTCTGCGCGGGGGTGATCCCGAGGTCGTCCTGGAGGGTTCGGACGCCGATTCCCTTGTCCACCCCCGACGCCATCAGATCGATCCAGTTGGGTCCGGAGACCACCACCTGGCAGCGGTCGCGGAAGCCGGCGAAGTGCTCCCGCTCCGCGGAGGCGGCATCGTCGAAGTCGAAGACCGCGAGCTTGAGGATCTCGTCGTCGACGGCCAGCAGATCGTCGACCTGTGTCAGGCGCACGTAGTACTTGTCGGACTCGGCGACGAACGGCAGGTCCTGCCGCTCGACGAAGCCGCCGCTCTTGCCGCACACCACCACCCCGAGGTCGCGGCCGGCCGCACTCGCGGCGCGCACGGCGTCGATCACGTCGGCGGCCAGATCCCGGTCGAGGGTGGTGGAGGCGCGCAACCGGCCGTCGTGGACCACCAGGTTGCCGTTCTCGGCGATGTACGACAGCCCCGCGGGCGAATGCGCGAACAGCGTCTCCAGCGTGTAGTACTGGCGGCCGCTGGCCGGGACGAACCGGATCCCCCGCTCGCGCATGGTGTCCAGCAGAGGCCAGAAGGCGTCGGGCACCTCGCCCGCATCGGTCAGCAGCGTGCCGTCCATGTCGGCGACGACCAGACGCAGGTCTTCGGGCAATGAAGTGAGTCGGAATTCGGCCACGCCTGCATCCTCACACCCGCCGTGCGGAACCGACAGGCGGTCCAGCCGGTGACAGGCGAATCGTGTCCGAAACGGCTCCGGTGCGGTCAGGCCCGTGCGTCGCGGTCGTCGGCACGCATGTCACGCGTCACCCACTCGGTCACCGGGCGCCCGGCGCACAGGTGCTCGTCGACCAGCCGGTCCATCCGCTCCGGACGCATCTGCGCGTACCAGGTCCCCTCGGGGTAGACCACCATCACCGGTCCCTGCCCGCAGGGAAACAGGCAGCCGGTGACGGTCGTCAGCACGTCGTCGTCGCCGAGACCGCGCCGATCCAGCGCGGCGCTCAGGGTCTGCGCACTCTCCCGGCTGCCTTCGACGCTGCACCGGGGGCCGCGGCAGACCAGCACGTGCCGGGCGAAGCCGGGGACGGCCTCCCACGCCGGGGAGACGATCGGCGCGGTCCGGGTCCGGGCAGGTGTGCCGCCGCGGCCGACGGCCTCCTCGAGGAGGTCGGCGAAGCCGTCGTACTCGGTGAGCAGCGGCGCCACCCGCACTTCGGGCGTCGCGCCGTCCGCCGGCCGGCTCCGCAGCCAGTGCCCGACGATTCGCGCGAGCCAGGAGTCCTGCTTCGCGTCGCCGAGGGTCTGTCCGCTGACCAGCAGCACCGTTTCGGCGCCCGCGGCGGCCGCCGCGTCGAGGGCCTCGGTGATCGGGGTGTCCGAGCCACCGAGCACGGCGACCCGGAACTCGACACCCGGCCTGCCGTCGCGCACCCGGTCGAGTGCGCGTCCGAGCGCGGGCGCCGGCAGCCCGCCCCGGTCGGTGGGTGCGGTCACGATCACCCAGTCCGCGGTCACCGGCCGGCTCCGTCGACCGGAACGGTCGGCACGGTGGTCCCGCACAGCACCACCATCGGCGCGCCGGTGCGCGGATGGGGCACGACCTCGGCGTCGAGCCCGTAGACCTCGGCCAGAAGCTCCGGGGTCAGCACCTCGGCGACCGGTCCGTGCGCCACCACGCGGCCGCCGTCGAGGACGATCAGGTGGTCGCAGTACATGGCGGCCAGCTGAAGGTCGTGCAGCGCCGCGACGGCCGTCACGCGCAGGGCGCGCAGCAGCTGCAGCACTTCCAGCGATGCGGACACGTCGAGGTGATTGGTCGGCTCGTCCAGCAGCAGCACCGCCGGCTGCTGCGCCAGGGCCCGCGCGATCTGCGTCTTCTGCCGTTCCCCACCGGACAGCGACTGCCACGTCCGGCGGCGCAGCGGCTCCAGGCCGAGCAGTCCGATCGCCTGGTTCACCAGCTCGCGGGTGTCGGTGCGACGCAGCCGGCCGCCGGCCCGGGGAATGGTGCCCAGGTCGACGATCTGCTCCACGGTGAGCTCGGTTTCGGTCGCCGAATGCTGTTCGACGGTCGCGACCACGCGCGCGAAATCGCGGCGCGGATAGTCGCCGACGGGCTTCCCGTCGAGCAGAACGCGCCCGGAATCCGGCCGGGTCCATCGTGCGATCGTCGACAGCAGGGTGGTCTTGCCCGAGCCGTTGGGCCCGATCAGACCGGTGAAAAGGCCCGCAGGCACCGCGGCGCTCACCTCGCTCAGCAGCCGCTTCTCACCGACCGAGAAACTCACGCCCTCGAGGTCTATCGACGGCGGCGACTCGGGGAGATCACCGATCATGCGGCGGCCCCGTGGCGGCGGAGGATCCACACGAAGACCGGGACGCCGACGATGGCGGTGACCAGACCGAGCGGGAGCTCCTGCCCGGCCTTCACCGTGCGTGCCAGGACATCGGTCCACACCAGCAACAACGCCCCGACGAGTGCGGTCACCGGCAGCAGCCGCTGATGGAGCGGGCCGACGAGCAGGCGGGCGAGGTGCGGGATCACCAGGCCGACGAAGCCGATGATCCCGGTCTGCGCCACGATCACCGCGGTACACAGGGACACCAGGATGTACAGAACCCAGCGCGTCACGGTGACCGGCACCCCCAGGCTCGTCGCCGCGCGGTCGCCGAAGGCGAAGGCGTCGAGCGACCGCGCATACGCCCACACCACCACCAGGGTGACGCCCACCATCGCCGTCACCACGATCGTCGACGGCCACCGCGCTCCGGCGACCGAGCCGAGCGTCCAGCGCAGCACGGCGTCCGCCGCGCCGCGGTCGCCGAAGTAGATCAGTGCCGAACTGATGGCCGCCCCGCCCTGCGCGACGGCGACACCGGCCAGGATCAGTCGATTCGGCAGCAACGCCCCGGTCCGCGTGGTGGCGATCGCGAAGACCAGGCCCAGCGCACCCATCGCACCGATGAACGCCGCCGCCGAGACCGCGCCGATCCCGGCCAGGGCGCCCGCCCCGATTCCGGTGGTCAGGGCCAGCACCGCACCGACCGAGGCGCCCGAGGACATGCCGAGCAGGTACGGATCGGCCAGAACGTTACCGGTCAGCGACTGCAAGACGTTGCCGCAGACGGCGAGCCCCGCGCCGACCGCTGCCGCGGTCACCACGCGGGGCATCCGCAGGTTCACCACGATGTGCTCGTTGGCCGCATCCACTCCGCCGAGCAGTCCCAGCCGCGATCCCACCGCCGCGAAGACTTCGCCGAGACTCAGTCCGACCGAGCCGATGACGACGCCGACTGCGATGCTCACCACCAGCAGGGCGACGAGTGCGGTCACCAGTGCCGCATAGCCCAGGCCGGACCTGGCAGTCCACGCCTGCGTCGCCGGAGCCACGCCGATCAGCGCGCGCCCAGGTACTGCGACAGCTTCACCGCACCGTCGATGGTGCGCGGGCCGGGCGTCGACTCCGAGAACGGCACCACCAGGTACGACTCGTTCTTGACGGCCGTCAGGCTCTGCAGAGCCGGGTCGGACTCCAGGTACGCCTTCTTGTCTTCAGCGGTGGAGAACAGCGCGTCGATCAGGACGATGACGTCCGGATCGGCCTTGACCACCTGCTCCCAGCTCGCGTCGGTCCAGTTGCCGGACAGGCCGGCGAAGATGTTCGTCGCACCGACCGCGTCGATGATGAGCTGCGGTCCGCCGTCACCGGCGCCGACCGACGGCGTATCGGTGCCCGCGTCCCACCAGAGCACGCTGGTGCCGCGCCCGGCATCGGCGGTCTTCAACTCGGCCAGCGTCTCCCGCATCCGCTGGTTCTCGCGGTCCGCCTCGTCGGTGCGCCCGAACAGCACGCCGTAGTCCGAGGCTTCTCCGGCGATCGCATCCCATGAGGGGGCCGGCCGGTCGTCCTTGTTCTCGCACCCGAACGGCGAGACGTAGGTCGCGATACCCAGGCCGGCGAACTCGTCCCGGCTGCCGATGCCGCCGTCGGTGAAGGCCGACGAATAGGACGCCGCCACCAGGTCGGGCTTGGCGGCGAGCACCGTCTCCAGGTCCGGGTACTTGGGCGCGAGCACCGGCACGGAGTCGTAGGCCTCCTTGAACTGGGGCGCGATCTGATCGTCGAGGTAAGCGGTGCCGACCAGGTCCTTCTCGGCGCCGATCGCCAGCGCCGATTCGGTGGCGCCCTGGTTGACGGTGATGCCGCGGGTGGCCGGTGCCGCCAGGCTGACCGTCCGGCCGCAGTTCTGCAGTGTCACCGCGCCCGTGCCCTGCGGGGAATCATCGGTCCCGCAGGCGGTGAGGGAAACGGTCAAAGCGGCCGCTGCCACCACGGCAGCGATCGAGGAGAGGGTGCGCACGGCTACCCGCCTTCCATTCTCGTGGAGTACAAGGTGGTCGGTCGCGGCCGGTCTCCTGGCTACGCAGGGCCCACCGGAAACGGCACCTTCCCGGGCACACATGGCACCCAGTGGCCGGGATTCCTCCCGAAACCGTCTCCGGACCTGCTTACAGTGGCGAGAACCGCGCCGGCTTTCCACCGGACTTCCCGAACACCGCGACGTTCTAGGCATGGTAGCCCGGTGGCCGGCGCCGGTAGTCGCAGCACCGTAGCCACAGGAGGGCCACATGACCGAGAAGCGTTTTCACGTTGAGCACCGCCCCGACGAGCAGCGCTACGTGCTCATCGACCGCACGGCCGACGGCCGCGAGATCGGTGAGGAATCGTACGTCGACGTCGCCGGCGACGACGGCGCCACCGCGCGCGTCCTCTTCCATACCGCGATCGCCGCCGACTACGGCTCCCAGGGACTGGCGTCGCTGCTGGTACAGAGCGTCGTGGACGATGTGGTGGCCCGGGGCTACACGATCGTTCCGGTGTGCCCGTACGTCGCCAAATGGCTTCCGGAACATCCGCAGTACGACGAGCACGTCGTCGACCCGGCGCCGGTGCACCTGGCGGCGGTGAAGGACCGGCAGCAGTGAGCGCCCGCCGCCGGCGGGAATATCGGGAGCGGCGCGGCCATTGATCCGGACATGAGCGAGATCGAATTCGGCCTGGACACCTTCGGCGGTGTCACCAAAGACGAGCAGGGCCGGCCGCTGCCGCACGCCCAGGTGATCCGGGATCTGGTCGAGGACGGCGTCGTCGCCGACCAGCTCGGCCTGGACTTCTTCGGCGTCGGCGAGCACCACCGCCCGGACTTCGCCGTCTCCAGCCCGGAGATGGTGTTGTCGGCGGTGGCCGGCCGCACCGACCGGATCCGGCTCGGCTCGGCGGTCACCGTCCTGAGCTCGGACGACCCGGTACGGGTCTTCGAGCGGTTCGCCACCCTCGACGCCGTCTCGAACGGTCGCGCCGAGATCGTCGCCGGGCGGGGCTCGTTCATCGAGTCCTTCCCGCTGTTCGGCTACGACCTGAGTGACTACGAGGTGCTGTTCGAGGAGAAGCTGCAACTGCTGTCCGCCCTCTTGACGGAGGAGCCGGTCACCTGGTCCGGTTCCACCCGGGCCGGGCTGCGCGACCAGCGCGTCTACCCGGTCACCGAGAACGGCATCCGCGCCTGGGTGGGGGTCGGCGGCAGCCCCGAGTCGGTGGTGCGCACCGCGCGCTACGGCTTCGGGCTGTTCCTGGCGATCATCGGCGGCTCGGCCGATCGGTTCGCGCCGTACATCGATCTGTTCGAGCGCGCCCAGGACGAGTTCGGGGTGCCGCGCGCTCCGGTCGCCGTGCACTCGCCGGGGCTGGTGGCCGAGACCGACGAGGAGGCCCGCGAGGTGACCTACGACGGCTGGCTGGAGTTCCGGCGGCAATTGGGCCGTGAACGCGGCTGGCCCGACCCGGTCCCCGGCGACTTCGAGCGCGAGATCCATCAGGGCGCCCTGTATCTCGGATCCCCGGAGACCGTCGCCCGGAAGATCGTCCGGACCCTGGGCACGCTGAAAGTGGACCGCTTCGACCTGAAGTACGACCAGCCCGTCCCGCACGCCGCCCAGCGCCGCTCCATCGAGCTGTACGGCGAACGCGTGGTTCCGCTGGTCAAGGACATGCTGGCGTAGCATCGGCACCAGCACCCAGCAGAGGCGGCACACCCCATGAGCACCATCGATACGACCACAGACAGTTCACCCGGCGGACGGATGCCGGTGGCCTTCGTGGGGCACGGCAGTCCGACGAACGCCCTGGACCGCAACCGGTACACCGAATCGTGGGAGGCGTTCGGGCGAGCCGTCCCCACGCCGCGTGCGATCCTGGTGATCTCCGCGCACTGGTACACCAACGCCACCGCGGTCACCGCGATGCCGCGGCCACGGACCATTCACGACTTCTTCGGCTTCAGCCAGGAGCTCTTCGACGTGGAGTACCCGGCCCCCGGATCACCCGAGCTGGCCGAGCAGGTGGCCGACGTGGTGAAACCGACGTGGGTGGGCCAGGACATCGACAGCTGGGGCATCGACCACGGCACCTGGTCGGTGCTGCGGCACGCCTTCCCCGACGCCTCGATCCCGGTGGTGCAGCTCTCGCTCAACTCGTTCAAGGACTACGACCACCACCTGGAGCTGGGCCGCAAGCTGGCCCCGCTGCGCGATCAGGGAGTGCTCATCATCGGCAGCGGGAACATCGTGCACAACCTGCGCACCATCGATTTCCGCAGCGCCGACACCGGTTTCGACTGGGCGCGCCGGTTCGACGACGCCGCCGCCGAGATATTGACCCGCTCCCCCGGCGACGTCCTCGACCTGCAGGCCCACCCGGACTTCGCCCGTTCCGTGCCCACCCCCGACCACTTCCTGCCGCTGCTCTACGTGGCCGGTATCGCCGACGCCGAGCCCCTCGATCTGCTGGTCGACGGCTACACCGCGGGCTCGATCTCGATGGCCGCCTACACCCTCGGGCTCGACCCGGAGCTGCTCACAGCTCGCTGACGCGGCCGTCTTCGACATGCCAGCGCCGGTCGACGTCGACGGTGGCCAGCATGCGCCGGTCGTGGGTCACCAGCAGTAGGGCGCCGTCGTAGGAGGCGAGCGCCGATTCGAGTTGTTCGATGGCGGGCAGGTCGAGATGGTTGGTGGGCTCGTCGAGCACCAGCACGTTGGTGCCCCGCGCCTGCAGCAGCGCGAGCGCCGCCCGGGTGCGCTCCCCCGGTGACAGCCCGTCGACCGGCCGGTCGACGTGATCGGCGCGCAGGCCGAACTTGGCGAGCAGGGTGCGCACGTCAGCGGTCGTCATGTCGGGCATCAGTTCCTCGAAACGCGCGGCGAGCTGCCGGTCGCCGGTGAACAGCCCGCGCGACTGGTCGATCTCGCCGACGGCGACGTTCGCCCCGAGGTGCGCCGTCCCGGCATCCGGCGCGATCTGCCCCAGCAGCAGCCGCAACAGCGTCGACTTGCCCGCCCCGTTGGGCCCGGTGATCTGAATCCGCTCCCCGGCGTTCACCTGGATCGACACCGGGCCGAGGGTGAAATCCCCTTGCTGCACCACGGCTTCGTTCAAGGTGGCGACCACGGAGCTGGAGCGCGGCGCCGCACCGATGGTGAACTCCAGGACCCATTCCTTGCGCGGTTCGGCCACCTCTTCCAGCCGCGCGATCCGGCTCTCCATCTGTCGGACCTTCTGCGCCTGCTTCTCACTGGACTCGCTGGCGGCGCGCTTCCGGATCTTGTCGTTGTCGGGCGCTTTCCGGATGGCGTTGCGCACGCCCTGGCTGGACCATTCGCGCTGGGTGCGCGCCCGCGCGACCAGGTCGGATTTGCGGTCCGCGTACTCCTCGTACTCCTCGCGCCGATGCCGCCGCGCCACCTCGCGCTCTTCCAGGTAGCTGTCGTACCCGCCGCCGAAGACGGTGTTGGTGTGCTGGGCCAGATCCAGTTCGAGAACGCGGGTCACGCTGCGCGACAAGAACTCCCGGTCGTGGCTGACCAGCACCACGCCGCCGCGCATGCCGCGCACCACTTCTTCGAGCCGGGCCAGCCCGTCCAGGTCGAGGTCGTTGGTCGGCTCGTCGAGCAGCACCACGTCGAAGCGCGAGCACAGCAGCGCCGCCAGGCCCACGCGTCCCGCCTGCCCGCCGGACAGTTCGGTCATCAGCGTCTCGCCCGGCGCCGTTCCGGTGTCCAGCCCCAGGTCCGCCAACGCCCCCGACAGTCGCTCGTCCAGATCCGGTGCGCCGGTGGCCAGCCAGTGATCCAGGGCCGCCGCATACCGATCCGCCGCGGCGGCCGGAGCGCCCGGATCGGCGAGCGCGTCGGCCGCGGCGTCCATGGCAACGGTCGCCGCGGCGCAGCCGGTGCGCCGGGCGACGTACTGCCCGACGGTCTCCCCCGGCACGCGCTGATGTTCCTGCGGTAGCCAGCCCACGAAGGCGTCCGCCGGTGCACGCGACACCGTGCCCTCCAGCGGAGCCAGGTCGCCGGCCAGAATGCGCAGCAGCGTCGTCTTCCCCGCCCCGTTGGCACCGACCACCCCCACCACGTCGCCGGGGGCGACCGTCAGATCCAGCCGGTCGAACAGGACGCGGTGCGCGTACCCACCGGTGACGTCTTTGGCGACGAGCGTTGCGGTCATGCCCCCATCGTCTCCCATCCGGTGATCGGTCCCCCACGCCGAGGCCCCCACCCCAGGACCGCAGTGCGGGCAGGATGGATGTCACGGACTCACGTATCGACGACGAGAGGGGCGCCCGTGCGGTACTTCACCTCCGACACCCACTACGGGCACGCGAACATCATCAGGTACTGCGGGCGGCCGTACGACGACACGGAGCAGATGGACGCCGATCTGGTGGCCCACGCCCGCGCCACCCTCGGCGACCACCGCGACCTGTGGCATCTCGGCGACGTCGCGATGGGCCGTATCGACGACACCCTGCCCAACCTCGCGCGGATCGGTGCCGACGTCACCCTGGTGGCCGGCAACCACGACCGCTGCCATCCCCTCAACGGGCCAGCGCGCAGCGAGCGCTTCGCCGACGTCTACCGCGAGCGCTGCCGGCTCACCCGGCTGATCCCCACCGACACCGCGCTCACTCTGAGTAACGGTGTGACGGTGCAGGTTTCGCATTTCCCCTACCCCGACAAGGGCGCTTATGACGAGCCGCACGAACACGAGCGCGCCGACAAGCTCGCGCGGTGGCGCCCAGTCGACGACGGCTCGTGGCTGCTCTGCGGCCACGTGCACGACAGCTGGCGCCAGCGTGGCCGGATGATCAACGTCGGAGTGGACGCCTGGGGCGGGATCCCGGTGAGCGAAGCCGACCTCGTCGCGCTGATCGAGGCCGGTCCGGCGGACCTGGATCGATTGCCGTGGCCCCGAACGGACTGAGACCGGCCGGTCGCCGGGTCAGTCGTCCGAACCGGCCTCGAGTTCGTCGACGTGGCGGTACACCGTCACCCGGCCGCCGGTGCCCGGCTCGGGGTCGGGCAGCACGGTGTCGGGGTCGATCAGGTAGACGTCGTGCCCGTCGAGGGTCAGGCGACGGACGGCTTCGAGCAGCATCCGGCGCGCGACGTCGTCCACCGAGGACACGCGCCGCAGGCTGATCGCCACGCGCTTCTCGGCGGGCGGGCGCTCCTGGAACTCGCGGGCCACACGTTCGCCGCCGGCGAAGCGGATGTCGCCCTGCAGGGCCAGCAGCAGCACTTTCCCGTGCCCGGCTCCCAGCACCCGCCGGTCCCGGATCACCGCCGGCGCGGCCGGCGGCACCTCCATCAGGTGCATGCCCATGTCCGCGGTGAACCGCTCGAACAGCTCCACGCCGCGCACGCTGTTGCCGTGCCGGTCCAGCCGCGGGGAGAAGGTGGCGATGCCGGCCTGCCCGGGCAGCGCACCGATCAGGCCACCGGCCACACCGCTCTTGGCCGGCACCCCGACGCGGGTCATCCAGTCGCCGGCACCGTCGTACATGCCGCAGGTGGCCATCACGCTGAGGGTCTGGCGCACCACCTTCGCCGACACCACCGGCGCCCCGGTCACCGGATTGATGCCCCGGTTGGCCAACGTCGCGGCCATCACCGCGAGATCGTCGACGTTGACCAGCAGCGAGCACTGCCGGGTGTATCCGGCCACGGCGACCAGCGGATCCTCGCCGATGATGTCGTGGGCGCGCAGCATGTTGGCCAGCGCGCGATTGCGGTAGGCGTGGGACAGCTCGGAGTGGTAGACCGACTCGTCGACCTGCAGGCGACGCCCGGCGAAGGCGCTGAGGCCGTCGATGATCCGCTCGACCCGCGCTTCCGGGGTGGCCTCTTCCGGCCCGGCCAGGGTGTGCGTGGTGATCGCACCGGCGTTGATCATCGGGTTCAGCGGACGCCCGGACCCCGGTTCCAGCGAGATCTCGTTGAACGCATCACCGCTGGGCTCCACGCCCACCTTCTCCAGGACCGCGTCGAAGCCGCGGTCGGCCAGCGCCAGCGCGCAGACGAACGGTTTGGAGATCGACTGGATACTGAACTCCACGCCGGCGTCCCCGGCGGAGTAGACGTGGCCGTCGACGGTGCACAGGCCCGCGGCGAGCAGATCGGGATCGGCGTCGGCCAGTTCCGGGATGTAGTCGGCGGTGGCACCGGACTGGTCGGCCTCGACGGAGCGGAGGGCTTCAGCGAGGTAATCGGGAATCGGTGAACGCACGTCGATCAGCGTACGGGTCGTGCCGCACGCGCGCCGGGGTGTACGGACTCGGCCTTCTGCCCACTGCGGGCGCAACCGGGCAGGTGCCCGCGATCGCATGCCGACCGACCACCCCGAAGCGATCCCCGGCGCGATTCCACCCGATCGGACGAGGTCGCCCGCCCGGTGCGGGAGCAGGTCGGGTTAGCGCTCCGGGCCGGGTCCGTCAACGCCCGCCCATTCCTGGCCGCAGGCGCCACGCCGGGACCGCGATCCGTGCCTAGAGTCGGCCTCACCACCCCGTCCCCCGACTCCAGAGGTATCCGTGACTTCCGCACAGCTTCCCCCACTCGTCGACGCCGCATGGCTCCAGGACCACTTGGGTGATCCCGGCCTCGTCGTGATCGATTCGACCACCCATCTGCCGATCCCCGAGGACGGCCCGTACACGCCGGAATCCGGCGCCCTGGCTTACGCCGCCGAGCACATTCCGGGCGCACTGTTCGCCGATCTGCTCACCGACTTCGCCGATCCGTCCGATCCGCAGCCGTGGACCGCCGCCGACCACCAGCGCTTCGCCGCTGCGGCCGGTGCGCTGGGCATCGGCGACGGCGCGACGGTGGTGATCTACAGCCAGCACGACGTCTTCTGGGCCACCCGCCTCTGGTGGCAGCTCCGCCTGGAGGGCTTCGACGACGCGGTGGTTCTCGACGGCGGCCTGCCCGCCTGGAAGAACGCCGGCGGTGAGTTGACCGATGCCGTATCGACGCCCACGCCACGCGCGTTCGTCGGCGATCGCCGGCCCGGGCTGATCCGCTCCACCGCGCAGGTCGCCGCCGCCCTCGACGATCCCGGAGTCCTGCTGGTCAACGTCCTCGACGAGCCCACCTACCGCGGCGAGGTGAACACCTACGCCCGCAACGGCCACATCCCCGGCAGCATCAACTTCCCGGTGGCCGGACTGCTCGATCCGGAGACCGGCACCCTGCGGCCCGTGGAGGAACTGCGGGTGGAGTTCGAGCGGGCCGGCCTGCTCGACGACGGCCGAACAGTGGTCACCTACTGCGGCGGTGGGATCGCCGCCACCGGTGTGGCGTGGGCACTGGCGCTTGCCGGCCGCGACGACGTCGGGGTCTACGACGGCTCGCTGACGGCATGGACCGCCGACCCGGAGCTGCCGCTCGTCACCGGATCGTCGCCCCGCTGATCGTGCCTCCCGCCGGGACGCTGCCGTCGAGCGGCGCCCCGGACGGGTGCGCACGTCCCCCGGCTGCGGGCTCGCCCTTACAGTGGAACCCATGTCCTCCGACATCCCTGACGACGAGATCCGCGTCGGCACGCCCGAACGCGAACGGGCCATCGCACTGCTCAACGAATCCTTTTCGGCCGGCTACCTGCAGCTCGACGAGTTCGAAGAGCGCTCCGGCGCCGTCTATGTGGCCCGCACGCGCGGTGAGCTGCGCGAGACCCTGCACGATCTGCCGAGCTACGACCGCCTGTTCCCCACCGCCGTCGCGTCCCCGCTGGAAGCCGGTGCCGGCCCCGCGGGCAAGCCGCTGAAACTGAAGGCCGACTGGGACACCGCCCGCCGCAAGGGCACCTGGAAGGTGCCGGCGCAGATCGTCGCCACCGCCGAGCTGGGCACCGTCGACCTGGACTTCACGCTCGCCCGCTTCCAGAGCGACGTGGTGGAGCTGGGTCTGCAGGCCTCGGTCAGCACCATCAAACTCCGGCTCGGCGCAGACCAGCAGGTGACCTACGACGACCTCGCCGTGGGCGGCTGGTCGAAGGTGAAGGACAAGGCCGGCGCACCGCGCCGCCCGGGCGGCCCGACGATCATCCTGACCGGACATCTGTCCGGGATGAGTTCGGTGATCATCAAACGGTCCTGACCTCGGCATGAACGCTTGCCGAATGGCAAACTCGAGGTATGAGCGATGATTTCGACACCACCCTGGACGCGGTCGGCGCCCGGCTGAAGCACCTGCGACTGCGCCGCGAGGTGACCCTGACCCAACTCGCCGAGGCGACCGGCATCTCGGCCAGCACCCTTTCCCGACTGGAGTCGGGATTGCGCCGACCGACTCTGGAGCAGCTTCTGCCGCTGGCGCGCTACTACGGGGTCACCATCGACTCGCTGGTCGATGCGCCGCAGAGCGCCGATCCGCGCATCGACCTGCGGCCCCTCGCCGGCTGGGGCGGCTCGGTGATCATCCCGCTGACCCGCCGCCCCGGCGGCATCCAGGCCTACAAGTTCGTGCTGCCCGCCGGCGACGACGACGTCGTCCCCGAGCCCCGCTCCCACGAGGGCTACGACTGGGCGTACGTCCTGAACGGCACCCTGCGCCTGGTTCTGGGCGACCAGGACCTGCTGCTCAAAGCCGGCGAAGCAGCCGAGTTCGACACCCGGACGCCGCACTGGTTCGGCGCGACCAGCGCAGGCCCCGTCGAGTACCTCAGCCTGATCGGCCGGCAGGGCGAACGCGCCCACGTGCGGGCCACCGACAATTCCCGGCCGTCGCCGGACGGCCGATGACTGCCGCCTGGATCTGTGTCACCTGCGGCAACGAGTACCCGCCCGGGCCGATGCCCAGTGTCTGCCTGATCTGCGTCAACGAACGCCAGTACGTGCCCGCCGAAGGCCAGCACTGGGCATCGCTCGATCCCGGTGAGACCCGGTCGGTGACCGTGCGGACCCCCGAACCCGGCCTGACCGAGTTCACCGTCGACCCCTCCGTCGGCATCGGCCAGCGCACCTTCCTCGTGCACACACCTGCCGGCAACGTCCTGTGGGAGCCGCCCGGATTCATCGGTGCCGGCCTCGTCGACCGGTTGCGGGCCGCCGGCCCCGTGTGCGCGATCGTCTCGAGTCATCCGCATCTCATCGGCGCCAGCGTGTCCCTGAGCCACCTGCTCGACGAGCCGCCCGTCTACGTCAACGGCCACGACCGGCGCTGGATCACCCGGCCCGACCCGGTGATCACGTTCTGGAACGAGACGCTGGAGGCGGCCCCCGGGGTCCGCCTCCAGCGCTGCGGCGGTCACTTCCCCGGCAGCTGCGTGCTCCATGTCGCCCACGGGGCCGACGGGCGGGGACTACTGCTCACCGGAGACACCATGATGGTCGGGGCCGACCGCACGAGCGTGTCCTTCATGCGCAGCTACCCCAACTTGATTCCACTGTCCCCCAGACTCGTCCGGGAGATCGTCGGCGCGGTCGACACGCTGACCTTCGACCGGATCTACGGCGCCTTCGGGGACGTGATCGACTCCGGCGCCAGAGCCGCGGTGCGCGCCTCGGCCGAACGCTACATCGGCTGGCTCACCGATCAGATCCGCGACCCCGACGAGCCGTAAACATGAAAACCCTTGCGCCGTTGAGTGCGCCCGTCGATCCGGCGACAGCGCTTTCGCGAATCGCCTGGCTGCTCGAGCGCGACCGACAGAAGAGCTACCGGGTGGAAGCCTTCCGGCGGGCCGCGGTCACGGTATCCGCCCTGAGCCCCGCCGAACTGGCGGAGCGCAGCCGTGCCGGCACCCTGACCGCGCTGCCGGGCATCGGCAAGACGACTGCTGCGGTGATCACCGACGCCGTCGACGGCGCGTTGCCGAACTACCTCGACACACTGCAACGGGCACCGTCACCGATGCCGGACGGCGAACCGCTGGCACCGCTGCTGCGCGGCGACCTGCACGTGCACACCGACTGGAGCGACGGCGGCGCACCGCTGCCGGAGATGGCGGCGGCCGCGGTGGCGCTGGACTACCGGTGGCTGGCGATCACCGACCATTCGCCGCGGCTGACGGTGGCCAACGGTCTCAGCGCGGAACGTCTGAGCCGCCAGCTCGACCTGATCGACACCTGGAACAGCCGGCACGGCAACGGCTTCCGACTCCTGTCCGGGATCGAAGTGGACATCCTCGACGACGGCTCGCTGGACCAGTCCCCGGCCATGCTCGAGCGGCTCGACGTGGTGACGGCTTCCCTGCACTCCAAGCTGCGGATGGACCGCGGCCCGATGACCGCCCGACTGGTGGCCGCGGTGAGCGATCCGCGCGTGCAGGTGCTCGGGCACTGCACCGGCCGACTGATCGCCGGACGCGGACGTCCGCCCTCGACGTTCGACGCCGCGGCCGTCTTCCGCGCCTGCGCCGACCACGGCACGGCGGTCGAGATCAACTCGCGTCCCGAACGGGTCGATCCGCCCGACGAACTGCTGGCCCTCGCCCACGACCTCGGCTGCCTGTTCGCCGTCGACTCCGATGCCCACGCGCCGGGACAACTCGAGTTCAGCCGCCTCGGTGCACAGCGCGCCGTGCAGCACGGCATCGAGCCGGACCGGATCGTGAACACCTGGTCGGTGGAGCGGCTGTCGGCATGGGCCGGGCACTGATTGTTTGGAATCGGGTCACCGCGGGTAAGAGGCCTACGTTCCCGATACATGCGCCGGAGCGAAGGGAGAGCACGTGAGCAGAACCGCGGACAGCACCGGTGCCTTCGAGTCGCTGGTGGCGGTCGACCGCCCGCTCTACGTGGTCACGACGCGTTCGGCCGACGGTCCGTCAGGTTGCCTGGTGGGGTTCGCCACCCAGAGCAGCATCGACCCGCCGCTGTTCTTCGTCGGAATCTCGCGCGCCAACCACACCCACGGGGTGGCCGCGCACGCCGATCACCTCGCGGTACACCTGATCGCCCGCGAGCACGCGGAACTGGCGCGGCTCTTCGGCGGCGAAACCGGGGATTCGGTCGACAAGTTCTCCGCATGCCGGTGGGCGGAGGGTCCGCACGGCCTGCCGATACTCACCGACTCCGGCGTGTGGTTCGCCGGCCGCATCATCGAGCGGATCGACGTGGGCGATCACACGGGCCATCTCCTCGCCCCGGTGGCCGGCGAGGTCCGGCAGCGGGATTCCGACCTGTCGGCGTGGGTGAGTCTGGCCATGGGCGAGGCGATCGAACCGGGACATCCGGCGTGAGCTCGGTCGCGCCCCGCCGATCGGGGGTCTCCCGGCCGGCGGTCGGAGCGAGGCCGGAGGTCGAGATCATCCGGCGGGCTCACCTCACAGGTGCACGCCCCGCTTGGCCAGCCAGGCGTGCGGGTTGAGCGCGCTGCCTTTGGCATCCCGGACCTCGTAGTGCAGGTGGGGGCCGGTGGAGTGGCCGCGATTGCCCACGGTGCCGATCGTCTGACCGGCGCGCACCTGCTGCCCCGCCTTCACGAAGCTCTTGTCGACGTGACCGAACACGCCGACGGTGCCGTCATCCTGCTTGACGCGGATCCACTGCCCGAAGCCCGAGGCCGGACCGGACTCGAGAACGGTTCCGTCGGTCACCGCGTGCACGGGGGTGCCGATCTTGTTCGCGATGTCCACGCCGTTGTGGTTGGTTCCCCAGCGGGCGCCGTAGCCAGAGGTCACGGTGCCCTTCGCCGGTGCCACCGCGCGGTTCTGACCGGGGGCGAGTCCGCTCGGCGGCAGCAGGCCGCGCACCAGGTCGTCGATCTCCGGCGGCAGGTCCAGGTCCACGGGCGAGGCGACGTTCGCCGGTGCGGTCGGCGCGGCGGGATGTGCCGCCGCCTGTCCGGCACCGCCGAAGGTCAGACCGATGGCGCCGGCGAAGGCGACCAGCGCACCGACCCGCATCGGCGAGACGGTCTTGGCCGCGCGGTGCCGGCCGGACCGTCGGGTTCGCGACGTGGTGTCGTGGGCGGTGAGGGCAGCGGGCACCGTCGAGTCATGGGTGTTCAGTCGGTGTTGAAGCACAGTCATAGTCCAATTCGGGTTTCGATAACGTTTTAGATTCGGCAAGGACACGGCGAGGTTACTTCATCGTGCCTGAACTGTTGCTGAGAACGGTCTCGACCACCCGTGCCGGACCCCCCGATTCCACCGAATCGCCCTACAAGAGAATCCGCCCCGACCGAAGTCGAAGCGGATTATCGTTTGTGGACCTTCGTAGACAGTTCGAGAACCCCTGCCCGGCCTTGAAAACCGTGGCTTCTCGCAGGTCGCGGGGCCTCTACCGGCGGGACCGGCGGCCGCTGGAGCCGTCTGTAGCAGACGAGCGGGGCCGGATGGTGCGTGCAGTTGGGATGACTCAAACCTTTCTGAGCCCGGCACAGGTGGACGAGCTGGTGGCCTCGTATGAGTCGGGCGCGACACTGGTGCAGTTGGGCGAGCGGTTCAGCATTCATCGCCGCACCGCGGCGGCACACCTTGCCCGCCGCTCGGTCCCGATCCGCCGGCGCGGTCTCGATGAGTGCCACCTCGCCGAAGCGATTGAGTTGTATGCGGGTGGATTGACGCTGGTGGAGGTCGGGCTGCGCTTCGGCGTGAGCCAGCAGGCGGTGAGAAGAGCGCTGGTCGCAGGGGGTGCCGAGATTCGCCTCAGCGGGCGCCGTCAGTCGGCCGTAAACAAGTCTGCGTACTCGGCGCCGTAGTCACCTGTCGCTTCCGTGGATGGACCGGGATCATCGCTACCGCCGTCACGGGCTCGCGGTGACCAGCGCCTCGACCAGCTGCTCGGGTTTAAAGATCAGCTTGGTATCGAACCGCTCATCGAGCTTGTCGTCCTTATCGCGCGTGAGGGCTCGGACCCACTGTTGTTCGGTAAACACCAGGTCGCAGTAGACCGTGCGGACGGGTAGTTGCACGGCGTCGATGAAGTCGTTCGATTTCCACTTTTGATGCTGGGGCGGATGCAGGTGCTTGCTCACCCGCAGTGCGTTGGTCACCCGGCGGGTGGGGAGGGACTGAACGAGTTGGAGCAGACCTACGCCACCCAAGGTTTCCGTCACTTCCGTTGCACTGATGCCGGCGGCCGTGAGCCGATCACGGAGGGCCGGGGCGATGTCGTTGAAGTCTGAGTGGACGACCGCAGGAAGCAACTCGGCGCGCGGTACCTTCCGTCGCGCGATCTCTTCAGCGACGCTGACTTCGTGCTGTACGAACAGGTCACCCCAGTTGACTAGATCGAGTGGGAGGCCCGCGTGCGCGTGTGTGCTTGGACCTGCGCGCAGCAGTAGCTCTTCGAGCTGACGGTCGACGGGAGTCCGGAGGTCGCTGCTCTTATCTCCGGAGGTGGCCCACTCATCGGTCGGTCTCATTGAGTTGTGGACGCCGCCGGCGGTCAGGTGAGCGATGCCTCGTCCGAAGACGCGAGGCGCAGTCACATCGGTTGGCCGGCCGAAGCGGGCACGTAGGGCAATGTCGATCTCGTAATAGAGAAGTTGCTTGGGTGTGGTGATGGTGTCGAAGTCGGACAACTCAATCATCGTCTCAACGAGGCGGTTCCTGGAGCCCTCGTTGTGGTTCTTGGCTGTCTCCCAGTACCGATACAGATCGAGGGGGAACGATGCCATTTCGTGCACCCTTGCTGCACGGCACATCTCCAGCGCGTCGCGGTAGCGCTCGCCGCCGGTCCGGCCATGCGCAGCTCTGGCGAGACCGATCCATGAGAACTGATCGAGATAGACGCGAAGCACGGGACCCTCATTTCACAACAGAGCACATGCTTGAACTCGCATCCACGGACATGCTCTCCCACCTGGGCTAGTCATAACTGCACTTTCAGTCGCGGCTTCTTCATGGGCGTCCCCCGGTCCTGCGATCGCCGACAGAATCTAGGCGGACTCGCTGGCATCGCGGGCCCGGTGGTCGTTGTTGCCGTTGTCGGTGGGGATGTCGAGCAGCGTGAGCAGGTTTCCGTCCTTATCGATGCAGTCGAGTAGGTCGCGGTGTGGGATGTCATCGGTGGCGTATCGGTACCGGCGGGTCAGGAGGTCACGCATCGCGTTCTCACCGGGAGCTTCGGGCCGTCCGCGGAGGTTCCACTGGCGGGCGACTGACACCGTCTGAGTGAAGATGTGCATGTCGACGACGTCGTCGGTGAACTCTGATAGCGGCATCGTCGAGGAAGCTGATGTCTCCAGTTCGCGGGCAAGGTCGAGCGCTCGCCGGGGGTCGCCTACACCGGGCCGTAGTCCCGCGCGTTTCATCCGCCAGTTCATGGAGGTGTTCACTAGGGCGACGAGGATTTGCCAGTCGAGCCAACCATCGTTGCGCAGCCTCACCACGGTTGCTCGCCCGGCTTGATCAGACAACAGTCGTGGGAGCGTGAACCGCAGGGCCTCATTGGCAACTTCGTACCGTTCGTGGATGGCCTGAAGTGACTCATCGCGGTCATAGCCCGGACCTGTAACGGTTGAGGTCGGCAAGTGCTCACACTCGGTGGGTTGGAAGGCGTCGGAGGACGACGGCCTGCTTGCGTCAGCGCATCGGGCGTAGTGATCGTCGTCCAGTAGGGCGGCGGTCTCCTCGTAGGGGCGACCGATGGACACCTTATGAATGAGGCCGCCTCTGAATAGAGGCTCTAGGAGGTTCTGGAGTTCGTCTGGTGGGCGGACATGGACGGCGTGGAGCAGTTGGTAGCACGTCGCGAGGATCGCCCTGTTGTGCGCTTCGGGGTCCGTCAGCGAGTTCGATAGGACAACGTTGGCCAGGACCTCGGGCCCTGAGTCGTCGATGTCGATCGAGTCATCTTCTCGGCTGGCGCCGGGTCTCACGTCTACGGCGACCCGAATTGTGCTCCTGATCAGGACCGGGTTCATCGGTGCGATGTCAGCCAGGAGGACCTGGAGTGCGGCGACGAAGCCCTCGGCGGTCAGCACCGTCTCTCGGTTGTTGTCGAACTGGAAGGTCCAGCGGATGCCGAGGGCTTGGAAGTCGATGAGTCGTCTGTGGCCGACGTCGCCGAGGAGTGGGCCGGCGAGCTGCTCGGCGGCGCGAGCCTGGAAATCGTGCTCGGTCATGTCGAACCGTGAGTCGTCGTGCTCGATGACTTCGACCAACTGTTCGTACCAGTTCGTCGTCTTGTGGGCTGCTTCAATAAGTGGTTCAAGCTCGGGCCAGAATGTGCGGATGCCGGCTAGCTCCAAGGTGGCGTTGGTGTCGTGTGCTGCGAGGTCGGGGTGTTTGTCGTAGTCGAATGGATCGGTCAGCATCTGGGCGCGTGCCAGGAGTGCGACCTCGGTGAGTCGGGCTGCGTCGACCCAGGTGCCGGCCTGCTGGGCGTACTTGGCTGTCTCCAGCAGGGCCTTGGGCACGTGCGCCTGCACGTCGGTGTCGTCGCTCATCATGGCCAGAGCGGCGGCGGTGCACGCGTACATCTTGGCCGCGTACATCAGCCCGAGGCCGGCGTATAGCGAGCCCAGGTAGCGCATCGTGAGGATGGCGCCGTAGATGGTGTCCCCGTTGAACCATTGTGCTTTCGCGTTGTGCAGTTCAGCCAGAGCCTTCAGGGGCTGGCCGGCCCTCACGAATGCCATCCCACGATCGCGACATCGCTCGGCGGTGGCGGAGTCGCCCTGTACTTGGGCCAGCACGATGTCGAAGCCGTCACGGACCTTTTCGTAATTGGTGTGCCCGGAGGCTGCGGGCGCGTACATCGTGAACAGACGCGCGAGTTCGCTGGACGAGTAGGCGCGAGCCCGTGGCAATAGGTCGACCAGCTGCTCCAAATAGGACATCGCCGCGTCGAAGTCGAACAGGTGCGACACCGGCAATGCCGAGGTGTCGACGGCGGACTCGTCCAGTTGCACTCCGACGTTGGAGGCAACCGCGGCGGGTGGGGGCTTGCCGTCAGTCGTCTCGATGCGCCCCCAGTCCGGTACCAGGTGGGCGAACGCGAGTGTTCCCGTCAAGGTCGCCGACCGCACCGGATGCGTCACCGAATCGGTGGCGTCGAGTAGGTTGACGAGGTGCGATCGTAGCCGCAGCATCGCAGCACTGATCTCGGATGCCTCGGCCTTCGCGACCCCGGTCATCCACATCGTCCCCCAGTACGCGCAGAGCGTCACAGCGTCGTCAACGATGTTCGGCCGGGTGCTCGTACACGCGTAGTCGATGGCGCGACGAACCAAGTCCTCGATTCCGGTTGCGACGCCCATGCCCCGGAACCGTGCAATAGCCATCTCGTAGCACGCTCGGAACACCAGCTCGGTGTCCGCGCCGTCTGCCGAGTCAGCTAGGAACGCCCCCATGAAGTCCAACCACTCCGGCAAGTCGGCGTTCGCGTGCTCGTCCCAGGTCGCGTGTCGAAGTCCGTGAGTGATCTCGCCTTGTACCGCTGGCGTCAGGGCTACTGGTCCATGGTTGTGACGCAACCCATCGATCAGATCCGCGTACCACTGCGGTGCCGGCTCGTCCTCCGGCGTGGAGACCAGATGCGAAGGCAGTTCGAGGTAGTGCCGTGCGACCCACACCAAGTCTGCCTCGGCGAGGAACGTCGCGATGTCGCCGCCGCAGAAGATGTCCAGGGTCACTGCGTAGGACTCGCGGGCGGTCCGCTGGACGTCGTGGGTCACGCCCTCGGAGATGAGGTGCACGCTGAAGAATGCGACGTGGTCAACGTCAGCCGCATCGTTGGCGCAGATGCCGGCGAGGTCACTGAGAACCTTCTGCTTCAGGCCTTTGCTTTGGACGGTGCAGGCCACCACCACCGGCGACGTGGAGGCGGCAGCCGCGAAGCCCGCCGAGTGCGGCAGCTCGCTCGGGAGGCGGGTTGTGAACGTCTCCGCGTCTCGCTGCTGATCGCCGCCCGAACTGACGGGCCCGGTTGCGATCAGGATGTTCGAGCTGATCCGCTTCTGAGCAACCCGCGTAGCGATCTCCTCGAACCGATGATGCTCGTTCCGCGACGAGAGCTCGTCCAGGCGAAACCGGATGTACGCCTCTGCCTCAGGGATGTGCTCAGTCACAGCTCAATTCTCCCTCACGATTCCGACGCACAACGGGTGAACAGTTTTCGCACCCGGCCTGCCGAGCCCGAGGACTGACACGAGGGCCTGGGGCTGGGACTCGGGTCCACTGCGGCGGGTGTGTCGCTGAGAGGACCTAAGGAGTCGCCGCGTTGTAAGCGGTTCGCGCTTCGGTCAGCTCGGCCCAGTGGGCTTCGAGTCCGGCGAGTGTAGGGCCGACCCCGAGGCTAGGCAGAGGTTGAGAGTGGCCGTCGATGTACCGACATGCTTCCTCGAAGATGCGGTTGACGGTATCGATCGCAGCGGGAAGTGCTTCGGGCTTGATCTTGGGCAAGTTGGTCATCCGCACGTTGGGTTGATAGCGCTGCGTGACGCCCTGGAGCAGTTCAGTCTCGGTGAAGACCTCACACCAGGCGCGCACCCAGTCGTAACCCGTGCGGACCAGTGCCGCCCGCGAATCGCCGTCCTGCGACTTTGCTGCCTGGATGGTCTCGTTGATGTTCTTCTTGATGTTGTTCAAGCTGTCCCAGCGGGGTCCTGTCGCTCGGGTGACCTTTCCTTTGCCCTCTTCATCGGTGATCTGGAAGTAGGAGCAGCGCTTGGTTGCTTCCATGAGCGTAAGCAGCGTGCTGGCGAAGAAGATGTCGTGGGTGAAGACGATGACCTGTGTCGTGTCAGCGAGCGACGCGACGCGCTGCGCGACTTCGTTGATGCGGCGATGGTCGAGGCTTGAGACAGGATCATCGAAGATGACCGGCGCGGTGATTCCGGCGAGGCGCGCTTCGGCGAGGAAGTCCGCTATTGCGAGGACCTTCTGCTCTCCTTCGGAGAGCACCTTGGACGGTTTGTGTTTCCCGCTGAGGATCTTGCGGCGTTGTGCGCGCCCCTGGCGGCCGACGAACTCCACGCGTAGCGCGGGCGCACGAAGTGCCGCGCACTCTTCGTTGAAAAGCGCATCGAAGCTTTCGTTGATCATCTGGTCACTCGCGGTCTTGGCCAGTCCGGTTACAGCGCGCAGGAGCCCAGGCATGGGCTTGGCGAGCAGTATGAGCCGGTCAGCCTGCTTGGCGTCGCGTACGTGCGACTCGATGAGCGTCCACGACTTCGTCAGTTCTGCTGCGGCTTCTAGCTCGACAAGCTCCTTCTTCTTCTCGGCCAAGGTGTCAGCCCGTGTGGCTGCCTGTGTCCTCAGTTCACCGAGGGCCTGCTTGGCGGTCTCCAACGCCGAGCCGAGCGCTATCGCATCTGTGCCGGCGTGTTCGGTCGGCGCTGTGCTCACGGCGGAAGCGGCGAGAAGCTGCTCGGATAGCTCCGCGATGGTGCTCAGGGTCCGGTCAAGTTCAACGTGGAAGTGGGGCTTGTCCTCGGTGCCTGCGTACTCGTCGGCGAAGGTAGAGACGTCGTTGACCTGGATCGAGGTGACCGGTTCTGTAAGTGCGTGGAGCCGCGCCTTTGAAGCGGCGATGTCAGTGGTGATCTTGTCTTCGAGGTATTCGGAGTACTTGCCGATCAGCGATCGCGCCGCTTCGTTCAGAGGCTGCCGACAGTACAAACACCGATCGGCGTCGTGTGCTCCGACCGCGATGAGATGTGCTTGGTATGCCTCGCCGGCCTCGATGAACGTGCTCCAGGTGTCGTCGGGCTCGGCCGGCAGGTCGGCTGCCTCGAACAGGGCGCCTCGGAAGGCGCGGTAGTCCTCTTCAAGTCCGTGGAGGGTGTCGCGTTCGCGGCCGTATGCCTCCACGTTGAAGTCAGCCATCACGGTGGCCGCGTTGGAAGCTTGCGTCAAGACGCGTTCGACTCGCTGTTGCAGCTTGATCTCAGCGCTGATGGTGTCCGCCTCCAGCGCAGCGACCGTGCGGCGCAGGTCGCCGATACGTGTCTCGACGTCTGGATCGGAGTCGGCGAGCGACCTCAGGTGTTCCAGATCAGTGGACGCTCCCAGGGTCTCGATGAGCGGGTAAACCGCGGCAGTGCGTGGGAAGCGAGACAGAAGCCCTGTGGACCCAGATCGTAGGCCTTCGACGGCCTGGTCGATGTGGGCTTGTACCGACTTGATGCCTGCGATGACGTGATTGAACAGTGCCAGGGCTGCTGGCACGTAGACGTACTCAAGGTCGTCATCGACGTGGAAGCTGACAGAAGGGCTGTCGAAGATCGACATCCTGGTGAAGGGCGCGACGCCCTGTTGTCCGGTCCAGGTGTAGGTCTTCGTCTCAGTGCCGAGCGTATAGCCGACAAGTGCTGATTGGTGCTGCGGCGATGCCGCCTCGATGTCGCCGAGGATCACATCGGCAGTGCGGCTCGCCGCGAGGGCTTTGAAGATGCGGGAGTACCCCGTCTTGCCCGTGCCGTTCTCTCCGAACAAGATCGTCAGGCCGGCATGCGGCTCGATGACTCCGCCCTCTACCAAGGCGTTGACACCAACGACATCGGAGAGCGAGGTAAGGGTCAACGGCTCGATCGCCTCATCCTCGCGTTCGAGGGTGACCAGCGGCTCCTCCGTGGGGAGTTCGCGGGTATCGAAGGCTTTCTCCTGACGAAACAGGACGTACGCTCCGGATTGCTCCTCGCTTCCGAGCGGCCCGCCGCCGTTGAGGACGTGCCTCACGATGTAGCAGACCCACTCGTCGGAGGTGTTCGCCCCATTCGCTGAGCAGGTCGCGCGGGTCTACCCGTTGAGGTGGCGTCGCGTCTGTCACCGTCATCCTCCCTCGCCGCGAGTGCGAGGTCGGGAGCGACCGTGCTACTCAGGCTCAATTCTAGAGCGACCGGCAGACGCGCGAAGGGACAACCAACGCACCGATAGGACGTGCTGGTTCGCGGCCTGCCTCTGGACCGCCGCGAGCCTGACTACGCACGCGGATCAAGTGAGGCCCGTCCCGGCGAGGACTACCGCGCCGCGACGTAGATAATCGGTTCCTCCTGGCGCAGAGTCCGGCTCAGGGTCTCACGTGTTCGATCCCGGCGACGTGCACCAGCCTCTCGGAGACGGGCGCGGAGCACGAGGATGAGGCTGACCGGTCCCATGATGATGAACTTCATCGCGTTCCACACCGCGCACAACACGACCAGATGCGGGCATCGTCAGCGAGGGCGTTGGTGCAGATGCTCGCGATCAGCAGGTAGGGCACGGCGAGGAGCATCGCAGGGATGCCCCACTTCAGGTTGGGTCGGCGGCGGATCGCGTCGAGCAGCCGATCGGTCGGCATGTAACGGTGCAGGTAGTAGCGGGTGTGGGCGCTGAGCGTCCAGATCAGGCGGATCATGGCGGGCCACTCGTCACACGTGTCTATCCGTCGAGGAGGCAGTACGTGTATGAGCGCCCAAGCTGGGCCTTCCCGAAGGACCCGAAAATGAGGAGAACCTGCCTCATCCACTAATGTACGCCCGAGCAGCGACAGACGGAACCCCTCGCTTCGGCGCGAGCACTATAGGAGCATCGACGAACGGCGATAGTCATACACAGGACGGAAGGGGCAGACGCCTCCGTCGTTTGTCTTCTCCGAGAGGCAGTCCGGTCGGCCGCGGCCGCTTCCGTAGAGCAGGGGCACGTGCCGCTCTGGCATTCATCCCGCTTCGTCCTCCAACCAGTCCGTGGGGATTAAGGCGACACCGTTTCGCCAGTTCTCGATGACTGCGTCTTGGAACCAGTCGTCTGCGAGGTTCGCGTGATCACACACAATGACTTGGAGCTCACCGGCAAGCGCCGCTACAACATCTCGCATCAGCGTGAATTGTCTCCGCACTGCTTCCCAGTCGGCGTTCTCATCCTCAGCAGCATCAACGACCTCTTCGGGGAAGAAGGCCTGCGTCGGCTGATCGAACATGAGGAACCGCGGAACAGGTCGACCGTTCGTCGCGAACCAGTGGTGAAGGGCGAGGTGAGCGACGAGGTGGTAGCCGACCCAGTTCTCGGCGCTTCCCATACGCCCAAGCGGGACGCGGCCTCCAGGTCGCTGAACAGCTACGGTCAGCTCGACTGGGTCAAGGCGGACGTAGTGCTCGGAACCTTCTAGCTGAAGGTAACGCGCATAGTCCGTCATCAGCTCAGATACCGAGTCGATAGCGGCGCGAAGAGCGGTGGCAGGATCGTCGCGCTCGCTAATGTCCTCCAGCCGCGCGAGTTGTCCGCGGTATCGGCGTTCAGCGTTTCGCAGTTCAACGAGGTCAGCAGCGATGTCGACACCTCGTTCGAGTTCTTGGCTGACCCGGCCTTGGAGGAATGCGATTCGCTCGCGTCGTTCACGGCCCGCTGCGATCGCGGCTTCTTGTTGAGCAACGGCATCGAGTTCAACGACGTTTTCTCGGAGTGCCTCCACCAGCGGTTCGCGGCTCGCCTCCAGACGCTCGATTGTCGCTTGGCGTCGAGAGGACACCCCCTTCGATGCTTCGAGGCGAGTTTCCAGAGAGTTCAGAAGCGCTCGCAGCTCATCGATGGTCTCATCTGGGTGGTCTAGACCTTGGTCGCACAGCGGGCAAACGGCTACGTCTCCGTCGGTCAATGCAGACTTCGGGACGAGTAGGTTGAGCGCGCGAAGCCTTTCAGTCTGGTATCGACCTTCGGTCTGCGAGTCACCCTGTTCGTCTTGCAACTTGCGAAGCAGTTCGAGTTGATCGTCAACTTCACGGATTCGAGTCCGGATCGTTCGTCCTTCTTCCGCGAGTTCTCTCCTGCGGCGCGATTCTTCCGACACTTCGGTTGACAAGCTATCGGATCGATAGGTCAAGATGCCTTCCAGCATCGCGCGCATTCCTTCTCTGGCGCCGATTCCTGCATCAGCAGGCAGCACGTCGAGGCTGACCGCAGACTCAATCAGGTGGGTGACTCGGCTGTCCTGCTGATCGAGGTCGGCTTCCGCGGCGCGGATGCTGTTCTGCGTTCGTTGCAAAGTTCTACGTGTTGCGACGAGCTGGCGCCGCAGGGCGCTTTGCTCAGGTGTTGCTGCACCGAGGAAGTACGGAAGTGTGTCGCGGATCGTTGTCTTGATGTCGTTCTCCACCTGTCGGTGAAAGAGCACGTCACGACTGGCAATCTCCCCTTGATTCTGAAAGCAGTAGAAGAGTGCCTGTCGGACTGAGACGTCGAAGGGTTGTCTCAGCGAGCCACCCTCGGGGTCGATGGTGAAGGACTCGATTCTGAGCCGCTCGGTGAGTGTGTCTTTCACGACCTCGGTGTCGGCGTTGACCTCGAGTTCGTTGAATGTGGGGGCAGCGAGGTCGAGACCGCCTGTACGGACCATGGCCCGGTGGGTGCTTGCGCCTTCCGGGTTCGGTCGACAAATCAGAACGCGTTCATCCGCGAACTGGACGATCACGTAGTACCAGGAAGCGTGATCGCTAATGACCCCGGTCGGGATTGTGACCGTGTTTCTTCCGAGACAGTATTCGACGATGTCGAGTATGGCAGACTTACCGGTCTTCGATTTTCCAGTCAGAATATTCAGGGCGCCCGGACGGAAGTCGACGTCACGACGTCTCCCCGACTCGTTGAACACTCCCAGGGACACGATGTGCACGATTAGCCTCCGATTCCGAGTAGTTCAAACGCCATGTGCGTCTCGATGGCGTTGAACCATTGTCCGCAAAACCGTGCTGCTTTGACAGAATCGCTCAGTTCTGTGGGCCATTGCGACGTGGCACTTTTCGGCCTAGCGAGCGCAACAAGGTTGGTTCCGTCAAGTCCGAGTCGCCTCGCGCGGAGGCCGTGGCGGATGGCTCGTTTGGTTGGCAAGGCCATGTTCGCCACTCGATATTCCATGTCCGCGAGCAAGTCGTGATTTCGTACTGCCCAACGAGCGAGGGTGATCCGTCGATCACGGGGCAGACTGTCTCGTGTCTCCGGGTGCAGAGTGAGCGGCAAGATGAGGTAAGCAGCGGGCCACGCGAGACCGGTAGTGCCTTGCTGGGCTTTCGCCCAGCAGGCGTTGACAAGCAGCTCCGAGGTGAGGACGGTGTTGAAGAGTGCCACGGCCTCTGGCGGGCGGGCTGGAGGTGAAGCCGGCGCTTCAGGTAGATGAGACATGGCTAAGCATCTCCTCCAGCTTCGACTCGAATTCGGGATGCCAGCCAACTCGATACCCCAGCTCACCATCGGCGAGTGCGTGGAACATTCCGCGGTTGAACCAGGGCTCGTCAAAGCGGTCCCGCAGACGGGCCCGCGACTCTCTTGCCATTTCGTCTAGGATTTCTTGGCCGACGACGTCGTGGTCAGTCCGACCTTCCCGTTTCATGGCAGCTACTCGCGAGTCGAAGGTTTGCTCCCACTCGTCGTGAAGGCGAAAGGCGAACCGGTCAAGTTCAGTCTCGGCTAAGAGTTGGTGACGAAGCCAGAATGAGCGCTGAGTGAAGGACCGGTGATAGTCCCGGATCGCTTTCCAAAGACGGTTGTTTTCTAATGCGATCCAGAGGAGCTGCTGCACGAAGGGCCGATCCTTGTATAGATCGGAAATAGACTCATCATGCTCTTGCATGACGGCCGGGTCGATGGGCAAGGTGTCACTCTTAAGTTGGTCTGCAATCTCTGTGACTTGCACGATCAAGTCTTGACCCGTCACCGTTTCCAGCGCTCTGCTCAAGAGTTGCACCGAGACACCTGACCACCATCCTTTGAGAAGGTGGAGAAAAACTTCGTCTCGCCCAGTCGGATATGCATACCGGAAGGTTCGGACCAGTTCCTTGTCGATATCGGTTGCCGGCAGCGATCCATCATCGATGATGATGCGGTCTACCAGCTCAACCCTGCTGATTTCGTCGAGTTCAAGGAACTTCTTGCGCCACTTATCGGTGGTCTTGCTCGTCGATGTTCTTGCCGCATCTAGCAGTTCCTCGAGGGCTACAGAAGTGTCGCGGATGTCCCCGGCACGGAGGCGGATCAGCCCCGACTCTTCACTGAGCGTCCGGGTGGTGACTAGGCGTAGAACGAGCGTTTCGGATGAAAGCAAGTCCATCCAGACATTCAGAGTTCGCCAGAGGTCAACTGATTGAGCTGTGAGCGGACCACCGCCGCGTGTGTGATGCTTCGTCTGCAGAAGTTCAGTAGGTGAACCTGCACTATCGAACTCGATATCATCCAAGGCTTCGAGCCGAAGCTGAGCCGCTGGCTCTGAAGTGGCACGTCTCCCCAGTTCAACGAGTGCCCACATGCATTGGTGGACGTATCCGAGGGCTTGGCCAGCAGCGCTATGCGACGACTCCTGCGTCAATGCGTTCACCTCCTGGGGCACAGTCCATCATTGGTCTGACCCTACCGTCACGAGAGTGCGGAGACCCCTGGTCGGCTCGCGGGGCGAGCTGTAACTCGGTGAGCCACGGATTCGAGACCGAGCACACCCTGCCCGACGAGATACCCCGCCCCGGAGGGCCGAGTACCGTAGTTCGAGCCTATCAACGCCTTCGGGTGCGTCCCGCCCTCTCTGAGCTGCGCTAGAGCGTTCGTCCCTGTTCTCTGCGCACGACCTTGCGCTCCGCGCGGGCACTGCTCCCGCGAGCGATGTTGCCCGCTCGCTCAAGTGCACTGCGGGCTCGGGCAGCGTCGATCTTCTGTGCGGTTGTCACGGCCGCCGTGCCCAGTGGTGTGTCATCGGTGATGCCATAGCGGTCCCGGTAGACAGCCACAGTGCGGGCATAGCGTCGCCAGGGATCACCAGGTGGCGTCCCAAGTGGCTTCGTCCACGTGGCCCCTTCGTCGAGACCGGTATCGAGCACGGCGTCTGCTCGCTGCTCGATCAGATCGCGTCGTTGATCGAGCGCTTGACGCATGTCGGCGGACACCTGGCCGCGGGCCTCGGGGACGAGTCCCGCGATCAGCCGGGGTGCCTTGCGGGGGCGTCCCGAGCCGGCCGGGCGCGCGGTGGCGCGGGCCACCCGGTAGTGCAGGACGGAGGCGATGTCGTCAGCATCTGCGAATCCACGCGCGGCGACGAGGCGCGGGAGCAGGGTGTCGAGGTTGTGGTGGTTGGCTTCGGCGCGACGGAGTTCCGCGGTGAGTGCCCCAAACGCCTCGGACTCGATCGCGGTGTCGGCTTGCTCGGCAGTCAGACCAGAGGCACGGATGAGGGTAGCCCAGCGGTCTCGTTGCGCTGCCGCGGCGATGGTCTCGTACTCGGGCGGCGAGCTGTGCGATCGAGCCCCACTGCTCCTGTTCGACGGTGATGGTCTCGTGTACGGACAGCTCGGCCCCAACGTGTTGCAGGACGTCTTACAGTACGGATCGGCCAGTGGCGTCGCGATTGTCGCCCGGATGCGGGCTAGCGTGGTCGTCGGCCCGGTCGAGGACTACGTAAGCGCGGTTGGCGTGCCTGCCGCGGGTCATCGCGACGTAGAAGTTCTCCCCCGTCGTGGTTGTCTCCACCAGCACATGCGCGGTGTCGACGGTGACCCCCTGCGCCCTGTGGGCGGTGACTGCGTAGCCCAGCTCGGCGTGATCGGCCACGTAGGCGGCGGGAAGGACGATGGAGCCTCCGAACCGGCGGCCGGTCTTGCGGATGGTGACCGAGCCGTCGTCGCGGACGCCGGTGATGGTCCAGGTGTCTCCGTTGCGGACCCAGTCCTTGCCGCTGCGCAGGCGGCGGTCGTTGCGGCGGGTGATGATCGTGTCCCCGACTCCCGCGGTGGTCCCGTCAGAGAGTTCCACCTCCCTACTGGGCGTCAACTTGCCGTCGAGGATCAGATCGGCGCGGGCGCGCTGGTTGATGGCGGTCACGTCGTCGCGGGTCTCGGCGACCAGCACTGAGACCAAACCGCGTTCCCGGTCTGCGCGCCACGCGGCGTATGCGACGTCGGCTATGGCTTCGGCGTCGCCGTCGCGGATGCGGTCGTGGTCGAGGTAGGTGTCGATCACCTCGGTGCGCCCGTGTCTGAGCGCGAGGGAGGCGGTCTTCTCCCACTTGTTGGTGAAGCGATGGACGTCAACCAGCTCGGGCGCATCGTCCCGGTCACCGACGAGGAGACCGAACGCGCCGCCTGCGTCCACGGATTGGAGCTGGGCGTAGTCGCCGACCAGCAGCGCCTTCGCGCCGGCTCGTTCGGCCAGGTGGGTGATGCGGTCCAACGAGAGGGTTCCGGCGAGGGAGGCTTCGTCGATGATGACGAGCTGACCGGCCTCGAACCTCGTGCCGTGGATGAGGTGGTTCTGCCACCACTTCGCGGTGTTCTCGGTCTGGATACCAAGGTCGTCGGCGAGCACCTGCGCGGCCACCGCTGACGGTGCGAGCCCGACGACCGAGCCCTTGCCGTGCTCGGTCTCCCACACACGGCGCAGCGCATTCATGGCGGTGGTCTTCCCGGCACCCGCCGGTCCCATCAGCACATCGAGGACACGGCCGGATATGGCGATCTTCATGAGCGCGTCGGCCTGATCCTCGCCGAGCATCCGCCCTTCACGATCAGGCTTCGTGGTGATCTTCTCAACTGTCACCACAGGCACAGTGGGTGCGGTGAGAGTGCGGGAGCGGTCGAGCAGTCGGTCCTCGGCGGCCAGCAGCAGCTCGGAGGAGAACACGGTCGAGTGCTTGGGCCGGAACACGCTGGTGCCGTCTACCCGCCGGAACGCGGCCGGGCTGGTGGCGAGGTCGGGCGGCGTCAGCCGGAGCGAGGCTTGTTCGGCGCCGTCGGCGATCATCGCGACGACGGCTTCGCGGTCGTGCATGGTGGCGAAGCGCCAGCCCATCGTCTGCCGGGACGCCTCGGCCATTAGATTCCACCGCCGCCACGTGGACCGCTTCTCACCCACCACCCCGACCACCGACGTGCCGAGTTCGCCGATCGCGTCCAGCGGTACATCATCGGCTCGCAGCAGAAACGCCTTGTCGTTGTCGGTGACCGCGCGCCCAGTCGGTGGCGTCCTGGCCGAGCACGCCCACGGCACGGGTGCGCCATTCGGCGGTGAGGTCGGCCAGCGACCGCACCTCCTTGTCGGGACGTGTGGTCAGGGTGGCTTGGCTTGGGCACGGAGTTTGATGACGGTCGCTGTGGAGGGTTGGCGGCCGTGCTTGGCGACGTACTCGGCGATGAGTCTGTTCTTCTCGGCGTCGATGTGCCGGGCACGGGTGGAGAACTCCTGGACCAGCTCCTCCGGCACGGTGCTGATCGCCCATGCCGGGTTCCGGTCCCGGCCTATGTCGCGAGGCTCCCATTCGACGCCGAAGGTGCGGGTCATGTGGTCGGCGAACACCGCCTCGTGCGGCTCCGACAGGGCGACCACCGCGGCGTGCATCGGACGACCATCCAGACTGCGCCATTTGCCGTCGAAGTCGGTCTGGACCTTGTTGCTGATGACGAGATGGGTGTGCAGGTGGGGGTCCCAGCGCGGGAGTCGAAGTGATCGAACGCCGTCGCCACCAGCCCCGTCACGTCGACCTGTGCAACCGCTCCGTCGCCGGCGGTTGCGCCAGAGCGGGTGGCTGCAACCTCGCGCTCCATGAACGCAACCACCTCCGCAACCGCCGCATGGTGCGCCTCACCGATCAACGCCTGCGTGCCCGCGTCGGCAACCGCCCACAACGCCGAGGCGGACTTCGGAACAGAGAAGGTGAAGTCGAAACCCGCCACCGCCCGGCGCCTGCCGCGTTCGGCCTCCTCGGCCTCGATCTGCGCGACCGCCTCACCCTTCGCGCCCGGACTCATGTCCGGGTCGAGGTCGGCGATCCGCGCCTCGATCCGCTCCGGCACCGACTTGTAGGCAGGGAACGCATGACCGAGCGGGTCGCCGGTGATCGGATCACGGCCCATCCCCATCAAGAGCTGGAGCTGGGCCTCCGACACCCGATCACCCACCGCGAGCTGACCCCTGCCGAGTGAGACGACGCCGGACCCGAGCCACTGGCCCGGTGGCGTGCCCGCCTCCACGTAGTAACGCGTCAACGGCGTGGACAGCGCACGGTCGCCGTCCGCGGCCGCGACCGTGCGCAGCAGGTACTTGTAACCATCGCCCGCCGACATCACGCGCATCGAAACCGTCACCACGCCACCGCCTCTCGACGGCCAGGTGAGCGGGCGCTGACCACGCGAATGCGCCGTCAACTTTGGTTGACACCTCGACCTTTGTAGGAGACCGGGCACAGCCGCGCCGAACGCCGCGCCACCGAGACCCCCGAGACCTACCGCGACCCCGGCACCGCCACACCCGATGGCGCGGTGGGTGTCGCAACCCCGTTGGTAGAATGAACGTGCAAGCCTCGCTCATGCGGGGTGTTGTGGTCCTAAACCTCACCCGCACGGGTGGGCAACACGCAAAACCGTGACCCCGTCGGGTCTCGCCTCACAGCCACATTGATGGCTGCTCTCACGATCAGCATCCCCTCCCAGCTTTTTGGGAGCGCGAGGGTCGAATCGTGTGAGAGTGAAGGACCCGATGACCACCGATACCGTTTCCGATCCGGCGGCCAGTCTGATCGAACCACCGATCAGCACGGCTGTCGCCATCTCTTACCTGCGGGTCTCTACCCGCGAACAGGCCTCCAAGGGCGGGACCGACGAAGGCTTCTCCATCCCCGCCCAGCGTGAGGCGGTGCGTCGCAAGGCCGACCAACTCGGCGCGGCGATCGTGGAGGAGTTTGTCGACGCCGGAGCCTCGGCGAAGTCCGCCGACCGGCCCGAGCTGATGCGGATGATCCAGTACGTCAAGGCCAACAAGGTCGCCTACCGCATCGTCCACAAGGTTGACCGGCTCGCCCGCAACCGCGCGGACGACGTGACCATCCACCTGGCCCTCCAACAGGCCGGGGTGCTGCTGGTCTCGGCCACCGAGAACATTGACGAGACCCCCTCGGGGATGCTGCTGCACGGGATCATGTCCACTATCGCGGAGTTCTACTCGCGCAACCTCGCCACCGAGGTCACCAAGGGCATGACCCAGAAGGCCATCGGCGGTGGCACCCTCGGCAAGGCACCGATCGGGTACTTCAACGTCCGCATCCGCGACGACCAAGGACGCGAGGTCCGCACCGTCGAACTCGACCCAGAACGCGCTCCCCTGATCGAGTGGGCGTTCAAGGCCTACGCCTCGGGGAACTGGACCGTCAGCCAGCTCCACGACGAGTTGGCCTCACGCGGCCTGGTCAGCCTGCCCACCCCGAAGCGGCCCTCGAAGCCGCTGGCGGTCTCCTCGGTCCATCGCCTGCTGATCAACCCGTACTACAAGGGCGATGTCGTCTACCGCGGCACCCGCTACAAGGGCACCCACACCGCGCTCGTCGCCCCCGAGGTCTGGTACCAGGTCCAGTCCGTGCTCACCGCTCACAAGACTGCCGCCGAGGCCACTCAGGTCCACGACCACTACCTCAAAGGCACGATCCACTGCGGACAATGCGGATCGCGGCTGATGTCTCCAACGCCAAGAACCGCCACGGCAACGTCTACTGCTACTTTGTGTGCTCCGGTCGGCACTCAAAACGCACCGATTGCACACGCGGAGCGATCCTGATCGCCGACGTCGAGAAGCTGATCGAGGACTACTACACCCGCGTGCAGATCAGCCCCGCCCAGCGCGAAGCCCTCTCCGGGATGCTCCGCCACGAGTTCGACCGGCTCATGGCCGCCGAAACCGACGAACTCGAACGCCTCACCACTCACCGAGACCGGCTCGAACACGAACAAGACCGACTCATGCACGCCCACTAGGCCGACGCCATCCCGCTACCCGTCCTCAAACGAGAACAAGACCGCATCCTCGGCGAACTCGACGGCCTCAACCGGCGTATCGACGCCCACCACGGCGACTACGCCGACGCCCGCGCCCATCTCGACGATGCCCTCGGACTTCTGGCTAACTGCGCCGACATCTACCAGCGCTGCGACGACGCCAACCGACGACTGTGCAACCAAGCCTTCTTCACCAAGGTCTACATCGACGAAGACGACGAACTCCGCGTCGAGAACAACCGGCCCTTCGAGATGCTCCTCGACCCCGAGGTCAACGCCAACGCGCTCAACTGGACCCAGAACAGCGACAAGGCCCGAACCCCAGCCAACGATGCCGTTGGCAAGGGTTCGAGCCTTGTGCGCGGGGTGGAGCTAAGGGGACTCGAACCCCTGACCCCCACACTGCCAGTGTGGTGCGCTACCAGCTGCGCCATAGCCCCGTGTTCAGTTGTGCAGCCCCTTGAGGGGCGCTAGCTAAATTACCCCAATCGGCGAAGCGCGGCCAAATCGTCAGGTCAGGACCCCGGCGGGAGTCAGCTGGAGGGTCCGCCGGTGATGAGCTCGCCGACCCAGGCGTCGCCGTCCAGGATTCCGGTGACGGGCGATCCGGCGACCAGCACGGTCGGTGTGGCGACCTGGCCGTTGTTCGAATTGCTCAGCTGCTGCTGCGAGGCCTCCCCCATCTCCGTGGCCTCGGCGACCAGCGCGCCGTCGGCGATGCAGGTGCGCGCCTCCTCGGTGGCTCCGGCCTGCCCCGCCAACTCCGCGATCTGCGCGTTGCTCGGATCGTCGTCGCCGCCGGCCCGGGCGAACAGGTCCGCGTGCACGCGGTTCCACACCTGCACGTCGCCGTGCCGCGCGACGCACAGCAGGGCGCCGGCGCCGCGGGAAGAGTAGCTGCCCGACGGCGACTGGTCGTCCATGAAGGTGAGCAGGTGATAGCGCACGCGGAGCTGACCCGCCTCGGCCGCCGCCGCCAGGGCAGGCCCGGACTGCGCCTCGAACTCCTTGCAGTGCGGGCAGGTGAGGTCTTCGAAGACGTCGACCGTCGTGGACGCACGGGGGTTGCCGACGATGAACGAGGCGTTCTCGGCCAGCACCTCATCTTCGACCGGCGGATACGACTTGTTGTTGCTCCACACCAGGCCGCCGATGATCAGGGCCGCGACCACGGCGGCGACGCCGATCAGCACGTACGTCGACGTGCTCGACGTCGCCTTCGGCGTGTAGCCGGGGGCCTGTTTGGGCTCGGGCGCCTTCTTCTTGCTCACGCGCTCGACTCTAGCGGCAGTCAGCCGGCCAGGACCGAGTCGACCAGCTGCTGCGCCTCGGCCTGCACCTGCGCCAGATGGTCGGGGCCCAGGAACGACTCGGCGTAGATCTTGTACACGTCCTCGGTGCCCGACGGCCGGGCTGCGAACCACGCGTTCTCGGTGGTCACCTTCAGACCGCCGATGGGCGCCCCGTTACCGGGCGCCGTGGTGAGGATCGCGGTGATCGGCTCACCGGCCAGCTCGCTCGCCTGGACCTGATCGGCCGACAGCGCCGCCAGTTTCGCCTTCTGCTCGCGGCCGGCGGGCGCGTCGATTCGGGCGTAGTCGCTGGACCCGTACTGCTCGGCCAGTTCGGCGTACCGCTGCGAGGGCGTCTTGCCGGTCACCGCGAGGATCTCGGCGGCCAGCAGATCCATGATGAGGCCGTCCTTGTCGGTGGACCACGCCCGGCCGTCGCGCGTCAGGAACGACGCCCCCGCGCTCTCCTCGCCGCCGAAGCCGATGGTCCCGTCGGCCAGCCCGTCGACGAAGTACTTGAACCCCACCGGGACCTCGATCAGTTCACGGCCGATCCCGGCGACCACTCGGTCGATCAGCGAGGACGACACCAGCGTCTTGCCTACCGCAGTGCCGGCCGCCCAGTCGGGCCGGTGCGTGAACAGATAGTCGATGGCCACGGCCAGGTAGTGATTCGGGTTCATCAGCCCGGCGTCGGCGGTAACGATGCCGTGCCGGTCGGCGTCGGCGTCGTTGCCGGTGGCGATGTCGTACGACTCGCGCTGGGAGATCAGCGAGGCCATCGCGTTCGGCGACGAGCAGTCCATCCGGATCTTGCCGTCGGTGTCGAGAGTCATGAACGCGAAGGCCGGGTCCACCTCCGGGTTGACGACGGTCATCTGATCGAGCCCGTAGTGGTCCTTGATCGCCGACCAGTACGCGACGGAGGCTCCGCCCAGCGGGTCCGCGCCGATCCGGATCCCCGCCGCGGCGATCGCGTCCATGTCGACCACCTCGCGCAGGGCCGCCACGTACTCGTCCAGGAACGGATACTCGGTGACCAGCGCATCGGCCCGCGCCTGCGCGAACGGGACCCGCTTCACCTCGCGCAGCCCGCCGGCCAGCAGTTCGTTGGCGCGGGCGGCGATCGCCTCGGTGATCGAGCCGTCGGCCGGTCCGCCGCTGGGCGGGTTGTACTTGAAGCCGCCGTCGGCGGGCGGGTTGTGCGACGGCGTCACCACGATCCCGTCGGCCAGGATCCCGGGATGGTCGGCGTTGTACTTCAAGATCGCGCGGCTGACCGCCGGTGTCGGGGTGAACTGGTCGTCGACCGCCGTCATCACCGGCACGCCGTTGGCCACCAGCACCTCCAGCGCGCTGCGCCACGCCGGGATCGACAGCAGGTGCGTGTCGAAGCCGATGAACACCGGTCCGGCGATGCCCGCGGCGGCCCGGTGTTCGACGATCGCCTGGGTCATGGCCAGCACGTGATCCTCGTTGAACGCACCGTTCAGGCTGCTGCCCCGGTGTCCCGACGTGCCGAACACCACCTGCTGGTCCGGGTCTGCCGGATCCGGGGTGATGTCGTAGTAGGCGCGCTCGGTCGCAGCGACGTCGATCAGGTCCTCTTCGAGCGCCGGTGTGCCGGCCCGCGGGTGTGCCATACCTCCGCATTCTGCCACCGGTCGGCGACGGCCGGGCATGCCTTAGGGTGCTGACCATGCGCTCCCCCAAGCTCGCGGTACTGGTACTCCCGGGCGGCACCGACTTCAGCTACCGCCCGTTCTCGCGCACCCAGGCGTCGGCGCTGCGCATGTACCCGTTCGGGCTGTCGATCCAGGCGCGCTTCGGGGCCGCGGTCCGCGTCCATCAGGCGTCCTACCGCGTCTACGGCTGGAACGGCGGCCAGGCCAGCCCGATGCCGTACGCGCGCGCCGCCCTGGACCGGCTCACCGCCCGCTACCCGGACACCCCCGTCGCCCTGATCGGCCATTCGATGGGTGGCCGGATCGTCGCCCAGCTCGGCGCCGACGAGCGCGTGAGCGACATCCTCGCACTGGCCCCGTGGTGGCAGTTCGCCGATTGGCGCGCGATCCACGACGGCGCGCGAGTGCTGGCCATCCACGGCGAGAACGACACCGTGACCCGTCCCCACCGCACCGCGAAGGGCATCGCCGAACTCGCCGCTCGCGGCCTGGAAGCGGAGTTCGTCGCCGTACCCGGCGGCGGTCACGCCATGCTCGACCACCTCGGTCTGTGGCACGGCCGGACCCTCGACTTCATCTCCGGCGCCCTCACCCGGCGCTGATCGCCCGGCCGCCCTTCTCCCGCCGTATGGTGTCGCCATGACCCTGGTGGCACGCGGGCTGTCCCGCGCATTCGGCAAGCACCCGGCAGTCGTTCACGCCGATCTCACCCTGACCCCGGGCCGGATCACCGGACTGGTCGGCCCGAACGGCGCGGGTAAGACCACGCTGCTCCTGCTCCTGGCCGGACTCCTGAAGCCCGACGGTGGAACCATCACGCTCGACGGCGCACCGGCCGGCGACGGCCCCCTGCGCGCCGCGTGCGGGTGGATGCCGGACGTCTTCGGCACCTGGGATTCGCTGACCCCGCACGAGATCCTGGTGACCTTCGCCCGCCTGTACGACATGCCCGCGCCCGACGCCGCGGCCCGCGCCGACGAACTGCTCGCCCTGGTCCACCTGTCCGAGCACGGCCGCCGCCCGGCCAGCGAGCTGTCCCGCGGACAGAAGCAGCGTCTCGGTCTGGCGCGCGCCCTGGTGAACCGGCCGCGCCTGCTGCTGCTGGACGAACCCGCCTCCGGTATGGACCCGCGCTCGCGGATCGAGCTGCGCGATCAGCTGCGCGCCGCGGCCCGGGCCGGCGCCGCGATCGTGGTCTCCTCGCACATCCTCACCGAGCTCGACGAACTGGCCGACGACGTCGTCCTGATGGTCGGCGGAACCACCGAGCCCGCCGGCCCGACCACCGCGAGCTGGCGGGTCCGGCTGGCCGGCCAACCCGAGTCGGAGGCGCAGCTGGTCGCCCTCGACGACGACGAGGCCGCCGCTGCCCATCTGGCGGCACTGCTCGCCGACGGCCTGCCGGTCGCCGAGTTCACCCGCGTCTCGTCCGGGCTGGAACAGGCGTACCTGCAACTGCACGCGGATCGGACCTGACATGAACCTCACCGCCGTCCGCGTCATCACCGTGCTGGAGCTGCGCCAGCGAATCCGCTCGACCCGCTGGAAGTGGTCCGCGCTGGCCCTGTTCGCACTCATCAGCGCCATCGTCTTCGCCTCCCTGTACCTGGCCACCCTCGATTCGGGCACCTACACCGAGTGGTCGCGCGAGCTGCTCACCATCGCGCTGGGCACCGTGCTGTTCGTCGGCATGATCGGCGCCCCGGCGATCAGCGCCGCCACCATCAACGGCGACCGGCGCGAGGCGACCCTCGCCGTCGTCCAGGCCACCCCGATCACCGCCTGGGAGCTGACCCTTGGCAAGTTCCTCGGCGCCTGGCTGGCGTCACTGATCTTCATCGTTCTGGCCTCGCCCTACCTGATCTGGGGCGTGGTGTCGGCCCCGAGCTCCATCGGGTTCTCGATCCTGGCGATCGTCGTGACCGCTCTGCTGCTGGGCTCCTACTGCGCCATCGGCCTCGGCTTCTCGGCACTGTCCACCCGTCCGACGGCCTCGACCATGTTGACCCTGGCCACCGTTCTGCTGCTGTTGGTGGGGCTGCCCGCCGTCTTCGGTCTGGCGTTGCCGTCGACCCAACGCGAGTACACCGTCGTCGCCGCGGACTATCGGTGGGAACGGTCGCCAGCCGACTCCGATACGGCTCCCCGGTCGACCTGCGTCGACCGCCCGCAGCAGCGCACCTTCACCCACAGCGAGCGGATCTGGTGGCTGCTGACCCCCAACCCCGTGCTCATCGTCGCCGACACACTGGCCGCCGGGACTCCTGAGACACACCGGTACTGGGGCTTCGGCGGGTCACCGTCGGTGCCCCAGGACGGTGCCCGCGTGCTGTCGGGGGCGCGCAGCGGGGAGATGATCGCCGCCGCGCGGTGCGGAGACGGCGACTTCTGGCAGATGCGGGAACGCTACGAGAGTCGCTTCGTGGGCCGCAACTGGTACATCGGCCTGCTGTTCACCGTGGCCGTGGGCGCGGCCGGGCTTCTCGTCGCCGCCCGGCGCCTGCGCATCCCCGCCGGGAAGCTGCCCAAGGGCGTCCGGGTCGCCTGAACGGTCCCTCCCGAGCGCAGCACCACCGAAGCGGGCCCGATCCGGCATCGAATCGGTGTGGCGCCGCTCGCCCGGGGGGGGCTGCAGTCAATTCCGTGTGACGGCAGGACAATTCTCGGGCGGAAGTATTAGGCTCGACGCCATGGGTGAAATCAGCAAAGTCATCGTGCTCGGCACCGGCGTTCTCGGCTCACAGATAGCTTTTCAAACCGCCTATTCCGGTTTCGAGGTGGCGGTGTACGACATCACCGACGAAATCCTTGAAAAAGCAAAGAACACGACGTTCCCGGAGCTGGCGAAGACCTACCTCAACGAGGTGAAGGACGCCGACCAAACCAAGGTCGACGCCACGCTGGCACGCATTTCCTATCACTCGGACACGGCCACCGCTGCCGCCGACGCCGACATCGCGATCGAGGCGGTGCCCGAGGTGCTCAAGATCAAGCAGGAGACCTTCGGCAAGCTCGACGAGGCCGCACCCGAGCACACCATCTTCTGCACCAACTCGTCCACGCTGCTGCCCAGCGACATCGCTCCGGCTTCGGGCCGACCCGACCGGTTCCTGGCGATGCACTTCGCCAACCGGGTCTGGCAGTTCAACACCGCCGAGATAATGGGCACCCCGCAGACCAGCCCCGATGTGTTCAATCAGGTGGTCGAGTTCGCCAAGCAGATCGGCATGGTTCCGATCGAGATGCACAAGGAGAAGGCCGGTTACGTCCTCAACTCACTCCTGGTGCCGTTCCTCGGCGCCGCCGCCGAGCTGGTCGCCGGCGGGTACACCGAGCCGAAGGACGCGGACGAGGTCTGGCGGATCGCGACCGGCGCCCCACTGGGACCGTTCCAGATCTACGACATCATCGGACTGAACACGCCGTACAACATCATGATGGCCGGCGATGCGGAACAGCAGAAACTCGCCGAATGGCTCAAGACGAACTACATCGACAAGGGTTACCTCGGCGCCGCCAGCGGCCGCGGATTCTACGACTACAAGAAGTAACCGACTCGCCGTTTTCGGCAGTATCTAAGAATCCCCGGAATTCACGGGGTTCTCCTATCGTTCGATTCAATGACTGGGGAGATTCATGCATCACAGCGCAGGAAATTACGAGGCTTTCGCACGTCCGCGCAAGCCTGAAGGCGTCGACGACAAAACCGCCTGGTTCGTGGGAGCCGGGCTCGCCTCGATGGCCGGTGCGGCGTTTCTGATCCGGGACGGTCAGATGGCCGGCGACAAGATCACCATCTTCGAGGAACTCGACCTGCCCGGCGGCGCCCTGGACGGCATCAAAGAACCCAAGAAGGGGTTCGTCATCCGCGGCGGCCGCGAGATGGAGAACCACTTCGAGTGTCTGTGGGACCTGTTCCGGTCGATCCCGTCGATGGAGATCGACGGCGCCAGCGTCCTCGACGAGTTCTTCTGGCTCAACAACGACGACCCGAACTTCTCGATGCAGCGCGTCACCATGGACCAGGGGCAGGATGCGCACACCGACTTCAAGTTCGCCCTCACCGACCGGGCCCAGAAGGATCTGCTGAAGGTCTTCCTCGCCACGCGTGAGGAGATGGAGAACAAGCGCATCGACGAGGTGATGAGCAAGGAGTTCCTGGACGGCAACTTCTGGCTGTACTGGCGCACCATGTTCGCCTTCGAAGAGTGGCACAGCGCACTCGAGTTCAAGCTGTACCTGCACCGCTTCATCCACCACATCAAGGGTCTGCCGGATCTGTCGACCCTGAAGTTCACCAAGTACAACCAGTACGAGTCGCTGGTGCTGCCGCTCTACCGCTGGCTGCTGGACCAGGGCGTCACGTTCCAGTTCTCCACTACCGTGACCGACGTCGACTTCGACATCGACGGAACACGCAAGCAGGCCACTGCGATCCACTGGACGCACAACGGCGAGGCGGGGGTCACCGATCTGGGGCCGGACGACCTTGTGTTCATGACGATCGGCTCGCTGACCGAGAACTCCGACGAAGGCGACCACCACACCCCGGCGAAGCTCAACACCGGGCCCGCCCCGGCCTGGGACCTGTGGCGGACCATCGCCGCCAAAGACCCCGCCTTCGGTCGGCCCGACGTCTTCGCCGGCGACATCGACGCGACCAAGTGGGAATCGTGCACGGTCACCACGCTGGACAAACGGATCCCCGAGTACATCCAGAAGATCTGCAAGCGCGACCCGTTCAGCGGCAAGGTGGTGACCGGCGGCATCGTGACCGCCAAGGACTCGAGCTGGTTGATGAGCTGGACCGTCAATCGTCAACCCCACTTCAAGCAGCAGCCTGACGATCAGATCGTCGTCTGGGTGTACGCACTGTTCTCCGACGTGGACGGCGACTACGTGAAAAAGTCGATCTCCGAGTGCACCGGCGAGGAGATCACCCGCGAATGGCTCTACCACATGGGAGTTCCGGAGAATCAGATCGACGAGCTCGCGGCGACCGGCGCGAAAGCCGTGCCGTGCATGATGCCCTACGTGACCGCGTTCTTCATGCCGCGTCAGGCCGGCGACCGGCCCGACGTGGTTCCGGCGGGAGCGGTCAACTTCGCCTTCATCGGCCAGTTCTCCGAGAGCCCGAGCCGGGACTGCATCTTCACCACCGAGTACTCGGTGCGCACCCCGATGGAAGCCGTCTACACCCTGCTCGACCTCGAACGCGGCGTGCCCGAGGTGTACGGCTCGACCTACGACGTCCGTCAGCTGCTCAATGCGACGGCACGGTTGCGGGACGGAGCCGAGACCGAACTTCCCGGCCCCCATTTCCTGCGCGAGAAGCTGTACGGCAAGTTGCAGGGCAACGAAGTCGGCAAGCTGCTCAGCGAGTACAAGATCATCGCCGAGCCCTGATCTTCCGGACCACGACGGCCCTGCCCGGCCCCTGCCGGGCGGGGCCGTCGTGCGTATCCGGAGCCCGTCGCGGGCGTCGTCTCCCGCCGTCACCCGATCCCCGATACCGTGAAGTAGATCACTATGCTCGGTGATGCGAACCGGCGTCCAGCTCGCGGGCGCCACGACCGAAGGAGCCCCTTCCCATGATCCAGTCGACGATGCAGGAAGGCGCGCTGACCATCAGCAGCCTGCTCGAGCACAGCCGCAAGTTCTATCCGGAGTCGACGGTCAGCACCTGGACCGGCTCTGAGCTGCGCACCGCATCGTTCGCCGAGATCGGCGACCAGTCCGCCCGCCTGGCCAATGCGCTGTCCAAGCTCGGCATCGGTATCGGCGACCGCGTCGCCACCTTCATGTGGAACAACAACGAGCACCAGACCCTGTACGCGGCCGTGCCGTCGATGGGCGCGGTCCTGCATACCCTGAATCTGCGCCTGTCGCCGGAACAGGCGATCTACATCATGAATCACGCCGAAGACAAGGTGGTCTTCGTCGACGCCAGCGTCGCCCCGCTGCTGCAGAACTACGTGCCCGAGGCGCCGTCGGTGAAGGACGTCGTGGTGGTCAACGGCCCCAAGGATGCCTTCACCGCCCCCGAGGGCGTCACCGTGCATTCCTGGGACGAGCTGCTCGAAGGCGAGTCGACGCAGTACGAGTGGCCCGAACTGGACGAGCGCGCCGCGGCGGCCATGTGCTACACCTCGGGCACCACCGGCGACCCGAAGGGCGTCGTCTACTCGCACCGCTCCATCTACCTGCACTCGTTCCAGGTGATCTCGACCGCGGGCATGGCCCTGTCGAACGCCGACACCTCGCTGGTGATCGTGCCGATGTTCCATGCGATGAGCTGGGGCATGCCGTACGCGGCGCTGATGTGCGGCGCCAGCCTGATCCACCCGGACCGGTTCCTGCAGCCCGAGCCGCTGCTCACGATCATGAAGGAGGCCCGGCCGACGATGGCCGCGGCCGTGCCCACCATCTGGTCGGGTGTCTCGGCGCTGCTCGAGGCCGCACCGCAAGACATCTCGCACCTGCGCGAAGTGGTGGTCGGCGGCTCGGCGGTGCCGCCGTCGATGATCACGAAGTTCGACGAGTACGGCGCCCCGATCGTGCACGCCTGGGGCATGACGGAGACCTCCCCGCTCGGCTCGGTGGCCCGCGTGCCCGCCGGCGTCGACGACGAGGACAAGGCCTTCGCCTACCGCGTCACGCAGGGCCGCTTCCCGGCCCCGGTCAACGCCCGCATCGTCGACGCGGACGGCAACGTCCTGCCCAACGACGGTGAGGCCAGCGGCGAACTCGAGGTCGCCGGTCCGTGGATCACCGGTGCGTACTACTCGCCCGAGGGCAACGTCTCCGATCCGGCCAAGTTCGACGACGGCTGGCTGCGCACCGGTGACGTCGCCACGATCAGCCCCGACGGTTACATGACGATCGTCGACCGCACCAAGGACATCATCAAGACCGGCGGCGAGTGGATCTCGTCGGTCGACCTGGAGAACGTGATCGCCGGCCACCCGGACATCCTCGAGTGCACGGTGATCGGCGTGCCCGACCCCAAGTGGGACGAGCGCCCGTTCGTGCTGGCCGTCGTCAAGGAGGGCTCGACGCTCGACGTGGCAGGCGCCCGCGCCTGGCTCCAGGAGCGAGTGCCGCGCTGGCAGGTGCCCGAGCGCTGGACGTTCGGCGAGGAGGTCCCGAAGACTTCGGTGGGCAAGTTCGACAAGAAGCGGGTGCGCCAGCACTACGCGGAGGGCTTGTACGAGGTGGTGAACGGCCTCGAGCTCTGACATTCTCAGCGAATCCCCAGACTGCCCCGGCGGTCTGGGGATCTCGCTGTTCAGGGCGGAATCACGAGCGGGCGTGGGCGCCGTATCGGCCGGACTGTGCGGGGTGAACCTGCGCGAAGCCGACGACCTCGCTACTCTGTAGTAGTCCGAACAGATGAATGGGAGGAACTCACTTCATGTTTGACCAGACTCTCTGGAACATCCTGCAAGACAACCCGAACGTGCTCGGCGCACTGCTGAACGTCTTCTCCGGCACGCCGTAACGAGCTTTCACGACAGTCCCCTGCACGCGCCTAGCGCGTGCAGGGGACTGTCGCTTTCTGCGGGTTCTCAGCTGATGAGGTCCTCGTACCGGTGCTCGGTGGTGATCAGCTCACCCTCCCGGTGCGCCTGGTCCTCGCGGTTGCGCAACTCCACCCGGCGGATCTTGCCGGAGATGGTCTTGGGCAGGTCGAAGAACTCGACGCGACGGATCTTGAGGTACGGCGCCATGTTGTCGCGGCAGTACTCGAGCAGTACCCGGGCGGTTTCGGACGTGGCCTCCCATCCGTCGGCCAGCGCCACGTAGGCCTTCGGGACCGACAGCCGGGTGTCGTCGGGCTGCGGGACCACCGCGGCCTCCACCACCGCCGGATGCTCGATCAGGATGCTCTCCAGCTCGAACGGCGACACCTTGTAGTCCGAGGATTTGAAGACGTCGTCGGTCCGGCCGATGTAGGTGATGTCGCCGTTCTCATCGCGCTGGGCGACGTCACCGGTGTGGTAGTAGCCGCCGGCCATCACCTCGCGGTTGCGTTCCGGGTCACCGACGTAGCCGGTCATCAGGTTGGCCGGTCGCGTCGACAGGTCGAGGCAGATCTCCCCCTCGTCGGACTCCCGTCCGGTGATCGGGTCCACCAGCACCGCGGCGACGCCCGGCAGTGGCCGGCCCATCGATCCGGCCTTCACCGGCCGGCCCGGCAGGTTGCCGATCTGCAGGGTGGTCTCGGTCTGTCCGAAGCCGTCGCGGATGGTCAGGCCCCAGGCCTGCTCCACCTGGTGGATCACGTCCGGGTTGAGCGGCTCACCGGCACCGAGCAGCTCGCGCAGCCCCTCCGGCCGGGGCCCCAGGTCCGCCTGAATCAGCATGCGCCACACCGTCGGCGGGGCGCAGAAGGTGTTGACCCCCGCGCGCCGCAACTGGTTCAGCAGCGCGGCGGCGTCGAAGCGTCCGTAGTTGTAGATGAAGATGGTGGCTTCGGCGATCCACGGCGCGAAGAAGCAGCTCCAGGCGTGCTTGGCCCAGCCCGGGGAGCTGATCGCCAGGTGAACGTCTCCCGGCCGCAGACCGATCCAGGCCATCGTCGTGAAGTGGCCGACCGCGTAGCTGGTCTGGGAATGCTCGACGATCTTGGGCTTGCTCGTGGTCCCGGAGGTGAAGTAGATGAGCATCGGGTCGCCCACCTCGGTGACGGAGGCGAACGGTCCGGCCGATTCCACGGCGCCGGCGTCGGCGTAGGAATGCCAGCCGTCCGTGTCCCCGCCGACCACGATGCGCAGCTGGTCGTCGGCGATCACGTCGAACTTGCCGATGTCGCCGCGGTTGACGATGACGCCGCGCACGCCGCCGCGCTCGATGCGGTCGCGGAGATCCTGAGTGCCCAGGGCGCCGGTCGTCGGCATGACGATCGCGCCGAGCTTCAACACCGCGAGCATCGCCTCCCACAACTCCACCTGGTTACCGAGCATCAGCAGTACCCGGTCGCCCTTGCCGATCCCCCGCTGCTGCAACCAGGTGGCGACGCGGTCGGACCGCTGCGCCATCTCGTCGAAGGTGACCTTGAGTTCCGAGCCGTCCTGCTCGGTGATCCACAGCGCGATCCGGTCGTTGCCGCGGGCGACGGCGTCGAACCAGTCGATCGCCCAGTTGAATCGGCCGGTCAGTTCGGGCCACCGATAGTCGTCGCCGGCTTCGCGATCGGCCACCAGGTCGATCATCCGGTCCCGGCCTGCGCGGTAGAGATCTGTGTTGCTCGTCATAGCTCCAGTATCTCGATCGCGCCGCGATCACGTACCCCTCCGAAGGGGGGTCGGCGCCCCCGCGGAGGCTCCCGCGCGCTGTCACCGCAGTCGCCGCAATCCTTTCCCAGGTCAGCGCGGTTAGCACATTGACAATGCGCCGTCTCAGATTTGATGAATTGTATGCGGCGCCACCGCAAGTCCCAGTTATGGTGACAAAGACGACTCACTCCCGGGCCGCGGGTAGGAAATAGGAAGAGGAGTCACGATGGAGACACTCACTGAGTTCATCGGTTTGGTGTTCAGCACCATGGGCAACTGGTGGGGATTCATCTGGGGCGGCGGTCTGTGACAGCCTGACAACCGCTGACCGGTCGGGATCGATCTGAAGAAGGGAGGTGACAGGTAAATGTTCTCCGACATCGTGAATTTGATCGGCGGCCTCGGCCAGCTGATCCTGGCGATAATTCCAGGAATGATCATCGGCTTCTGATCGCCGGTACCAGCAGGACGTTCAGCGGCTTGCCCCTATAAGCGGTAGGGGCAAGCCGCTGAACTGTCTCGAGCGTACGGTGCATACGCCCACCGCGACCAGTACCCGAAACCGGAAAGAGACCCGACTCTCCCGCATGTTCCGGCCTCGAGCCGGCGCCGCGGCGCCCGGATACGACGGTGCCCCCGGCCTGCTGGCCGGGGGCACCGTCTCGTGGAGCTGCCGGGAATTGAACCCGGGTCCTCCGTCACTTCAGTAGGGCTTCTCCGTGTGCAGTCCGCTGTGTCTCTACTTGGATCTCCCGGTCTCACGAACAAGCCGGGATGACGATCCCAGTCGCTGTTTGATGTCCCGCCTTCGCCCGCGACCGGCGACGACGGTGAGTCCCCTAGCTGATGCCGGCATCCGGGTGCGGGAACACCACCCGGGCCGACAGACTAGCCTCGCTGATCAGGCAGCGAGTGCGTAGTCGCGCTGATTGGAATCGGCGCTTAATTGGTTGCTACGACGCTTACGGTGGTCTCTAGCCTGCACCGACACGCTTCCCCTACCTCGATGCACGTAGTCGAAACCGATCAGCCCCGTGGTAGGTCCCACCATTGCTGGTGGACTACCCATACTAACCCGCGGCGCGGGAGAAATCATCCCGGCGGGACGAGACCGGCGACGAGCGGGGCCGGTCAGCCGATGGTGAGAAGGGCGGTGTCGCCGGGGGCGAGCGGCACCGACAGCGAGCCGTCGACCGAGTGCAGGCGACGACCGGTCCAGATGTCGGTGGCCGGTACGGAGTCGGCGCCGGCCAGATTCAGGTCGGCGATCGACACCGACATCTCCCCGGGCTGGTCGCCCCTCCGCGTCAGCGAGACCAGCAGCCCCACCTCGCCGATCGCACGGGAGTAGACGTCCTGGTCGTCGCCGACCGGGGCGCCGGGGCGGCGCTTATCGTCCAGGGCCAGGTCGAGGACCTCGCGGTTGCCGATCAGTGCGATGTTCTCGTCCGGCAGTCGCGCGACGTCGCCGCTGAACACCAGCGGCCAGGCCAGCATCACCCGCCGGGTGATGGCGGTGCGCAGCACTTCCGGGGCGACGCCGGCCGGGATGGTGTGGGCCACCCGTTCGTCGTCCACACTCACCCGTTCCACGGTCAGTCCGTCGCCGGCCAGTTCGTCGCGCAGCGCGACGTCGTCGACGGCCGGCACCGGCTCGTCGCACGGCACCAGCAGCGCGGTGTAGCCGGCCTCCCGCAGGCCTCGCCCCACCAGCGCGTCGGCCTGCGCACGGATCTGCTCGGTCGTGGTGGCGCAGGGATCGACGCCGCCGACCTCGACACCGAGGACCGGCGGCACCTCGGCGGTGGCCGTCTCCGGGATCTCGTCGGCGCAGCCTGCCAGGACGACGGCCCCGAGGACCATCGCGACCAAACAGGACAGGGCGCGGCGCAGCGCGATCACATGCCCTTCACGCGACGGCCGAGCTCGCGCTCAACCTCCCGCTTGGCGGTTCGCTCCGCGATGTCCCGGCGCTTGTCGTGTGCCTGCTTGCCGCGGGCCAGCGCCAGTTCGACCTTGGCGTAGCCGTCGGAGAAGTACATCTGCAGCGGCACCAGCGTCAGATTGCCGTCGTGCACCTTGCCGATCAGCTGATCGATCTCACGGCGGTGCAGCAGCAGCTTGCGCTTGCGGCGCACCGGATGGTTGGTCCACGACCCGTGCCCGTACTCGGCGATGTGCAGGGCGTGCAGCCACACCTCGCCGTCATCGACGGTGGCGAAGGCGTCGACCAGTGAGGCCTTGCCCTCGCGCAGCGCTTTGACCTCGGTCCCCCGCAGCACGATCCCGGCCTCGTAGGTCTCCAGGACGGTGTAGTTGTGCCGCGCCTTCCGGTTGCTGGCGATCACCGACCGCCCCTTCTCCCTGGGCACCGCACACTCCTTCAGCCGTTGTCAGCAACACTCATTCTCGGACGTAGACGCGCAACGTGCCGTAGGCGGTGACGCCCGCGAGCACTATGCCGGTCAACAGCAGCCATGGTGAGACGAACCAGACGTCCGCCGCCGTGATGCGCGCCAAGATGTTCACACCGTAGAGGTCGTCGAGCGCTTTGTCGAAGAAGAATATCTTCCCCAGGAACAGCCCGCCGATCGCCAGCAGCGCACCGATGACGGCCGCCACCACCGCTTCCAGCAGGAACGGCAGCTGCGTGTACCAGCGGGTGGCGCCGACCAGACGCATGATCGACACCTCCGTGCGTCTCGTATAGGCCGCGATCTGCACCGTGTTCACGATCAGCAGGATCGCCGCCACCGCCAGCACCGCGGCCACCACGAAGGCGGCGTTGCGGGCACCGTCGAGAACGCTGAAGATTCGTTTCACCAGGTCACGCTGGTCGAGCACACCGTCGATGCCGGGCGCCCTCTCGAACTTGTCCAGCACGGCGCCGAACTGCTCGGCGTCGGCCATCCGGACGCGCAGCGCGGCCTGATACGGATCGGGGCGGATGAACTCGGCCAGTTCCGGCGAGCTCTCCTCCCAGGCGCCCTTGGCCGTCTCGTACGCCTGTTGCTTGCTGATGTAGGTCACCGAGGCCACTCCGGGCTCGGCTTCCAGCTCCCGCTTGACCTGCGCGCACGGCTCCTCTGTGCAGTCGCCGTCGGCCGCGGTGACGTCGTCGTTGATGAAGAACTGCATCTCGACCCGGTCCAGGAAGATCTTCTGGCTCTTGTCGGCCATCTGAATCACCAGCAGACCGCCGCCCAGCATGGCGAGGGTCACCGCCGTGGTGAGGATCATCGCCAGGGTCATCGTGAGGTTCCGGCGGAAGCCGTTGAAGACCTCGCTCAGAATGAAATTGACTCGCACGTCGCTACCGCTTCCCTATCCGATGCCGTAGACGCCGTACTCGTCGTTGCGCACGAGCCGGCCGTTGTCGAATTCGATTACCCGCCGGCGCATCGCGTCCACGATGTGCCGGTCGTGCGTCGCCATCACGACGGTGGTTCCGCGCCGGTGCACCCGGTCCAGGACCTCGACGATCTCCTCGGAGGTCTCCGGATCCAGGTTGCCCGTCGGCTCGTCGGCCAGCAGCACCGCGGGGCGGTTGACGATGGCCCGCGCGATGGCCACCCGCTGCATCTCGCCGCCGGAGAGCTCGTAGGGCATCCGGTCGGCCTTGCCCGACAGCCCCACGTACTCCAGGACCTCCGGGACCGTCTCGCGAATGGTCGAGACCGGTTTGCCGATCACCTCGAGAGCGAAGGCGATGTTGTCGGCGACGTTCTTCTGCTGCAGCAGCCGGAAGTCCTGGAAGACGCAGCCGATCGACTGGCGCAGCTTGGGCACCCGGCGCGCCTTGAGTTTGTTGACGTGGAAGTCACCGACCCAGACGTCACCGGTCGTCGGCTTGTCCTCTTTGAGCAGCAGACGAAAGAACGTCGACTTGCCCGATCCGGACGGCCCGATGAGGAACGCGAATTCTCCCTTGTCGATCTCGAGGGAGAGTTCGGACAGCGCGGGTCGACTGGACTTCGAATACTGCATCGTCACGTCGGACAGCTTGATCACAGCATCGAAGTGTAAACACGGCGCCTGAGAGTCCCGCTCAGGTGGGGCGTCAACGCGCCGGAACACTCTGTGTCGGCGCGCTGTCGGAATCCGGCGACGGCGAGGGCGACTCGGTCCGGTTGTTGGGGTTGAGGAAGTCGAACGGTCCGGTGGTGGTGCTGGTCGAGGACGGTGACTGCCTGGACTCGGACTCGGACTCGGTCTCTTCGGTGGTCTCGGAGACGCTGGGCCGTTCGGACACCGTCGATTCCGGCAACTCGCTGGTGGTCGGTTCGGGCGTCACCCGCCGCTGCTGTTGCTGCTCATTGACGGTCTGCGGTGCGACCCCGTAGTAGTCGGTGGCGTAGCCGTAGCCGACCACGCAAACGAAGAAGGCCGCCACCAGAATCGCCGTGGTCGTGCGCACGCGGGTGTGCCAGACGTGGTCGATCCGGTGCCACACGCGCTCCAGGCGGCCGGGTTCCTCCTCGGACTTCTCCTCGGCGATCGCATCGATCTCGTCGGTGGTCAGCAAGTGTTCGTCGTCGAGCGGATCGAACGGCGCCGTCGGGGCGTCGTCGGGGCGGCGCGCGCCGTCGTTCCGCCCGCCATCGGGGTCGTCGGTCATCGGGTCTGCTCCGATCCGCTGAGAGACTCCGGTGACCGCGCAGCCACCTTGATACCGCTGCGGGCCAGCGACTGCACGATCCGAACGCGCAGCGCGCGGCTCACGTCGAACTGTTTGCCGGGCAGCGTGCGCGCCACCATGCGGACCGTCACCGCGTCCAGTTCCAGGTCCGTCACGCCCAGCGGGGCCGGGGCGTCGAGCAGCAGCCGGTGCCAGTCGGGGTCGCGGTAGAAGGCCTTGCCGACCGCGGTCAGGGTGTCGGTCACCATGGTGATGTCCGCGTCGGCGGGCACCGGGACGTCGACGACGGCGCGCGCCCACTCCCGCGACAGGTTGTCCACCTTCAGGATCTGCCCGTTGGGCACGATGATCATCTCACCGTCACTGGTGCGCAGCCGCGTCACGCGCAGGGTGACGTCCTCGACGGTGCCCTCGGCGATCGAGGCGCTGGTGATGGTCAGCCGCACCACGTCGCCGTACCCGTACTGCCGCTCGGCGACGATGAAGAAGCCGGCGAGCACGTCTTGGACCACCCGCTGGGCGCCGAAGCCGAGCGCGGCGCCCACCACCGCCGACGGACCGACCAGCGTGCTGAACCGGACGCCGAAGATCGACAGGATGTGCAAGACCACCACCACCACGATCAGCGCGATGAAGGTCCACACCACCACGTCCACCAGTGCCCGCTGATGCTTGGCGTCCTCGGACTGCACGATCGCGTCCGAACGGTCGAACCGCTTGTCCACACGCAGGTCGTAGCGATTGCCCATCCAGCGGACGAAACGGATCGCCAGGATGCCGCCGAGGATCCAGATCGCGATGTTCAGGCCCTTGGTGGCCAGCCACTCCTCGAAGAAGTTGGTCCACTCGGGCAGACCGAGCTTGGAGGTGATGTAGTCCACCTCGTCGGTCGCGGCCAGGAGAAGGTCAGTCCTCATCGTCATTCATGCGCCATCGGATGCCGGCCTCGATGAACTCGTCGAGTTCGCCGTCGAGCACCGCACTCGGATTGTTGCCTTCCACACCGGTCCGCAGGTCCTTGACCATCTGGTAGGGGTGCAGCACGTACGACCGCATCTGGTTGCCCCAGCTGGACCCGGAATCGCTCTTGAGCGCGTCCAGCTGGGCCCGTTCCTCCTGGCGTTTGCGTTCGAGGAGTTTCGCGGCCAACACGCGCATGGCTGACGCCTTGTTCTGCAGCTGACTCTTCTCGTTCTGGCAGGTGACGACGATCCCGGTAGGGAGGTGCGTCAGGCGCACCGCCGAGTCGGTGGTGTTCACCGACTGGCCGCCCGGCCCCGAGGAGCGGTAGACGTCCACCTTCACCTCGTTCTCGTCGATGTCGATGTGGTCGGTGGTCTCCACCACCGGCAGCACCTCTACCTCGGCGAACGAGGTCTGGCGGCGGCCCTGGTTGTCGAACGGGCTGATCCGCACCAACCGGTGGGTGCCCTGCTCCACCGAGAGGGTGCCGTACATGTACGGGGCCTTCACGACGAAGGTCGCCGACTTGATACCGGCTTCTTCGGCGTAGCTGGTGTCGTAGACCTCGACGGAGTAGTCGTGCTGCTCGGCCCAGCGGATGTACATCCGCATCAGCATCTGGGCCCAGTCGGCGGCGTCGATGCCTCCGGCGCCGGAGCGGATGTTGACCACGGCCTCGCGCGAGTCGTACTCGCCGGCGAGCATGGTCTTGACCTCCATCGCCTCGATGTCGACACGCAGCTGGCGGCGTTCGGCATCGGCGTCGGCCTGGGCGCTCTCGCGGGCCTCCCCCTCCTCGGCGTCGACCAGCTCGTACAGCACCGGCAGGTCGTCGAGGCGGCTGCGGAGTTCGGTGACGCGCCGCAGTTCGGACTGGGCGTGCGAGAGACGGCTCGTGACCTGCTGCGCGTGGTCCTGGTCGTTCCACAGGTCCGGGTCGGAAGCCTGCATCTCCAGCTCGGAGATCCGGCTGCGGAGCTCGTCGAGATCCATCACCTTCTCAACCGTGGTGAGGGTGGCGTTCAGGGATTCCAGATCAGGAGAGACTTCAGGGTGCACAACATATCAGCGTACCGACTCGCGGTGCCCTCACTCCTGCGAGGTGACGAACCGCCAGGTGGTGGCCGCCTTGCCCGGCTTGTAGACCACCGGCAGTTCCTGCCCGACGGACGGGTCGGGGTCTCCCGAGCCCAGGACGAGGGAGCCGTAGACCTCCGTCGGCGGGGTGTCGGGGCCGATGATGGTGCCCGACAGTGTGAAGTACGCCTGCCCGTTCTTGTCGGCGTCGCCGCGCGAGCTGACGCCGGTCACGGTCATGGTGCCGCTGGCGTATCCGGCACCCCCGGCCCCGCCTTTGCCGAAGCTCGCCATGCGGCCGCGGCCCAAGAAGAAGGACGCGAGCGTGGCGGCGATCAGCAAGATGAACACCACGGTGATCCAGGTCGGCATGGGTCTACCCTAAGCGATCATGACCCCGATCCCCGCTGCCGACGATCTTGCGGCCGATCTGCAACTGTCCCTGCGGCTGGCCGACGCGGCCGACGGCCTGACCTCGACCCGCTTCGGCGCGCTGGACCTGCAGGTCGACGACAAACCCGATCTGACCCCGGTCACCGACGCCGACCTGGCGTGCGAGCGACTGCTGCGCGATCTGCTGGCGCAGGAGCGTCCCGGTGACGCCGTCCTCGGCGAGGAGTTCGGTGGCGACGCCGTGCCGGCCGGCCGGCAGTGGGTGATCGACCCGATCGACGGCACCAAGAACTTCGTGCGCGGCGTTCCGGTGTGGGCGACGCTGATCGCGTTGCTGGTGGACGGCGTGCCGGTGGTCGGCGTGGTCAGCGCTCCCGCGCTGGGCCGCCGCTGGTGGGCCGCCGCCGGACAGGGTGCGTACACCGCAGTCGGGGGCGGTGAACCCCGACCGATCTCGGTGTCGAAGGTGGGCTCGCCGGCGTCGGCGTCACTGGCCTTCTCCAGCCTGTCCGGCTGGGCCGACCGTGGGATCCGGGAGCAGTTCATCGGCCTCACCGACGCGGTCTGGCGGGTTCGCGGCTACGGCGACTTCTGGAACTACTGCCTCGTCGCCGAAGGTGCGGTGGACATCGCCGCCGAGCCCGAGGTGTCGCTGTGGGATCTGGCGCCGCTGGACGTCCTGGTGCGCGAGGCCGGCGGCCGATTCACCGCCCTCGACGGCACCGCGGGACCGGCCGGCGGCAGTGCCGTCGCCACCAACGGACTGCTTCACTCCGAAGTCCTCGCCGCCCTGCGCTGAGCCGTACAGCCGGCGGCCGCGGCGGAGACGACGGCACCGCCGCCGCGAGCGGGCGGCGGCTTCCTCTGCTAGAACGGCGGGATGTACATCCGTGATGTCTGCTCCGACGATCTGCCGGTCCTGCAAGACATCGAGGTCGCCGCCGGGCGGCTCTTCCACGAGGTGTCCATGCCCGAGATCGCGAACGATCCGCCACCGTCGGTGGAGCGGCTCGCCGAGCACCAGCGAGCCGGGCTCGCATGGGTGGTCACCGACGACGAGACCGGGCCTGCCGGTTACCTGGTCGCGGACGAGGTCGACGGCAACCTGCACATCGAGCAGCTCTCGGTACTGCCCAGCCACGGTCGTCGAGGATTGGGGCGGACGCTGATCGCGCGCGCCGAGCGCGAGGCCGCGGACCGGGGGCTTCCGGCGGTCACGCTGACGACCTTCCTGTCGGTGCCCTGGAACGCGCCGTATTACCTGCGATGCGGGTTCGAGGTGATCGGCCGCGAACGCGAGACCGCGGGGCTGCGCCGCATCCGCGCACAGGAAGCCGAGGCGGGTCTGGATCAGTGGCCGCGCGTCTGTATGCGCAAGGCCGTCGTCCGTGCGTGAGGCGGTGCCGCCCAGACCGTTTCGCCGGACGCCGGACACTCTCGGGCGCTAGCGTGGGCCTGTACCGATCGCCACTGGCGAACACCCGCCACGAGGAGCCGACGTGACCCAGCACGACACCAAGATGATCATCCTGTCGACCGACGACCTGGATGCCTCGATCGACTACTACACCCAGACCCTCGGCTTCACGCTGAAGTTCCGGGACGGCGCGCACTTCGCCGCCTTCGACGGCAACGGCATCACCATCGCGCTGGCCACCCCGGTGGACCATCCGATCCCCGGCAAGGTGGTGGTCGGTATCAAGACCGACGACGTCGACGCCTCGGCCGCCGAAGCCGTGGCCGCCGGCGGCGGCATGGTGACCGCCCCCTACGACGATGCCCATGAGCGCCGCGCCGTCGTCTACGACAACCAGGGCAACGGCATCGTCTTCTACAAGTCGCTGGGGAAGTAGGCCGCACCGGCCGTCACGCCGGCCGGTGGTCTCGGCCGGTCAGAACTCCCGGGACTCGCCCGGCTCGATGATCACGAACTCGGTGCCGTCGGGCTTCATCTCGTCGATCCGCGAGTTGTGGATCGCGCGGCCGGGGTCGGACTGGACCGCCTGGTGGATCGGGAACGCCGTGCGCGGAGCGGCCCCGCGCAGGTAGTCGACCGATTCGCTCAGCTTCATCCACGGCGCCGCCGCCGGCAGGGCGAGGACGTCGATGCGCTCGAACGGGATGTAGAAGCTGTCCCCGGGATGCATGAAGGCGGCGGGCCGGCCGGGCGCGTCCAGGATGTAGACGGTGTTGTCGACCACCGGGATGTCCGGGTGGATCACCGCGTGCCGGCCGCCGGTGCCGCGGACGGTGAGGTCACCGAGGCCGATGGTGTCGCCGGGCCCCAGGACCGACCACTGCCCCATCGAGCCGTCCGCGTTGAGGATGGCGGCGGTCTGTGGATCGGCGTAGCGCACCGCGTCCGGGTTGGCCGCGACCAGGTCCGGCAGCCGCGCCTGATCGGCGTGGTCGGGATGCTGGTGGGTGATCAGAATGGCATCGAGCCCGGTGAGACCTTCGAAGCCGGCGGAGAAGTTCCCCGGATCGAAGAGAATCGCGGCGCCGGCGACCTCGACGAGCACGCAGGAATGACCGAACGACGTGATCTTCATGCTCATGCGCTCAGGGCGCGTCCTTCCGCATCGGGCATCTTGCGCAGCACCACCAGGATGAAGTCGATGATCGACCAGATACCCAGCCCGCCGCAGGTCAACAGCTTGGCGACGCCCAGACCGGTGTAACCGAGGTAGAACCGGTCCACGCCGAAGCCGCCGACGAAGAGCGACAGCAGCATGGTGACCAGCCACTCCTTGTCGGAGAACAGGCCCGGGATGGCGCCGGCCTGGAACCAGTTGCCGCCGCGCACGTCGCGGATCTGGGTGGTCGAGCGCACCTGGCCGCTGAGCGTGAGTGCTTTCAGGTCGGGCGGCGAGAGCGGGCCGACCTCCTGACCGTTGAGGACGGCGACGAAGCCGCCGCCGGCATCGTTCATCGGCGCTGCCGGCTGTCCCGGCACCGGCTGACCGGGCTGGCCCGCTCCGTACGGTTGTCCCTGCGTCCCGAAGCCCGGAGGCGGTCCCTGCGAACCGAACGGCGGAGGCGACTGCGGTGGTTGTGTCATGGTTCATAAGCGTAGAGCCAGGCGGGCGCCCCCACACGCCGAGTCCCTGATCTCGACAACCTCCTTACCCAAGAGTAAGGTCTGTTCTTACTGTGGAGTAAGATTCCGCCGGAACCGACCATCTGTCCGACGTCGAGAGATTGCAGCCATGACCGAGAAGACCGAACCCCGCGACACCAGCTCCGTGGGCTCCCAGCCGCACAAGCGCAGCCCCATCGGCGCTGCCATGCGCGCGCTCACCGCCATCACCGGCTCGGAGCTCGCCGACAAGTACAAGCTGCGCGAGCCGATCAACCGCGTCGCCTACGAGGCCACCAAGACCGGTTTCAAGACCCTCGGCGCAGCCAACCGGGCCTTCGCGCAGGCCGGCGGCGGCGGTGCGCCGGAGCGTCCCACGGTGAGCCCCAAGGGATACTTCAACCTCAACCCGGACGACGAGCAGTCGATGATCGCCGAGACCGTCCGCGATTTCGCGACCGAGATCCTGCGGCCGGCCGCCTACGACGCCGACAACGCCGCGGCTGCCCCCGAGGAACTGGTCAAGCGCTCCGCCGAGCTGGGCATCACGATGATCAACGTGCCCGAGGCCTTCGACGGGGCCGCCGCCGAGCGCGGCGTGGTGACCAACGCCCTGGTGGCCGAGGCGATGGCCTACGGCGACATGGGTCTGGCGCTGCCGCTGCTGGCGCCGAGCGGCGTGGCCACCACCCTGACCAACTTCGGCACCGACGCCCAGCAGAAGACCTACCTGCCCGACTTCGCCGGCGAGGACGTTCCGGCCTCGGCCGTGGTGATCGCCGAGCCGCGCCCCCTGTTCGACGCCTTCAACCTGCACACCAAGGCCACCCGCGTCCCCAGCGGCTACCGCCTGGACGGCGTGAAGAGCTTCGTGCCCAACGCCGGCAACGCCGAGCTGTTCCTGGTCGGCGCCGTGCTCGACGGTCGTCCCGCACTGTTCATCGTCGAGTCCGACACCGCCGGCCTGTCCGTCGAGGCCGACCCCGGGATGGGCCTGCGCGCCGCCGGCATGGGCCGCCTGGTGCTCGACAAGGTCTCGGTTCCGGCGCACGCGATCGTCGGCGGCGACGACCTCGACGACGCCGCTGCCGCCTACACCGACGTGGTGCGACTCTCGCGCCTGGGCTGGTCGGCCCTGGCCACCGGCACCGCCAAGGCCGTCCTCGACTACGTCATCCCCTACGTGAACGAGCGCGAGGCCTTCGGCGAGCCGATCTCCAACCGCCAGGCGGTGGCCTTCATGGTCGCCACCATGGCGACCGAGGTCGACGGCATCCGACTGGTGACGCTGCGTGGCGCCTCCCGCGCCGAGCAGGGTCTGTCGTTCGCCCGCGAGGCCGCGCTGGCCCGCAAGCTCACCATCGACAAGGGCCTGCAGATCGGCCTGGACGGTATCCAGTTGCTCGGTGGACACGGATTCACCAAGGAGCACCCGGTGGAGCGCTGGTACCGCGACCTGCGCGGCGCCGGCATCGGCGAGGGCATCGTCGTCCTCTGAGGACGACGGGCGACAGGAGAGGGATACCCATGGCAATCAACCTCGAACTCCCCAAGAAGTTCGACGCCAACATCGACCAGGCCCGCCAGGCGGCCCTGCAGGTGTTCCGGCCGATCTCGCGCAAGTACGACCTCGCCGAGCACGAGTACCCGGTGGAACTGGACACGCTCGCGGCGCTGTATGACGGCCTGGCCGAGGCCGGACAGGCCGGTGCCGGCGCCGCGGGCGGTCGTGCCGACGCCGCCAAGGAGCGCCCCGAGGGCTACAACGTCAACGGCGGCAACATGCAGTCGATCATCAACTCGCTGGAGGCCTCCTACGGCGACGTCGGCCTGATGCTCTCGATCCCCTACCAGGGACTGGGCAACGCGGCGATCGCCGCCGTGGCGACCGATGAGCAGCTCCAGTCCTTCGGCAAGGTGTGGGCCGCGATGGCCATCACCGAGCCCAGCTTCGGCTCGGACTCGGCCGCGGTGACCGCGACGGCCGTCCTCGACGGCGACGAGTACGTGCTCAACGGCGAGAAGATCTTCGTGACCGCCGGTTCGCGCGCCAGCCACATCGTGGTGTGGGCGTCGGTGGACAAGAGCCTCGGCCGCGCCGCCATCAAGAGCTTCGTGGTCCCGCGCGACCATCCCGGAGTGACCGTGGCCCGGCTGGAGGAGAAGCTCGGCATCCGCGCCTCCGACACCGCCGTCATCGTCTTCGACGACTGCCGCATTCCCAAGGAGAACCTGCTCGGTTCGCCCGAGGTGGATGTCAAGAAGGGCTTCGGCGGCGTCATGCAGACCTTCGACAACACCCGCCCGATGGTGGCCGCGATGGCCGTCGGCGTGGCGCGCGCCTCTCTCGAGGAGCTGCGTTCGGTGCTCGAAGAAGCCGGCCTGACGATCGACTACGACCGCCCGGCCGTCGATCAGCCGGCCGCCGTCGCCGAGTTCATCCGGCTGGAATCGGACTGGGAGGCCGCGTACCTGATGACGCTGCGCGCCGCCTGGATGGCCGACAACAAGATCCCGAACTCGCTCGAGGCCTCGATGAGCAAGGCGAAGGCGGGCCGCACCGGCACCGACGTGACCAACAAGGCCGTCGAGCTGGCCGGCACCGTCGGCTACTCGGAGCGTTCCCTGCTGGAGAAGTGGGCGCGCGACTCGAAGATCCTGGACATCTTCGAAGGCACTCAGCAGATCCAGCAGCTGATCATCGCCCGCCGCGTGCTGAACAAGTCCAGCGCCGAGCTCCGGTAACCCGCCGATAGCACACGCGGACGACCCCGCCTGCCCGATCCCCTTCGGGCAGGCGGGGTTTCGGCGCTTGTGGGCCGATTGCACCGATCGTCCGAGTACGAGGACCCGCCTGGCTAGGGTGAGTCGATGACCACCGAGCGCGTCCAGGACGCCGTCGTCGGGCTGGCCCTGATCGCCGTGGGGCTGCTTCTGGTGCTGCGGCCGTTCGGCTCGACGGTGCTGGTGGCCCTCGGGATCGCGCTGGCGCTGATCGCTGCGGCGGCCGGTGCGGCCCTGCAGGCGCACCGCGGCGGCGGTCCCATCGCGTACGCGGGCGCCGCGGCCCTCGCGGTGACCGGCGTGGTGCTGCTCGTGTGGCCCGGCCTGTCGATCTTCGCCATCGCGGTGGTGGCCGGTGTCGGCCTCATCGTCTGGGGCGTCAGTCGCCTGGTGAGCGCCGCACGCGGCGGCCCGGCCGCCGACCGCGTCGCCGACGCGCTCCTGGGAGTGGCCGCGATCGCGCTGACGGTGGCCGCACTCGCCTGGCCCGGGGTCACCGTCTTCGCCGCCACCTTCGTGGCCGGGGTGGCGCTGCTCTGGATGGGCCTCGCCCGCCTGTACCGGGCCCTGCGCGGGCGCACCGAAGGCCCGGCCCGCACGCACCGCGCCGTCCGGCTGACGGCCGCGATCCTCGCCGTCGCCGTCGCGGTTCCGCTCGCCGTGCTGAGTGTCGGACTGCACCGAGGCGCCGGCGAGCAACCCGGGCCGTTCTACTCCGCAGACCCGCCGGCGGGCACCTCACCGGGCACGCTGCTGCGGACCGAACGGTTCGACCGCGGGCTCCCGGCCGGCGCTCAGGGCTGGCGGATCCTCTACACCACTACGCGCGACGAGGGCGTTCCGGCGCTGGCCAGCGCACTGGTGGTGGCACCGGAGACACCGCAGGCCGGGCCGCGGCCGGTGATCGCCTGGGCGCACGGGACCACCGGGATCGCCCGCGACTGCGCGCCGACCCTGCTGCCCGATCCGCTCGGCGCCGGGGCGACGCCGGGAGTGCCGCAGCTGCTCGACAGCGGCGCGGTTCTGGTCGCCACCGACTATCTCGGGATGGGCACCGCGGGCCCCAGCCCCTACCTGATCGGCCAGGGCGAAGGCCGGTCCGTCCTGGACTCCGTACGCGCCGCCCGGCAGATGCGAGAGCTGACGCTGGCGCCCGACACGGTGGTCTGGGGCCATTCGCAGGGCGGGCACGCGGCCCTCTGGGCCGGGATCCTGGCGCCCGCCTACGCCCCCGATGCGCGCGTGATCGGCGTCGCGGCGCTCGCGCCGGCCTCCGAGCTCACCGCACTGGCGCGTGGGCTGACGAGCATGGCCGGCGGCGATCTGCTGGCGGCCTACGTGCTCAAGGCCTACAGCCAGACCTATCCCGATGTGCGGTTCGACGACTACGTGAAGGTGCAGGCCCGGCTTCCGATGCAGGCCATGGCGGCGCGCTGCCTCGCCGATCCGGCCGTCCGCGTCTCGGTGATCGAGGCACTGCTGATCGGCGACGGCGCCTACGCCACCGATCCCACGTCCGGGCCCCTCGGCCGCCGGCTCACCGCCAACACCCCGTCGGCATCGCTGGCCATGCCGGCGCTGCTGGCCCAGGGCGACGACGACCAGGTGATCGACCCGGCCGCGCAGCGCACCTTCGTTCAGGCGCAATGCGCGGCAGGCACCCTCCTCGACTTCCGGCAGTATCCGGGACGCGATCACCTGTCGCTGGTGGCCGCGGACTCCCCCGCCGTCGCCGACCTGCTGACCTGGACCCGCGCCCGGCTGGCGAGCGAGCCCGCCACCGGCACCTGTCCGGTACCGCAACCCGCGCACTGAGTCCCGTCCCGGCCCACAGGTCCGGATCATTGTGTTCTCCGACACTCCTGCTATAAGGTCGACCATCGAGTGAAACACTCACGTTTCACTCAATGAGGTTCGACGTTCACTCACGCCTGTAGGGAGTCAGTTCAGTGCAACTCCGTGTTCTCGCGGCGACGGCGGTCGGGGCCGCCGCCGCGCTCATCGCCGGCGTCCTCGCACCGGTCGCGTCGGCCGATCCGGGCCGGCCCGAATCGGTCACGGTCGCGCCGGCCCCGGCGTTGCCCCTCCCCCAGGAGCTCGACCCCGCCTTCTACGAGCCCCCGAAGCGGGCCCTGGCGACGACCGAGCCCGGCGAGATCATCGCCGCCCGGCGGATCAATGCGGCCACTTTCGGCGTGATCGGCCTCAACGTCGACGCCTGGCAACTGTCGTACCGGTCGACGAACTCCCGCGGTGAGCCGATCGGGGCGGTCACCACCCTGCTCAAGCCACGCGGCAAGAGCTCCGGTGTCCGGAAGGTGGTCTCGATGCAGCTGGCCGAGGATTCCACGGCCGGCTATTGCGCACCCTCGTATGCGGTGCAGCAGTGGTCGGCGGCCGCCGCCGTCGGCCAGGTGGTGATTCCGGCCGAGATGCTCATCGCGCAGGGCATGCTCGCCCAGGGATGGGCCGTCGCGCTCCCCGACCACCAGGGTCCCCACCACGCCTACGCGGCCGGACCGCTGGGTGCGCGGATCACTCTCGACGGGCTGCGGGCCGCGAAGAACTTCGCCCCCGTCGGCATCGACGACAGCTCGCCGATGGGCCTGTACGGCTACTCGGGCGGCGCCATCGTCACCGGCCACGCCGCCGAACTGAAGAAGAGCTATGCACCCGAACTCAACGTCGTCGGGGCCGCCGAAGGCGGGGTTCCCGCCGACCTGAAGGTGCTGCTCGACACCGCGCAGAACGTCCTCACCAGCGGGCTGATCCTGGCCGCGGTGATCGGACTGGGCCGCGAGTACCCCTACTTCCAGCGCTTCCTGGACCGCCGGATGAACGCCGAGGGCAAGGCGCTCATGGCCCTCAAGGGGCCGCTGTGCGTGGGGCACCAGTCGGCGGTACTCCCGTTCCTCGACAACAAGGGCTTCCTTCAATGGCCTGGAGATCCGGTGGACGCGCCGCCGGTCAAACGGGTCCTCGACGAGACCCGCATGGGCAAGGCCGTTCCCGACATGCCCATGTACATCTGGAACTCCCAGCTCGACGAGATCGTCCCCGTCGGCCAGGTCGATCGGCTGGTCCGCACCTACTGTCGGGACCCGAAAGCAACGGTCACCTACACGCGGGACCACCTGTCCGAGCACCTGATCGCCGAGGTCTCCGGCGCCCCGCTCGCCGTGCTGTGGCTCAAGGACCGACTCGACGGAAAACCGGCCGAACAGGGTTGCACCAGCCGGGACGAGCTGACCATGGCCACCGACTCGCGCTGGTGGCCGACGTTCGCAGACACCATCGGCACCAACATCGCCTCCCTCTTCGGGGCACAGATCGGCCGCGGAAGGTAGGCCGACCGCAGATGCCGCCCACGGCGGCCGGCCGGAGCGGGAGATGAGTGTGTTCCCACGTAGCCTGGGCTGCGTGAGTGAGGATCGTGTCTACGGTGGCCGGGCCGTCGCGGACCGCCGCCGGGACCGCCGCGAACGATTCCTGGCCGCGGCCGTCGAGCTGTTCGGGACCCAGGGGTACGCGGGCACTTCGGTGCCCCAGGTGTGCCGGGCCGCCGGTCTCTCGACGCGCCAGTTCTATCAGGAGTTCAGCGACCGCGAGCACCTGCTGCGGACCCTCTACGACCGGCTGCAGGACCGCTCGATGGCGCAGGTCAGCGAGCGGGTCCTGGAACGGATCGCGGCCGGTGACGGGATCGACGCGGTCCTCGACGCCGGAGTACGCGCCTTCCTCGCCGTCTACGACGACCCGTTGCCGGCCCGCGTCAACTTCATCGAGGTGGTCGGTGTGAGCCCGGCCTTCGAGGAGCACCGCCACGCCAATAGGGCACGGTGGGGCGAGTTGCTGCAGACCGCCGCGCAGGCCGGCGCCGCCCGCGGGCTGCCGCTCACCTCGGCGACTCCCCTGCAATGGGCGGCCTACATCGGCGCGGTGAACGCAGTGATCGTCGAACGCACCCTGGACCCGTCGATCACCGAGGACGCCCTCCTGCACGCGATGCGGACGCTGCTGCGTCCCGGCATCCTCGGTTGACCGCTCCCGGGCGACCGGGCCGCCCGGCTCAGCCCACGTCGGCACGCCACAGCGAGCGAGCCCACTGCGCCGACTGCACCTCCGCCTGCGGCCCCACCCCGTGCCCGGCCATCGAGGTCCGGTAGTCCACGCGGGTGCCGGCCGCCCGGACATCGGCCACGAACTGGTCGGTGAGCGGGCTGAACGCGGTGACGTCGGCGATGCCCTGGTGGATCAGAATCGGCCGGGTGAAGCCCGATGCCGGTATCACCTGGACGTCGCGCACCGCCGCCATCAGCGGACCGCTGTGCAGCGGCTCGGCCAGGATGTCGCCCACCCCCAGGCCACGTGAGCGCGCGACCATGTCCGGATAGCAGAGCGTCTCCGCCGCCCGCAGCATCGTGCGGCCGACCGGTGTCAGATAGGCGTTCACGTCCAGACCGGGCCGGGACGCCTGCAGGCCGCGCAGCACGTACGACAGGTACGTGACGTAGTCGGGCACCGGCACCGCCGGGATGTGCGGCCCCAGCAGCGAGAGGTAACGGTCGATGTACACCGGCGGGGCCACCGCGGTGGTGCCCAGCAGAGTCAGTTCGGGAGCGTATTCGGCCGCCACGTCGCCGGCGGACAGCGAGGCGTGTCCCCCCTGCGAACCGCCGGTGGTCGCGAAGCGACCGTCCACGTCGACGCCCACCCGATCACCGAGCTGACGCGCTGCGCGCACGGCGTCGATCATGTTGGCGCCGGCCACCCGCCGATCCAGATACGGGTGCACCCCGGGTCCGCCGATGCCGGCGTACTCGGGGGCCACCAGCACGAACCCCTGCTTGAGCCACGGCCCGTAATAGGGCCCGTACGACGGCCCCGCGGAGGCGAAGGCGCGCGGCAGGGTGCACTCGTCGCCCAGGCCGCTGGTGCCGTGTCCCGCGGCGACCACGGGGTACCCGGTGGCCGGCGCCGCAGCGGTGGGGAACCACACTGTGCCGCGCACCGGGGTCAGCCGCCCGTCCGCTCCGCGGGAGTTGTACTGCACCGAGTACACGGTGCCGGCCCCCGGCATCGCGAAATCGGGATCGTCGACCCGCTGGTAGTTCAGCAGTTCACCGGCGCCGGCCACCGACCGCAGGGCGTTCGCGGCCGGCGCGCACACCGTCAGGGCCAGGGCGATGCAGGCGCCGATCACCACCGCGGCGCAGGCACCGGCCCGGGTCACTTCTCGTCCCGCGCGGCCTTCAGCGCCTTCTCGAGCTGATCGAGCATGTAGTTCGCCTGCGCGTACGAGGAGATGGTGAGCAGGCCGAGCGGCTGGACCGAGGCGCTGCGCGCGGCGAGCAGCGGATTGGCGAGCAGATCCTTCTGCAACTGGTTGTACTGCCCGTCGTAGTTCGAGCCGACGAAGATGATGTCGGCGTCGAGGTAGTCGCCGAGCCGCTCGGTGGAGGCCTCGAACTCACCGGGATTGCTCTCCGGCCGCGTACCGTCGCCGGACACCGAGGGAGCGAAGCGCACGCCGGCCTGGCCGAACAGGTCGCCGACCATCGACTTGGTGCCCGAGGCGTACAGGTTGCCCGTCTCGTACGAGTCGAGCACCGTCACGGTGTTGGCCGCCAGGACGTCGGCGTAGGTCTTCTTGATGGTCTCCTGCCGCTCGGTCAGCGCGCTCCGGAGGTCGTCGACCTTGTCGGTGCTGCCGAGGATCTCCCCGGCGGCCTGCGATCGGCCCTGCCAGTCGGCGCGGCCCGGACCGCTGATCTGCATCACCGCGACCGGGGCGATCTTGGTCATCTCCTCGTTGTTGCCGGGCTCGTTGGAATCGAAGGTGACGATCAGGTCCGGCGACATCGCCGCCAGGCTCTCAGCCGGCGTGTTGAGCTCGATCTTGTCCGGGATCGCCTCGAAGGCGGCCCTGTTGGCCGGGGGCACCATCGCCGCCGGCATCTCCAGGGCAGCGATGATCCGGTCCGCACCGCCGGCCTCGATCAGGGGCTGGGTGCTCGCGTTGTGGATCGAGATGATCCGGTCCGCGTGATCGGGAATCGTCGTCTCGACGCCCTGCAGATCGACCGTGCGCTCACCGTCGGCGGAATCGGTTCCGGAACTGCAACCCACGAGCCCGACGGCCAGCACTCCGGCTGCCGCCACTGCGGCCCATCGCGAGAGCCTTCCGTTCCGATCGTTCATGTACCCGCTCTCCTTGACCCGTCTGCAACGAAACTTTAGGTGAGGCTAACCTGGTGGCGGTGCGAAGACAACACGATCCCCCGCGCAGGGCCGGGGCCCGGCACGCGGGCCTTGTGGTCGCCGCGGTGATGCTGGTGCTGGTGCTGGCGGCAACCAGTCTGTGCGTCGGGGCGTTGACCACCTCGCCCGCCCAGACCCTGCACATCCTCACCGACGGCTTCTCCGCGACACCGACCGCCGACGAGGTCGCCGTGCTCCACTATCGGGTACCGCGCACGATCGTGATCATCGTCGTGGGCGTCGCGCTGGGCCTGGCCGGCGCGCTCATCCAGGGGCACACGCGCAATCCGCTCGCCGACCCCGGGCTCCTCGGGATCTCGGCCGGTGCTGCGGCCGCCATCGTGATCGGGATCTACTTCTTCTCGGCCGACGACGCGTTCACCATGCTGGTCCTCGCCTTCGCCGGATCGGCGGTGGCCACCTCGGCGGTGTTCCTCATCGGCGGCGGCCGGCGTCGGGGCTCCGACCCGGTAGGCCTGGTCCTCGCCGGCGCCGCCATCGCGGCGCTGCTGACCGCGGTCACCACCACCATCGTGCTGCGCAGCCCCGAGGCCCTGGATGCCTTCCGCTTCTGGACCGCCGGGTCGGTGGCCGTCAGTGAGGGCCGCTCGTACCTGCCCGCCCTGATTCCACTCGCCGTCGGCGCCGCCCTGGCCGCCGCCTCGGGCCCCGGCCTGAATCTGCTGGCCATGGGGCACGAAGCGGCCGGTTCCCTCGGCCTGAACGTGCCGCGGCTGCGGGTGGTGGGGCTGTGCGCGATCACGCTGCTCGCCGGCGCCGCCACCGCCGTCGCCGGCCCGCTGGCCTTCCTCGGGCTGATCGCACCGCACCTGGCCCGCGGCCTGGTCGGTGCCGACTACCGAGCCGTCCTCCCGGTCGCCGGACTGTGCGCCACCGGCATTCTGCTGGTCGCCGACATCGCCGGCCGGGTGATCTCCGAACGTGAGGTGCCGGCCGGCGTGATGCTGGTGCTGGTCGGCGTGCCGTTCTTCCTCGTCGTGATTCGCCGCACCAGGTTTCAGTCCGCATGACCGCCACCGAGTCCCCCGCCCGCCCCCCGGCGCTGCTGCGCGTGGGCGCGATACAGATCGTCGTCGCGCGCCGTTCGGTGATCGTCGGCGCGATCCTGCTGGTGGTGACGCTGTCGGCGTTCGTCGCCGCCATGGCGCTGGGCGAACCGGTCCTGTCCATCGGCCGGCTGCTCGACGTACTGTCCGGCGGCGGCACCCGGGCCCAGCGGATTCTGGTCCTCGATCTGCGCGCCAACCGGACCATCGTCGCGGCCCTGGCCGGTGCCGCACTCGGAATCGCCGGCGCGATCATGCAGACGGTCTCCCGCAATCCGCTGGCCAGTCCCGACATCCTCGGGATCACGGCGGGCGCCTCGGCAGGCGCGGTGGTGGTGATCGTGACTCGGCACTCCGCCTACGGCGAGGACGTGTGGCTGACGCCCGTGGGCGCCATGATCGGCGGCCTGGTGATCGCGGCCGCCATCGCCGCCTTCTCGTCGGGAATGGACCCGCTGCGCCTGGTCCTGGCGGGCATCGCACTGTCGGCACTGTGCACCGCCCTGATCACCTTTCTGCTGACCGTGGTCGACACCGAGATCGCCACGAGCGCCTACACATGGCTGGCGGGTTCGCTCAACGGGCGCGGGCCGCAACACATCTGGCCGGTCGCCGCCGCCCTGGTAGTCGCCGCCCTGATGGTGCCGCCGCTCACCCGACCAGCGTCGATGCTGTCCCTCGGCACGGTGCGGGCGCAGACTCTCGGGGTGCCGGTCCGCGGACCGAACGCACCCTGCTGCTGCTCTCGGTCCTGCTCGCTTCGATGGCGACCGCGGCGACCGGCCCCATCGGCTTCGTCGCCCCGCAGATCACCGTTCGGCTGGCCCGGGCGCCGTCGCCGCCGCTGCTCAGCTCGGCCCTGACCGGCGCCGCCGCGGTACTCGTGGCCGACACCCTCACCCGCACCTTGCTGCCCTGGTCGGCGCCGATCGGCGCGGTCACCTCGGCCCTCGGCGCCCCCGTGCTGATCTATTTCCTATGGAAGGCGACCCGTGTCTGAACTCCCGGCCTCCCAGCGACTCCCGGACCATTCCGGCGACCTCACCCGGGGCCGCCTCGCCGCCGAATCGGTGACGGTCGCCTACGGTTCGCGGACCGTTCTGCAAGACCTGTCGTTCACGGTGCCGAACGGCTCGCTGACCATGATCATCGGGCCCAACGGCTGCGGAAAGTCCACGCTGCTGCACACCCTGGCGCGGATCCTCACCCCGGCGGACGGCCGGGTGACGCTCGACGGCCGCGATGTCCGCAAGCTCGCGGCCAAGGGCCTGGCCCGTGAACTCGCACTGCTACCGCAGAGCGCGATCACCCCGGTCGGAGTCCGCGTCTCGGCCATGGTGGGCCGGGGCCGGTACCCGCACCAGAAGCTGCTGCAGCAGTGGAGCGAGACCGACGAGACGGCGGTGGAAGCGGCGATGGCGGCGACCGGGATCACCGACCTGGCCGGGGAGTTCATCGACGAGTTGTCCGGCGGCCAGCGCCAGCGCGTGTGGCTGGCCATGCTGCTGGCCCAGGAGACCGGCATCATGCTGCTCGACGAGCCGACGTCGTACCTCGACATCGCCCACCAGTACGAACTCCTGGAACTGCTGCGAACCCAGCACGATGAGGGGAAGACGCAGGTGGTGGTGCTTCACGACCTGGATCAGGCCGCCCGCTACGCCTCACACCTGGTCGTGATGGACCGCGGCCGCATCGTCACCGCCGGCAGCCCGCAGGAGATCATCACCGCCGAGTTGCTGAGGGACGTCTTCGGCATCGAAGCGCTGGTGGCGGCCGATCCGGTGACCGGCACGCCGTCGGTGCACCCACTCGATCCCCGCGCCGCCCGGTAGCGCGGCCGCGCGGGGACCGCGCGGTCAATCCTTGGGACCGAGCTGGTCGGCGAGGTCGGCCAGGACCGCCGGATCTTCGATGGTCGACGGCACCGCGTACTCCTCACCGTCGACGATCTGCCGCATGGTCTTGCGCAGGATCTTGCCCGAGCGGGTCTTCGGCAACGCGGGCACCACGGTGACGTCCCGGAAGGTCGCGACGGCACCGATCGCGTCGCGCACCAGCGTCACCAGCTCCGACCGCAGCTTCTCCGGGTCGATCTGGACACCGGCCTTGAGGACCACGTAGCCGCTGGGCCGCTGCCCCTTGAGGTCGTCACGGATGCCGACCACCGCGCACTCGGCGACGGCACCGTGTCCGGCGACCACCGCTTCGATGCTGCCCGTGGACAGCCGGTGCCCGGCGACGTTGATCACGTCGTCGGAGCGCCCCAGGACGAAGACGTAGCCGTCGTCGTCGATGTAGCCGGAGTCGCCGGTCAGGTAGTAGCCGGGGAAGGCGTTCAGGTACGACGTCCGGAAGCGCTCCTCGTCGCGCCACAGTCCGGCCAGGGTGCCCGGCGGCAGCGGCAGCCGCACCACGATGTTGCCCTCGGTGCCCGCCGGCACCGGCTCGCCCTCGCCGTCGATCACCTCGACGCGGTAGCCGGGCACGGGCACGGTCGGCGAACCGGGCTTGATCTCCAGGGTCTCCAGTCCGCGCAGGTTCGCCACGATCGACCAGCCGGTCTCGGTCTGCCACCAGTGATCGACCACGGGCACGCCGAGCTTCTCCGAGGCCCAGAAGAAGGTGTCCGGGTCCAGCCGCTCACCGGCGGCGAACAGGGTCCGTAGCGAGGAGATGTCGTACTTCGCCAGTTCGAGGGCCTCCGGGTCGGCCTTGCGGATGGCTCGGATGGCCGTCGGTGCGGTGAACAGGGCGACGGCCCCGTGTTCGCTGATGACCCGCCAGAAGGCGCCCGCGTCCGGGGTGCCGACCGGCTTGCCCTCGTACATCACGGTGGTGGCGCCGACCAGCAGCGGGCCGTAGACGATGTAGGAGTGGCCGACCACCCAGCCCACGTCGGAGGCGGTCCACCATACGTCGCCGGGCGAGATGTCGTAGATGTTGCGCATCGACCAGGTCAGGGCGACGGCGTGGCCGCCGTTGTCGCGGACCACGCCTTTGGGCTTTCCGGTGGTGCCCGAGGTGTACAGGATGTAGAGCGGGTCGGTCGCGGCCACCTCGACGGGGGCGGCCGGATCGGCGTCGGCGGCCACCTGGTCCCAGTCCAGCCAGCCGTAATCGGCGGCGCTGCCGGGCACCTGCGGACGGTCCTTGACGATCACCGTCGACGGTGCCGACTCCGCCAGGTCCAGCGCGGTTTTCACCATCGGCAGGTACTCGATGGTCCGGCCGGGCTCCATTCCCCCGGAAGCGGTGACGATGGCGACGGGCTCGGCGTCGTCGATGCGGGTGGCCAGCTCGGGTGCGGCGAATCCGCCGAAGACCACCGAATGCACCGCGCCGATCCTCGCGCACGCCAGCATCGCGACGGCGGCCTCGGGGATCATCGGCAGGTAGATGATGACGCGGTCGCCTTTGCCGACCCCCTGTGCGGCAAGCGCCCCGGCGAATCCGGCGACCTCGTCGAGCAGCTGCGAATAACTGAAGGTGCGCTGCTCGCCGGTCATCGCCGAGTCCCAGATCAGCGCCGGGCGATCGCCGTGGCCGGCGTCGACGTGCCGGTCGAGGGCGTTGGCCGCCGTGTTCAGGGTGGCGCCGGGGTACCAGCGGTAGATCGGCGCGGCCGAGTCGTCGAGTGCGCGCTCGGGTGGAACGATCCAGTCGACGGCTTGCGCAGCGTCGAGCCAGAAGCCCTCCGGGTCGTCGAGACTGCGAGTGAATTGGTCTGTATAGGCGCCCACGGCCTCACGCTAGCCACCCGAAGCGGTGGGCGCCGTCACTTTTCGGCTGTGTACCCGCTCACATTCGCCGCAGAAAAGGTCACGGAATGATCACGGCGAGAGTGGCAGATGACCTGCGAAGACGACCATTCGCCTGCGCTTGCAATAGCAAGCGAGACGTGGTCCAGACCACAGAACCGGCCGTGACCTTTGGTTCTTCGGCCCGTAGCGTCGTGGCCGGTCCGAGATCCCTGGGAACCGAAACCCGGGCGAGACAAGGAGGAATCGACCATGAGCATGAGCATCAAGAAGCTCGCCACCCGCACCGTCATCGCCGGCGCCCTGACGATCGCTCCGATGGGCGTCATGGCCGCGACCGCCTCGGCTGCGCCCCACAACTGGGACGCCGTCGCGCAGTGCGAGTCCGGCGGCGACTGGTCCATCAACACCGGCAACGGCTACTACGGCGGCCTGCAGTTCTCGCCGTCCACCTGGCAGGCCAACGGTGGCTCGGGCATGCCGCACGAGAACAGCCGTGACGAGCAGATCCGCGTCGCCGAGAACACTCTGGCCAGCCAGGGCGTCGGCGCGTGGCCGTCCTGCGGCAGCCTGCTGTACTCCTGATCGCGGCACCGCGGACGCGGCGGTACTGACCGGTTCAGCACTGCCCGAGCATCACGCGATCGCGAACGACGGGCCGGTTCCTTCGGGGACCGGCCCCGTCGCCGTCGGTCTGTCGCCGCGCGCGAAGCCCTGGTCACCCGGGGTGCGGCCCCCTAGGCTCGGACTCATGGTCGGATTGACGCTCACCTCGCTCGGCGGCGCCGGGACCGTCACCGGGTCCAAGCACCTGCTGCAGGGCGGCGGAAAGTCGCTGCTGATGGACTGCGGACTGTTTCAGGGGATCAAGAACCTGCGCGAGGCCAACTGGCGACCGCTGCCGGTGGCCGCCGGCAGTATCGACGCGGTGGTGCTGACGCACGCGCACCTCGACCACAGCGGATACCTGCCCCGGCTGGTCCGCGAGGGCTTCGCCGGACGCATCTACTGCACGCCGGCCACTCGCGCCGTCGCCGAGATCATCCTGCGCGACAGCGCGCACCTGCAGGAGCGCGACGCCGACTTCGTCAACAAGAAGAAGGCCACCCGGCACCGGCCTGCGCTGCCCCTGTACGACACCGACGACGTCGAGGCCACGCTCCCGCGGTTCGTGACCCGGCCGCCGCACCAGGTCTTCTCCCCGCTGCCCGGAGTGGACGTCACCTTCCGCGGCGCCGGCCACATTCTCGGCGCGGCCACCGTCACCGTCGTCTGGCGACACCGCGAAGACCCGGCACGGGAATCGGGATCGGCCACCACCGTCGCCTTCACCGGCGATCTTGGCCGATACGACGATCCGCTGATGTTCGACCCCGAGCCGATCGCGCACGCCGACGTCCTGGTGACCGAGTCCACCTACGGTGACCGGCGGCGTGAGACCGCCGATCCGATGGCGACGCTGGCGCGGATCGTCACCGAGACCGTCGAGCGCGGCGGCACCGTCCTGATCCCGGCCTTCGCGGTCGGGCGCACCCAGGTGATCCTCTACTACCTGTGGCAACTGCTCCGCGAGGGCGCCATCCCCGAGGTGCCGATCTACGTGGATTCACCGATGGCGATCAACGCCGGCGAACTGCTGCGGGACTTCCCCGGCCGGTACCGCCTCGATCCGGCGCGCACCGAAGAGATGTTCGCGATCGCGCGGTACACCCGAGAGGCCGAAGCCTCGAAGGCGATCTCGGCCGATCGCACGCCGAAGATCGTGCTGTCGGCCAGCGGCATGGCCACCGGCGGTCGGATCCTCCATCACCTGGCGGCGTTCGCTCCCGATCCGCGCACCACGATCGTCCTGGCGGGTTACCAGGCCGTGGGCACACGGGGGCGGTCGCTCGCCGACGGCGCCCGGTTCCTGCGCCTGTACGGCGAATGGGTGCCGGTCAACGCGCACGTCGAGAATCCGCACCTGTTCTCCGCTCATGCCGACGGCGACGAGCTGATCCGCTGGATGGGCGGCTTCGGGGCTGCGCCGCGGCGCAGTCTCATCGTGCACGGTGAGCCCGAGGCCGCCGCGGCCCTGCGCCTGCGGATGCGCCGCGAACTCGGGTGGGAGGTCGACGTCGCGGTCGCGAACCGGGTCTACCCTCTCTGACCCGCCCCGGCTCTCAGCCCCAGCTGCGCGACTGTTCCAGCACGAAGCCGGCGACGATCACCAGCGTGCCGCCGACCTCGCCGATGATGAGCGCGATGGTGGACACCGTGAGCGCCCGGTCGGCCGGGTGGTACTGGTTGGTGGTGTCCCGGCGCCAGCCGTGCAGACAGTAGGCGGCGATCGCGCCGACGAAGAAGGCCAGCACCACCGCGAGCGCCACGACGTTGACCCACGTCGGCCAGGCGCTGAACTGAACGAGCGCCGCCAGCAGCACCGCCGCGAACGAGTACATCAGCGCCGCGCGGTGCGCGATATCGACGTAGACGTGCGCCTGCCCCACTGGACTCCGACTGATTTCAACGAATTTCCAGACCCCGAGCAGCAGGGCCCAAAGGAAAATGACCCCCGCGGAGATGAGCGCGATCTGCGTCGCCAATTCCAATTCCACGCCCCCAACCATAGCCTTTGCCCGCGATGTCACCCGGCATTCAGGGTCACCTCACTTAGGCAAGGATTAGTACATAATCGCAGGCCAGAGGCTATTTAGGGTAGACATATCTTGCTAGCGCAAACGGATTTCCACGCTTAGGCTGAAGCACATGAAGATGAATGAAGAACTCGAACACGCTTTCAGCAAGCAGATCACTCTGGAATTCGAGTCGGCCATGCTGTACCGCCAGCTCGCCATCGAATTCGAACTCAAGGATCTTCCCGGCATCGCGAGCTGGATGAAGAACCACGCCACCGAGGAGCTCAGCCACGCCGACCGGCTGATCGAGCACCTCACCGATCGTGACAACCATCCGGTGATCGGCGACATCCACGTGCCGTCGATCAAGATCAACACCCTCGCCGAGGCCTTCGAGATCGCACTCGAAGCCGAGGAGGGCGTGTCGGAGTCGATCCGGAACCTGTTCCGCCTGGGCCGGGAGACCAACGACATCGACTCGATCCCGGTGATCGACTGGTTCGTCTCCGAGCAGGTCGAGGAGGAGGCCACCGTGCGTGAGATCCTCGGCCGCGTCAAGCTGGTCGGCGACGACGGCTCGGGCATCCTGCGCCTGGACGCCGAGCTCGGCAGCCAGGCCTGACAAGACCCTCTCGCAGCCCTCGAGAGTGCGGCCCCCGACCGGTTCA
>NZ_BAAAZW010000005.1:0-389651 GCF_039537105.1 Gordonia caeni
GCGGCCCCATCAGCGCGCCCCGTCAGAACGAAATCGAAACAGCCCGAATCTCCCTTTGTTGCCGCCAGAGGGACGATGTCCGGAGCGGCCGGTCCGGTGTCGAGGGCCGTCGACACCGGTGCCGGACCACAAGACGGCAGAAACGAGATAGTGCCTGGCCTGCATTCGCAGGCCAGGCACTATCTCTTCTTCGGGGTGACTGACGGGACTCGAACCCGCGACAGCCAGGATCACAACCTGGTGCTCTACCAACTGAACTACAGTCACCATCGACGCTGATCGGCGTTACCGCTTCTCAGGGTCAGGACAACACTCTATCCGTTCGGTGGGGTGAAACTCCAATCGGATTACCGCAGTGTCGTTTACGCAGGTCCGAGGTTCTCGACGAGCGTTTGCAGCTCCTCGGCGTCGGGGCCGGGAGCGTCGACGAAGGCGGCCTCGCGGTAGTAGCGGAGCTCGCGGATCGATTCGCGGATGTCGGCCAGGGCGCGGTGGGCCAGGCCCTTCTCCGGCTGTCCGAAGTAGATGGCCGGGAACCACCGGCGGCACAGTTCCTTGATCGAGCTGACGTCGATCATCCGGTAGTGCAGGAAGTTGTTCAGCTCCGGCATGTCCCGGGCGATGAACGCGCGGTCGGTCGCGATCGAGTTGCCTGCCAGGGGCACCGAGCCGGAAGTGGAGATGTGCTCGCGCAGATACTTCAGGACCATCTGTTCGGCCTCGGCGACGCTCACCGTGGACGCACGGACCTCCTCGGTGAGTCCCGAGGCGGCGTGCATCTTGACCACGACGCGGGGCATCGCCGCCAGCGCCGCATCGTCGGCATGGATCACCACGTCGACGCCGTCGCCGAGGACGTTGAGGTCGCTGTCGGTGACGAGCGCGGCGATCTCGATGAGTTTGTCGGAGCCGGTGTCCAGGCCGGTCATCTCGCAGTCGATCCAGACGAGTTTGTCTTCCACGACATCCGACTCTAGCCCTGCGGGTCTGCGGCGGGACCGGCCGGTTTACTCGCCCTCGCCCAGCTTGGCGTAGAAGGTGCCGACGATCGGCGCCACGATCGCGCGCGGGCTGTAGCCGCCGGCCACCGACATCGCCTTGGACAGTGCACCGGGCACCACGCGCATCTTGTTGCGCGACAGTGCATCCAGGCTCATCTCGGCGACGCGCTGGGAGGAGTGCCAGAGGAAGTCGGGGACCATCTTGTCGACGATGGAGGCCTCGTCCTCGGTGGGCGTCTGGGTGCGCACCGGTCCCGGGGCCAGCAGCGTCACGTGCACGCCGGTGCCCGCGAGCTCGCCGCGCAGCGACTCGCTGAAGGTGTTCACGAAGGCCTTGGTCGCGGCGTAGGTCGCATTGTTGGGGATCGGCATGTTGCCGGCCGCCGACCCGACCATGAGGATTCCGCCGGCGCCACGCTCCACCATCTGGGGTAGCACGGCCAGGGTGAGGTCGTGCACGGCGTTGACGTTCAGCAGCACCTGCGCCCGCTCGTAGCCCGGGTCCAGGTCGGCCAGCGGCCCGAAGGTCGCGATGCCGGCGTTGTTGCAGAGCACGGAGATCTCCCGGGCCGCGAGCTCCTCGCACAGCCGCCCGGTGGCCTCGGCGTCGGACAGATCGGTGGCGCGCACCTCCACCTCGACGCCGCACCTCCGCCGCAGTTCGGCCGCCAGCTCCTCCAGGATCTCGCCGCGCCGGGCCACCAGGATAAGCGAATGCCCGCGGTCGGCGAGCACGCAGGCCAGGGCCATGCCGATGCCGGAGGAGGCGCCGGTGACCACGGCGCGGGCGGACGGGTTCGGTGCGGGAAGAGCCATGGACGTCATCGTAGAGCGACGCTGGAAGACGTCGCTCGATCGGATGGATGTCCAGCGGCCTGCGGGAAGGCAGTTCACGGTCCGGTGACCTGGCAGATAATCCGTGTATGCCCACGATCGAGACCGGCTACCAGGCGGAACAGGCACTGCTTCGCGCGCGCCTGGACGGTGACGCGCAAGAACGCGGGTGCGTGGTAGTGGGACCGGCCGGATCAGGGAAGACCACGATTCTGGAGGCCCTGCGGAATCGGTACGCAGGCCCGGTGCTCACCGTGAGTGGTGTCCGGCGCACACCGGACCTCGTGTTCGGGCACCTTCCGGCATGCCGAGAGACGACCGCTCCGGAGGGGGACCGGCCGGCGGCGTGGCTGCGATGGGCGGTCGCCGATGCGTGTCGTGAGCGCTCGGGGACGGCGCTGTTCGTCGACGACGCACACTTGCTCGACGACGATGCGGCGGCGATCGTGCATTCGCTCGTCGTGCACGACAACGTGCCCGCATTTCTGGCCTGCGTACTCGATGCCGACCGGTCGCCGGCCCCGGCGGTGCGGTCGCTGTGGAAGGACAGGCACTTGCCGCGCGTGGATCTCCCGGCGATCGGTGCGCGGGAGGTGCGCGACTATCTGACTCGGGTGATCGGTCATCCGGTCACCACTCGCGATGTCGCTGCCTTCACCCGATGGTCCCGCGGCGCTCCCGCGACGCTGGTCGATCTGACCGCCTCGTCGCTCGAGGCCGATCAATGGGAGGTGGTCGGCGGGGTCGCGGTGCTCATGCAACGTCCGAGCCCGTCGGTGGAGGAGCGGGAACGGCTGGCCGAGGCCGTCGAGGGGTTGTCCGAGGGTGCGTTAGCGGTGGTGGAGTGCTTCGGCGCGGCGACCCCGGTGATCGGTACGCGGATGCTCGACTGGCTGCCACTGGGCCCGATGATCGACCTCGCCGGCTGGGATGCGCTGCTGGAAGCGGAGCGGTGCGGCGTGATCGAGGCCGACACCACAAGGGTGCGTCTCACAGTCCCGTTCCTCGCCGATGCGGCGGCCCGACGCACTCCGGCATTGCGGCGGGCCGAGTTGGCCGGTCGGTTGGCGACGGCGATCAAGGTCGGCTCCGGCACGCGAACCGGGGCTTCTCTCGAGGATGAGGCGTTGGCGCTGACCGGACTCCTCGCGCTGACCACTCCGCAGGGGGCCTCGGCCGGCGTCCGGCTCGCAGCGGCCAGGAGCGCCCACCGGCTCGGTGATCCGGAGGCGGTGCGTGCCCTTGCAGCGCCACGCGCCGACATCCACTCGGCCGACGATCCGGAGCTGGCGGTGCTGTACGCGTGGGCGCTGATCCACCTGAACCACCTCGAGTCTCTCCGTGTGCTGACCGTCCGGTGGGCCGACGAGCCGCTGCCCGCCTGGCGTGGGTTGGTCGACTTCCTCACCGAGTTCGGGCGGAGGCGGAAGCTCGGCGGCCGTGCCTTCCTGGACCTGCACGATTCGGACGAGGGTGGGCTGATCGGGGGTGTGGCCGAGCGCATGAGCCGCGATCGCATGAGCGGAGCCTGGTTCTGCTTCCTCCTCGCCGAGACCGCGATGCTCGTCGGCCGCTACACCGAGGCGCGGGGCCTCCTCGACGCGGTGGGGTCGGCGGCCGACGACGACGGCCTGCTCATGTTCCACCTGGCGTACGTGGACGTGCGCCTGCAGACCGCCGTGAGCGGTGCGGACCGTGCCTGCGCGGACACGGAGCGGATTCGGCAGGCGAGCGGGTGGCGGAGTGATCAGGTGTGCGCGGCCGCCGACTTCGTCTGCGGAGTAGCGCATGCGAACGCGGGTAGATTCGACGATGCCCTTGCGGAACTGCGGGACAGCGCGCCGTTCCTGGTCGCGACCAGGCTGGAGGATTCGTCGGCCAGGTTGATGGGCCGGATCACCCTGATGTCGACGGGGACGGGCTGGCGCGCGGGGGCGGCGCCGATCGAGGTCCCCGTGGACCCGTACGCGCTGCTGACCGTGAGTGAACTGACTCTGGACCGGGCCTGGTCGCTGGCGGCCGATGGAGACGCTGCCGGTTCCGTCGACTGTCTGCTGGACTTCGCCGAGGCGATCACGGGTGCTGCGCCGACACTGGCAGTGGACCACTTCGAGCTGGCGGCGCGTTTCCTGGTGCCGGGCGAGACGGAGGTGACGCGCCGGCTGACCGCGGGGGTGGGGACGGTGGCCGAGACGGTGGAGCCCGCTCGCCGGATCGATGCGCTCTCCGGATACGCGGGTGCGGTGCGGACGGCGGACGGGGCCGGCCTGGAAGCGGTCGCCGAGCGATACCGCAGCCTCGGCTTGGTGCCTGTGGCAGCCGACGCCTTCGCGCAGGCCGCCGATGCTCGGCGAGCGGCCGGCGCCACGCCCGCCGCTGTGACCGACCACCTCGCCGCCAAGCGGCTGGCCGAAGCGGTCGGCGGCCTGGCGTCGCCGGCGCAGCGGCTGGTGGCCGCACCGCTGCTCACCCGGCGCGAGGCGGAGATCGTCGCCCTGGTCGCTCAGACCCGAAGCAACGCGCAGATCGCCGAGCAATTGCAGTTGTCGGTGCGCACGATCGAGGGGCACCTGCTGCGAGCATCCGGCAAGCTCGGTGTGCGCGACCGCAAGGCGCTGGCGGAGATCTGGCGGGAACAGCTGTCCGCGTCGTGCGCGTGACCGAACTGCAGTACAAGCCGGCAAACCCGGGCGCAGGCGGCCGATCGGGCTGATAATCCGGATGTGGCGACATGGGCGTATCGGCGCACCGCCGAGTTCTCGGCGGTGGCTTCTGCATGGGCGTCCGGTCGCCCGGTCCTCGTCACCGGGCCCGCCGGGATCGGCAAGACCACCCTCGCGCGACAGTTCGCGGCTTCGCTCGGTCGCCGACCTTTCTGGATCATCGGCACCCCCGCCATGGCGCACACACCGCTCGCTGCGGTCACCGCAGCGGTTCCAGTCGCCGCGTCCGACGGCGCGCCGGTGATCGTCGATCGGCTGCGCGAGCGACTGCTGTCCGACGGCGCCATCGTCGTCGTGGAGGCGGCCGAGCATCTCGACGGCGCGTCAGCGGCGATCGTCGGACGGTTGTTCGTTTCGGTCGCCGGTGCGGGGATCGTCACGGCCAGCGGGGAACTCGATCCGTCGCTGCGGGCCGCGCTGGAGACCGCGGGGGCACACGAAGTGCAGGTGACAGCACTTGACCTGGCATCGACGACGGCATTCGTCGAGGAACGACTCGGCGGCCCCGTGGAGATCTCTGATGCGGTGCGTATCCATCGCGTTTGCGAAGGCAACCCGTTCAACGTGATCGAGTACGTCGACGGTGCAATGCAGGCCGGGGACCTGGCTCCGGCGAGCGACGGCACATGGCGGCTGCGCCCGGCCCCGGCGGTGAGCGATGACCTGCGCCGAGCGGGGGCCGAACGGCTGTTCACGGCGACGGCCGACCAGAGGCGGCTGCTGGGGCTGCTGAGTCTGTGCAACCCGCTGCCGCGGAGCGTCGTCGATCGGCTCGGGCTGGCCGGGGGCGTCGGCGCCGCCGAGGGGGAGCTGATCCTGCCGTTCGCGGACACCGTCGTGCCCGGTCACGCTCTCTTCACAGAGATCCACCGGGCGGAGATGGGTGCTCTGGAACGGCGGCGGCTGGTAGGCGAACTGGTCGACGTACTCGGCGAGGTGTCCGACGGCGCGGTGGAGAGGTTGCACCGGGCCCGGTTGTGCCTGGAATACGAGTTGCCGCTCGACGCGTCCGCGTTCGCGGAGAGTTCGGCGGCGGCCTTCTTACTCGGCGATCTTCAGCTGGCCGCAGGTCTCGCTGAACGCGCAGTGGACGGTGGGGCGGGGCCGTCGGCGCTGATGCAGCTGTCCCGTGCCGAATCGGGGATAGGGCATGCCCGGAAGGCGAAAGAGCTTCTGGGTGAGGTGGATCCGGATTCCCTGGATGAGGAGGAGCTGGCGGGTTACGCAGTCACACGGGCGATCAATCACACCCTCGGTGACGGTGACCAAGCCGCCGCGCTGGCGGTCCTCGACAAGTTCGAGCCCCGCATCCAGGCGCTGGGCTTGCGGTCGGCGTTCGCTGCGCTGCGCGCCCTGGCACACGTCAACGTCGGGAACCAGTATCAGGCGCTCTTGTGGTCGCGTCGGGCGCGGGGGATCGCCGAAAGTGCGCCGCTGTGGATGGTGGTCGGAAAGTACGTCGAAGCCGAAGCGCTGCGCCGCTGCGGTGAGACCGGTCGTCCCATCGCCTACTCGCGCGACGCCCTGGAGTCGACCGGTACGGGAGTCTCGCTGGCGGGTACCGGTGCCCGCCGCACCCTGGTACAGGCGCTGCTGGCCGACGGTGACCTTTCCGGCGCGCAGGACCGGGTCGACGAGTTGCTGGAGGCTACCCTGCTGCACCATGTTCCGCAGGCCATCGCGTGCAGCACGGCGGCGCAGGTCGCCGCCGCCCAGGGGCGGTTCACGAGCGCGCGCCGATTCTGCGAGAACGCGCTCCGGGCGCTGGGGGACGACGACCGGACCGGCTTGGGGCGGGGCACCGCAGCGCAGCTCGCGGCGATCTGTGCGATCAGCTGTGACGTGGACGGCGCCCGCCGGGCGCACGCGGTCACCGCACGGATGACGCGTACTGCGGACGGTTGGACGGGGACCAATCCGCGGCTTGCCGAGGCCTTCCTATGGCTCGCCGAGGGGGAACTCACCCGACCGGCGGCACGGTTCCGCGAAGTGGCCGCGGTGTGCCTTGCCGCCGAGCAACGACACGACGCACTGGTGGTGCTGCACTGGGCGGTCCGTCTCGGCGATGTGGCGGCGGCACGGGAACTGCTTGCGCTCGCGGCCACATGCGAGGGGCGATTGACTGGGCTGCAGCGCGAGCATGCCGCGGCTCTGCTGGCGTCGTCTCCGCCACGGCTGGTCGCCACCGCGATGGAGTTCGAGCGCCTCGGGTTCGTGCCGTCGGCGGTGGACACGCTGGCGCGGGGCATAACGCTTCATCGCCGCGCGGGAGAAGCTCGGCGGGCGACGATGCTTCTGGAGCGTTTCGCGGATCTGCGCGAGCGATGTGAAGGCATGATGACTGCACCGGTTCGCGAGGTGCTGGGCGGTGCGGTGCTGACAACCCGCGAGGCCGAGATCCTCGGCATGACCGCAGCGGGCGTCACCACCGGTGACATCGCCGATCGGCTGGCGGTCGGTCAGCAGACGGTGCGGAGCGTTCTCGCGCGCGCACGCCGCAAGGTCGAAGTCAGTCGTCACCCGAAGGTCCACCCGAAGCCGGGATCACCACGATCCGGATGAGATCACCCTGCGCGACGGCGAGATACAACGTGCCGTCAGGTGAGGACGAGATCGAGCGAAGATCGCCGGCTACTTGATCTCGGGTGCGCAACTACTCACGTCGTGGTGGCCCGACCCCCACTCGGTTCGACCCTCGACGGAGAGAGGCTCCTGTGCGCGAGGAAGGGGAGATTCTCCCCCTATGGCTGTGAGAACGCCGGTGTCGGGCGAGGACTCCGCGCGATCGGCGGGAACGGCAGCGCGGCGTGACCGAGCAGCGAGGGCCGACTCGGTCACGGCAGGCCGGCGGCCACCTCGGTGCCCTGGCGGATGGCCCGCTTGGCGTCGAGTTCCGACGCGAGATCCGCGCCGCCGATCACGTGCGTGGTGACGCCCGCCTCGGTGAGCGGGTCGACGAGATCGCGGACCGACTCCTGGCCGGCGCACACGACCACGTTGTCCACCTCGAGGACCCGCTTGCCGGTCTCGTTGCCTTCCTTGTCGTGCACGGTGATGTGCAGACCCTCGTCGTCGATCTTGTCGTAGGTGGCGCCGGAGATCTGTTCGACGCCCTTCATCTTGACCGTGGCGCGGTGCACCCAGCCGGTGGTCTTGCCGAGGGTCTTGCCCTGGCTGCCGGCCTTGCGCTGCACCATGTAGACCTGCCGGGTCGCCGGCAGCGGACGCGGCTTGGTGACGAAGCCCGGGGTGTCGAGGTCTTCGGTGACGCCCCACTCCTGTTCCCACTCCTTGAGGTTCAGGGTGGGGGACTCGTCGACGGTGAGGAACTCGGTGACGTCGAAGCCGATGCCGCCGGCGCCGATCACCGCCACGCGCTTGCCCACCTCGCGGTGGCCCAGCACGGCGTCCGCGTACGACATCACCATCGGATGATCGATGCCCTCGATCGACGGGATTCGGGGGGTCACGCCGGTCGCGATGATCACCTGGTCGAACCCGTCGTCGATGATCTCCTGCGGGCTCACCCGAGTGCCGAGGTGGACCGTGACGTTGTTGACCTCGAGCTGACGGGTGTAATAGCGGATGGTTTCGTTGAACTCCTCCTTGCCCGGGATCCGGGCGGCGATGGAGAACTGTCCGCCGATGGTGTCGCCGGCCTCGTACAGGTCGACGCGGTGCCCGCGCTGGGCGGCCGAGACCGCCGCCGACAGCCCGGCCGGTCCGGCGCCGATCACGGCGATCCGGCTCGCGTGGCGGGTCTGCCCGAGCGTCAGCACGGTCTCCCGGCCGGCGCGCGGGTTCAGCAGGCACGACACCTTCTTGCCGACGAAGGCATGGTCCAGGCAGGCCTGGTTGCAGCCGATGCACGTGTTGATCTCGTCGGAGCGACCCTCCTCGGCCTTGTTCACGAAATCCGGGTCGGCCAGCAGAGGGCGCGCCATCGAGACGGCGTCGACCTTGCCGCGCTCCAGGATCTCCTCGGCGAACTCGGGGGTGTTGATGCGATTCGACGCGATCAGCGGGATGTCGACCACGTCGCGCAGCCGCTCGGTGAACTTCACGAAGGCGCCGCGCGGCACCGAGGTGACGATGGTGGGCACCTGGGCTTCGTGCCAGCCGATGTCGGTGTTGATGGCGTCGACGCCGAGTTCCTCGACGCGCTGGGCCAGCAGGGCGATCTCGTCGAAGGTCTGGCCGCCCTTGACGAAGTCGGCGACGGACTGGCGCAGGATCACCGGGTAGTCGCGCGGCACCTGCTTGCGGACCTCCTTGACGATCTCGAGCAGGAAGCGCTGCCGGTTGTCGGTGGACCCGCCCCACTTGTCGGTGCGGTCGTTGGTGCGCGGACAGAGGAACTGGTTGATCAGGTAGCCCTCGCCGCCCATCAACTCGATCGCGTCGTACCCGGCCCGCCGGGCCAGCTTGGCGGCCTCGCCGAAGGTCCGGATCACGTGCCGGATCATCTGGTCGTTCATCTTCATGTGCTTGAACGGGTGGATCGGCGACGGCTCACTGCCGGCCGCGACCTTGAGTGGGGTGTACCCGTAGCGGCCGGCGTGGATGATCTGCAGCGCGATCTTGCCGTCCTCGGCGTGCACGGCCTTGGTGAACTCGCGATGGCGCAACACGTCGGCGTGATTGGTCATCTTGCCGGCGAACGGCAGGAGCAGGCCGGTGCGGGTGGGGGAGAAGCCGCCGGTGATGATCAGGCCCACACCGCCGCGCGCCCGCTCGGCGTAGTACGCGGCCAGCTTGGGCGTGTCCCAGATGCGGTCTTCCAGACCGGTGTGCATGGACCCCATCACGACGCGGTTCTTGAGCGTCATGCCGCCGATCTGCAGCGGCTCGAAGAGCAAGGGGTAGTGGGCGTTGGGGGCGCTGGTCGGGGCTGACATGGCGACCTTTCTTCTCGGAGGTTCCGGGGCTGTCGGAGGTGCGGGGGCTGTCGGGCGGTCAGGAGGCGGGAGTGCCGCGCTGATTCTCGGTGTCGAGTTCGCGCTGCAGACCCGCGAGAGTCTCGTCGCACCACCCGACGGTGGCTTCGAAGGCGCGGACCCCGCCGCGCAGCACCAGGTACTGGTGCAGCTTGCGGCCGCTGAGCGCATCCGGCTCCGGGTAGTAGTCGCGTTCGAAACCGCGGTAGAGGTCGAGCATGGCGTGCGCCTCGTCCCGGTGAGCCTTGAGCTCGCCGATCACCGCGGCCAGGTCGCCGAACTCTGCGGCCCGCAGTTTGACGCCGAGGTCGCTGCGCATCGGCATCACCGGGGTCGGGCTGCTGACCCAGTCGGCCAGCAACTGCCGCCCGGCCTCGGAGATGGTGTAGACCTTCTTGTCCGGGCGGCCGTCCTGGGAGACGTCGTGGTAGGTGACCAGCCCGTCGGCGTCGAGCTTCTTGAGCGTCCGGTAGATCTGCTGGTGCGTCGCCGACCAGAAGTAGCCGATCGACCGCTGGAACTGCCGGCCGATCTCGTACCCGGTGCCGGGGCGCTCGGCGAGCGACACCAGGATCGCGTGCTCCAATGCCATGCCACGACGCTACCCGTGCAACAAGGTTCTATGCAACATAGTTCTTATGCAACTCGATGCACCGGCTGATTCGGCGGGCGACGGTATGCTGGGGGTCACCGGAACGAGCCAATAGGACTTATGGCACACGCGCCCGGCTCCCGATCCTGATAAGAAAGGGCCTGTGAACACTTTTCGACGTATCGCGCTGCCCGGCAACGGACCCGAGGACGTCGTGTGTCTGCCCGACGGACGGGTGCTCACCGGCCTGGACGACGGGCGTCTGGTCGCGGTCACGCCGGACACCGATGCGGTCGAGGTGCTCGCCGACACCGCAGGTCATCTCCTGGGCCTGGAGGTGCTGCCCGACGGCGCCATACTGATCTGCGACCACGACCGCGGTGTCCTGCGGCTCGACAACGGCAGCGGGCGCCCCGAAGTGCTGGTGGACACCGTCGACGACCGGCCGCTGCATTTCGCGAGCAACGTGGTCGGCGCGGCCGACGGCACCGTCTACTTCACCGCGTCGTCCCAGCGGTTCACCATCGACCACTGGCGTTCGGACATCATCGAGCACTCCGGGAGCGGCCGCCTGATCCGGCGGAGCCCCGACGGCGCGGTCGACGTGCTGCTCGACGATCTGCAGTTCGCCAACGGCCTGGTGCTGGCCCCCGACGAGTCCTTCGTCCTGGTCGCTGAGACCGGCGCCTCCCGGATCACCCGCTACTGGCTGACCGGCGAGGACGAGGGCGCCACCGAAGTGGTGCTCGACGATCTGCCCGGCTACCCGGACAACATGTCGATCGGCAGCGACGGACTGGTCTGGTGCGCACTGGCCTCGCCGCGAAACCCGTTGCTGGAAGGCATCTTCAAGCTCCCGGCGCGGGCACGCAAGGTGCTGGCCAAAGTGCCCGAGGGCCTCGGCCCCGCCCCCGAGGACGTGGTCTGGGTGATCGCCTTCGACTTCGACGGCAACCGGGTCCACGACATCCGGCCCAAGGGCGTCGACTACACCTTCGTCACGAGCGTCGCCGAGCGCGACGGCGTGCTGTACTTCGGCACCATCGTCGACAACGCACTCGGGGTGTACTCGCTCGACTGACCGTCCTCGCAGCGGTGCCGCCCGGCCGGCGCGACCAGCCGACCCTCGCGCAGGGTGAGGACCCGATCGGCGATCCGGGTCAGCCGTGGATCGTGGGTGATCAGCAGCGTGGTCCGGCCCGCGGTGAGCCTTCGCAGCGGTGCCACGATCCCGTCGACGGTCTCGTCGTCGAGGGCGGCGGACGGCTCGTCGAGCACCAGCACCGGGGTGTCCCGCAGAATGGCCCGCGCGATGCACAGCCGCTGCCGCTGGCCTCCGGACAGCTCCACTCCGCCGTCGGCGAGCACGGTGTCGTAGCCGTCGGGCATGTGCTCGACGAACTCGTCGGCACCGGCGTCCCGCGCCGCGGCCCGGATCTGGTCGTGGCTCGCGTCCGGACGTCCGTAGGCGATGTTCTCGGCGACGGTACCGGCCTTGATGGTGGGCGTCTGCGGCAGCAGCGTGACGTGCTCGCGCACGGTGGCGCCGCTGAGGATCTCGAAGTCGTTGCCGTCCAGCAGGATCCGGCCGGAGTCCGGTGCCTCGAGTTTGGTGAGCAGGGCGGCGAGCGTGGATTTGCCGACACCGCTGGGGCCGACCAGCGCCACGATCGAGCCCGGTTCCAGCGTCAGGTCGATGCCGTTGAGAACGGTGCGCGGTCCCCGGCCGAAGGTGACCTCCCGCAGTTCCATTCGGCCGGCGGCGGCGGTCAGCGCCGTGGCGTCCTCCGGCTCGGGCAGATGGACGGGTTCGTCGAGGAGTTCGGCGATCCGATCGGCGCTCACCGCGGTGGACACCACCGACAGGCGGATCTCGGCGAGCTCCTGCAACTTGGGATAGAGCATGGCGAGATAGCCGGTGAGGGCGAGCAGCTGACCGATGGTCAGATCACCCCGCCGCACCTGCCAGACACCGGTCACCGTGACGATCAGAGTCATCACCACTTCGGCGAACCCGACCACCGCGCCGAATCCCGCCTCCAGCCGGGTCTCGCCGAGGCGGGCGCGCGCCCAGCGCCGGCCGTGGCGGGCCAGGCGATCGGCCTCCCGGGATTCCTGGTTATCGGCGACGGCGGTCTCGTGCCCGGACAGCGCGGTGTTCACGGCTTCGGCGATGTCGCTGTTGGCCTCGCGCTCGTCGCGAGTGACGCGGGCCTGGTGACCGCTGAACAGTGTCGAGACGGCCCAGAGCACGGGGACCGCAGCCAGCGCCACCCCGGCCACGACGGCGTTCATCAGGAAGGCGGCGCACAGCAGGCCCGCGATGGAGACACCCGCGACGGCGAGGCTGAGCAGGCCCGACGCGATGAGATGCTCGACGGCTTCCAGATCTGACGAATGCCGGACCACCAGGTCGCCGAGGCCGCGGCGACGATGAGTCAGCGGCGAGAGACGCTGGACGTGAGCGAAGACGCGGGTGCGCAGCCGGAGCACGATGCGTTCGGAGGCGGCGGTGGCCAGGACGGCGCCGGCGTAGTCCGCGCCTGCCGAGGCGGCCGTGATACCCAGCCAGAGCAGTGCAACCCGGGCGAAATGCCAGACGCCGTTGGCGTGCAGCGCGGAGTCGACCAGGTCGGAGAGGACGAAGACGCCGATCGCGTCGGAGGCGGCCGCGAGGATCAGCAGTGCGGCGGCACCGGCGAGGCGGCGACGTTCGGCGAGCAGTTCGTGGCGGAAGCGTTTCATCGCGGCGACGGGCGACATGAGAGTCCTTCAGGGGGAGAGCCTTCGCGGCCGGGGACACACGCCATCGCCGTGTGCGCCGATCGGCGCACACGGCGATGGTGTGGGGAGGGCGGTCAGGGGAGAACGGGGCTCAGCGCCACTGCCAGATCCAGCGGCGGGTGCGGCTGTTCCAGACGCGCTGACGGCGGCGGCGCCGCGGCTGCTGCTGCGGCTGGCGGCTACCGGGCCGGTTGTTCCGCTGCGTGGTGGCTCCGTTGATCATGTCGTCTCCTTTTGACGTGACAGTGTTTCGACTGCCGGCCGCGGATCCCTCCGTGACCGACAAAGACGAAACTAGGAGCGCAGACTGTGCCGGAACTGGCTGCGAACTGCTGACCGCCTGTCAGGTGCGGCAGGCGCCGACCCAGGCGGTGTCGCCGTCGGTGTAGGTCTCGTGCTTCCAGATCGGCACCTGGGACTTGATCTCGTCGATCACGCGCGCGCAGACCTCGAAGGCCTCTCCCCGGTGCGGGGCGGCGACGGCGACGACCACCGCGGCGTCGCCGATCGCCAAGTCGCCGACCCGGTGCTGGGCCGCCACCCGCACCTCTTCGGTGCGATGGCGGTCGAGGACCTCCTGCAGGAACCTGTCCGCAGCCGGATGCGCCTCGTAGCGCAGCGAGGCCACGGCGCGGCCGTCGTGATGGTCGCGCACCACCCCGGTGAAGGTGACCAGGGCGCCGTCGGCGTCGGTGAGCACCCGCTGTTCGCACACCCGCGGGTCCAGCGGCCGGTCGAGGATGTCACTCATGATGGCCGGCTCCTTCGGTCAGTTCGAGCAGATGGGTCACCAGTGGGCCGAGCACCTCGAGGCCGTCCTTCACACCGCCCGGTGATCCCGGAAGGTTCACCACGAAGGTGCCCCCGGCCAGGCCGGCCCGCCCCCGGCTGAGCGCCGCCAGCGGGGTCGCGGCGCGGCCGCGGTCGCGGATGGCCTCGGCGATGCCGGGCAGCTCGGTGGTGAGCACCGCCGCGGTGGCTTCGGGCACCCGGTCGTCGGCGGTGGGGCCGGTGCCGCCGGTGGTGATGAGCACGGCGGGCGCCGTCGCCAGGACCGCGTGCAGCGCATCGGCGAAGTCGTTGTCGGCGACCACGGTGACCGCGTCCACCTCGAAGTCGTGATCGGCGAGCCAGCGGGCGATCACCGGTCCGGTGCGGTCCTCACGCTCACCGGCGGCGCCGCGGGTGGAGGAGACGACGACCGCTGCCCGGTTGCTCCGGTGCAGAGGAGCGCGGTCGGCGCCGGCCTCCGGCGCGGTGCCGGCTGGAGCGGTGTCGCGGGTCCAGTGACCGTGGCGTCCACCGGTCTTCTCCTGCAGGGCCACCTCGGTCATCTGTGCCGCCGGATCGAGCGCCTTGACCATGTCGTGCAGGGTCAGTCCGGCGACGGTCACCGCGGTCAGTGCCTCCATCTCGACCCCGGTCTTGCCTGTGGTCGCGGCCGTGGCGGTGACGATGATCCGGTCGTCGTCGAGAGTGAAGTCGACGGCCACCTTCGACAGTGGCAGCGGATGGCACAGCGGAATCAGGTCCGCCGTGCGTTTGGCGCCCTGGATGCCGGCGATCCGCGCGGTCGCCAGCACGTCGCCTTTGGCGACGCCGCCGCCGCGGACGGCCTCGATCACCGCGCGGCTGGTCTGAAAGACCCCGCGCGCGGTGGCAACGCGTTTGGTGACGGCCTTGTCGGAGACGTCGACCATGGCCGCGGTGCCGTCGGCGCGCAGATGGGTCAGCCCGTCTGGGCGCCCCGGCGTCATGTCATCGGCCATGTGGTCACCTCGGCTCCCGCCGGGAGGTGCGTCACCTCGGCCTCGATCTCGATCAGCAGGTCGGCGGCGGCGGCGGTCACCGCGAGGTGGCTGCCCGGACCGCCGATGGGGGACACCGTGCCGTCCGGGTTCGCGACGCCGCGCAGGAACTGGGTCTTGCCAGGCACGGAGGTCACCTCGCGGGCCAGCCGGGCCCGCGACGACGGCACCGGTGGCCGCCCGCTGATCGCGCGCAGCGCATCGCGCAGCAGCACCTCGAACGAGACGACGATGCTCACCGGGTTTCCGGGGAAGCAGCAGACCGGGGTCTCCCGCCAGGTCGCCAGCCCCTGGGGGCCGCCGGGCTGCATGGCGATCGGGCCGAACCAGCCGTGGTCGCCGAGGCTCTGGCGCACCGGTTCGCGTTCGCCCATCGAGATGCCGCCGGAGGTGAGCACCAGGTCTGCGTCCTGGCATGCGGCGGTCAGGATGGTTTCGAAGTCGCCGTCGTCGCGCGCGGAGGCCACGAAGTTGACTTGCGCGCCGTGCTTGGACGAGAGCGACTGCAGAACAAGGGAATTGGACTCGAAGACTTGCCCCGCTTCAGGCTTGCGGCCCGGGCGGATCAGTTCGCTGCCGGTGGAGATCACCGCCACCCGCGGGCGGCGGTGCACCTCGACGGTCGGCACGCCGCTGGCGGCGAGAGCGCCCAGGTGACGCGGCGCGAGCCGGGTCTGCGCATCCACCACCAGCTCGCCGGCGCGCACGTCGTCGCCGGCGGGGCGGACGAAAGCTCCGCTCTCGACGGGCCCGTCGAACCGGACCCGGTCGTCGGTCTCGGAAGTGGACTCCACGGGCACCACGGCGTCGGCGCCCGGTGGCATCGGGGCGCCGGTCATGATGGCCATCGCCGCCCCCGGCGGCAACTCACGACGTTCGTTGTCGCCTGCGTAGATTCGGCCGAACACGGGCAGCGAGGCTCCGGCGGTGACGTCGGCGGCCCGGACGGCGAAACCGTCCATCGCCGAGTTGTCGAACAGCGGCAGCGAGTAGGGGGCGTGCACCGGCCGTGCGGTGACGTGGTCGAGTGCGGCGGACACCGGAATGGTCTCGGTGCGGGCGACTCCGGCGAGGTGGGCGGCCACCCTGCGGCGGTGGTCGGCGATGGGTCTGCGGGTCACAAGCCCACCCTAAGGTATGCGCGGAAGGCGAACAGCCGGTCTGACGGCGGGCGCCGAAAGGTCGACGACCGATTGAACGGAGCGAATCGCTGCTAACGTCGGAGAGGTGATGGGGGTGCAGACGCAGACGCAGGCGGTTCTCGTGGACGGCCTGGGCAGGCGTGCCCGCGACCTGCGGATCTCCCTGACCCAGGCGTGCAATCTGCGCTGCCGCTACTGCATGCCCGCCGAAGGTCTGCCGATCATGCCGCGCGAGGAGTTGCTGTCGGCCGGCGAGGTGGTGCGGCTGGTCGACGTCGCCGTCGACGATCTCGGCATCGACGAGGTGCGGCTGACCGGGGGTGAACCGCTGATCCGCCGGGACCTGGAAGACATCATCGCGCAGGTCCGCGCCCGCCACCCGGAGCTGCCGATCGCCCTGACCACCAATGCGCTGGGCCTGGCCCGCCGGGCGGACGGCCTCGCCGCCGCCGGCCTGAGCCGGATCAACATCTCGCTCGACACCGTCGACCGTGACCTGTTCGCCTCCATCACCCGCCGCGACCGGCTGCCCGACGTGATCGCCGGGATCGACGCCGCCGTCGCCGCCGGGCTGGCCCCGGTCAAGGTCAATGCGGTGGCGCTGCGGGAGAACCTCTCGCGCGCACCGCAATTGCTGCGCTGGTGCCTTGACCGCGGACTGTCGTTGCGGTTCATCGAATCCATGCCCCTGGACGCGGACGAGACCTGGACGCGCGACGGCTACGTGACGGCCGCGGAGGTCCTCGACGTCCTCGGCGGACACTTCGACCTGACGCCCCTGGCCCGCGAGGACAGCGGGGCGCCCGCCGAACGATGGCGCGTCGACGGCGGTCCCGGCACCGTCGGGGTGATCGCGTCCATGACGCGGTCGTTCTGCGGGGCGTGCGATCGCACACGGATCACGGCCGAGGGGCGTGTGCGCCCGTGTCTGTTCTCCGACGACGAGATCGACCTGCGGGCCATCCTCCGCTCCGGTGGCGACGACGCGGCCCTGGCGGCGGCCTGGCGCGAGGTGACCTGGCGCAAGTCGCCCGGGCATCTGCCGGCCGACGTTCTGACCCACCCCCGCCGTTCGATGGGAGCAATCGGTGGCTGAGACCATCACCGTCACGTATTTCGCCGCGTTGGTCGACCGGGCCGGATGCCGGACCGAAGAGTTCGAGGTCGCCGAGCCGACCGTCGGCGCCCTGCGCGCGGCCGTGGCCGGTCGGCACGGTGCCCGGGTCGCCGAACTGGCCGACCACAGCTCGGTGCTCAGCGGCGACCGGTTGCTCCGCGAGGACGCCGAGGTGATCGGCGCCGAAGTGGATCTGCTGCCGCCGTTCGCTGGCGGTTGACCCGCCCATGCGTCATCTTTGACGGGTACACCTTCGAGTCAGGAGTGGAAGATGAAGCGGCGCAGACTGTTCGGACCGGTCCTCGTGATCGCCGCGATCGTGGGACTGAGCGTTTCGATGACCGCGTGCGGCAGTGACGACGGCCAGAGTATCCGGGTGATGGCCGCGGCCTCCCTGGTGGACGTGATGGATCCGCTGTCCGACGCCTACGGCCAGCAGCACGACGGCGCGAGCGTGGAGGTGGACGCCGCCGCCTCCTCGGCACTGGTGCAGCGGCTCAAGTCCGGGGCCAAGGCCGATGTGCTGATCACCGCGGACACCGCGACGATGGACCAGGCGGTCGCCGACGGACTGGCCGCCGATCCGGTGGTGGTGGCCACCAACAAGCTCGTGATCGCGGTGCCGAAGGGCAACCCCGCCGGCGTGACCGGACTGGACTTCTTCACCACCGCCGGCAACCGCTCGGTGATCTGCGCCAGTGAGGTCCCCTGCGGCCGCGCGGCGGAGAAGGCGATCGACGCCACCGGCGGCACCCCGCAGCCGATCAGCCGCGCCGTGGACGTGCGGGCCGCGCTCGGGTCGGTGACCAGTGGTGAAGCCGACGCCGCGCTGGTCTACCAGACCGATGCCGCCTCGGCCGGCGACCAGGTGGACATCATCGAGATCCCGAACGCCCCGGTCAACGAGTACCCGGCCGCCGCCCTCACCGACGACGGCAAGGACTTCGTGAACCTGCTCACCTCGCAGGAAGGCAAGCAGATTCTGCAGGACGCCGGCTTCGGCACTCCGTGACCGACTCCCGGCCGGCCACCCGGCTCCCGGTCGCCGTCTCCGGCGTCGGGGTGCTGGGCCTGGCGGTGCTGATCGCCCCGCTGATCGCATTGGCCTGGGCGGCGCCCTGGAGCCGGATCTGGGAGCTGCTCACCGCCAAGCCGGCGATGCAGGCCCTGGGTCTGTCGCTGGGGGCGGCGACGCTGGCGACCCTGTGCGCGATCGTCCTCGGCGTTCCGCTGGCGGCGGTGCTCGCCTCGGGCGCCATCCGCCCCACCCGCCTGGTGCGGCTGCTGGTGGTGGTGCCCATGGTGATGCCGCCGGTGGTGATCGGCACCGCGCTGCTGACCCTCCTGGGCCGCCGCGGGCTGGTGGGCCAGTACCTGGACGCCTGGTTCGACTGGACCCCCACCTACACCTTCTCCGCGGTGGTGATCGCCCAGCTGGTGGTCGCCATGCCGTTCCTCGTCGTGAGTGTGGAGGCGGCCCTGCGCGCCCGCAACATCGACGCCGAAGAAGCCGCCTACACGCTCGGCGCCGGCCGATTCACCACCTTCCGGCTGGTCACCGTTCCCGAGATCCGCGCCGGAATCGGCGCCGGCGCCATCATGTGCTTCGCCCGCGCACTTGGCGAGTTCGGCGCCACCGTCACCTTCGCCGGCAACGTCCAAGGCGTCACGCAGACCATGCCGCTGGCGATCTACCTGTCGCTGCAGCGTGACGACCAGTCCGCGATCGCCATGGCCATCGGCCTGGTCATCCTCAGCGTGCTGATCCTGATCGGCATGCGCGGCCGCTGGCTGCCGGCCCTGTCCTGAGTCCGCGCTGGAGCGAGTCGGGGTCTCACAGCCGCACCCGAGCGCGCGAGAGAACCTGATTACCCAGTGGAGACCCGAGCGGCAAGGATGGGGAAACATTCGGTCCGTACGTTCGCCTGGTCGGCACTCGTCGGCGCAGGAACGCGAGGAGGAATCCGTGCAGAGCAAGCGATCTCACACGATCACCGACTGGGACCCCGAGGACGTAGAGGCCTGGGAGAACGGCGGCGCCCGGGTGGCCCGCCGCAACTTGATCTGGTCGGTTGCCGCCGAGCACGTCGGCTTCTCCGTGTGGTCGCTGTGGTCGGTGATGGTGCTGTTCATGCCCACCGAGGTCTACGGGATCTCGCTGGGTGACAAGTTCCTGATCGGCGCCGTCGCGACGCTGACCGGCTCCCTGCTGCGTTTCCCGTACACCATGGCCACCACCCGCTTCGGCGGTCGCAACTGGACCGTCTTCTCCGCGGTGGTGCTGTTGATCCCGGTGGTCGCGACCATCGCGTTGCTGGCCAACCCGGGGCAGCCGCTGTGGATGTATCTCGTCTGCGCGGCGCTGACCGGTCTGGGCGGTGGCAACTTCGCCTCCTCGATGACCAACATCAACGCCTTCTACCCGCAGCGACTCAAGGGCTGGGCGCTGGGTCTCAACGCCGGCGGCGGCAACCTCGGCGTGCCTGCCGTGCAGCTGCTGGGCCTGCTGGTGATCGCCTGGGCCGGTGACCGCCAGCCCTACTGGGTGTGCGCCTTCTACCTGGTCGCCCTCGTCGCCGCCGGCATCGGTGCCGCGATGTTCATGGACAACCTCCAGGGCCCGGGCGTGGACATGGCCGCCATGCGCGCCGCGCTCGGCAACCGGCACACCTGGACCATCTCCCTGCTGTACATCGGCACCTTCGGCTCGTTCATCGGCTTCTCCTTCGCCTTCGGGCAGATGCTCGCCCTGAGCTTCCGGGAACAGGGGCAGTCGGTGGGTGAGGCCTCCCTGCATGCGGCGCAGATCGCCTTCATCGGTCCGCTGCTCGGCTCGATCAGCCGCGTCTACGGCGGCAAACTCGCCGACCGCTTCGGTGGCAGCGCCGTCACGCTCGTGGTCTTCGTCGGCATGATCGGCGGCGCGGCGGTCCTCATCGCCGGCGGCACCTCGATCGCCGCCTGCGCCATCGGTTTCGTGCTGCTGTTCGTCCTGTCCGGGATGGGCAACGGCTCGGTGTACAAGATCATTCCGTCGGTGTTCGACGCGGCCGCGCGTTCGCTGCCACTCGACGAGGCCGGCCGCGCGGCGTACTCGCGGTCCATGTCCGGCGCGGTGATCGGTATCGCGGGTGCCGTCGGCGGTCTCGGCGGCGTCGGCATCAACCTGGTGCTGCGCCAGTCCTATGCGAGCACCGGGGCAGCGACCTGGGCGTTCGTCATCTTCGGGGCCTTCTACGCGGTGGCCGCGGTGATCACCTGGCGCGTCTACCTCGCCGTGCCGCGCAGCCGCGCCGCGTCGGGCGAGTCCGTCGCGGAGTCTGCGACACTTGGTTCATGACGAACCGCAACGGTGCCCCGGCCGCCGAGGGTGAACTGACCGGGTTCACCGTGGCCGTCACCGCCGCCCGCCGCGCCGAGGAGTTCACCACACTCCTGGCGCGGCGGGGCGCGCGTGTGCGCAGCGCAGCGGCCATCGCCATGGTCCCGTTGCACGACGACGTCACCCTGCGCCGGGTCACCGAAGAACTGATCGCCCAGCCGCCGGAGGTGCTCATCGCCACCACCGGAATCGGGTTCCGGGGATGGATCGAGGCCGCCGACGGTTGGGGGCTGGCCGAGGATCTGCTGAGCGCGCTCGGCGGTGCGCGGGTGATCTCCCGCGGCCCCAAGCCCACCGGTGCGCTGCGCGCGGCCGGCCTGCGCGAAGAGTGGTCGCCGGCGTCGGAGTCGTCGGTCGAAGTCCTCGAATGGCTCACCGCCGGTGACGATCTGGCGGGCCGCCGCGTGGCCGTGCAGTTGCACGGCGCCACCGACGAGTGGGACCCCAATCCCGGCTTCCTGTCCGGCCTGACCGGTCTCGGCGCAGACGTCGTGGGCGTCCCGGTCTATCGCTGGAAGAGTCCGGACGACCTGGAGGCCCTGGACGGACTGATCGTCGACATCGCCACCGGGGGAGTCGACGCGGTCACCTTCACGTCGGCGCCCGCCGTGGCCTCGATACTCAACCGGGCCGACGAGCTGGGGCTGAGCGCGTCGCTGCGGCAGGCGCTCCTCGACCGCGCGGTGGTCTACTGCGTGGGGCCGGTCACCGCGGGTCCGCTGGAGGCGATCGGGGTGGCCTCCGTGGCGCCCGACCGGATGCGACTGGGGGCGCTGGCCCGGCTGGTGGCCGACGACCTTCCGCAGCGGCGGCCGGAGCTGGAGGTCGCCGGGCATCGGCTCGGGGTGCGGGCGGCCGCGGCCGTGGTCGACGGCGTCGAGCGGGAAGTCTCCGCGACCGGGCTGGCGCTGCTGAAAGCGCTCGCCGCGCGGCCCGGGCAGGTGCGTTCGCGCGAGGAGTTGCTCACTCTGCTGCCCGCCGGCGGCGACGACGCGCACGCCGTGGAGGTCGCGATCGGCCGGTTGCGCAGCGCGCTGGGGGTGCGCGAGCTGATCGGGACTGTGGTGAAACGCGGTTACCGGCTGGCGGTCTGAAGCGGCGCGCCCGCGTGCACGGACTGTGCGCGGGCGCACGCCAGTCCGACCACCGCGGGATGCAGGCCCAGCGGCCGCCCCACGGCGTCGGCGCCGGACTGCTCCAGCCGCTGCTGAAAGAGGCCGTCCGCCAATAGATACGAGGCCACCGCCACACGGCGGGCCCCGCTGCGCCGCGCCTGCGCGACGGCGTCGGCCACCGACGGCCGGGTGATCGCGCCCTTGGGCGGCGCGGCGAAGGCCAGGTGCACCGGCCCGCCGCGGCGCTGCGCCAACTGCGCAGCCACCTGCTCCAGGTCGATCAGCGCTCGCGGGTCGGCCGAACCGGCGGCGGCGAGCACCAGCGCATCGGCGGAGCGGGCACCGGCTTGCGACAGCCGGTCGTCGAGCACCTGCGCCAGCACCGGGGACGGCCCCAGGGGGGTACTCACCGACAGCCCTGGGCGGTCGGCCACCGCCAGCCGTTCGGGGAGATCGTGGCAGACGTGGTGACCGCGGGCCAGGAAGGCCGGCACCACGCGCACCGGCCCGTCGGGCAGGGCGGCCAGCGCCTCCTCCGGGCTGGGGCCCAGGACGTCGACGAAGGCCACCCGCACCGGCGCGGACATCCGCTGCGACATCGCGCGGGCCAGATCGCCGATCATCGCGACCCCGCGCGGATTGCGCGTGCCGTGCGCCACCAGCAGCGTGTTCATCGGACCGGGTCGGCCGGGTCGGCGGGAGCGGGCAGGTAACCGAACCGGACCTGCGGGGAGTTGGCCACGAAGACCGTGCCGTCCAGGCCGATCCGGGTGCCGTACACCGGGACCGAGACGCCCTCGGCGTCCAGGCAGCGGCCGTCGATCAGGCTGAACGCCTGCTTCTTCAGCGGTGACTGCACCACCGGGAAACCGGCGCGGTCGCCGACGATGCCGCGCGAGAGCACCGCGGCGCGGCCGATCGGGTCGATGTTGCCGATGGCCTTGAGCCGGTCGTCGGCGAGCCGGAACAGCGCCACCTGAGCGCCGTCGGGCAACAGCACCGCGACGCCGCGCAGGCGTTCCAGCCGGTCGACGTGGCAGGCCGGGGTCCAGTCGCGGGTCCAGCGGTGGAGATCGAAAGCGAGAGACATGGCAGGGCTCCTCAGACGGTGCGCGCGGCGGCGGGGACGGTGGGCTGGCCCAGCAGGACCGGGACCTTGCGGCCGTTGTTCTCGCCGAAGGCGACGGTCGGGTCGGGCGACTCGGGGGCGTTGACGAAGGAGACGAAGCGGGAGAGCTTCTCCGGGTCGTCCAGGACGCCCTTCCACTCGCACGAGTAGCCGTCCACGTGCCGGGCCATGGCGGACTCGAAGTCCTCGGCCAGGCCGAGGGCGTCGTCGACGATCACCTCGCGCAGGCGGTCCAGGCCGCCGTCGAGTTCCTCGAGCCACGGTGCGGTGCGCTGCAGCCGGTCGGCGGTGCGGATGTAGTACATCAGGAAGCGGTCGATGTATCGGACCAGCGTCTGCGTGTCCAGGTCGCCGGCCAGCAGTTGGGCGTGGCGCGGGGTCATGCCGCCGTTGCCGCAGACGTACAGGTTCCAGCCCTTCTCGGTGGCGATCACCCCGACGTCCTTGCCGCGCGCCTCGGCGCACTCGCGGGCACAGCCGGAGACGCCCATCTTGAGCTTGTGCGGCGACCGCAGCCCGCGGTAGCGCAACTCCAGGTCGATCGCGAGCTGCACCGAATCCTGCTGGCCGTAGCGGCACCAGTCCGAGCCGACGCAGCTCTTCACGGTGCGCAGCGACTTTCCGTAGGCTTGCCCGGATTCCATGCCGCCGTCGACCAGCCGACGCCAGATCTGCGGCAACTGCTCGACGGTCGCACCGAACATGTCGATGCGCTGGCCGCCGGTGATCTTGGTGTACAGCCCGAAGTCGCGGGCGATCTCGCCGATCAGGATGAGGTGGTCGGGGGTGATGTCGCCGCCGGGCACGCGGGGGACCACCGAGTAGGTGCCGTTGCGCTGGATGTTGGCCAGGAAGGCGTCGTTGGTGTCCTGCAGGGTGGCCTGTTCGCCGCCCAGGATGTGCTCGGAGCTGGTGGAGGCCAGGATGGAGGCCACCGTCGGCTTGCAGAGGTCGCATCCGGTGCCGGTGCCGAACCGGGCGATGAGTCCGGAGAAGGTGCGGATGCCGCTGGCCTGCACCAGTTCGAAGAGTTCGGCGCGGGACTGGGCGAAGTGCTCGCACAGCGACTTGGACACCTCCACGCCCTCGGCGTCGAGGAGCTGGGAAAGCAGCGGTACGCACGAGCCGCAGGACGTGCCCGCCCCGGTGCAGCCCTTCAACTCGGCCACGGTGCACGAGCCGTCGGCGATCGCCGAGCACAGCGTCGCCTTGGTGACGTCGTTGCACGAGCAGATCTGGGCGTCGTCGGGGAGGGCGCCCACACCGAGCGCGCTGCCGCCGCCTTCGGCGGCCGGCGAGATCAGGCCGACCGGGTCCCCGGGCAGCGTGGAGCCGACCAGCGGCCGCAGCATCCCGTACGACGACGCATCGCCGACCAGCACACCGCCCAGCAGGGTGGAGGCGTCGTCGGAGAGCACCAGCTTGGCGTAGGTGCCGCCGATCGGGTCGCTCACCACCACCGGCAGCGAGCCCGGCGTGGTGCCGTGGGCGTCGCCGAAACTGGCCACCTCCACGCCGAGGAGCTTCAGCTTGGTCGACAGGTCGGCGCCGGGGAAGGTGGCGTCGCCGTCGACGAGTTGGTCGGCGACCACCTCGGCGGTGGCGTAGCCGGGGCCCACCAGGCCGTAGCAGCGGCCCTCGACCGCGGCGACCTCACCGATCGCGTACACGGCGGGATCGCTGGTGGCGCAACGCAGGTCGGTCAGCACGCCGCCGCGATCGGCCAGCGCCAGACCGGCCTCGCGGCCGAGCTCGTCGCGCGGCCGCACGCCGGCGGCGAAGACCAGCAGCCCGGCGTCCACGACGTCGCCGCCGGCCAGCGTGACCCGGACGCCGCCGTCCTCGCCGGGCTCGATGTTGTCGGTGCCCGAGGACAGGCTGATGTCGATGCCGCGCTCGCGGATCATCCGGGCCAGGTGCTCGCCGCCGCCGGAGTCCACCTGGTGCGGCATCAGCCTCGGATTCACCTCGACCACGTGCGGGCGGAGCCCCAACTGCTGCAGCGCATTCGCCGCCTCCAGGCCCAGCAGGCCGCCGCCGACCACCACGCCGACGGCCTTCGGGTCGCGGGCCAGTGCGGCCTCCGCGTCGGCGCGGATCGCGTCGAGATCGTCCAGGGTGCGGTAGACGTGGCAGCCCGGGGTGTCCCGGCCGGGCACCGGCGGCACGAAGGCGGAGGAGCCGGTGGCCAGGACCAGGGCGTCGTAGCCGATCCATTCGCCGCCCGCGGTGCGCACCCGGCGTCCGGACAGGTCGAGCTCGTCCACGCCGGTGCCGGTGCGCAGCGTCACCGCCGGGTCGTCGGGGAAGCTGTTGCCGGGCAGGGCGAGGCTGCTGCGGTCCCACGCCCCGACGTAACTGGACAGGCCCACGCGGTCGTAGGCGGCGTCGGCTTCTTCGCCCAGCACCACGATCTGCCAGCGACCCTCCTGGTCCCGGGTGCGCAAGGCTTCGACGAAGCGGTGGCCGACCATGCCGTGGCCGATGACGACGACGGTTCTGCTCATGGGTGACGTCCTTCCTGGTGCGTGATGTCCTCACGGTAGGAAGGCGGTGTTGCGCGGAGATTGCCCGCGATGTGGCCGGGCGGTCACATCGATCGCACAGCCGGATCCGGTGGGCTGTGAGGGCGGTGTGCGCTCAGATCAGGCGCTCGACGGCGGCAGTCACCTCGGCGGGCGGCAGCAGCGCCAGCCCGCGATGCCCGATCGCCGAAAGCAGATGTCCGGTGCCCCGCCCGGCGGTGACCGTCCAGCGGCCGGCGCCGTCCGGCTCCACCGGCAGCACCCGCCACCGTGCGGCCAGGCGAACTTCCTCCGCGTCGATGACGTCGAGGAACTCCGGCGCCCGGGGAGCACGGTCCAGGAGTCCGTCGAGGATCGCCGGCGCCAGGAGTGCGGTCCCGGCGACCGCCGCCAGTGGATTCCCGCCGAGTCCGAGAAGCACTGCGCCGCTGGGCATTCGGGCGACAATCACCGATCCGCCCGGGCGCAGGGCGATGCCGTCGACCAGAATCTGCGCGCCCTCGGCGGTCAGCGCGGTGCGCAGGTGATCGGCGACCCCGTGGCCGGTGGCACCGATCACCACGATCAGGTCGGCGTCCGGTGTCGTGAGCGCGGCCCGGAAGACCTCCGGCCGATCGGACAGATGGCCGCCGCCGGTCACCTCCGCACCGGCGCGGCGCAGCAGGTCGGCGACCGGCCCCGACGCGGTGTCGGGAACGGTGCCGTAGGGCAGCGGCGCGTCGGCGGGAGTATCGGCGGCGATCTCGTCACCGGAGGTGTGCAGCCGCGCGCGGACGGGGCCCCGGGCGGTGATCTCGGCCACGCGGGCGGCCCGGGCCGCCGAGCGGACCGCGGCGTCGACGCCCAGCCCGGCCGGGGCCAGGACGGCGCCGGCCGGCCAGGCGCTGCCGCTGCGCCGGGTGTCGTCGCGGCCGCTCGAGGTCTCGGTGAGCCGGTCACCGTGCAGTTCGGTCTCCTCGTGCCGGATCACCCGCTGCGCGCCGGCGGGCAGGGCGGCGCCGGTGGCGATGGGGGCGGCTTGGCCCGGGTCCAGCGCGCGGGAATCGGTGTGCCCGGCGGCGCGGGGTGCGTCGAGCAGCGTCCACGGGCCCGGTCCGGCGACGGCGTAGCCGTCCATCGCCGAGGCGTCGAACGGCGGAAAGGCGGCCGCGGCGGTCAGCGGCTCAGCGAGTACCGCGCCGGCGGCGGCGTCGACGGGCAGCACCACCGGACTCAGCGGTCGTAGGACCGAGCGCAGCAGGCCGCGGACCGCGGGCGGGCCGGCGGCGCGGCGGCGGGCGTGGTCGAGGTCGTCGGGGGTGTCCACGTCGGCGGTACCGGGCAGGGCGAGGAAGCGCGCGTCCGCCGGAAGCAGACTGCGGACCGAAGCGTCAGGGGCGGCGGCCGTGGCGGCTGCCAGTGCGGACGCAGACCACGCCCCGAGGAGGTACTGCGCCCGCCCGTCGCCGTCGGCCGCGAACACGGCGGGCGCCCCGGTCTCGCGCAGTTCGCGACACAGCCGCTCGACCTGGGCCGCGGTGAGGTCGGGGAGATCGCTGGCCAGCACCACCACGGGGACGTCGGTGCCGTCGTCACGGCCGAGCGCGGCCAGCCCGGCGGCGATCGCGGCGACCGGGCCCGCGTGCGGCGGCTCCTCCCGTGCGGACAGCACCGGGGACGGCAGCCCGCGGTCGGGGCCCACCACCACGGTTCGGCCGGCGGCGGCCACGGCGTCGAGGGCGATGTCGATCAGCCGGCGTCCGCCCACTCGTTCGGCGGGCTTGTCGGCGCCGGCCAGACGGCGGGCGCGGCCACCGGCCAGGATGATGGCGTCGAAGCGCGGTTGCGGCACGGTCACCGCCCGACCATACGACGCCACGGTGGATCCGTGGCCGAAGTGGAGGCTCGGGCAGCGTGGTGGTGGTGGTTGTCGTCGGGTTGGTGCCTTCGACACGTCCGCTCACTTCGTTCGGGACGGCTCAGGCGGCGGTGGGGATGGGGTCGGCTCGGGCACAGCGGGAGCATGGGGACGGCTCAGGCGGCGGTGGGGATGGGGTCGGCTCAGGCGGCGGTGGGTATGGGGGCGGCTCGGGCAGCGGGAGCAAGGGGGACGGCTCAGTAGACGTCGCGGACGTAGCGGCGTTCGGCGGCCAGGGCGGTGACGTAGGCGTCGGCGGCGGACGGGCTGAGCCGGCCCTGCTCGGCGATGATTCGGCGCAGGGTGTCGTCCACGTCGCGGGCCATGCGGCTGGCGTCGCCGCACACGTACACGTGGGCGCCGCGTTGCAGCCACGACCACAGCTCCTCCGCCTGAGCCAGCAGCAGGTCCTGGACGTAGATCTTCTGGTCCTGGTCGCGGGAGAAAGCGGTGTCGAGGCGGGTGAGCATCCCGTCGGCCCGGAACTGCTCGAGCTCGTCGCGGTAGTAGAAGTCTGTCGCCCGATGCTGCTCGCCGAAGAGCAGCCAGTTGTCGCCGGAGGCGCCGGTCGCGGCGCGGTGGTGCAGGAATCCGCGGAACGGCGCCACGCCGGTACCGGGGCCGATCATCACCGCCGGTGCGGCGGGATCCTCCGGCGGGGCGAAGTACTTGTTGGACTGGATGAAGATCGGCACCTCGGGGTCGTCGTCGGCGGCGCTGAGGAAGGTGGAGCAGACGCCACTGCGGTGTCCGTGCGGTCCGTCGAAGTCGACGACGGAGACGGTGATCTCGACCCGCCCGGCGTGGGCGAGGGGGCTGGACGAGATCGAGTACAGGCGCGGCTGGATCGGGCGGAGCACCGCCAGCCAGTCGGCGGCGCCGGCGGTCACCGGGTGGCTGTGCAACAGGTCGAAGGCCTGCCGCCCCCACGACCAGTCCGCCAATGCGGTCGGGTCGGCGATCAGGGCGGTCAGGTCGTCGTCGTGGTGGTGTTCGTTGACGAAGCGCACCAGATCGCCGGTGATCCGGGTGATGTCGAGATGACATGTGAGGGCTTCGGCCAACGGCATCGACCGCCCACCGACCTCGACGCATTCGCCCCCGTCCAGGCCGGTGGCCGCGAGCCACTGCGCCACCGTCGGGGTGCTGTTGCGGGGCCAGATGCCCAGGGCATCGCCCGGCGCGTACTCCAAGCTGCCCGCGGGAAGGTCGAAGGCGAAGCGGCGCACCTGCTTCGCCGAACCGGGGGCGGTCAGCAGATCGTTCGCGAGCAAGCGGGTCCGGAGCGGATTCTTGCGCGAGTAGCCGGGGGCGGTGGCCTCGGCCACGGCCGGTGCGGCGGCCGTCGTGGTCTCGGCGTTCTCTGCGTTGTCGGGATCCAGTGCGCTGCGGACCGCGGCGAGCCAGCGCGCCGCCTGCTCCTCGTAGTCCGGTTCGCACGAGGCGCGTGGGCACATCCGCGTCGCGCCCAGGAACTCCAGCCGCGCGTCGAGCTTGCGGGCGAAGCCGCAGAAGTCGGCGTACGAGGAGTCCCCGAAACCGAGGACCGAGTACCGCAGATCGGCCACTTGCGAGGCGATGGCCACGCCGAGCGCATCCCACAGCGCCAGGGCGCCGTCGGGGGCGTCGCCGTCGCCGGTGGTGGCGACCAGGAACAGGACGTCGCCGCGCAGGTCGTCGATGCCGACGTGCGTGGCTTCGGTGAGGGTCACCTCGAGGCCGTCCGCGCGCAGGGCGTCGGCGCATTCGGCGGCGTACTCCTCGGTGGTACCGGTCTGGGAGGCCCAGACCACCAGGACCCGGCGGGTCGGCGGCCCGGCGTCGACGGCGAACTCGGTGCGGGAGAAGTATCCGGCGAGGACGCCCTGCGCCCAGTCGCGCACCTCGTCGCGCAGGGGGGCCGAGGCGGGAATGGTCGGGAGCGCATCCACCGGGGGATTGGCCCGGATCCCGTGCACCAGGCCGGTGAGGAAGGCTTGTTCGCCGCTGGTCGCCATGGGTGCCGGGCCGATGCCGAGGGCCCCGGCCAGCGCATCGCCGGCGAGCACGTCGCCGACGGGCGGGGCGGCGGACTCGGGGGCGGCCGGCTCGGCCTCGACCGGTGCGGGGGCGATCGAAACCGCGCAGACTTTGAACTCGGGCTGCAGCGAATCCGGGTCCACGGCGTCGACCGTCATGGCGTTGACCGCCTGCAGGTCGCCGCCCCAGTGCATCGGCACGAAGCACAGGCCGGGGGTGATGTCGTCGGTCAGGCGCGCGGGCACCCGGACCGCGCCGCGGCGGGAGACCACGTCGACCGGTGCGCCGTCGTCGATTCCGGCGGCCCGCGCGTCGTCGGGGTGCAGTTCCACGAAGGGGGACGGGTTGAGCTTCTCCAAGCGGGGGACCCGTCCGGTCTTGGTGCGGGTGTGCCATTGGTGGGGGAGCCGGCCGGTGGTCAGCAGGAGCGGGTGGTCGTGGTCGGGCTGCTCGGCGTGCGGCAGGTAGGGGCGGGCCAGAAAGCGCGCCCTGCCGTTCGGGGTGGCGAAGGCCAGGCGCGGGACGGTGCCGTCCGGGTGGCGGAGCAGCTTCTGGCTGACGCCGTCGTTGCGGTACCGGATGGGGTTGCGGGCCCCGCTGCCGGGCGGGGCCGGCCACTGGACCGGGCCGGACCGCAGCCGGTCGTGATCCACCCCGCGCAGATCCCAGCCGGTCCGCGGATTGTGGAAGGCGGTGATCTCGTCGAAGACGGCGGCGGCGTCGGCGTGATCGAAGCCGTCGGTGAAGCCCATGGCGCGGGCCACCCCGGAGATCAGCTGCCAGTCCGGGCGGGCCTGGCCGGGCGCCGGGACAGCGGGCGCGGTGTAGGTGAGGGAGCGTTCGGAGTTCACCATCACCCCGGCGCTCTCCGTCCACAGCGTGGCCGGCAGCACCGAGTCGGCGTAGGCGGAAGTCTCCACGTCCGTGTAGACGTCCTGCACGACGACGAACTCGGCCTTCTCCAGCGCCCGGATCACGGTGTCCCGGTTGGCCACTGAGACCACCGGGTTGGTGCAGATGATCCACACCGCTTTGATGGTGCCCTCGGCGAGCTGCTCGAACAGATCGATGGTGCCGCCGCCGGCGGTGTCCGGGATGGTGCCCGACGGCAGACCCCAGAGGGTTTCGGTCTCGGCGCGGTCGCCGGGGTGCAGGGCGGTGCGCTGACCGGGCAGCCCCGGCCCCATGTAGCCCATCTCGCGGCCGCCCATCGCATTCGGCTGCCCGGTGAGGGAGAAGGGGCCGCTGCCGGTCCGGCAGATGGTGCCGGTCGCCAGATGCAGGTTGCAGAGGGCGTTGGTGTGCCAGGTGCCGTGGATCGACTGGTTGAGGCCCATCGTCCACAGGCTCATCCAGTTCCCGGCCTCGCCGAGCCAGCGGGCCGCGGTGCGCAGATCGTCCTCGGACAGGCCGCAGATCTCGGCGACCCGGCCGGCCGGGTAGTCCTCGAGCAGTGCGGCCAGTTCCGGCCAGCCGTCGGTGTGCTCGTCGATGAAGTCCTGGTCGATCGCGCCGTCGTCCACCAGCAGCCGCAACAGACCGTTGAGCAGCGCCAGATCGGTGCCCGGGCGCACCGGCAGGTGCAGGTCGGCCTTGGCGGCGGTCGCGGTGCGGCGCGGGTCCACCACGATCAGGCGGGCCCCGGCCTTGACCCGGTCCATCATGCGCAGGAAGAGGATCGGGTGGCAGTCGGCCATGTTGGCGCCGATCACCAGGAAGGCGTCGGCGTGGTCGAGGTCGTCGTAGCTGCCCGGCGGCCCGTCGGCGCCGAGGGACTGCTTGTAGCCGGTGCCCGCGCTGGCCATGCACAGCCGCGAGTTCGATTCGATCAGCGGTGTGCGCAGGTAGCCCTTGGCCAGCTTGTTCGCCAGGTACTGCGCTTCGATGGACATCTGGCCGGACACGTACAGCGCCACCGCGTCGGGGCCGTGCTCGTCGCGCAGTTCGGTGAAGCGGCCGGCGATCCGGTTGATCTCGTCGTCGACGTCGACCGGGGCGAGTGCGCTCCCGCGCTCGGTGCGGCGCAGCGCCGTGGTCAGCCGCCCGGGTGCGCGCAGCAGGTCGGCGGTGGTGTTGCCCTTGGTGCACAGGCGTCCCCGGTTGGCGGGGTGCGCGGCGGTGCCCGAGACCTTCGACACCGCGCCGTCGGCCACCTGCAGCGTCAGGCCGCAGCCGACACCGCAGTAGCCGCACACGGTCTCGACGGTGGATTGGGTCATGGGCCGAGCCTGGTGCGGCGGTGTTACGCATCCGCCGACGCTCCGTTACCGGGGGATCAAGCCGTCCGCACACCGGCGGCGGCCACGGTGTGCGGACAGGGCGGGCGCAGGTCGGGTCTATGACTGCTGCCACAATGGCGCCCATGAGAGACGCAGTCATCATCGAGGCAGTGCGTTCGCCGATCGGCAAGCGCAACGGATCCCTGTCGGGTGTGCACCCGGGCGACCTGACCGCCCACGTGCTCAACGAGGTCGTGCAGCGCGCCGGTGTCGATCCGGCCGACGTCGACGACGTGGTCTGGGGCTGTGTGAGCCAGGTCGGCGACCAGGCCGGCAGCATCGGCCGCGTCGGCGTGCTGGCGGCCGGATGGCCCGAATCGGTGCCCTCCACCGTGGTGGACCGCCGGTGCGGATCGGCCCAGCAGGCGGTGCATTTCGCGGCCGCGGGAGTGATCTCCGGCCAGTACGACCTCGCCGTCGCCGGCGGTGTGGAGTCGATGTCGCGGGTGCCGATGGGATCGGCTCGCGGCGACGGGAAGCCCTATCCGCCGTCGGTACTCGACCGCTACGGCGTGGACGGCTTCAATCAGGGCATCGGCGCCGAGATGGTGGCGCGCAAGTGGGGGCTCTCTCGCGCCCAGGTGGATGAGTACTCGGCGCGGTCGCACGAGCGGACCGCCGCGGCCGCCGACGCCGGTGCCTTCGATGCGCAGCTGGCCCCGCTCGCCGGCCTGGACCACGACGAGGGCCTGCGCCGCGGGACGACGGCGGAGAAGCTGGCCGGTCTGCGGACCGCTTTCGACGAGGACGGGGTGATCACCGCGGGCAACTCCTCGCAGATCTCCGACGGCGCCGCCGCGTTGCTGGTGACCTCCAGCGACTACGCCGCCGAGCGCGGCTGGAAGCCGATCGCCCGCGTGCACACCGCCGTGCTGGCCGGCGACGACCCGGTGATCATGCTGACCGCCCCGATCGCGGCGACGCACAAGGCGCTGGCCCGGTCGGGTCTGTCGATCGGCGACATCGGCGTCTTCGAGGTGAACGAGGCCTTCGCGCCGGTACCGCTGGCGTGGCAGGCCGAGACCGGCGCCGCCGACGAGGTGCTCAACCCGCTCGGCGGCGCGATCGCCGTCGGTCATCCGCTCGGCGGATCGGGCTCGGTGCTGATGACGAGGATGGTGCATCACATGCGCGACAACGGGATCCGCTACGGATTGCAGACGATGTGCGAGGCCGGCGGCATGGCCAACGCCACCATTCTGGAGCTGATCTGATGAGCGGTGACCCACTGCTGATCGAGCGAGACGGTGACATCGTCACCTGGACGATCAACCAACCCGAGACCCGCAACGCCATCTCCGACGACGCGGTGATCGACGCGATCGTCGGGGCCGTCGCCGAAGTCAACCGCGACCAGCAGGTGCGCGTGGTGATCCTCACCGGCGCTGGCAGCGCCTTCTCCGCCGGCGGCAACGTGAAGGACATGGCGGCCCGCGCCGGGCTGTTCGGCGGACCGTCGCACACGCAGCGCATCGGCTACCGGGAGGGGATCCAACGGATCCCGCGCGCGATGGACACCCTCGAAGTCCCGGTGATCGCCGCGGTGAACGGCCCCGCGGTGGGCGCCGGCTGCGATCTGGCGATGATGTGTGACCTGCGGATCGCCTCGTCGCAGGCCTTCTTCGCCGAGAGCTTCGTCAAACTCGGGTTGATCCCCGGTGACGGCGGCGCCTGGTTCCTGCCGCGACTGGTGGGCCCGGCCCGCGCGGCGGAGATGGCGCTGACCGGTGATCGTGTCGACGCGGCGACCGCCCTGGACTGGGGCCTCGTCTCGCGGGTCACCGAGCCCGGGGAGCTCCTGGACGCCGCCCGCGCGCTGGCTGCGCGGATCGCGGTTAATCCGCCGGTGGCGGTGCGGATGACCAAGAAGCTGTTGCGCGAATCGACGCGGCAGAGCCTGGATCAGCTGCTCGAACTGTCGGCCGCGATGCAGGGCATCGCCCACCACACACGCGACCACCACGAGGCCGTCTCGGCATTCCTGGAGAAGCGGCCCGGCGAGTTCACGGGTGACTGACCGGTAGCAGGGTGAAGGAGCGGATCGTCGGAGCGTTCGAGCGTAGGGTCGCAATGGGAGACAGCCCCTTTCGACGAACGGGAACGACCTCATGACGATGAGTGAGCATCGGCGACCCTCCGAGGCCGGCGAGCCGCAGACCGGCCTGATGCCGGACGGCGCGCGGCAGGGGGGCTACGGTCCCGCCACCGAGAAGAGCTGGTCGAGCAGTCCGTACCGGCATCCTGCCGCCGGCTGGGGTGCGGCCATGTCGGTGGGCAAGGTGCTGGCGCGCCAGCGACTGCCGATCGTGGGCACTGAGTCGATGTTCACCATGAACCATCCGGTCCGCGGCTACGACTGCCCGGGCTGCGCCTGGCCGGACGATCCCGGGGTGACGCTCGACATCTGCGAGAACGGAATCAAGCACGTCACCTGGGAGATGACCCGCAAGCGCGTCGACCGCGAGTTCTTCGCCGCCCACTCGGTCACCGAACTGGCCGAGTGGACCGACTTCGACCTGGAGGACCAGGGCCGGCTCACCGAGCCCATGGTCTACCGCGCCGCGACCGACCGCTACGTCCCGATCAGCTGGCACGACGCCTTCGCGCTCATCGGGGTCGAGTTGCGCGCCCTCGACAACCCCGACGAGGCCGCTTTCTACACCTCCGGGAGGTTGAGCAACGAGGCCTCGTTCCTGTACCAGCTGATGGCCCGCGAGTACGGCACCAACAACCTGCCGGACTGTTCCAACATGTGCCACGAGGCCTCCGGGCGGGCGCTGACCGCGTCGCTGGCGACAGGCAAGGGCACCGCCGACCTGGAGGATTGGGACGCCTGCGACGCGCTGTTCATCCTCGGGGTGAACGCGGCCTCCAACGCGCCCCGGATGCTGACCTCGCTCGCGGCGGCCGTCGACCGCGGCGCCCAGGTGGTGCACGTCAATCCGCTCGTCGAGGCCGGCGCGACGCGCACCATCGTGCCGCACGAGATCGTCGACATGGCGCGGTTCAAGACCACCGAGACCAGTACCGACAACCTGCAGGTGCGCCCCGGCGGCGACATGGCGCTGATCCGCGGGATGGCCAAGGTGGTGTTCGAGGCGGCCGAGACCGACCCGACCGCGATCGACCACGAGTTCCTCGCCGAGCACACCGACGGACTGGACGACTACCGGGCGCTGGTGCAGTCCACCGGCTGGGATGAGCTGGTGGAGCAGTCGGGCCTGAGCGAGTCCGACATCCGCCGGGCCGCCGGAACCTACCTGGCCTCCGAACGCACCGTGATCAGCTGGTGCCTGGGCGTCAGCCAGCACGAGCACGGCGTCGACGCGATCCGCGAGATCGTGAATCTGCTTCTGCTGCGCGGCAACATCGGCCGCCTCGGCGCGGGGCCGTCGCCGGTGCGCGGACACAGCAACGTCCAGGGCAACCGGACGTGCGGGATCGACCACAAGCCAGGGGAGGCCTTCCTGGCGCGGCTGGACGAGGTGTGCGGGATCGAGTCGCCGCGCGCCCGCGGCCTGGATACCGTGCACACCGTCGCCGGCATGCACGCCGGCACCGTGAAGGTCTTCGTCGGTATGGGCGGCAACTTCGTGCGCGCCGCCCCCGACACGGTGACCACCGCCGAGGGACTGTCCCGCTGCAATCTCACGGTGCACGTGAGCACCAAGCTCAACCGCAGCCACCTGGTCCACGGCGACCAGGCGCTCATCCTGCCGTGTCTGGGGCGCACTGAGCTGGACGAGCAGGGCGGCGGGGTACAGGGGATCTCAACCGAGGATGCGATGAGCTCGGTACAGCTGTCGGTGGGGCAACGTCGACCGGCGTCGCCGCACCTGCTCAGCGAACCGGCGATCATCGCCGGAATCGCCCGCGCCACGATGCCCGACAGCCCGACCGACTGGGAGGGCTACGTCGACCACTACGACCGGATCCGCGACGTGATGGCCCGAGTGCTCCCCGGCTTCGAGGGCTTCAACGAGCTGGTGCGCCGGCCGTACGGCTTCCGCATCCCGCAGCCTGCGCGCGAGCGCGACTTCCGCACCCCGTCGGGCAAAGCCGAGTTCTCGCTCGCCGGGCTGCCGGATGTGATTCCGGACGGCGACGACGTCCTGGTGCTGCAGACCATGCGGTCGCACGACCAGTGGAACACCACGATCTATTCCAACGACGACCGCTACCGCGGCGTGAAGAACATCCGCGAACTGATCCTGATGAACGCGAAGGACATGCGGGACCGGGGACTGGCCGAGGGCGATCTGGTGGACATCGTCGCCACCTCCAAGGACGGCTCGCAACGCTCGGTGAGTGGTTTCCGGGCGCTGGAGTACAACGTTCCGCGCGGTGCGGCCGCGGGCTACATGCCGGAACTGAACGTACTGATCGGTGCCGCAGATTTCAGTGAGCAGAGCGACCAGCCGCTGATGAAAAGTCTCCGCGTGACGGTGACGCCGTCGGCGTCACCCCGCTGAAAGCGTCCCACTCACAGCCTGAGCGGTCGGGCCTCGTGAACCGGGCCGTGAGGGCTGGGCTGTCGTACGACGTCCGAATCAATCTGTCTCAGAACGCATCTCATTCTGTGAACAGCCTGTGATGAAGGTCACGATCGTCTTAATGTTCGATGCAGCGTTGGGGACATCGAACAAATTCAAAGGGGACGTCACATGATTCGCTCGCTCAATCGCAGGACACGGCGCCGTCTGAGTCGAAGCAAAGTGGGGGCGGGGGTTTCCGTGGCCGCGGCGGCCGCGCTTTTCGCCAGCGGGCTCACCGCGCCGCCGGCGCAGGCGCTGGAGATTCCTGGAGTCTCCGGGGAATGCGCACCGGGCGATCCCGTCGGCGACCCGCCGTCGGGCGCCGACTGTGCAAACGCGAGCCCGTGGATCGTCGGCCCTGTGATCGACGCCATCATCGAGGCGGTGGCTCCGGACCTTGGGGTCAATGTAACCGACCTCAACAGGGCATTCGTCATCCTCGGTGCCGGGACGTCGACCATCAGTGGCAGTGGTTTCAACATGGCTCTGGGAGGCTTTGGGAACGCGACCGCCAACGCACAGACCCCGCTGAGCGGTGCCATCGCGATCGGCGTGGGGGGCGAGGCGAATGCCACCGCGAGCCTCGGGAGTGTGTCGCTAGCTGCCGCGATCGGGGGCGATGCAAACGGGAACGCGCTGCCGCTGGGAGTGACCGCCGTGGTTGCCGTCGGCGGAGACGCGTCGGCCACTGCGCTCGGCGGCTTCGCCGGCGCCTTCCCGACGCTGAACGAAGAAGGGGACGAACAAGGACCCAACCGCGCAGTCTGCACGGCGCTCTATGCCACGGCGAGCTACACCGATACGGCGGGCGCCACCACCTCGTGCACCAGTGTGCTCTTCATCTTCCAGCAGTCGCAGGACGCTGACGGCCCGGTGGTCTACGCGATCAAGAACCCGCTGTCGCTGGGGCTGGCCTCCCCCCTGGGGGCGCTGGAGAGTCTCCTCGAACTGTTCGATGAAGACCTGGCGGGTTTGGCCGGCACCGGCTTCCTCCCGGTCTTCGAGGAGGACCTCATCCGGATCGTGATGAACGATGACGGCCCGACGATCGAATCGGACCTCTTCGGCCCGGGCGCCCCGGAGCCGGAGCCGGAGCCGGAGATCCTCACCGCGTCGGCCACCGAGTCCGAGTCTGCGGTGAACACGCTGAGTGCGGGCGAGGCACCCGAGCGTGATGAAGCTCCGTCGGGCGCGCTCACCGACGACGGGACCACAGACTCGGCCGACACCGAGCTGACCGGCGACACCACGCCGGAAACCGGTTCCGGCGGAGACGGCAGCGGCAACACCGGTGGTGAATCGGAGAACCTCAGCGACTCCGGCGACGACTCCGGTGACGCGGGCGAATCCGAGAGCGCGGGCGCTGCTGACGACTCCGGTGACGAGACGGGTTCGCTCGAGCTGGAGTGAGTCTGTGACCCAAAGCGCACGTTGAAGGCGCGAATCGCCGCTGCTCAGGCCTGAAGTAGTCCTGAGCAGCGGCGATGTGGTGCCCCCGGCAGGACTCGAACCTGCGACCTCGGGATTAGAAGGCCCTTGCTCTATCCACCTGAGCTACGGAGGCGGTGCCGATAGCGAGGGCGAGTATATCCCGACCTAGAGTGGATCTCATGACTACGACCACCCCGCGGGCGACGGGGAAACCCGATCGCGACAGCCTGCGGGATCCGTCGGGGGCCCGGCGGCTGCTGATCGCGCTGATGATGCTCGTCGGTGTGATCGCCGCGGTGATCGTCACCGCGGTCAGTGCGGCGACGGCGCTGCGCCTGACCGGTCTTCCCGACCCGGGCTGGGCCACCACCTACGGGCTGCCCGTGGTGACCGTGGTCGGACAGTTGTTCGCTGCGATCGGGTTCGGCGCCGCGATCTTCGCCGCCTTCTTCGTGCCGCCGCAGGCCAGTGGGGAACTCGATGTCGGCGGGTACCGTGCGCTGCGCTGGTCGTCGGCGGCCTTCGCCTGCTGGAGCATGGCGGCCCTCGCCCTGATCCCGCTGTCGGTGGCCAACGTCAGCGGTCATCCGCTGGGCGAGACCATCTCGCAGTGCTTCTCCACCATCGGCGGCAGCAGCACCTTCGGTGTGTGCGGCGACGTCGCCGAATCGCGGTACTGGATGTGGACGGCGATCTTCGCGATCTTCGCGGCTGCGCTGGCCAAGGCCGCCCTGCGGTGGGGCTGGACGATCCTGGTGATCGGTCTGGGGTTCCTGTCGCTGATGCCGCCCGCGCTGGCGGGGCACTCCTCGGCCGGCGGCGACCACGACATGGGCACCAACAGCCTGATCCTGCACATCGTCGCCGCCTCGGTGTGGACCGGCGGCCTGATCGTGGTGCTGGCCTACTGTTTCGGCAACGGCCGCTGGCGCACGCTGGCGCTGCGCCGCTATTCGCGGGTGGCCTTCTGGTGCCTGATCGTCGTTGCGGCCAGCGGCGTGGTGAACGCGCTGGTGCGCATGACGTTCGGGCAGTTGTTCACCACCACCTACGGGCTGGTGGTGCTCGCCAAGTTCATCGCGTTGCTGATCGCCGGCGCGCTGGGGGCCGCGCATCGCCGCTACACGATCGCCGAACTGGAGAAGTCCGAGAACCCGGGCAAGTCGCTGTTCGTGCGCCTGGCCGCGGTGGAGACGATGGTCTTCGCGCTCGCCTTCGGCCTCGGGGCCGGGCTCTCGCGCACGCCGCCGCCGGTCCTGGAGACCGCCAGCGTCACTCCGGCCGAGCTGAAGATCGGTTTCCGGATCGACCGGGAACCCAGTCTGGCGAGCCTCGCCCTCGACTGGCGCTTCGACCTGATCTTCGGCACGGCCGCGATCGTGGCGGCCGTGGTCTATCTCGTCGGTGTCTGGCGTCTGCGCCGCCGCGGCGACGCCTGGCCGGTGGGCCGCACCGCGGCGTGGCTGCTGGGCTGCCTGGCGCTGCTGATCGCCACATCGTCGGGTCTGGGCCGGTACTCGCCGGCGGTGTTCAGCGTGCACATGATGGGCCACATGATCCTGTCCATGCTGGTGCCGGTCCTGCTGGTGCTCGGTGCACCGATGACGCTGGCCCTGCGGGCGATTCCGCCGGCGGGCCGCGACCAGCCGCCGGGCCCGCGCGAATGGCTGCTCTCCGGGATCCACAGCCGGTACTCCCGGTTCGTCACCCACCCGCTGATCGCCATCACCGTCTTCGTCGGCAGCTTCTATGTGCTCTATCTCGGCGGCCTGTTCGAGATGATCGTGCAGCACCACTCCGCACACCTGCTGATGAACCTGCACTTTCTGATCAGCGGCTACCTGTTCTACTGGCTGGTGATCGGTATCGACCCCGCGCCGAGACAGGTCAGCCCGGTCGCCAAACTGGGCATCGTGTGGGGGTCACTACCGTTCCACGCCTTCTTCGGTGTGGCACTGATGCTGACCTCCGCGGTGATCGCTGAGGAGTGGTACAAGTCGCTGATGCTGCCCTGGAGCAACGATCTGTACTCCGACCAGCAGACCGGCGGCGGTATCGCGTGGGCGACGGGCGAGTTCCCGCTCATGCTGGTGATGATCGCCCTGCTGGTCCAATGGCAGCGTCAGGACTCCCGGCAGGCCCGCCGATTCGACCGGCGCGCCGAACGCGACGGAGACGCCGAGCTGGAAAGCTACAACGCCATGCTCGCGCAGATGAACACCCCGGCCCAGGCGCAGAAGACTTCCGACGGCGCCCAGTCCGACGGCGCCCAGCCCGGCGGCGCTACGCCCGGGGGCGAGACCCCCGACGGCAAGATCCTGGACGACGGTGTGGATCACCGGCCGTCCGGGCCGTAGCTGTCCACAACCCGGCGCCCGGCGGTGTTCCCGTCCTGCCTCGACTGCGCGATGCTCGCGACAGGAGTCGAGAGAGCGGAGTCGGGGAGATGTTCGAGACCTACACGACCATCACGGGGCGCGTGACCAGCGACCCGCGGCACTGCCGGACCGAGCTGCACGGCGAAGTCGTGTCCATGCGGGTGGCCTGCACTTCCCGGCGGCTGGACCGGCAGACCGGGCGATGGTCGGACGGGCCGTCGGTGAAGCTGACGGTGGTGTGCTGGCGGCGGCTCGCCGCCGCGGTCGCCCCGGTGGTGCAGCGGGGCGCGCAGATCATCGCGCACGGCCAACTGCGGACCGAGGAATACGTCGCCGCCGACGGCAGCGCCCGCGCGGGACTGGAGATGACCGCCGTCTCACTGGGGCTGGACCTGGCACACCCGCGCTCAGTGGAGCAGCGCCGGCGGCCGGTCGAGGACGGGGACGAGCCCGCAGCGGCCGGGGCGGCTAGTACGCGGGCTGAGGGGTGAAGCGCGTGTAGGCGGTGCGGGCGTGGGCCAGCATGGTCTGCCGGTGGTAGGCGAGCTGGTCCAGAACGGCGCCGCGGGTGCGGTCGGCGATCCGGCTGCCGATGACGCTGGCTCGGTGCAACTGGGCACGCAGGAACGACGTGACCCGGTGCGCCCAGGTGAACTCGGTGGACAGGACGGCGAGACCGAGGAAAAGGGTCACCCAGCCGGGCCCGGGAATAGGCAGCGGGATCATGGCCAGACCGGCCAGCATCATCAGGGTGCCGACGACGCCGACGGCGAACCGATAGATCTGGTTCAGAACCGGGTTGCGTCTGATGACGAAGCGCTGCCGCCGGTGCCAGATCTTCAGTCGCAGTCGCATGCGCGGCCCTCCTGGGGGGTCGAGTTCGGTGTGCGCGGCGCCGGCGTCTCCGACGCGCAGTAGGACTCAACGTACGGGTAATTCCTGAGTAAGCCGTGAGATCGGCGGGATGTCGCGCAAACTCACAGAAATCTCCGCCATTCGCCCCGCCGTGAGCCGAAGGGTTCACCGGCCGCCGGCGTCGGCCTAGCGTCGGGTCACACCGAACTATCGCCGTGGAGGCCCCGATGTCTGTTCTGTCCGAAGTGCTCGCCAGCAACGCCGCCTACGCCGAGGACTTCGGTGACAAGGGCGAGCTGGCGCTGCCTCCCGCCCGCGGTTTCGCCATCCTGACCTGCATGGACGCCCGGCTCGATCCGGCGAAGTACGCCGGTCTGGCCGAAGGCGATGCGCATGTCATCCGGAACGCCGGCGGCCGGGCCAGCGACGATGCGATCCGGTCGCTGGTGATCTCGTACAAGCTCCTGGGCACCAAGGAGTGGTTCGTCATCCACCACAGCAACTGCGGCATGGAGTTCTTCACCGACGACGTGATCCGCGGCCTGCTGGCCTCGAGTCTGGAGACCGCGGCGCTCGGCGACGACGGCTTCTACGACGTCGGTACCGGCCCCGGCGCCCGCGAGGGTGACTACATCGACTGGCTGACGATCACCGATCAGGCCGACAGCGTCACCGAAGACGTGCGCCGGATCAAGGCTCACCCGCTGGTGCCGGCCGGCATCGGCGTCTACGGCTACATCTACGACGTGACCACCGGGCGTCTGGTGGAGGTGCCGGCCGCGACGGAGGCCGGCCGCGCAGGCTGAGCGCGCCCGATGCCCGCTGATCGCGGGGACCACTACACTGGAGGGCTGTTGTGCCCATGTGCGGTGTGAGAAGAGGTTTAGGCGTTGGCTGGCGAGTTTATTTACACCATGAAGAAGGTGCGCAAGGCGCACGGTGACAAGGTCATCCTCGATGACGTCACGATGTCGTTCTACCCCGGAGCGAAGATCGGCGTGGTGGGGCCGAACGGCGCCGGCAAGTCGTCGATCCTGAAGATCATGGCCGGGCTGGACCAGCCGAGCAACGGCGACGCCTTCCTCGATCCCGACGCCACCGTCGGCATCCTTCTCCAGGAGCCCCCGCTCAACGAGGAGAAGACGGTCAAGCAGAACGTCGAAGAGGGCATGGGCGAGATCGTCGAGAAGCTCGCGCGGTACAACGAGATCGCCGAGTTGATGGCGACCGACTACTCCGACGAGCTGATGGAAGAGATGGGCAAGCTCCAGGAAGACCTGGACAACTCCGATGCCTGGGACCTCGACAGCCAGATCGAGCAGGCCATGGACGCGCTGCGCTGCCCGCCCGGCGATTCGGAGGTGACCCACCTCTCCGGTGGCGAACGCCGCCGCGTCGCCCTGTGCAAGCTGCTTCTGAGCAAGCCCGACCTGCTGCTGCTCGACGAGCCCACCAACCACCTGGACGCCGAATCGGTGCTGTGGCTTGAGCAGTTCTTGGCGAGCTACCCCGGCGCCGTGCTCGCCGTGACGCACGACCGCTACTTCCTGGACCACGTCGCCCAGTGGATCTGTGAGGTCGACCGCGGCCAGCTCCACCCGTACGAGGGCAACTACTCGACGTACCTGGAGAAGAAGGCCGAACGGCTGGAGGTCCAGGGCAAGAAGGACCAGAAGCTGCAGAAGCGGCTCAAGGAAGAGCTCGCGTGGGTCCGCTCGGGTTCCAAGGCCCGCCAGACCAAGAACAAGGCGCGTCTGGCCCGCTACGACGAGATGGCCGCCGAAGCCGAGAAGCACCGCAAGCTCGACTTCGAAGAGATCCAGATCCCCACGCCGCCGCGACTGGGCAACGTGGTCGTCGAGGTGGAGAACCTGAAGAAGGGGTTCGACGATCGCATCCTGATCGACGATCTGACGTTCACCCTGCCGCGCAACGGCATCGTCGGCGTGATCGGTCCGAACGGCGTCGGCAAGACCACCCTGTTCAAAACCATCGTCGGGCTGGAAGACCCGGACGCCGGCACGGTCCGCGTCGGCGAGACCGTCAAGCTGAGCTACGTCGACCAGACCCGCGCCAACATCGACCCGAAGAAGACGGTGTGGCAGGTGGTCTCCGACGGACTGGACTACATCGAGGTGGGCCAGAACGAGATGCCCTCCCGCGCCTACCTGAGCGCATTCGGCTTCAAGGGCGCCGACCAGCAGAAGCCGGCGGAGGTGCTCTCCGGCGGTGAGCGCAACCGGCTGAACCTGGCCCTGACCCTCAAAGAGGGCGGCAACCTGATCCTTTTGGACGAGCCGACCAACGACCTGGACGTGGAGACCCTGAGCTCCCTGGAGAACGCGCTCGAGCTGTTCCCCGGCTGCGCCGTGGTGATCTCGCACGACCGCTGGTTCCTGGACCGCACCTGTACCCACATCCTCGCGTGGGAAGGCAACGTCGAAGAGGGCAAGTGGTTCTGGTTCGAGGGCAACTTCGAGGCCTACGAGGCCAACAAGATCGAGCGCCTGGGTGCCGACGCGGCCCGGCCGCATCGGGTCACGCACCGCAGGCTCACGCGGGACTGACGTCGATCACCCGGCCGCGGCGGGCAGCCACCGCCGCGGTCAGGGTGGCGGCATCGGCTGGACTGGTCGCGTCCAGGCCGGTCAGTTCGGCCGTCTTGCGTAGACGGTAGGCGACGGTGTTCGGGTGCACGTGCAGGGCGGCGGCAGTGGCGTTGCGGTCGCAGGCCGCGTCCAGATAGCACTCCAGAGTCTGGTGCAGCGCTGATCTGCCGTCGAGCGGGGCGAGCAGCCCGGCCAGCAGCGGTGTCGCGGCGCTGGGGCGGGTGAGTTGATATTCCAGGGCCACGTCGCCCAGCCGGACCACGCCTGCCGTGTGCCCGAAACACCGGGCCACCCGCAGCACCTCCTGCATCTGCGCGTAAGCGCCGCCGACGCCGTCCGGCTCGGCGACGGTCACCGCTGACAGGACGCCGGCGCCGATCGTGCGTTCCAGATTCGTCAGGTTGCGTTTGAGCGTCGCGTACTGAAAGCTCTCCGCCCAGTCGGTCACGCCGGGCTCGGCCTCGAAGATCGGGATCAGTGCGCCGCCGCCGCTGCTGGTCACCAGGCTAAGGGCGTCGTCGCGCCCGACACCGTCGAGCGCCCGCTGCATGCGGCGCACCTTGCGGCGCTCGGCCACCACCACATCGACATCGGCGGATTGCTCGTCGGGGTGCGGATCCAGGTGCAACGTCACCACCCAGTACAGCCGGGCCAAACGCACTCCCGCTCGCTCGGCCGCGCCGACGGCGTCGGCGCCCGAGGTGAGCGCGACGAACAGCGCCCGGCGCACCGAATCGTCCTGACCGGGGGCGGCGCGCACCGAGCCGTACCCCGCCAGGACCGCGGACGTGGCCGCACGCAGGTGCGTCTGCAGACGGACCCCCGCGCGAGACAGGTCTGCCGTGTCCCCGTCGCCGGCCATCGCACTGATCTCCGTCCACCAATGCTCGCACCCCAGGTGATAGGCGAGTAGGACGTCGGCGAGGGGGACCAGTTCCTCGGCGCGTCGCTGCGCGGACTCGCGCACCGGGGCCAGGTCGGTCTCATCCGGCCCGTGCTCGGTGCGCAGCGAATCGACGAACACCTCGAAGTTCCGCCGGATGATCGCCGTGACATCGGTGCGGACGGCCTCTTCGGGAAGGGACCGATAGAACGGCACCCGCGTCCACACGGTCTGGACCGTGTCAGCGACGATCGCTTGCGTCCGCTGGGCCAGCTGGTCGGCGAGCGCCCGGCCGCCGAGTATGACGACTTTGTTCTCTGGCACAAGATCCCCTCGATAGTCGAATGTCTCGAACAATCGCGAACTGCATGTTCGTTGCCATCATGTAATCCGCACCACGTTCAGTTCGACAAATCTGAAGAAAGCGAGGGACGCCATGCAGTCCCTGATCCGGGTCGTCGCCGCCACGATCGCCGCCGTGTGCCTGGGGGCGCTGCTGCCGGGCATCGCCACGGCGGCGCCGCCCTTGCGCTACGTGGCGCTCGGAGACTCCGCGGCGGCCGGCCCGCTGATCCCGGATCAGGATGCCGACAGTCCCGGCTGTCTGCGCTCTTCGCGCAACTACCCGTCGGTGGTCGCCGCCCGGCTCGGGGCGACGCTGACCGACGTCACCTGCTCGTCGGCGCGTACCGAGCACGTCGCCGAGGCGCCGCAGACGACCGTGGCCGGTCCGGTCCCGACGCAGGTGCAGGCGCTCGGTCCGGACACCGATCTGGTGACCGTCACCATCGGCGCCAACGACATCGATCTGTTCAGCACCGCCCTCGGCTGCCTCGAGCCGGTGCCCGGTGATTCGTGCTCGGATCCCGCCACCGCCGCCGAGCGCCGCGCTCGCATCGCGGCGGCCGCACCGAAGTGGGGTGAGATGCTCGACGACATCGCCGATCGGGCTCCGAATGCGCGGGTGGTGGCGGTCGGCTACGGCACCTATGTGCGTCCGGGCGGCTGCCCCAGCCGTCAGCCGATGAACGCCCGCGACGCCGATTACCTGCAGAGCGTCGTCGATGCGGTCAACGAGGCGATGGCCGCGCAGGCCCGTGCCCGGTCGATGGAGTTCGTCGACATCCGCGGTCGCACCGCCGGGGGAGACATCTGCGCTGCTCCCGATCGTGCGTACTACGCCGGCATGGTCCCGGCCGAGCCGGCCGCGCCACTGCATCCCACTGCGCTCGGTATGCGGGCCATCGGCGGCTACGTCGCCGAGCAGCTCGGCTGACGTCCCCCGCTCCGGCCATCACGAGAGGACTCCCATGTCATCGCTGTCGTCCCCACCACTGCCCGCACCCGTCGGAACCGCTCACTCCCGGGGCAGATCCGTGCTCGGGGGAAGTCTGATCGCCCTGTTCCTGGCGAATCTGCTGAACTTCTTCGATCGCGCCATTCCGGCCGTGGTCGCCGAGCCCATCAAGATCGAGTTCGCTCTCAGCGACCTGGAGCTGGGTTTGATCACGTCCGCGTTCACCGTGGTCTACGCCATCGCGGGGCTTCCGCTGGGCCGGCTCGCCGATCGTGCCGACCGGCCCAAGATCATCGGTGCCGGACTGCTGGTGTGGAGTGGCCTGACCGCTGCGACGGGCGCGGCCGGCAGCTACGCGCTCTTCTTGCTCGCCCGGCTCGGCGTCGGCGTCGGGGAGGCGAGCTTCACCCCGGCAGCCAACTCGATGATCGGCGATCTGTATCCGGCGGAGCGGCGCTCGCGGGCCCTGGGGATCTTCATGCTCGGCCTCCCCGTCGGGTTGTTGCTGGCCTACTTCACCGTCGGTCAGATCACCGAGGCCTTCGGCTCGTGGCGCGCCCCGTTCTTCGTGGCCGCGATTCCCGGTGTGCTGCTGGCCGTGGTGATGTTCCGGCTGCGCGATCCGCAGCGCGGTGCGTCCGAGAGCTCCCCGGTCGGATCGGCCGAGCCGATCGACCGTCCGATCCGCCGACTCCTCGCGATCCCCACGCTGCGCTGGCTGATTCTCGCCGGATTGACCTTCAACTTCGCCGCCTATGCAGTGAACTCTTTCACCGTGCCGCTCCTGATGCGGCAGTACGACCTCAAGCTGACCACGGCGGCGGTGGTGGCCGGGGTGATCATCGGTCTCACCGGACTGGTCGGCCTCCTGGCCGGCGCCCGCTTCGCCGACCGCGCCTCGTCGACTTCTCCGAAGGCGCGGCTGATGGTCGGCGCCGGCGCGACAGCACTCGCCGCACCGCTGACGGCGCTGGGCCTGCTCCAGCAGGGAGCCAGCGTGGTGGTGTTCACCGTGCTGTTCTCGCTCGGCTGGCTGCTGGCGTACGTCTTCTACGTCAGCGTGTATCCGGCGATTCACGATGTCGTGGTGCCGCGTCTGCGAGCCACTGCGACCGCCCTGTTCTTCGCCGCCATGTACCTCCTCGGCGGGTTCGCCGGGCCGGTGGTGGTCGGTGGTCTCTCCGACTGGTTCGCTGCGCGCGCCGCTGCCGGCGCCGGCGCCACCGATGTCGCCGCCTTCGGCGGTGACGGGCTGAACTCGGCGATGTACCTGGTCCCACTCACCCTTGTGCTCACCGCCGTCTTCATCCACTGCGCCGCCCGGCGCGTGGGCGAGGACTCCGGCCGCATGCGTGCCGAGCTCGCACAGTGAGGGCTTCGGCTGTGCTGCGGCGGATCCTGGTACCGGTCACGGCGGCGCTGACCGCGCTCACCCTGCTGATTCCGGTACCGGTTCAGGCAGCGGGTGACTGGGCGGGTCAGGCCCCGTTCACGCCGCAGGTGCGGATCGATCTGGTGCACACCGTCTATTACCCGCGCGAGATGGGGCGAGACGGACTGCGCCACCCCGTCGTGCTGTGGGGCAACGGCACCGGAGCGATCCCGGGCGTCTATTCCGGGCTGCTGCGGCACTACGCGCGCCAGGGCTTCGTCGTCGTGGCTGCCAACACTCCCACCAGTAACTTCGCTATCAGCATGCGCTGGGGCATCGACCTCATGGAGCGGGAGAACGCCGATCCGCGCAGCGTGTTCTTCCGGAAGGTCGACCTCGGCCGGATCGCCGCAGCCGGGCACTCCCAGGGCGGCTCGGCGGCGATCAACGCCGCTCTGGACAAACGGGTCAGCACTGTGGTGGCGATGGCGCCCGGACCGCTCAACGATCCCGCACTCGTGCGGGACGCATCCATCCTCTACCTTGCGGGGGAACACGATCCGATCGTGTGGCCGGCGCTGGTTCGGGCGATGTACCGGCGGTCCGGCCACCTCCCGGCCGGCTATCTGGAGATGCGCGGCGCCTCGCACCTGGAAGCGGTGCCGTCCGGCGGATCGATGCGCGCGCCGTCGACGGCGTGGCTGCGCTACTGGCTCTTCGACGACGATCGCGCCGGGCGCGCGTTCTTCGGTGAACACTGCGGATACTGTGTGGATCGCAGCGTGGTCACCGTGTTCGAGCGGAATCGTGCTGCGCAGCGCTCGACTGCGAGATAGGTCATACCTCGCCAAAGTAGCCCGGCGTAGAGCCGAAGACTCACTACGCTGGCTCTGGGGCCAATGCTGTCCGCACGAGCGGTGTGGACTGAGACGGGTAGGGAAGAGGGCACGCCGTGGCAGGTGGCTTTGACGCCGGGATCGACACGGGGCGGCAAGGCGGCCTGGAGCGATCGACGCTGACCGCCTGGAGAGCGCGGATCGGTGCCGATCAGTCGCTGGGCCGCAACCCCACCCGCTATCTGCGGCGCGTGGGACAGCAGGGCCTCGACAACCACATGGAGACTTTTCACGTCGACGCCGACCCGGTCGAAGATTTCGAGGAATACCTCTACTGGCGGCCGCTGTCGCAGTTGATGGTCTTCTCATTGCTGCGCACGCCGTGCACCACCGAGCGGACGGCTGAACTGGTCCGGCGATTTCGGTCGGAGTTCGTCCTGGTCGGCACTCAACATCTGCCGGGTGGGGGCACCGTGACCCAGGGCGGCCGCACCTTCCGGTACAGCCATCCGCGGCATCTGGTGGCGGTCAACAACGACGAGCCCTTCGTGCAGGTGTCCAACACGGTGGCCGATCTCGCCGGCGTCTGGGTGCCCATCGAGCTGCTCGACGGCAGGCCGAACGAGGAGTGGTCGATGGGGCCGCTGGTCGACGACTCGCCGCTGGCGCGCGCCACTGCGGCGTACATCGCGAGTTTCGCCAACGACGTGGCCGTCCGACGAGCCGACATCGACACCGACACCCAGGTGGCGGTGGCAGAACTGATCCGTGCCGCGCTGTCGTCGCACCGCGGCGACAACTTCCGGGCCGCGGACAGCGAGCTGTACGTCCGCGAGATCACCGGCAAGCTGATCGAGCAGAACTTCCGCGACCCCACGTTCGACGTGGAGTCGATCGCGCGTCTGCTGTTTCTGAGTCGCCGTCACCTGTATCGCGCCTTCGCCGGCGCCGACCAGACTCCCGCGGTCCTGATCGCTCAGCGCCGGCTGGCCGCGGCGAAAGCACTGCTGGTCCGCGACAGCCGGATGAGTCTGCGGGAAGTGGCCGCCGCGTGCGGCTTCGCGTCGGCGGGCACCCTGTCCAAGCGATTCCGGGCCGAGTTCGATCTCACGCCGAGTGAGTTCCGCAAAGCGGTCCGGGCCGGGGAGGTGAGCGCCGATGGGTAGCGGTTCGTCCAGGCCGGTCCACGCGTCGTTGCGGGGCCCTTCCGGGTTGGTGGCGCATCCGGCGTTCGACCGAATCCGCGTATCCGAGCCGGAGCGTTTCCGTGCGATGGTCCGCACCGCTCAGCTCGCCACGATGCGCGCCCAGATGACGCAGCTGACCGAGTGCACGGTGGAGGGCACCGCCGCCAACCCCGCCCGGGACCCGGCCGACCGGATGATGATGGCTGCCGTCGCCGACGGCCCCTCACGGTTGAAGGTTCCCGGTAGTGGAGCCGAGATGGACTGTGCCGCTGGACGACTGGTGGTCGTCGCCCCGGGTGCACGGTTCTCATGGCGGTTCTTCGGTCCGGTGGGGATCGCCGCACTGTCGGTGCCCGCGGTCTTGATCGACCGGCTCGGAACGACCGGCCGGCGGCCGGGTGCGGCGGCCCTGTCGGACTCGCCGCTGGATCGGGCGACGGCGGATTTCGTGGGGCAGTTCGCCCTCGACGCGGTGTCCGGGCGCCACCCGGTTCAGCCGCGGGCCGAGACCGTGGTGGTCGATCTGATCCGCGCCGCGGTCGACCGCAACGCCGACGGCGTCGACAGCGAGGAAGCCTATGTCCGTGCCGCGGTGCGGGAGGTGATCGAGCGCGAGTTCGCCCACACCTCCCTGTCGGCGGCGCGCATCGCCGAGCTCCTCTCGATGAGCCGCCGGCAGCTGTACCGCTACTTCGAGGGCAGCCCCGAGACGGTCGCCGATCTGATCGCCGCCCGGCGCGTGGAGCATGCGCGCGAACTTCTGGATGCCCCCGGGCCGGTGCAGATGGCGCAGGTGGCGCAGGCCTGCGGCTTCAGCTCGGCAGGCACGCTGCGCCGGCGCTTCGAGCAGCGTTTCGCGATGGCCCCCCGCGAGTACCACCTGCAGGCGAGGGCGACGCGCCGACAGCCGCCGGTCCAGACCCAGCAGCCCCGCAGGTCACGACCGTCACGGCCGGTGTCCGATGCCTACGAGGCCATCTGATCGGCCGCACGACCCGCCGGGCGGGGCTAGCCTGACGAGTGTCAGGAGGTGGCCATGACCGACGACCGCGGCACCGGGACGATTCCCGAGCACCTGATCCCGGGAGCGCTTCTGCGTTACGGCGGAGCAGCGGGCGATCGTGAGGCGCTCGCCCGGCATCTGGCGGTGGCCACGGTGCGCGCGCCGGACGGCTTCGTGGTCGACGCCGGACGTATCGGCGACGGCGTCCTGGAGATCATGGTGGTGGCCGCAGACGCGCCGCTGTTGGTGGAGTCGGTGCTCACCGTCGTCGACGCCGCCGATCTGACCGTCGAGGGGATCGACCATCCGATCATGCCGGTGCGCCGCGACGACGACGGCCGCCTGCTGCTGATCGGGGACGACCCCCAGGTGGAGGTGCCCGCCGGGGCCGGCCCGGTGATCGACGAGTCGTGGATCAGCGTGCGCGTCTTCGCCTCGGCCCTCTGCGATGCCGAGCAGGTGCGCACCGACGTGGCCCGGGCCGTGGGGCTGCTCGGCGCAGTGACCCGCGACGGGGAGGCGATGCGCACGGCGCTGGCCGGGCTCGCTGATTCGGCGATCGCCCCGGAGACCGAACGCAATGAGTACCGCGAACTGATCGGGTGGATCGCCGGCGGACCCAACTTCCATCTGGTGGGCTACGCGCGCGGCGACGGCAGCCCCGGCCTGGGTGTCTGGGCCGACCCGCAGACCATCCGACTGCAGCCCCTCCGGGAGGAACGCGACCGCCCGGTGATCGACCGCGTGTACCTGGAGACCGGCGTGCTGAGGACCCGGTACCCCGTGGTCCTGCGGTTCTTCGACGGGCACGTGGAGCACCAGTTCGTCGGCACCTTCACCTCGATCGGGGTGTACCAGTCGGTGCGGGAGATCCCGGTGGTGCGGCACAAGGTCTTCGCTGTTCTGAAAGCCCTTGGACTGGAAGAGGATTCGTTCAGCGGACTGGCGGCGATCGAGTTGCTCCAGACCTACCCGCTGTTCGCGTTGTTCGCCGCGTCCACCGCGGAGATCTCCCGGAGGCTCGCGGAACTGCTGACGGCGAACCTGGATCGCACGGTCCGCTTCTTCGCCCGCCTGTGTCACGACGGCCACACCGCGAGCGTGATCGCCTTCCTGCCGCGCGACCGCTACTCGACGGCGGTCCGCGCCCGGATCATCGAGTTCGCCGAACGCGAACTGGGCGGCTCCATCCCCGAGTTCGCGACGAGGCTCGCCGACGGCCCGCTCGCCCAGCTGCAGGTGATGCTGCGGGTGCGCGGCCTCTCCGAGAACGAGGACCTGAGCATCGGTTCGCCCACCTACACCCGGCTGGAGGGGCTGCTCAGTGAGGCGGTGCGGACGTGGGAGGACGACGTCCGGGAACTGACCGGCGCCGACGCGGTGGTATCCGGCCTGCTGCCGGCCGTCTCGACCCGATACCGGGAAGAGCGCGCGCCGTCGGGGGCTGCGCACGACCTGCCGATCGTGGCCGGGCTGGCCGCCGACGACGTCCATGTGGTACTGCGCTGCGCCGACGAGGTGCCCTGGACCTTCTCGCTCTACCTGGCCGGCCGGGATGCGGCGCTGACCGACGTGCTGCCGGTCCTGGCCAGTTTGGGACTGACGGTCCTCGACGAGCACCCGTACCGGGTGGACCGTGCAGACGGCCTCGGAGTGCGGATCTACGAGTTCGCGGTTCAGCCGGCCCCGCACGTGCACGCCGCCGAGACCCTCGGCAACGAGGAGCGCATCGCCGAGGCCTTCCGCCGGATGTGGGTGGGCCACACCGACGTCGACTCGCTGAACGAGCTGGTCCTGCGGGCGGGGCTCACCTGCGCCGAGGTCACGGTGCTGCGGACCTATGTGCGCTACCTGCAGCAGCTGGGGTTCGGCCACAGCATTGCGCATTTCGCCGAGGTCCTGGGCGAATACCGGGAGGTCACCCGGGCACTGGTCGCCCTCTTCCTGGCGACCTTCGACCCGGGGATCGACCCGGCGGCACGGGCACGCCGCGTCGAGGACGCACGAGGGCGGCTCGACGCCGAATTGGCGGCGGTCCTGAGCCTGGACGCCGACCGGGTGCTCTCGGCGCTCGCCGGCGCCATCGCAGCGACCCTGCGCACCAACTATTTCCGGCACGCCGATCCCGACTGCGCGCGCATCGACGGACGGTTCGCGCCCACGCTCGCACTGAAATTGGCCGTTCGTGACCTGCCGCAGGCACCCGCACCACGGCCCGAGTACGAGATCTTCGTGCACTCGGCACGGGTGGAAGGGGTGCATCTGCGCTTCGGCGCGGTGGCGCGCGGCGGCTGCCGGTGGTCCGACCGCCGGGAGGACTTCCGCACCGAGATCCTCGGCTTGGTGAAGGCGCAGGCGGTGAAGAACGCCGTGATCGTCCCCGCCGGAGCCAAGGGCGGTTTCGTGGTGCGGCGCCCACCCGCGGCCACCGGAGACGCCGGCGCCGACCAGGCTGCCCTGCGGGACGAGGGCATCGAGTGCTACCGCGCCTATGTGGCGGCACTGATCCAGTTGACCGACAACCTCGCCCACGCCGACGGGACCGTGGTGCCGCCGGCGGCGGTGGTCCGCAACGACGGCGACGACCCCTACCTGGTGATGGCCGCCGACAAGGGGACCGCCAGCTTCTCCGACATCGCCAACGCGATCGCCGCGGACTACCGGTTCTGGCTCGGCGACGCCTTCGCCTCGGGCGGCTCGGTCGGCTACGACCACAAGGCCATGGGCATCACCGCACGCGGCGCCTGGGAGGCGGTCAAACGGCACTTCGCGGAGATGGGCGTGGACACCCAGAGCGAGGAGTTCACCGCCGCCGGCATCGGCGACATGAGCGGCGACGTCTTCGGCAACGGCATGCTCGCCTCCCGCTGCACCAGACTGGTCGCGGCATTCGATCACCGGCACGTCTTCGTCGATCCCACCCCGGATCCGGAGGTCTCGTACCAGGAGCGGGCGCGGCTGTTCGCGCTGCCTCGATCGTCGTGGGCGGACTACCGTACAGCCCTGATCAGCGCCGGCGGCGGCGTCTGGTCGCGCGAGGTGAAGTCGATCCCGGTCAGTGCGCAGATGCGCGAAGCCCTCGGCCTGGACGGGGAGACGACGGCACTGGCGCCGCCCGAGCTGATCCGTGCGATCCTGCAGGCGCCGGTCGATCTGCTCTTCAACGGCGGCATCGGGACCTACATCCGGGCCTCTGACGAATCCGACAGCACCGTCGGCGACAAGGCCAACGATGCCGTCCGGGTGAGCGCGGACCGGTTGCGGGCCGAGGTGGTGGGCGAAGGCGGGAACCTGGGCGTCACCGAACGGGGCCGGGTGGAGGCCGACCTGTGCGGGGTGCGGATCAACACCGACGCGCTCGACAACTCCGCGGGCGTGGACTGCTCGGACCACGAGGTGAACATCAAGGTGCTGCTGGACTCACAGATCTCGGTGGGCGCACTGGATCCGGCCGAGCGCACCGGCCTGCTGGGGTCGATGACCGACGAAGTGGCGGGCCTGGTGCTGGCCGACAACATCGCACAGAACGCCGAGCTGGGCTGCGCGCGCCGCCGCGCCGACGACGAGGCCGACCTGTACGCCCGACTGCTGGCCCGGCTGGCGGCCGACGGCGTGGACCTGGCCTTGGAAACGCTGCCCACTCCCGAGGCGCTGGAGGAGCGCCGCGAATCCGAACTCGGTCGCGGTCTGACCAGCCCGGAGCTGGCGACGGTCATGGCCCACGTCAAGCTCGGAGCCAAAGCCGAACTGATCGCCTCATCGCTGCTCGACGGCGACGTCTTCGACCCGCTGGTGCACGCCTACTTCCCCCGGCCGCTGCGCAGCCGGTTCGCCGCCGGTATCGACGGTCACCGCCTGCGCAGGGAGATCGCCGCGACCTGCCTGGTGAACCAGATCGTCGACGACGGCGGAATGACGCACCTGTTCCGGATGACCGAGGCGACCACGGCCACCATCGAAGAGGCCGCCCGCGCCTATGCGGCCACCGCGCAGGTCTTCGGCCTCACCGACGAGATCGCCCGGCTGCGCAGCAGCGGCCTGGACGTGGCCCTGCTGGACGAGATGACCCAGCGTGACCGGACCCTGCTCTCGCGCGCCTCCCGCTGGTTCCTGGAACACCGGCCGCAGCCGCTGGCGATCGCCGCCGAGGTGCGCCGGTACAGCGTGGTGGCCGACCTGACACCGAAGATGGACCTGTGGGCCCGGCCCACCATCGCGGCCGCGATCGATTCGGCCGCAACCGATTTCGTGAGTCGCGGCGCCGGACCCGAGCTGGCGAGGCAGGTGGCGAGGGCGCCGTTCCGGCTGCACCTGCTCGACATCGCCGATCTCGCCGAGGTGGCCGACCGCGATCTCGACGAAGTGGGCGACCTGGCCTTCGCGGTCCTCGAACACTTCGCCATCGACGAGCTGCTCGAGGCGGTCGGTTCCCAGCTTCGGGCGGACCGGTGGCATCTGCTGGCGCGGCTGGCCTTGCGCGACGATCTGCACTCGCTGGTCCGCACGCTGACGCTGGCGATCCTGCGGCTGTCGGAGCCGGGGGAGAGCGCCGAGACCAAGATCGCCGACTGGGAGTCCTCGCGGAGCACCACGCTCGCGCGTGTGCGGGCCACGGTCGACGACGTCAAGGCCTCCGACGATCCCGGGATCGCGGGTCTGACGGTCGCCGTGCGGGCCCTGCGTAGTGTGGTCTGAGGAGTCGGACCAGCGGTACGGATGAATGGGGAGGTACCCGGGTGAGCGGACTGATCGTGGCCGCGGCGAGCGATCGCGGCGATGCCGCCGCCTTCGTCGCCCGGGCCTCCCGGGTGGACGATTCCGGGGTGATCCGGCTCAAGCAGCGCACCGACGGTCGCGTCGGGCTGTGGGTGCGAACCGGTTTCGACGTGCTCGCCACCCGGTCGGTCTTCGGGACGGTGGAACCGTCGGACGTGGTGGCCGACGTCGGGGCGATGGCGGCGTCCCTGGCCGGCGACGACGCCCCGGTGGCTCTCGGCTTCGCGCTGCCGGCCGCCTGGCGCGGTGCGCTGCCCGGCGTCGACGGCTTCACCCACCTCGACGACGTCCCGGCCCGCGAGCTGATCGACGTGGCCCGCCGAGGGACGCGCGTGGCCCGAGACGAGTCCGGAGCACTCGGCCCGGCCTCGTCGCTGCTCGATCAGGAGGTGATCGAGGTGACCTCGGAGGCCGCGGCGCAGACGGCCGCCATCACCATGCGCGCGGTGTTCGCGCTCACCGCGATGGGCTTCGTGCGGGATGCGCGCGGCCATGAGATCAGTGAGGACTCCCCGCTCGAGGCCATCGCCGAGGCCGAGCCGGTTCGCGTCCGGGTGAGCCCGGCGTGGGTGCGGGTGGATGCCCGCTACGGCTCGGTGTACCAGCGGCAGGCCGTACTCGGCGTGTCGGTGCTCTGAGGGGCCTCAGACCAGCCAGGCGGCCGAGTTCGGTGCCAGCATGCCCTGCTCCAGCGGAAGACTGACCAGCAGGATCTCGCCGTGGGGGAGTGGCACCGGGGAGTCGGTGGTGTTCAGCGCGCAGATCAGGCCGCCGGGCCGGCGGAAGGCCAGGCAGCCGTCCGGGGCGCCGTACCACTGGACGTCGTCACCGCTGAATTCCGGACGCGCATAACGTAATTCGATCGCCTGCCGGTACAGCGACAGGGTGGAGTACAGGTTCTCCAACTGCACCTCGACGGTGAAACGTCCCCAGTCCGCGGGCATCGGCAGCCAGGTGTCCGGGGTGCTGCTGAAGCCGTACGGCGGCTCGTCGCCCTCCCACGGCATCGGCACCCGGCAGCCGTCGCGGCCGCGGTCGGTGTGCCCGGAGCGGGCCCACACCGGATCGACCAGCGCCTCGTCGGGCAGGGTCGCGTTCGGCAGACCCAGCTCGGCGCCGTTGTAGATGAACACGGTGCCCGGCAGGGCGAGTTCGACCAGCGCCATCGCGCGGGCCCGGGCGATGCCGATGCCCAGCGCGTTCTCGGCGGACCAGGCGTCCTCACCGGCCTCGGCAGGCGCCGGCGGGGTGTAGCGGGTCACCTCGCGCTCGACGTCGTGATTGGACAGGGTCCACGTGGGCACCGCGCCCACCGCGTGCACGGCCGCCAGCGACTCGGTGATCGCCTCACCGATCGCGGCCGCCTCGAAGGGGACGGTGGCCAGCCGGAAGTTGAAACCGAGGTGCAGTTCGTCGGGGCGGACGTACTTGGCGAACTCGTCGTTGGAGTCCACCCACACTTCGCCGACGTTCGCGGTACCCGGGTACTGGTCCATCACCGCGCGGATGCGGCGGTGGATGTGGTGCACCTCGTCGTTGTTGAAGCGGGGATCGTCGTCGGTGTGCTTGAGGATCACCGCGGGGGTCTCCATGTCGGGCAGCCCGGGCGCCTTGGCCATGCCGTGGGCCACGTCGATCCGGAAGCCGTCGACGCCGCGATCGAGCCAGAAACGCATGGTGCGCTCCAGGTCGGCCATCACCTCGGGGTTGTCCCAGTTGAGGTCGGGCTGTTCGGGCGCGAACAGATGCAGGTACCACTCGCCGAGTTCGCCGTCGGCCTCGCGGATCCGGCTCCACGCCGGACCGCCGAAGACACTGGTCCAGTTGTTGGGCGGCAGTTCGCCGTGTTCGCCGCGGCCGGGCCGGAAGATGTAGCGGTCGCGTTCGGGGCTGCCCGGCGCCGCGCCGAGCGCGGCGGAGAACCACGCGTGCTGGTCGCTGGTGTGGTTGGGCACCAGATCCATCGTGACCCGCAGATCACGGTCGTGCGCTTCGGCGATCAGCTCGTCGAAGGTCGCCAGATCGCCGAAGAGCGGGTCGACGGCGCGTGGATCGGACACGTCGTAGCCGTGGTCGGCCATCGGTGACCGCATGATCGGCGAAAGCCAGATCGCGTCCACGCCAAGCAGTTCCAGGTAGCCGAGCTTGTCGATGATTCCGGCCAGATCACCGACGCCGTCGCCGTTCAGGTCGGAGAACGACCGCGGATAGATCTGATACACCACGGCCTTCGACCACCACTCGTCAGCGGGGCTCACCACGGGATTCACGATGTCTGCGCTCACCCGGGCATTGTTTCACATCGGGCTGTTCATGAGGGACTGCGCAGCTGCATGGAGGTATTCGGTCAGCCGGGCACGGTGTTCGTCGTCGAGGACGTCGGACGGCACCGAGGCGACGGCGATGTCCATGCACCGCAGCCAGGCGTCCCGTTCGAGGGGGCCGATCTTGTACGGCACGTGCCGCATGCGCAGGCGCGGATGGCCGCGTTCCTGCGAGTAGGTGTGCGGTCCACCCCAGTACTGCTCCAGAAACATGCGCAGCCGGCGCTCGGCGCCGTGCAGGTCCTCTTCGGGATACAGCGGCAGCAACACTTCGTCGTCGGCCACCTCCGCGTAGAAGCGTTCGGTGATCGCCCGGAAGGTCGCCTCGCCCCCGACTTGCTCGTAAAAGGTGTTCACGACATCCATTGTTCCCCATCTACGACGCGCTGTAGGCCCTCCGCACACGGGGCGGGGCCGGGTGGGTTAAATTGGACGGGACAGGCGGCCCGCATCCCGCGGGCTCCAAGCGCCCGCCGACGGGTCGCTCGTGGAAAGGCTGACAGTGGAAGACTGGGTCGTCCCCATCGGAATGATCGTGATCATTCTGGTCTCGATCTCCGTGCTCGCATGCGTGGTCTCGATGCTCTTCTCTTCGGGCGTCCGCCGCCCGAAGGTTCCGGAGTACACCCTGGACCAGGAGTGGACGCGCGCCCCCGCGCTCTTCAGTGCGACCGAGATCGAGCCCATGGCACTGCCGCGGCACTTCGAGCCGGCCGATACCGAGGGAGGGTATGCAAGTGGCAAGTGGTGACACCAAGCGCGAAGTCGCTCAGCAGCAGGGCGGCGTGGTCGACCTCGCCGGCTTCTACAACGACGAGGGGCTGCCGCTGGGCGCCGCCGTCACCGCGAGTGGCCGGATCTCCACCGCGCTGTTCCCGGGGGCGACCTTCGACACCCCGCCGTTCACCCGCGACGAGCTGATCGCTCTCGACGAGGCCCTCCGCGACGCGAGCAACCTGGCCGAGGTCCGGTTCTCGGTGTACATCGGGAACCTCGGCGACGACGTGGTGGCCGACGCCCGCGGCATCCTGGCCAAGGCGCCGGAGCCGGCGTACGGCACGCTGATCGCGGTCTCGCCGAACACCCACGAGGTGGCGGTGGTCTCCGGTTCGGAGGTGGCCGGCCGCGTCAACGACCGCGTCGCCGAACTCGGGGTGACCGCTGCGATCTCCGCGTTCAAGAACAATCAGCTGATCGACGGTCTGGTCTCCGCGCTGCGCGTGATGGCCACGGCGGTCGCCCGGCCCTGACGCCAGAGCCCTAGACCACTCGGGCCCCCGACCTGCGAAGGTCGGGGGCCCGAGTGGTCTCGCGAGCAGCTCAGCGCGCGTCGAAGGCGCGGGCCCGCAGGGCGCGTTCGACGCCGGCACGGCCTTCGACGATGAGGCGTGCCAGGGCCGGGGGCACGTCGGGGGCCGCCAGGAAGGCGTCCGCCGCGGCCAGCGCCGCCTCGCTGACGTCCCAGGACGGGTACAGGCCGACCACCACGGTCTGCGCCACCTCGCTGGTTCGCCGCGCCCAGAGGCCGGCGACGTCGGCGAAGTAGCGGGCCGTGTACGGCAACAGCAGTTCGGCCTGGCCGGGCCGGTTGAGACCCTCCACGATCGAGCGCACCGTCACGTTGGCGACCGAGTCGTCGGTGAAGGCGGTCGTCCAGGCGGCCTCCTTGGCGTCGGGCACCGGTCGCGCGGCCCGGGCGGCCTCCGCGTGCCGGGCACCGGCCGCGGTGTTGTCGCGCGCGGCCTCGGCGTCGATCACCGGCGTGATCCCGTCCTGCGTGGGTAGCGCGCCGGCGGCGGCCAGCGCCTTGACGATCCTCCAGCGCAGTTCGGCATCCAGGGTGAGCCCCGCCAGCCCGTACTCCTCCGGCGCCTGGCCGTCGAGGAGGCCGCGCCACAGGTCCACCTGGTCCTGGTTCACCACACCGCCGAGGAGGGCGTTGACGAAGGCGAGCTGATGATCGGAACCGGCCTCGGCCGCGCGGGCCAGGTCCAGCAGCGCGGCGGCGAAAGCGGGCCGGCCGGTGGCCTCGGCCCACTGCGGTTCGGCGTAGGCCTCCAGCGCGGTGGCCGCCTGCAGCAGGACCCGCTGCACCACCCCCACCTCGGTCTCGGCGCCGATCCCGGCCGACACCAGCGTCACGAAGTCGCGGGCACGCATCTCGGCCTGCCGCGTCATCTCCCACGCCGCCGACCACACCAGGGTGCGCGGCATCGAGTCGGCGATGTCGCCGACTCTCGCCGTCGCGGTGGCCAGCGACTCGGGATCCAGGCGCACCGAGGCGTAGGTGAGGTCGTCGTCGTTCAGCAGGATCAGGGCGCCGCGCGGCACACCGATCAGGTCGGGTACCTCGGTGCGCGGGCCGTCGACGTCGATCTCCACACTGTGCGTGCGGACCAGGCGGCCCTGGGCATCGTCGTCGTAGACGCCGATCCGCATACGGTGCACACGCGTCTCACCGGCCCCCGGCTCGGCGCCGTCCTGCAGCACGGCGAAGCCGCTGAACCGGCCGTCGCCGTCCAGGGTGAACTCCGGGCGCAGGACGTTGATGCCGGTGGTCTTGAGCCACTGTGCGCCCCAGTCGGACAGGTCCCGGCCGGAGGCGCGCTCGAGGGCGCCGACCAGGTCGGCGAAGGTGGCGTTGCCGAAGCGGTGCTCGGCGAAGTACTCGCGCAGCCCGGTGAGGAAGGGCTCCAGGCCGACATAGGCGACCAGTTGCTTGAGCACCGAGGCGCCCTTGGCGTAGGTGATGCCGTCGAAGTTCACCTCGACGGCGGCGATGTCGGGGATGTCGGCGGCGATCGGATGCGTCGACGGCAACTGGTCCTGCCGGTACGCCCACGACTTCTCCACGTTGGCGAAGGTGGTCCAGGCGTTGGTGTACTCGGTGGCCTCCACCTGTGAGAGCACCGAGGCGAAGGTCGCGAACGACTCGTTGAGCCACAGGTCGTCCCACCACTGCATGGTGACCAGATCGCCGAACCACATGTGCGCCATCTCATGCAGGATGGTCTCGGCGCGGCGCTCGTAGAGGTAACGGGTCACCCGGGACCGGAAGACGTAATCCTCCAGGAAGGTGACCGCGCCGGCGTTCTCCATGGCGCCCGCGTTGAACTCGGGGACGAACAGCTGGTCGTACTTTCCGAAGGCGTACGGGATGCCGAAGGTGCGGTGGTAGAAGCCGAAGCCCTGCTTGGTCTCGGTGAATAGCCGGTCGGCGTCCATGAACTCGGCCAGCGAGGCGCGGCAGTACAGGCCGAGCGGGATGGTGCCGTGCTCGTCGACGTACTCGTCGGTCCAGGTGGCGTACGGGCCGGCGATCAGAGCGACCAGATAGGTGCTCATCACCTCGGTGGTGGCGAAGACGTGCTCGACGGCGCCGCCGGCGGCGGGGGCCGCTTCGGTCTCGGCCCCGTTGGAGATCACCTGCCAGCCGGTGGGCGCGATCACCCGCAGCGAGTAGGTGGCCTTGAGATCCGGCTGGTCGAAGCAGGCGAACATCCGCTTGGCATCGGCGGTCTCGAACTGGGAGTACAGGTATACCGCGCCGTCGGCGGGGTCGACGAAACGGTGCAGGCCTTCGCCGGTGTTGGAGTAGGCGCAGTCGGCCACCACTGTCAGCTCGTTCTGCGCGGCCAGATCGGTCAGCGTCAGGCCGACGGACTCGTCGTATCCGGCCACGTCGAGTGAGGTGCCGTTCAGCTCCGCCGACAGCAGGTCCGGGGCCACCAGGTCGATGAAGGTCTGCGCGCCCGGCTCCGCGGTGAACGTGACCGTGGTGCGCGAGCGGAATGTCTCCTCGCCCGGGGCGTCGGTGCCGTCGGCGGTCAGATCCAGGTCGATGCGGTAATTCTGGACGTCGATGGTGGCGGCGCGCTCCCGGGCGGCCGCGCGGGTCAGATTCGGTGCAGTCACCTCACCGACTGTAGTCCCGGGTCAGGGGGCGGTGAAGGTCCCCACACCGGGCAGCGACGGTTGGCCGGCGTTCGGATACGCGCCCGATCCGATCAGGTGGATGCTGACCATCACCTGGCCCGAGCCGGTGGGCACGTCCCGTGAGGTCGGGGTGGGATCGAGGAAGTGCGGGCACGGTTTGACGGTGGCGGTGCCGCTGCGGCCGTTGGTGACGTTGATCCAGTTCACCGCCACCAGCGCGCCGCCGCCGGTGGCCGAACAGGTCTCCGGGGGTGCGGGCGCAGCCAGCCGCGTGACGCCGCGTTGGTCGGTGGTGGCGGCGGTGACGTTGCCCAGCACCGGCATCGGCACCACGAGGCCGCTGAACTGCAGTCCGACGGCCGGCCACTGCAGCACCGAGACCGGTGCGGCGGCGATGGTGACCGGCGGCGGCTCGGCCTGTGCCGGGGCGTGGGCCAGTGCCGCCCCGGCGACGGCAGCGGCGGCCGCGACAGAGCAGGCGATGGGGAGGGTCTTGCGTGAATTCATGACGGCGTCCTCGGGTGGTGTGCGGTCCGTCCCGACCCTGCTCACCACGCTAGTCAGCGGCCCGGGTGACGGCAACCACACGCGGGCGGCGTCTGGTGATTGAATGGGAGCCATGGCTGATCGCGATCGTGTGGATTTCTGGTTCGACCCGTTGTGCCCGTGGTGCTGGATCACCTCGCGCTGGATCCTCGAAGCCGCACAAGTGCGGCCCATCGACGTCCGGTTCCATCTGATGAGCCTGGCGATCCTGAACGAGGGCAAAGACATTCCCGACGCGTACCGCGACATGCTCAAGGACGCCATGGAGCCGGTGCGCGTGCTGGCGGCCGCGGCCGACCGGCACGGAGACGAGGTCCTCGCGCCCCTCTACGAGGCGATGGGAACCATCCGGCACACCAACGGCAGCCACGACTTCACCTCGATGATCACCGAGTCGCTGGCCGCCGCTGGTCTGGAGGCCGATCTGGCGCAGGCCGCCTCCTCCACCGACTACGACGCTGAGATCCGGGCGAGTCATCACCGGGGGATGGACAAGGTGGGCGACGACGTCGGCACCCCGACCATCCACGTCAACGACATCGCCTTCTTCGGCCCGGTGCTGTCGCGGATCCCGCGCGGCGAGGACGCCGGGAAGGTGTGGGACGGGGTGGTGGCGCTCGCGAGCTACCCGCACTTCTTCGAACTCAAGCGCTCGCGCCACGAGAATCCCGAGTTCGACTGAGCGGCCGCGAGCCCGGGCGCTAGAACTTGGGCGGGGCGACGAGCCCGTTGGGCAGACTGCCCGGCGCCGGTTCGGCCGGCGGCGGGGGAGTCGGGATGTCGACGATGTGGCCGCTGCCCACGCCGCGCGTGGCCTTGCGCGGGCGCAGCACGATCGCCCCGGCCCGGGTCCGGTCGCGCAGCGCCGCCGCGCGCCAGGTGAGCACCGGATGCGTGGACAGCAGGTTCACCAGCGTGACGAAGAACCCCTTCTCCTGCACGGCGCGGTCGGCGAACTGGTCGAAGTCGACGGCGCTGAGCATGTACTTGCCCGCCGACATCAGTCCGATCGCCGGCGGCGCCCCGGCCGGACGGGTGTAGTAGCCGTAGTTGTCGGCGGTGTACTCCTGGGCGCGAGACAGGGTGGTTCCCAGGATCGGCACCGACATCAGAGTGCCGGTGAACAACTGCCGCCAGTACGAGGTGTGCCCGGCGGCGATGTGACCGACCTCGTGACCGATGATGAACTCGAGAGCCTCCGGGCTGCGCGCGGTGCCGCCGACCTCGAACAGGTCCGAGTAGATGACGATGTAGCGCCGGAAACCGTGACCGGACGCGAAGGCGTTGATCGCACCGTTCCCGTTGACCACGTAGCCGTCGGGGACGTAGTGCAGCCCGTAGCGGGCGGCGGCGGCGACCAGCATCGCGTAGCCCTCGGGAAACTGGGTGGGCGTCATCTGCACCGCGCCGACGCGCTGCTGGGCGTACATCAGGCCGCGGGCGAAGAGCACCACCAACGGCAACGCCAGAATCAGCAGGAAGTAGTCGCTGATCGAGCCGCCGGCGACCAGCACGATGACGGTGACGTAGCCGCCGAGGCTGAGTAGAAGCAGCAGGACCAGCATCGGGATCTCCCACGGATGGAAGCGAGGCTTCCCCGAGTAGACCGCGGGCGGCCGCCAGACGGCATCCGGGCCGGGCTGATACTCCGGCGGCGCGAGCACCTGGGGATCGGGCACACCGGGGACTGAGGGGATGGGCGCGTGGGTATCCACCCCACCAATCTATAGTGGCCGCATGCGGATTTACCTGGGTGCCGACCATGCCGGATTCGAGCGCAAGAACGAGATCGCCGACCATCTGCGGGCCGCTGGCCACGAAGTGGTCGATTGCGGTGCTCACGAGTACGACGCGCTCGACGACTACCCGCCGTTCTGCATCGCGGCGGCCGAGCGGGTCGTCGCAGATCCGGGCAGCCTGGGCATCGTGCTCGGCGGCAGTGGCAACGGCGAGCAGATCGCCGCCAACAAGGTTCCCGGTGCGCGCTGCGCGCTGGCCTGGAGCGTGGAGACCGCGACCCTGGCCCGCGAACACAACAACGCCCAGCTGATCGGGATCGGCGGCCGCATGCACTCCACGGAGGAGGCACTGGCGATCGTCGACGCCTTCGTGGCGGCTCCGTGGTCGGACGAGGAGCGCCACCAGCGCCGCATCGACCTGCTGGCCGACTACGAGCGCACCGGCGAGAACCACCTGCCGCAGGCCTGACCCCGCGGCCGCCGGATGCCCGAGGGACACGCGCTGCACCGGCTCGCCCGGCGACAGCAACAGCAGTTCGGTGGCCAGCGGCTCCAGGTCAGCAGTCCGCAGGGCCGGTTCGGTCCGGAGGCGGCGCTGCTGGACGGTCTGGTGTTCCGCGCCGCCGACGCCTGGGGCAAACACCTGATCTACACCTTCGGCGGCCCCGAGCCCGACCCCGATGAGGCCGGCTCGCGCCCGGCGCGCACCGCCGCGCCGCGGCTGGTGCACATTCACCTCGGGATCTACGGTGCCTTCACCGAGGAGGACCTGCCGATGCCCGAGCCGACAGGCCAGGTGCGCCTGCGCATGGTCGGCGACACGATGGGCCTGGATCTGCGCGGCCCCAACGCCTGCGAGCTGTACACGCCGCACGACCTCGAGGCGCTCATCGGCCGGCTCGGCCCGGACCCGCTGCGCGCCGACGCCGATCCGGGCCGGGCGCAGGCCGCGATCGCCAGGTCGCGCCGGCCGATCGGTTCGTTGCTGATGGACCAGAAGGTGATCGCCGGCGTCGGGAACATCTACCGTGCCGAGGTGCTCTTCCGGGCGGGGATCGATCCACTGCGTCCGGGAACGTCGGTCACCGGCGCCGAGTTCGAGGAGATCTGGGCCGACCTGCTGGCGCTGATGCCGGTCGGTGTGGAGCACGGGCGGATCCACGTGATCCGGCCCGAGCACGATCACGGCGCACCCGCCTACGCCCCGGACCGGCCCCGCACCTACGTGTACCGCCGCGCCGGTGAACCCTGCCGCGTCTGCGGTGCGCCGATCGCCTGGCGCGAACTGGAGGGCCGCAACCTCTTCTGGTGCCCCGGCTGCCAGAAGTGATTCCCCCGGGCGACGGCCCCGCTCCGCAGTCGCGAGGTTCTCAGCCGATGTTCAGAGACTTGCCCGGGCCGCTCCCAGACGCGACGCGCACAGTGGAGACATGACCACGACCGCAGTGACGGTCCTCGCCGTCGGCGGGACCGGAGAGTCCTTTCCCGACGACGACCGCACCGAGGTGACCGGCATGCTCGCCGCGGTCACCGACGACCTCGACGAGCGTTTCCGCGCCCGCTGGGTGCCCTATCCGGCGAGCTACGGGCCCAGTCCGCGCCTGGACGGGGAGAGCTACCAGACCAGCGTCTGCGCCGGTGTCGTCGCCCTCGCCCGTGCCGTGGAGCAGGCCGTCGCCGCAGACCCGGAGGCGGCCGTGATGCTGATCGGGTACTCGCAGGGGGCCGTGGTGATCCGGACGCTGCTGGCGCATCCGTCATCGCACCACCTGCTGTCGGCGATCTGCGCGGTCGGCTTCGTCGCCGACCCGCATCAGCCGCCCGGCGTGGTGGCCGGTTGCGACGGCTGGGGTGTGGCCGGACCGGGGCCGGAGCTGCCGGGCGGGCTGCCCGCATTCTGGGTCGGTGCGGCCGAAGACATGATCTGCAATGCCAGCCCGGACTCCCTGATCCGCGATGTCGCCGACCTGTCCGGTGTGCTGTCGGTGGGCCAGTTGCGTCGCTGGGCCGGCGACGTCTGCGCGCGGGTGCGCGCGGCGGACCTGCAGAACGCGGCCGCCACCCGGGTCTCGCCCAGCCAGTGGCGCCGCGACGTGCACCGCCTGGCGGTGGCCGCGCGCGAGGTGCGCGGCTATCTGCCGTCGGCGCTGCGGGCGGGCAGCCTGCGCTGGGAGAACCCGCGCGGCGGCCGGCACGTCTCCTACGACAGCGAGCCGTATCGGCGCGCCCCGCTCACCGACCCGGACACCACCGGCTGCCAGGCCCTCGCGCACTGGATGCAGGTACAGGCAACGTTGGGGGAGCGTCGAATCGCGGCCGCGTGAGGCCCGTTCACCGACCCCGGATGCGAAATGAGGCTCCTCCCGAATACGGGAGGAGCCTCATTGCGTCTAGGCGGGATCAGCCAGCCGGCGATCAGCCGTTGTACTGGCCGCCCACGGTGCCGCGCACGACGATCGGCGTGCCGGTGCCGATGTTGTCGTACACCCACTTGCCGTTCTCGGTGCTCACGTTCAGGCAGCCGTGGCTGACGTTGGTGTTGCCCTGCTGGGCCACCGACCACGGAGCTGCGTGGATGAAAATGCCCGAGTTGGACATCCGGGTGGCGTACTCGACATAGGTGCGGTAACCCTCGGGCGAGTCGATCGGCACACCGTAGGTGGAGCTGTCCATGTACATGTCACGGTACTTCTCCATGGTGCGGTAGGTGCCGTTCGGAGTCGGGTGCTTGTCCGAGCCCATCGACAGCGGCATCTTCTTGATGAACTCGCCGTTCTTCCACCAGTAGATGGTCTTGTCACCGTCGACGGCCAGCGCGACGTACCCGGTCGGGGTCTTCACGTTCGGCATGGCCGGCACACCCGGCTCAGCCGGCTGGGTCGACTTCGGCGACGGCTTGTTCGGCGTCCGCTCCGGAGAGGTGGGCGGAGTCGGGAGTTCAGGGAGCTCGGGCACGTCGATGGTCGGACCACCCGGGAAGATGGTGACCTTGCTGGCCGGCTCTGCGTGAGCGGCGGCCGGAAGTGCCAGGGACAGGGCGGCGGCGCTGACTGCGACGGCTACGAGGCGGGCAGTAACGGTCTTACGTCGGCCCGAAGACTTGGCTGAAAACACTGTGGTCAAAACCTTCGTTCGTGGTCATGGATGACGTCCCCCCGAGACGTACAGGAAGCATCGTTACACAACTGTTGTGATCGAGCCAACCGAATGTGCGAGGCGACCTCGCTGAGAATGAGCGAATCTGGCTGGTCCGGCCTGGTCGACCTCGGTCGATAGCGAAACCGGTCACATCGGTGTGTCGGGCCCTCTCCGGGTCCGAGATCGCTGCATTCCACGCTAACACGGCCGGAAACGGCGGCCCGGGAACCGTATCCGCCGGCGGCGGCGTGACGTGGACCGAGGGAGGCCCCAGAACGAAGCCCGGCCAGTGGAGATTCCACTGGCCGGGCGTTCGATACGAGCGGGTGACGGGAATCGAACCCGCGTAGCTAGTTTGGAAGACTAGGGCTCTACCATTGAGCTACACCCGCGTTGCGCGCGGTCGACATCAGTCGGCCGTCCCGCGAGCACAGACTCTACGTGACCGACTTTCGGTCGGCAAAAGCCCGCCCGCGTTCGTGGGATCGCAGCAGTGACCCGTACTATGTGCTGTTGGTCGCGTCGAGAGTTGCCGCGGGCCGCGGGATGTGGCGCAGCTTGGTAGCGCATCCGCTTTGGGAGCGGAGGGTCGCAGGTTCAAATCCTGTCATCCCGACCACACTCAAGACACCGACGAGCACAGTAACCAAAAGGAGCACCAACGTCGTGAAGAGCACCGTCGAGCAGCTGAGCCCGACCCGAGTCAAGCTGAATGTCGAGGTTCCGTTCGAGGAGCTGTCCGGCGACTTCGACCGGGCCTACCAGACGCTGGCCCAGCAGATCCGTATCCCGGGATTCCGTCCCGGCAAGGCGCCCGCCAAGATCATCGAGGCCCGGGTCGGTCGCGACACCGTGCTCGAGCAGGTCGTCAACGACGCGCTGCCGGGCAAGTATTCGGAGGCACTGGCCGAGTCCGAGGTCAACGCCATCAGCCAGCCCGAGATCGAGCTGGGCGACCTGGTCTACGGCGAGCCGCTCACCTTCAGCGCCGTCGTCGACACCCGCCCGGAGATCACCCTCCCGGACTTCGCGTCCCTGTCGGTCGAGGTCGACCCGATCGAGGTCAGCGACGCCGACGTCGAAGAAGAGCTGGAGACGCTGCGTCAGCGGTTCGGCACCCTGGCCGGTGTCGACCGCGGCGTGCAGAACGGCGACTTCGTGTCGCTGGACCTGTCGGCCACGGTGAACGGCGAGGCCGTCCCGGACGCCGCCACCGAGGGCCTGTCCCACGAGGTCGGCAACGGCGACCTGATCGACGGCCTCGACGAGGCCATCACCGGCCTCAAGGCCGGGGAGAGCACCGAGTTCACCACCACGCTGATCGCCGGCGAGCACGCCGGCGCCGAGGCCGTGGTCAGTGCCACCGTGCAGTCGGTCAAGGAGCGCGAGCTGCCCGAGCTGGACGAGGAGTTCGTTCAGATGGCCAGCGAATTCGACACCGTCGACGAGCTGCGCGAGGACCTGCGCCGCCAGGCCTCCGAGGCCAAGAAGTACGAGCAGGCCGGCAGCATCCGCGACGCGGTGCTCGACCAGCTGCTCGAAGAGGTCGAGTTCCCGCTGCCGGAGAAGGTCGTCGAAGACGAGGTCGAGGCCACCCAGCACCAGCTGGTCCATGCGCTCGGTCACGACGACGAGCAGGTCAACCGCTTCCTGGAGGCTCAGGGCAAGACCCGCGAGGAGTGGGACGCCGAGGCCAAGGAGACCGCGGAGAAGTCGGTGCGCACCCAGCTGCTGCTGGACGCGATCGCCGACGCCGCCGAGACCGAGGTGGACCAGAACGAGCTGACCCAGCAGATCATCATGCAGGCCCAGCGCTACGGCATGCCGCCGCAGGAGTTCATCCAGCAGCTGCAGAACGCCAACCAGATCGGCGCCCTGTACGCCGACGTCCGCCGCAACAAGGCGCTCGCCTCGGTGATCGGCGACGTCACCGTCAAGGACACCAACGGAGAGGTCATCGACACCGAGACCTTCTTCGGCACCCCGGACGCCGAGGGCGAGGACGCCCAGGCCGACGACGCCGAGGACGAGCAGGCCTGACGCCGCTTCGACCCCGCCGCAGCCGGGACCGGATCTTCCGGTCCCGGCTGCGTGCATCGCCGAGGGTGTTCGAACGGCGACAGACGTTCCGCTGTCAGCGAATCCGCGGGTGTGGGGAACAACCGGGCCCCGATATTTGATTACTGTCGGTGACAGCTTTCAATCGCGGCTCTGGCCATCCCACGAGGTGGCCGCCATGACAGATGGGACCTTCTACTGTGAGCAACCTGTACACGCCGCCCACCATGAGCTCGGGTGTGGCCGGGCTGAATCTGAGTGATTCGGTCTTCGAGCGGCTGCTGCGCGAACGCATCATCTTCCTCGGTACCCAGGTCGACGACGACATCGCCAACCGCCTCTGCGCGCAGATCCTGCTGCTGTCGGCCGAGGATCCCGAACGCGACATCAGCTTGTACATCAACTCGCCGGGCGGCAGCGTCACCGCCGGCATGGCCATCTTCGACACCATGCAGCTGGCACCGTGCGACATCTCCACCTACGCGATGGGCATGGCCGCCTCGATGGGGCAGTTCCTGCTCGCGGCCGGCGCCAAGGGCAAGCGGCACGCGCTGCCGCACGCGCGGATCATGATGCACCAGCCGTCGGCGGGCATCGGCGGCACCGCGGCGGACATCGCCATCCAGGCCGAGCAGTTCGCGGCCACCAAGAAGGAGATGAACCGCCTCAACGCGGAGTTCACCGGCCAGAAGCTGGAGAAGATCGAGGCCGACGCCGACCGCGACAAGTGGTTCACCGCGTCCGAGGCCAAGGACTACGGCATCGTCGACCACGTGGTGACCAGCGTCGCCCGCACGGGCAAATGACCCGCGGCCCCGTGACTCGACCGGCTCCCCACAACCTCATCGGAGAATCCATGTACAACGACCTCCCGGCCGCGGTCCGCGCCGGCATCCCCGATTCGGCCCTGGCGCTCAAGCAGATCCAGGCGCGCTACATCCTGCCGTCGTTCATCGAGAACACCCCGAACGGTCAGCGGCAGTACGACCCGTACGCCAAGCTCTTCGAAGAGCGCATCGTGTTCGTGGGCACCCCGATCGACCAGACCGTCGCCAACGACGTGATGGCGCAACTGCTGGTCCTGGAGAGCCAGGACCCCGATCGCGACATCACGATGTACATCAACTCGCCGGGCGGCAGCGTGCCGGACATGCTCGCCATCTACGACACCATGCAGTACGTGCACTGCGACATCGTGACCGTCTGCCTGGGCGAGGCCGCCTCGGCCGCCGCCATCCTGCTGGCCGCCGGCACGCCGGGTAAGCGCGCCGCGCTGCCCAACGCCACCGTGCTGATCCACCAGCCGCGCACCGGCGGCGCTTTCCAGGGCCAGGTCTCCGACCTGGAGATCCAGGCCGCCGAGATCGAGCGGATCCGCAAGCGCCTCGACGAGATCCTGTCCCGCCACACGGGGCAGGACACCGCCAAGATCCGCAAGGACACCGATCGCGACAACATCCTGTCCGCGGACGAGGCGAAGGACTACGGGATCATCGACGAGGTCTTCGAGTACCGGAAGAAGTCGGCGCGCAAGTAGCCGACACGCCGGGGGGAACCGGCCTACAAGCGGGTGGACGACGACTAGCGCAGGTACCGTTGAGGTCCTGTAGATCAGGAAGTGGGTGCAAGCCAGATGGCACGTATCGGAGATGGTGGCGACCTGCTGAAATGCTCGTTTTGCGGTAAGAGCCAGAAGCAGGTCAAGAAGCTCATCGCCGGCCCCGGGGTGTACATCTGCGACGAGTGCATCGATCTCTGCAACGAGATCATCGAGGAAGAGCTGGCCGAGACCAGCGATGTGAAGCTCGACGAGCTGCCCAAGCCGGCCGAGATCCGTGACTTCCTCGATACCTATGTGGTGGGTCAGGACACCGCCAAGCGCACGCTGGCGGTGGCCGTCTACAACCACTACAAGCGCATTCAGGCAGGGGAGAAGAAGGAGCCGCGCGGCGGCGAGTCCGTCGAGCTGGCCAAGTCGAACATCCTGATGCTCGGCCCCACCGGCTGCGGCAAGACCTACCTGGCGCAGACCCTGGCCAAGATGCTCAACGTCCCGTTCGCGATCGCGGACGCGACCGCGCTCACCGAGGCCGGCTACGTCGGCGAGGACGTCGAGAACATCCTGCTGAAGCTGATCCAGGCCGCCGACTACGACGTCAAGCGCGCCGAGACCGGCATCATCTACATCGACGAGGTCGACAAGGTGGCGCGCAAGAGCGAGAACCCGTCGATCACCCGCGACGTCTCCGGCGAGGGCGTGCAGCAGGCGCTGCTGAAGATCCTCGAGGGCACGCAGGCATCGGTGCCCCCGCAGGGCGGCCGCAAGCACCCGCACCAGGAGTTCATCCAGATCGACACGACGAACGTCCTGTTCATCGTGGCCGGCGCCTTCGCCGGGCTGGAGAAGATCGTCTCCGAGCGGGTCGGCAAGCGCGGTATCGGTTTCGGCAACGACGTGACCACCAAGAACGACGTCGACACCACCGATCACTTCGCCGAGGTGATGCCGGAGGATCTGATCAAGTTCGGGCTGATCCCGGAGTTCATCGGCCGGCTGCCGATGATCGCCTCGGTGACCAACCTGGACAAGGAGGCGCTGGTCTCCATCCTGTCCGATCCGAAGAACGCGCTGGTGAAGCAGTACTGCAAGCTCTTCGACATGGACAACGTGGAGCTCGAGTTCACCCCGGACGCCCTGGACGCGGTGGCCGAGCAGGCCATCCACCGCGGCACCGGTGCCCGCGGTCTCCGCGCGATCATGGAGGAGGTGCTGCTGCCGGTGATGTACGACATCCCCAGCCGCACCGACGTCGCCAAGGTGGTCGTGACCGGTGAGACGGTCAGCGACAACGTGCTGCCGACGATCGTCCCGCGCAAGCCCCCGCAGCGGCGCGAGAAGTCCGCCTGAGTCCGGGCTTCCCCGCTCCAGCCCTGGTGCGCGTCACGCTGTTCGCGTGGCGCGCACCACTGCATCGTGCAGGCGCTGGGTCTTCCCCTGCGGATCGACGACGCTGCGCGACTCTCCGGTCGCGGACTCGATCCGCCACCGGCCGGCGGGCAGGACCTCGCTGATCCAGTCCGCGGTCACCTTCGTCTGCTCGGGCGGCCCCGGATGGTCGCCCTCCGAGTGGTCGCCGTCCGAGTGGTCGCCCTCCGAGTGGGCACCGTCATGGTGGAGGTGCCCGACGACCAGCAGGGTGCCGCCCGGTGCCACCCAGTCCGACAGTCGCCGGTAGAAGGCGAGCTGATCGCCCTCCGGGTGCGCGTAGAAGGTGGTGACCAGGTCCACCGGTTCGGCCGGCGCCCAGTCGGTGAGGTCGGCGTGGACCCAGTCGACGGTGACCCCGGCTTGGTCGGCGCGGTCGGCGGCCAGGCGCAGGGCGCTGGCCGAGACGTCGGCTCCGGTGGTGGTCCATCCGTGTGCGGCGAGCCAGATCGCTTCGCTGCCGGCGCCGCAGCCGGCATCCACCGCGGTGCCGGGAGTCAGCCCGGCGAGTTCACGCTGCAGGTACGGGTGTTCGGCCGCCGCCTCGGGGTGGTCGGCGCCGGCCCAGCGCTGTTCCCAGTAGTCGCCGGACATTTCCGCGTCGTGGTGATGGGGTGCCATGAGTTCTCCTGTGGGGCGGGGAGGGGACGAGTGCGCTCGGCGTTCAGGCCGTGACGCGGCGTTCCTCGACGGCGCGGTCGGCGTCGGCGAAGGTCAGGTTCAGGTTGAGGCGGGCGGCCACCAGGACTCCGTCGGCGGCGGCCGCGGTGACCTGCGCGGCCTGGTCGCGCAGGTTTCCGGCCACCCAGACGCCCGGCACCGCGGTGCTGCCGTCGGCATCGGAGGGGACGACGGTGCCCATCTGATTCTCTTCCAGGGGCAGCCCGAGGCCTGCGATTATCCCGACGTTGGCCTCGATACGCGAATGCACGGCGAGCGCATCCACCTCCACTGCGGTGCCGTCGGCCAGCCGGACACCGGTCAGGGCGCCGGCGGCGTCGTCGAGCACCTCGGCGACGCGGCCGCGCACCACCTCGATCCCGACGGCCTCGAGCTTGGCCACCTCGTCGGGGGCCGGATCGGCATCGCCTGCGAGCAGGACGACGTCGTCGCTCCACTGGTGGAACATCAGCGCCTGCATCCACGACAGCGGACCGGTGCCGAGGATTCCGATGCGCCGATCGCGCACCTCCCAGCCGTGGCAGTAGGGGCAGTGCAGCACGCTGGTGCCCCAGTGGGCGGCCAGGCCGGGGAGATCGGGAAGCACGTCGCGCACGCCGGTGGCCACCAGCAGCGCCCGGCTGCGCAGCACGGTGCCGTCGTCCAGGGTGACGGCGAATCCGTCGCCGTCGGGGAGGGCGTCGCGGACCTGCCCGGCCAGCACGCGGCCCCCGTAGCCGGTCACCTCGGTCCGGCCGCGCGCCAGATACTCGGCGGGCGCGATGCCTTCGTTGGCCAGGAGACCGTGGATTCCCGCGGCGGGCGCGTTCCGCGGTGCGCCGCCGTCGATCACGGTCACCGCGCGCCGGGCGCGTGCGAGGGTCAGGCCGGCGCTCAGGCCGGCGGCTCCTCCGCCGATCACGATCACTTCGTCGTGCCGGTCATGGTTCTCGTTCATCGGTGCGGTCCTCTCGTCGGCGGGTTCGGTGATGACAGCGAGCATGCGCCCCACGACGCCATCGGCGCAATGCCTATTGCCGAACGGCAAAGAATTGCCTCTGCCAGAGGGCCGGACAGGGTCTACCGTGGGATGCATGACTACTCCCCGAATGCGACGACCTGGAATCCGGCGACGCGGGGCACGACTGGGCGGGGCCGTGGCGGCCGTCGCGGTCGCGGTGGCCCTGACCTCGTGCGGGAGTTCCGACAACAACGGCGACGACGACATCGACGTCCCCCTCCGGAACGCCGCCGGTGAGCAGATCGCCACCGCGGAGTTCGAGTTCGACGACGGCTATGTGACCGTCAAGGTGACCACCGAGGAGCCGGGCAAGCTGTCCCCGGGGTTCCACGGCCTGCACATCCACTCGGTGGGTGTCTGCGAACCGGACTCGCAGCCGCCGGACGGGGGCGAGGCAGGGGACTTCCTGTCGGCCGGCGGACACTTCCAGGCACCCGGGCACTCCGGGCATCCGTCCAGCGGAGACCTGTCCTCCCTGCAGGTGCGCAGCGACGGGTCCGCGCTGCTGGAGACCACCACCGACGCGGTGACGCGCGACGACCTGTCCGCCGGGACGGGGTCGGCCATCGTCATCCACGCCGGCCCGGACAACTTCGCCAACGTGCCCGCCGACAAGTACCGGCAGTCCGACGGCACCCCCGGCCCGGACGAGGAGACCATGGCCACCGGTGACGCCGGTGCACGCGTGGCGTGCGGCGTCATCTCGCCCGGCAGTGACGGCTGATCGGGATGACTGGCCGGGGTGCGACCGATCGGGCCAATCGGCTTCTGCCGCCCCGGCTTTGACGACACAATGGCGAGCATGACTGAGCAGAGGCAGCACGGACTGGCCGGAATCATTCTCGCGGGCGGGCGATCGCGCCGGATGGGTCAGGACAAGGCCTCCCTCGAGTGGGAGGGGCGCCCGATGCTCGACGTGATCGCCGAGTCGATCGGGCAGCGGTGCAGCCCGGTGCTGGTGGCCGCGCCCGCCTCCTCGCAGGCGTTCGCCGAACTGGGGCCGGACTCCGAACTCACCTGGGTCACCGACGAGCAGGTCGGGACCGGGCCGCTCGGGGGCATCGTTGCCGCCCTGTCCGCCGCCAAGGACGCCGGCGCCGCCGCGGCCTTCGTCTGCGCCACCGACCTTCCGCTGGTGAGCGCGGACCTGATCGATGAGTTGCTGCGCGCGCTGACCGGCTCGCCTGACGTGGTGATCGCTCACGAGGGCGGCCGCGATCATCCGCTGGCCGGCATCTACCGGGTGCGCGCCCTCCCGGCGCTGGAGGAACTGGTCGCCCAGGGCGAACTGCTGATGACCAACGCCCTCGATGCCGTCGTCACCCACCGCGTGGGCGTCTCCGATCCGCGCTGGCTCACCAACGTCGACGCTCCCGAAGACCTGCACCGGCTCCGCGAACTGGCCTGAGCGGTATCACTCGGCGATGACCAGTTCGCCCGTCGTCCGGGTCATCGCGATGTAGCGGTTCACCGCTCCGGGCAGACCGCTGCCGTATTCGCCGGGCGCGATGGCCACCACCAGATCGAACTCCAGGCCGCTGGTCTCCGACGGCAGCAGTGCCCGTACCCGCGCGCGCTCGCCGATCCCGGCCAGCCGGCCGGGCCCGCCGATCACCGCGGCGACACCGTCGTTGCCCGCGAGCCAGGCATCCAGCACCGCAGGCACCTGGTCGACGCCGATCCGGCGCACCGGGCGCCCCGCACTGCGAATCGATTCGCCGATGTTCGCGCTCGGCAGCAGCGGGCGGATCTGCTCGGCGGCGACCTCCATCACCTCCCGCGGTGTCCGGTAGTTCACCGACAGCGCTGCCACCCGCAGATCGCGCAGGCCGGCGGCGGTCAGGCGTTCGCGCCACGTCCGGTCGTCGCCGCGGCGGCTCTGCGCGCGGTCGCCCACCACGGTGAAGCCGCCCGCCGGGCAGCGACGCGCCAACATCGCCCACTCCGCGTCGGTGAGATCCTGTGCCTCGTCGACCACGACGTGCGCGAACGGTCCGGCCAGCCGATCCGGGTCCGCGACCGGCAGGCCCGTCTCGTCGGTCACCAGGGTGCCCATCCCGCCGAAGGCGAACTGCTGCACCAGCCCCTCGCGGTCGTCGTCGGCGGCCACCAACTCGTCGAGGACCTCGCCCATCACCCGCTGCTGCTCCGCGACCGCTGCGCTGCGGCGCCGGTCCCTCGACTCGAAGTCCTTGTCGCCCAGGCGATGTCGTGCGGCATCCAGGAGGGGCAGGTCGGCGACGGTCCAGTGCTGCGGATCCGGCCGGTGCAGGGCGGCCGCCTCGTCGACGGACAACGCAGGCGCGCACAGGCGCAGGTAGGCGGGCACGGTCCAGAGGTCGCCCACCACGTCGCGGGCGTCCAGGAGCGGCCACGCCCGGTGCAGCGCCGAGAGCAGACTCCGGTCCGCGGCCAGCGCCGCTGCGAACTCGCCGCCGGGCAGTCCGGGGTGCCGTGCGGCGAGGTGCTCGGTCAGCGCGTCGAGGATCTGGCCGCGGGCCTCGTTGTGCGGCGTGCCGTATTCGACGGCGTCGAAGGCGACGGCCCAGTCCCGGGCGGTCACGGTGACGTCGGCCCAGTCGGTCTCCACCGTGACCGGCCGGTCCGGGGGATCCTCGTAGAACGCCACCGCCCGCTCGATCGCAGCGGTCAGACCGGCCTTGAGTTCGGCGACCCGCCGATCGGGCTCCTCGATCGCCCCGGCGCCCTCGGCGGTCAGGTCGCGCAGCGTCGCGAAGCGGGTGCCCTCCTCGCCGAGGTCGGGGAGCACGTCGGCCACGTACGACAGGAACGCCGGCGTGGGCCCGACGAACAGGACGCCGCCGCGGGCCGCGGTGACGCGCGGATCGGCGTAGAGGAGGTAGGCCGCGCGGTGTAGCGCGACGACGGTCTTGCCGGTGCCCGGGCCGCCGTCGACCACCAGGGTGCCGCCGGCCCGGTCGCGAATGATCGCGTCCTGTTCGGCGGCGAGCGTGGCGAGCACATCGCGCATCCGTCCGGTGCCCGCGGCGCCGAGGGCGGCCAGGAACGACGACTCCGCGTCCAGGGCGCCGCCGTCGAGGCTCCGGAGGGCGTCGTCGGTGAGCGCCTCGTCCCAGTAGTCGCTCACCCGGCCGTTCGACCAGCGGTAGCGGCGCCGGGCCGCCAGCCCGCACGGCTGCGCCCGGGAGGCGGCGAAGAACGGTGCAGCGGCCGGGGTGCGCCAGTCCAGGAGGAGGTCGCGCCCGTCCGCATCGGTCACACCGATCCGCCCGAGATAGCCGATCGTGCCGTCGGGCGCGGTCATCCGGCCCAGGCACAGTTCGGCGCCGCGGCGGCGCAGAACTTTCAGACGCGCGGTGAGCCCACGGATCTCGGCGTCCCGCTCGGCGGCTTCGCGCCCGCCCCGCGCCGGAGTCCGGTACAGCGTGTCCAGCCGTTCCTCGATGCCGTCGGAATGAGCGGCCACCGCGGCGTCGATCGCGGCGAAGCGCGCGTCGTCGTCGGCGATCAATGCTGCGGCCGCCTTGCGGGCGCTGCTGTCGGGCAGGTCGAAGTAGGTGGACTGCGGTGGCATGCGGGCGGCTCCAGGAGTAGGCGTGAGCAGCGATTATGCACCCCCGATCGGGCCTTGCGGCAAGCCCCGATGCGCGCGCTACAGTAGAAGGGGCACCGGCCCCGAAGGCCGCGCCGAGTCATTACCTAGAATCGAGGTCGTGACTACCCCTGACGCGAGCAACTCGCTTCCCGCTGCCTGGAATCCCGCCGAGCATGAAGAAGCGCTGTACGAGGGCTGGGTAGCCTCCGGATACTTCGAAGCCGATCCCACCAGCGACAAGCCGGGCTACTCGATCGTGCTGCCGCCCCCGAACGTCACCGGCTCCCTGCACATGGGACACGCGCTCGACCACACCCTGATGGACACCCTGACGCGCCGCAAGCGCATGCAAGGGTACGAGGTGCTGTGGCTGCCGGGCATGGATCACGCCGGCATCGCGACGCAGAACATCGTGGCCGGCCGATTGGCCGAGGCCGGTATCGACCGCGAGGAACTCGGCCGGGAGGCCTTCATCGAGAAGGTCTGGGAGTGGAAGCGTGAATCCGGCGGCACCATCCAGGGACAGATGCGCCGCCTCGGCGACGGCGTGGACTGGAGCCGCGACCGCTTCACCATGGACGAGGGCCTCTCGCGCGCCGTCCAGACCATCTTCAAGAAGCTCTACGGCGACGGCCTGATCTACCGGGCCGAACGCCTGGTCAACTGGTCGCCGGTGCTGCAGACCGCGATCAGCGACATCGAGGTGAAGTTCGAGGAGGTCGAAGGCGAACTCGTCTCGTTCCGCTACGGCTCGCTCAGCGACGACGAGCCGCACATCGTGGTGGCCACCACCCGGATGGAGACCATGCTCGGCGACACCGCGATCGCGGTGCACCCCGACGACGAGCGCTACCGGGATCTGGTGGGCACCGAGATCGCCCACCCGTTCCTGGACCGGGCCATCCCGGTGATCGCCGACGCCTACGTCGACCCTGAGTTCGGCACCGGCGCGGTCAAGATCACCCCGGCGCACGACCCCAACGACTTCGAGATGGGCGTCCGGCACAACCTGCCGATGCCGACCATCATGGACAAGACCGGCCGCATCGAGGGCACCGGCACCCGGTTCGACGGCCTCGACCGCTTCGAGGCCCGGGTCGCGGTGCGCGAGGCGCTCGCCGAGCAGGGCCGGATCGTCGAGGAGAAGCGCCCCTACCTGCACAGCGTCGGACACTCCGAGCGGTCGGGCGAGACCATCGAGCCGCGGCTGTCCATGCAGTGGTGGGTCAAGGTCGATCAGCTCGCGAAGGCCGCCGGGGACGCGGTGCGCGACGGAGACACCGTGATCCATCCGGCCAGCCAGGAGCCGCGCTGGTTCGGCTGGGTCGACGACATGCACGACTGGTGCATCTCGCGCCAGCTGTGGTGGGGCCACCGGATCCCGATCTGGTACGGCCCGGACGGCGAGGTGGGCTGCTTCGGCCCGGACGAGACGGCCCCCGAAGGCTGGGAGCAGGACCCGGACGTCCTCGACACCTGGTTCTCGTCGGGACTGTGGCCGTTCTCCACCATGGGGTGGCCGGAGCAGACCCCCGAACTCGACAAGTTCTATCCGACGTCGGTGCTGGTCACCGGATACGACATCCTGTTCTTCTGGGTGGCCCGGATGATGATGTTCGGCACCTACGTCGGCGGCCTCGCCGACGCCGGCCTGGCCGCCCGCAAGGCTGCGGTGCCGTTCGACAACGTCTTCCTGCACGGCCTGGTGCGCGACGAGCACGGCAGCAAGATGAGCAAGTCCAAGGGCAACGGCATCGACCCTCTGGACTGGGTGGACCGCTTCGGTGCCGACGCGCTGCGCTTCACCCTGGCCCGCGGCGCGAATCCGGGCAGTGACATCTCGGTGGGCGAGTCGCACGCGCAGAGCTCGCGCAACTTCGCCACCAAACTGTTCAACGCGACGCGCTTCGCCCTGATGAACGGCGCCCGGCCGGGCGACCTGCCGCCCCGCGCGGAGCTGACCGTCGCCGACCGCTGGATCCTGGGCCGCCTGGACCAGGTTCTGACCCAGGTCGACGAGGGGTTCGAGGCCTACGAGTTCTCCAAGGCCTGCGAGGCGCTCTACCACTTCGCCTGGGACGAGGTCTGCGACTGGTACCTGGAGTTGGCCAAGGTGCAGAACCAGGAGAGCGACGGGCGAGCGGCGAGCACCGCCCTGGTGCTCGGCACCGTTCTGGACAAGCTGCTGCGTGCGCTGTCGCCGGTGATGCCGTTCGTCACCGAGGTGCTGTGGAAGGCGCTGACCGGCGGCGAGTCCGTCGTCGTCGCGTCCTGGCCGGAGTCCTCCGGTGAGCCGGTCGACTCCGCGGCCGCCACCGCGATCGCCGACCTGCAGAAGCTGGTCACCGAGGTGCGGCGGTTCCGCAGCGACCAGGGCCTGAACCCGGGCCAGCGGGTCGCCGCCCGGGTGAGCGGTCTGGACGCCGAGTTCGACGAGCTGCGGTCCCAGCTGGAGTCGCTGGCGCGGCTGCAGCCGGCCGGCGACGACTTCGAAACCACCGCGACCGTGGAGGTACGGCTGTCGGGGTGCACGCCCACGGTCGCCATCGACACCTCCGGGCAGGTGGACGTGGAGGCCGAACGCAAACGCGCCGCGAAGGACCTCGCCGCTGCGGAGAAGGAACTGGCCGGCACCACCGCCAAGCTCGGCAACGAGCAGTTCCTGGCCAAGGCCCCCGGCGCCGTGGTCGCCAAGATCACCGCGCGCCGGGAACTGGCCGAGGCCGAGGTGGAGCGACTCACCGCCAAGCTGGCCGAGTTGGACGCCCGGTGAGCGACACCGACCGGGACGCCGACCTCGCCGAACTGGCGGCGGTGGAGGCCGAGCTCGACACGCGCTGGCCGGAGACCAAGATCGAGCCGTCGCTGACGCGCATCACCGCGCTGATGGAACTGCTGGGCCACCCCGAGCGGGCGTACCCGTCGATCCACGTCGCCGGCACCAACGGCAAGACCTCGGTGACCCGGATGATCTCCTCGCTGCTGCGCGCCTTCAGCCGGCGCACCGGCCAGATCACCAGCCCGCATCTGCAGTCGGTGACCGAGCGGATCGCGATCGACGGCATGCCGATCAGCCCCCGCGACTATGTGGACACCTACCGCGACCTGGAGCCGTACATCACGATGGTCGACGACTCGTCGACCGCCGCCGGCGGCCCCCGGATGAGCAAGTTCGAGGTACTCACCGCCATGGCCTTCGCCGCCTTCGCCGACGCCCCCGTCGAGGTGGCCGTCGTCGAGACCGGCATGGGCGGGCGCTGGGACGCCACCAACGTCATCGACTCGGTGGTCGCGGTGATCACCCCGATCGCCTTCGACCACGCCGACTACCTGGGGGACACGCTCACCCAGATCGCGGGGGAGAAGGCCGGGATCATCTCCGGCGCCGACCCGGAGGCCCTGGTGCCCGACGACCCGGTGACGGTGATCGGCGTGCAGCAGCCGGAGGCGATGGACGTGCTGCTGCGCGCCGCGGTGGAGGCCGGCTCGGTGGTGGCCCGCCAGCAGTCCGAGTTCGCGGTGCGCTCCTCGGCCACCGCGGTGGGCGGGCAACTGCTGACCCTGCAGGGCCTCGGCGGCACCTACGAGGACATCTTCCTTCCACTGCACGGGGCGCACCAGGCCGAGAACGCCGCACTCGCCCTCGCCGCGGTGGAGGCCTTCTTCGGTGCCGGCGCCGACCGGGGGCTGGACGCGGACGTGGTCCGCGCCGGGTTCGCCGAGGTGAACAGTCCGGGCCGGCTGGAACGGGTGCGCAGCACCCCCAGCGTCTTCGTCGATGCCGCCCACAATCCGCACGGGGCCACGGCACTGGCCCGCACCCTGACCGAGGAGTTCGACTTCCGCCGGCTGATCGGCGTGATCGGCATGCTCGGCGACAAGGATGCGCGCGGCTTCCTGGATCAGCTCGAGCCGGTGCTTCACTCGGTGGTCATCACCGACAACGGCTCCCCGCGCGCTCTGGACCCGGCCACGCTCGGCGAATTGGCCGAGGAGGTCTTCGGTGAGGACCGCGTGCTGATCGAACCATTCCTGCCCGACGCCGTGACCGCCGCGATCGGCCTGGCCGAAGAGGGCGAGGACGAGACCCTCTCCGGCGCGGGGGTGGTGATCACCGGGTCGGTGGTCACCGCCGGTGCCGGTCGCACCCTGTTCGGCAAGGAGCCCGCATGAGCCAGACACCCGAGTATTCGGCCCCGCTGACCGATCCGTGGAAGGGGTTCCGCGGCATCATGGCCGCAGTGCTGATCCTGGAGGCCATCGTGGTGGGCCTGACCTTTCCTGTGGTCGCCACCCTCGGCGGAGGGGTGACGGTGGTCCCGGGGATCTACCTGGGCGTGGTGTGCCTGCTGCTGGTCGTGCTCTCGGGCATGCAGCGGCGCCCGTACGCGCTGCAGATCAACTTCGCCATGCAGGCACTGGTGATCCTCGGCGGCCTGTTCCACTGGTCGATCGCGGTGGTCGGCGTGGTCTTCCTCTGTGTGTGGATCTACATCGCCTACATCAGGCGGGACGTGGAGCGCCGGATCGAACGCGGCCAGTTGCCCGGTCAGCACCCGGTATGACGTCGGCTACACTCGGCGGCAACATGATGGAATCCGGGTTGAGTGGAAACGATGGCATGACGCAGCGTCGAGGGGCGGCAGGACGCCGCTGGGCGGTGACGACGGCGGCAGTGCTGCCGGTGATCGGGGCGCTGCTGATCAGCGCGCCCGCGCATGCCGACCCGGACGAGCCGCGCAGCGGCCAGGAGCCGAACATCGAGCAGGTGGAGCCCGGCGCACCGATGCCCGTGCCGTCCGGGGCCTTCGGATACCTCGCCACCCGCAGCGCGACGCTGTGGCTGGCAGGCCAGCAGCCCGCCGACCGCATCGAGGCGCTCCCGGTGCCCCCGCAGTACCGTCTGGCCAACCGGGCACTCGCCGAGCAGATGGATCGTGAACTCACCGCTGCAGTCCGGACCCCGGGCGCCTGCGTGCAGATCATCATCGACCCGCAGTCGAGCTCGGGGAACCTGTTCGATTACGGCGTCTGGTCCATCGACCGCGAGTACTGCCCGGCCTCCTGATCGCGCGGCGGGTACCCGGGGCGCTACAGTGTTGCCTCGTGACTGAACAGACTCTCGTTCTCATCAAGCCCGACGGCGTCCAGCGTGGACTGGTCGGCGACGTCATCAACCGCATCGAGCGCAAAGGCCTGACACTGGCCGCACTCGAGCTCCGCGAGGTGACCGTCGAACTGGCGTCCGCGCACTACGCCGAGCATTCCGAGCGCCCCTTCTTCGGTGACCTCCTGGAATTCATCACCTCCGCCCCGGTGGTGGCGATGGTGGTCGAGGGCGATCGTGCGATCGCCGCCTTCCGTCAGCTCGCCGGCGGTACCGACCCGGTGGAGAAGGCCGCCCCGGGCACCATCCGCGGCGACTTCGGTCTGGCGACCCAGTTCAACATCGTGCACGGCTCGGACTCGCCGGAGTCCGCCGCGCGCGAGATCTCCCTCTGGTTCCCCTCGCTGAATTCCTGATCGATCGCCTGATCACACCGCTGCGCGACTGCCGCGCGGCGGTGTGATCGGGGACCGGATTCCCGGCCGTGTGCAGGATCCGGGTGAACGTGTGGGATACTTGTCCAGTCGGGGGTGTCACACTTTGGCATCCCGGATGCGACGCACAGCGCAGTGGCCGTCATAGCGGCCGGCGCGGTGGACGTCGACAAGCAAGGCGTCTGAGACGACGCGAAGACCACACAACACCGGCCGATTTGGCCGCACACATAGGGAAGGCCCTCGCGTGGCCGCGTCGCCGCAAGTCGTCGACGCGCCCGGGGGTCCCAAGGAGACCACGTGACCGATAACGGGTCGCCGACCGACGCACAGGCGTCGGATCATTCGGCGGAAGCATTTCCCCTACGACTCCGCGTGCATGCACTCGCCCGAACGCTGGGATTGACCAGCCGGGAAGTGCTCGCGCACCTGCAAGAACTGGGCGTCACCGCACGCTCGGCGTCATCGTCCATCAGCCGGGACGAGGCGCAGTCGGTCGCCGACCGCGTCGCAGCGCCGGCCGACGACGCCGGTGAGACCCAGATCCCTGAGACCCAGACCCCTGAGGCCCCTGCGTCCGAGGCGCCGGTCGCGCAAGCGCCGGTCACCGAGTCGCTGTTCTCCGCGATCGTCGTCGAAGAGCCCGCCGCGCCGGTGACGGCGCCGGGCGAGGTGGCGCCGCTGTTCCTGCCGCCCACCCCGAAGACCGCCGACAAGCCCGCCGACAAGCCCGCGGCTGACAAGCCCGCAGCTGAGAAGCCGGCCGCTGAGCCCGCCGCAGACGCGGAGAGCGTCGACGACGAGTCCCCGACGGAGCGTTCCGCCGAAGGCGGCGCCGACAAGAGCGGGACCGACAAGAGCGGGACCGACGAGAGCGGAGCCGACAGCAGCGACGCCGCCCAGGACGACGACAACGAGGACGGCACCCAGCGTGCGCGCCGGCGTCGCCGGGGCCGCCGGGGCCGCGGTCGCGGACGCGGAGACGCCGACGGTAACGACGGCGACAAGTCCGACACCGACAGCGCCGACCAGGCCGAATCCGGCGACAGCGATTCCGGTGACAGCAAGTCCGCCGACAGCGCCGACGCCGACGGCACCGACGAAGGCAAGAGCGACACCGGCGACAACGCCGACGCCGACACCGATGACGCCGCCACCGACGACGAGGGCAACGGCGGTGACAACGACGGTGACTCGACCACCCCGAGCAGCAAGCGCCGGAGGCGGCGTCGCCGCCGCCGCAGCGGTTCGGACGGGGACGAGACCGGTGGGTCCGACGATCCGCCGAACACCGTCGTCCACGAGCGGGAGCCGCGAGCTCGCCGCCAGCGCGACGAGGTGCAGGGCATCTCCGGTTCCACCCGGCTCGAAGCCAAGCGCCAGCGCCGCCGCGACGGTCGCGATGCCGGCCGCCGCCGCCCGCCGATCCTGTCCGAGTCGGAGTTCCTGGCACGCCGCGAGGCCGTCGAGCGGGTGATGGTGGTGCGCGAGCGCACCGTCGATCCGGCCGCGGCCGCCGCCGATCCGCACACCCCGACCGAGGACTACACGCAGGTCGCGGTCCTGGAGGACGGCGTTCTGGTGGAGCACTTCGTCACCACCGAGAACTCGCAGTCGATGGTCGGCAACATCTACCTGGGACGCGTCCAGAACGTGCTTCCGGGCATGGAAGCCGCGTTCGTCGACATCGGCCGTGGCCGCAACGGCGTCCTGTACGCCGGCGAGGTCAACTGGGAGGCGGCCGGACTGAACGGCGGCTCCCGCAAGATCGAGCAGGCACTCAAGCCCGGCGACTACGTCCTGGTCCAGGTGAGCAAGGATCCGGTAGGGCACAAGGGCGCCCGCCTGACCACGCAGATCTCGCTGGCCGGCCGCTACCTGGTGTACGTGCCGGGCGGCACGTCGACGGGAATCAGCCGCAAGCTGCCGGACACCGAACGCAAGCGACTCAAGTCGATTCTGTCGAAGCTGGTGCCCGACGAGGCCGGCGTCATCATCCGCACCGCCTCCGAGGGGGTCAGCGCCGAGGAGCTCGGTGCCGACATCGCCCGCCTGGAAGAGCAGTGGAAGGGCATCGAGGCGGCGGCCGAGACGCACAAGGCCAAGGCCTCGGGCAGCACCAAGGCGCTGTACGAGGAGCCCGACCTGCTGGTCCGGGTGGTCCGCGACCTGTTCAACGAAGACTTCACCAAGCTGGTGGTCGAGGGCGACAAGGCCTGGGATCAGGTCGCCGGGTACGTCGAGCGCGTGGCCCCGGATCTGTCCGAGCGCGTGTCCCGGTTCGACAAGGCCGATCCCGGTGCGCCGGACTCGTTCTCGGTCTACCGGATCGACGAGCAGCTGGCCAAGGCACTCGACCGCAAGGTCTGGCTGCCCTCGGGCGGCACGCTCATCATCGAGCACACCGAGGCCATGACGGTGGTGGACGTCAACACGGGCAAGTTCACCGGGTCCGGCGGAAACCTGGAAGAGACCGTCACCCGCAACAATCTGGAGGCGGCCGAGGAGATCGTCCGCCAGATGCGGCTGCGCGACATCGGCGGCATGATCGTCGTCGACTTCATCGACATGGTCCTGGAGTCGAACCGGGACCTGGTGCTGCGCCGTCTCACCGAGGCGCTGGCCCGGGACCGCACCCGTCACCAGGTCTCCGAGGTCACCTCGCTGGGTCTGGTCCAGATGACGCGCAAGCGGCTGGGGACCGGCCTGCTGGAGGCCTTCTCCACCACGTGCACCACCTGCCAGGGACGCGGCCTGATCGTGCACACCAATCCGGTGGAGGTCCGGTCCGGCGACGACTCGTCGCGCGGCGACGGCGGTTCCAAGCGGTCGCGCCGAAACAAGCGGCGCAACGACAAGCCCGACGCCCCCGCGGCCGCGGCCGCGGCGCCGACCGAGTCCAAGTCGCACAAGCCGGCAGCCGAGCATCCGCTCTTCAAGGCGATGGCGCACCACGAGGACGAGGAGGCGCCGGCCGAGGAAGCCGCCGCGACCGCGTCGGCCCCTGTGACCGAGCAGGCCCCCAAGAAGTCCGAGCAGGCCCCCAGGAAGTCGGCGTCGGCCCGCAGGAAGGCCGAGCAGGCCCCGAAGGTCGAGACGGCGCCGGCGAAGGCAGAGCCCGAGCAGTCGGCCGGCAAGCCCGAGCCCGAGCCCGAGCCGGAGACCGCCGCACCGGTGGTCACCCGGCGCCGGCGTGCGGCGCGGCGCGCGGCTGCGCCGAGCGCTCCCGCCGAGCCGATGGTGATCTCCACCGAGGCGCCGGTGACCACGGTCGCAGGGCACGTGAGCGAGCCGGTGGTGGAGGTGACACGCAAGCCGCGGCGGCGCGGCGGCCGGAGGGCCGCGGGCGCACCGCCGTCGTCCTAGACCGGGGCGACGCGCGGCGGGGCAGCCGGTTTGACCTGGTTCAGTATCCTGCCGTAGCCTTGACAGGTCGCCTTCCGCAGGCGAGCGCGCCTGTGCGCGCAGCCGCGGGGGGATCTCCGGATGAAGCCGGAGACGCACGAACACCGATGTACGCCGGACGCAGAGACCTCTGCGCCTCGGCCCGATGAGACGAGTTAAGAGGACAGCGGTAATGGCAACGTACGCCATCGTCAAGACCGGCGGTAAGCAGTACAAGGTCGCCGAAGGTGACATTGTGAAGGTCGAGAAGCTCGACGTCGAGCCGGGCGGCTCCGTGGAACTGCCCGTGGCGCTCGTCGTCGACGGTGCGAACCTGACCACCGACGCCGACGCGCTGGCCAAGATCTCGGCCACCGCCGAGGTCGTGGAGCACGTCAAGGGCCCGAAGATCCGGATCCACAAGTTCAAGAACAAGACCGGCTACCACAAGCGCCAGGGCCACCGTCAGCGGCTGACGGTCCTGAAGTTCACCGGTATCAACTGACAACCCAGCCGTAACGACTTCAGGAGGTCTGAGCAATGGCAACTAAGAAGGGCGCGTCCAGCACGCGCAACGGTCGCGATTCCAATGCCCAGCGGCTGGGTGTGAAGCGCTTCGGCGGCCAGCTGGTCAACGCCGGCGAGATCCTGGTCCGCCAGCGCGGCACCAAGTTCCACCCGGGCGTCAACGTGGGCCGCGGCGGCGACGACACGCTGTTCGCCCTGGCCGACGGCGCCGTGGAGTTCGGCACCAAGCGCGGCCGCAAGACCGTGAACATCGTCCCGGATTCGGCTGCGGTCTGACCCGGACGTCACACACATAAGCTCGAAGCCGACAGGGCGGGGCAGGGTTCGCGGAGAGCCCTGACCCGCCCTGTCGCTTTCTATATCCAGCTCAGCTCTAGGAGGGCAGCGCCATGTCGAGGTTCATCGACCGGGTGACCATCGATGCGGTGGCCGGAAGCGGCGGGCACGGCTGTTCCTCGGTGCACCGCGAGAAGTTCAAGCCGCTCGGCGGCCCCGACGGAGGCAACGGCGGCAGCGGCGGTGACGTGATCCTGGTGGTGGACCCTCAGGTGCACACCCTGCTCGACTTCCACTTCCGTCCGCACGCCAAGGCCGGCAACGGCAAGCCCGGTGAGGGCGGCAACCGCAGCGGCGCCAACGGCGAGTCGCTGATCCTGAAGGTGCCCGACGGCACCGTGGTGCTCGACACCGACGGCACCGTCCTGGCCGATCTGGTCGGGGAGGGCACCGAGTTCGTCGCCAGCCAGGGCGGCCGCGGCGGTCTGGGCAATGCGGCGCTCGCCTCGCGGGCGCGCAAGGCGCCCGGCTTCGCGCTGCTCGGCGAACCCGGCGAAGAACGCCAGCTGGTGCTGGAGCTCAAGTCGGTGGCCGACGTCGGCCTGGTGGGTTTCCCGTCGGCCGGCAAATCGTCGCTGGTCTCGGTGCTGTCGGCGGCCAAGCCGAAGATCGCCGACTACCCGTTCACCACACTGGCCCCCAATCTGGGCGTGGTGACCGCCGGTGAGGACACCTTCACCATCGCCGACGTGCCCGGCCTGATTCCCGGCGCCTCGCAGGGCCGCGGGCTCGGCCTGGACTTCCTGCGCCATCTGGAACGCTGCGCGGTGCTCGCGCACGTGGTCGACTGCGCCACCCTGGAGCCCGGCCGCGACCCCGTCTCCGACATCGACGCGCTCGAAGCCGAACTTGCCGCCTACCAGCCGGTGCTGGCGCAGGACCAGTCGCTGGGCGACCTGGCCGACCGCCCGCGGATCGTGGTGCTCAACAAGGTGGACATCCCCGAGGCCGACGAGCTCGCCGACCTGGTGGAGGACGAGATCGCCGAGCGCGGCTGGCCCGTCTTCCGGGTCTCCGCCGTCGCCCACAAGGGTTTGCAGGAACTCAAGTACGCGTTGTCGGCGCAGGTGGCCGAGTACCGCCGCGAGCACGAGAAGCCGGTGGCGCGACGCGTCGTGCTGCGGCCCAAGGCCGTGGACCGGACCGAGTTCACCGTGGCGGCCGATCCCGACATCGAGGGCGGCTTCATCGTGCGCGGTGAGCGTCCCGAGCGCTGGATCCGCCAGACCCAGTTCGACAACGACGAGGCCGTCGGCTACCTGGCCGACCGGCTCAATCGTCTCGGGGTGGAGGAGGCGCTGGTCAAGCGCGGCGCCAAGGCGGGCGCTGCGGTCACCATCGCCGGGGTGACCTTCGACTGGGAGCCGACCGTCCCGATGAGCGAGGACGTGCCGCTGACCGGCCGTGGCACCGACATCCGGCTCGAGCGCAACGATCGCGTGGGCGCCGCCGAGCGCAAGGCGGCCCGCAAGCAGCGCCGCCTCAGCGAGGACGAGACGGACGAGGACACCATTGAGTGAGGTGCGGACGGCGATCGCCGGAGCGCGCAGCATCGTCGTCAAGATCGGTTCGTCGGCGGTCACCGACCTGCAGACCGGCATCGACCTCGCGCGGATGGATCTGCTGGTCGACGCCCTGGAAGCGCGGATGCGTGCCGGCAGCGACGTGGTGGTGGTGTCGTCGGGGGCAGTGGGCGCCGGGATAGCCCCGCTGGGGCTGAAGAAGCGGCCCGCCGATCTGGCGACCAAGCAGGCCGCGGCCAGCGTCGGTCAGCTGAAGATGGCGCAGGCCTGGGAGGCTTCGTTCTCCCGGTACGGCCGCACGGTGGGCCAGGTGCTCCTGACCGCCGACGACGTCTCCAACCGCGCCCACCACGCGAACGCCCAGCGCACCCTGGACCGGTTGCGGGCCCTGCACACGGTGCCGGTGGTCAACGAGAACGACACCGTCGCCACCAACGAGCTGCGGTTCGGCGACAACGACCGTCTCGGCGCCCTGGTGGCGCACCTGGCCGGCGCCGACGCCCTGGTGCTGCTGTCCGACGTGGACGGCCTGTACACCGGCGACCCCCGTAAACCCGGCCCGGACGGGCAGCCTGCCCGATTCATCGCCGAGGTGGCCGGCCCGGAGGACCTGGACGGTGTGATCGCCGGCTCCGGCGGAACGTTGGGCACCGGCGGTATGGCCTCCAAACTCTCGGCGGCACGGCTCGCGGCCGATTCCGGCGTCCCGGTGTTGCTGGCGGCCGCGGCCCAGGCAGATCGGGCCCTGGCGGATGCCTCGGTGGGCACCGTTTTCGCGGCTCGTCCGCAGCGCCTTTCGGCGCGCCGGTTCTGGGTGCGGCACGCGGCAGAAGCGCTGGGGCGCTTGACCATCGACGCCGGAGCGGTGGACGCGGTCGTCGGCCGCCGCCGGTCGTTGCTGGCCGCCGGCATCACCGGTGTCGCCGGCGGATTCTCCAGCGGTGACGTGGTGGAACTGGCCGGTCCCGACGGGGTGGTGTGCGCGCGCGGCGTCTCCTCGTACGACGCCGACGACATCGCCGCCATGCTCGGCAAGTCCAGTGAAGAGCTACCCGCGGACTACAGCCGTCCGGTGGTCCACGCCGACCATCTGGTCCGGGCCTGACTCGCTACAGTGAGTCCATGACAGGACTCCTGCTGAATCCGTCCACCGCCGACTTCTCGCAGTTCGATCCCGAAAGCCGTCGCCTGCTGCGGGCGACCGTCGACTTCTTCGAGTCGTACGGCAAGGATCGGCTCCTGCAGGCCGACCTGAACGCGGAGTGGGTCGACGACTTCCTCGAGTTCGAGAAGAACGAGAAGCTGTTCGCGACCTTCCTGACGCCCGCGGCCTACGCCGACGGCGACGAGAACCGCCGCTGGGATGCCGCGCGCAACGCCGCCCTCAGCGAGATCTTCGGGTTCTACGGTCTGGCCTACTGGTATGCCGAGCAGGTGACCATCCTCGGCCTGGGACCGATCTGGATGTCGGGCAACGAGGAGGCCAAGACCACCGCGGCTCGCCAGCTCCTCGACGGCGAAGTGATGGCCTTCGGGCTGTCGGAGCGGTCGCACGGCGCGGACGTGTACAGCACCGACATGATCCTGACCGAAGGGGCCGACGGCGGTTTCACCGCGTCGGGCACCAAGTACTACATCGGCAACGGCAACGTCGCCGGCATGGTGTCGGTGTTCGGCCGGCGCGCCGACATCGACGGCCCCGAGGGCTACGTGTTCTTCGTCGCCGACAGCCGCCGCCCGGAGTATCGGTTGATCGGCAACGTGGTGCACGGGCAGATGTTCGTCTCCACCTTCGAGCTCGACGACTACCCGGTGGGCCCAGCCGACATCCTGCACACCGGGCCGGAGGCCTTCGCCGCCGCCCTGAACACCGTGAACGTCGGCAAGTTCAACCTGTGCCACGGCTCGGTCGGCATGTGCGAGCACTCGCTGTACGAGGCGATCACGCACTCCAACAACAGGATCCTGTACGGCAACCCGGTCACCGACTTCTCTCATGTGCAGGGCAATTTCGTCGACGCCTACGCCCGGCTGGCCGCGATGAAGCTGTTCAGCGACCGCGCCGTCGACTACTTCCGCAGCGCCGGCCGCGAGGACCGCCGCTACCTGCTGTTCAACCCGGTCACCAAGTCCAAGGTCACCTCCGAGGGGGAGACCGTGATGACGCTGCTGCTCGACGTCGTGGCGGCCAAGGGCTACGAGAAGAACACCTACTTCCATCAGGCCAACCGCTTCATCGGATGGCTGCCGCGGCTGGAGGGGACCGTGCACGTCAACGTCGCGCAGATCCTCAAGTTCATGCCCAACTACCTGTTCGATCCGGCCGAGTACCCCCAGATCGGCAAGCGGACCGAGCCGGGCGACGATGCCTTCTTCTTCGCGCAGGGCCCGGTCGGCGGCGCCGGGAAGGTGCGTTTCGCCGACTGGACGGCGCCCTACGAGGCACGCCTGGACGTGCCGAACGTGGCCGCGTTCTACGCGCAGGCCAAGGCCCTGCAGACGCTGCTGCAGACGGCGCCGCCGAGTGAGGCTCAGCGCGCCGACCTCGACTTCGTCCTCACGATCGGGCACCTGTTCTCCCTGATCGTCTACGGCCAGCTGATCCTCGAAGAGGCCGCGCTCACCGGTCTGGACGACGACCTGCTCGCCCGCATCTTCGACTTCCAGATCCGGGACTTCTCCGGCTACGCGGTATCGCTGTACGGCAAACCGTCGGCCACACCGGAACAGCAGCGGTGGGCGCTGGACGCCATCGCCCGCCCCGAAGCCGACTCCGGCGTGTTCGACCGGGTGTGGCAGCAGGTGAAGGCGCTCGACGGCGCCTACGCGATGCCCGACTGAGAAGCGGAGTTCACCGGTTCGGGGCCCAGCGCGGCGGCGACGGCGGGCAAAATCGTCTCGCAGCGGTGATCGATCTTCAGGTGCGCGAGCTCGTCACCGCGGGTCGCGCCCCGGTTGAGGATCGCGACGGGCTTTCCCGCCCGGGCCGCGTGCCGCACGAAACGCAGCCCGGACATCACGGTCAGTGAACTGCCGACCACCAGCACGGCGTCGGCGTCGTCGACCATGGCGAAGGCCCGGGCCACCGCGGTGCGCGGCACGTTCTCGCCGAAGTACACGATGTCGGGTTTGAGGATGCCGCCGCACTGCGGGCAATCGACCGTCGCGAAGCCGGCGGTGTCCTCGAGGACGGCGTCGGCGTCCGGGGCCACCTCGATGGCGCCGCGGCCGGTGACGCGGTCCCGGAAGCCCGGATTGGCCGCCTCCAAGGCCGCGTCGAGCACGTGCCGCGACAGGGTGTGCCCGCAGTCCAGGCAGATCACCCGGCCGTAGGAGCCGTGCAGGTCCAACACGCGCCGGGACCCGGCCTTGAGGTGGAGCATGTCGACGTTCTGGGTGAGGATCCCGGAGATCAGTCCGTCGTCCTCCAGCCGGGCGAGGGCCCGGTGCGCCGCGTTGGGGGAGGTGGCGTCCATGTGGCGCCAGCCCAGATGGTTGCGCGCCCAGTAGTGCCGCCGGAACTCCGGTGAACTGAGGAACATGTCGATCGTCATCGGCGTGCGCGGGGGAGACCCCGGGCTGCGGTAGTCGGGGATCCCCGACGGGGTGGACAGGCCGGCGCCGGTCAGCGCCACGCTGCGCCGGCCGGTGAGGAATGCAGTGAGCTCCGCGGCACGCCCGGTGGGATCGGGGTCGAGGGCGGTCTCCGGGGCCGGGGTCCACGCGACAGATCGGCGCATGGCGTCCATGGTTCCAGATGCGAACCGCGGTCCGCTCGATCGTTGCTGTGCAACCATCGTGCGGACCGCGGATCGAAATCGGTCGAACCCGGTTCCGGGACGTCAGTCGTCGACGGTCACCAGCGGGTACACGCCGTTCTCGTCGTGCACCTCGGTGCCGACGACCGGCGGGTTGAAGACGCAGAGCATCCGCATCGGTCCGCTGTCGTCGACGGTGACCGTGTGGCGCTCGTGGCCGTTGAGCAGGTACATCGTGCCGGGGGCCAGCGGGTAGACGGTGCCGTCCTCACGGTCGGTCAGCGTCCCGGTGCCTTCCACCAGCCACACCGCTTCGACGTGGTTGGCGTAGTGGAACTCGTTGACCGAGCCGGGCTCGATGGTGGTCTCGTGGAACGAGAAGCCCACCCGGTCGCCGCCCAGCACGATCCGCTTGGACCGCCAGTGTCCGGCGGCCACGTCGCGGTCGGTACCGGTGATCTCCTCGGTGGTACGAACGATCATTCAGCAACCTCCGGGGTGCGCTCGGTGGCGACGGCCGCGACCGCCTTGCTCAGGATGTCCAGGCCGCGCTGCAGGTCGTCCTCGTCGATGGTCAGCGGCGGAAGCAGCTTGACCACTTCGTCGCTGGGGCCGGAGGTCTCGGCCAGCAGACGGTCCTCGTACGCCAGGGCGCAGACCTTGCCGGCGAGCTCGGGCTCGTCGAAGACCAGGCCCTGCACCATGCCGCGACCGCGGTGGGTGACGCCCTCGTACTTCTCGGACAGACCGGCGAAGGTCTCCGAGATGATCGCGCCCTTGCGGTGCACGTCGCGGGTCAGCAGGTCGTCCGACCAGTACTTGTTGAGCGCCGTGGTGGCGGTCACGAAGGCCGGGTTGTTACCGCGGAAGGTGCCGTTGTGCTCGCCCGGATTCCAGACGTCGTGCTCGGGCTTGAGCAGAGTCAGCGCCATCGGCAGGCCGTAGCCGCTGATCGACTTGGACAGCGTCACGATGTCCGGCTTGATGTCGGCGATCTCGAACGAGAAGAACTCGCCGGTGCGGCCGCAGCCCATCTGGACGTCGTCGACGATCAGCAGGATCTCGCGCGACTGGCAGAGCTCGGCGAGCGCGCTCAGCCATTCGGCGCGAGCGACGTTGACGCCGCCCTCACCCTGAATGGTCTCCACGATCACCGCGGCCGGCCGGTTGAGGCCCGAGCCGTGGTCGTCGAGCACTCGGGTGAACCAGCCGAAGTCCTCGACGGCGCCGTCGAAGTAGTCGTCGAACGGCATCGGGGTGCTGTGCACCAGCGGCACGCCGGCGCCGGCGCGCTTGGTGGCGTTGCCGGTCACCGAGAGCGAGCCCAGGGTCATGCCGTGGAAAGCGTTGGTGAAGCTGACGATCGACTCGCGGCCGGTCACCTTGCGGGCCAGCTTCAGCGCGGACTCGACCGCGTTGGTGCCGGTCGGACCGGGGAACTGGACCTTGTAGTCCAGGTTGCGCGGCGCCAGGATCCGGTCGTGGAAAGTCTGCAGGAACTCGCCCTTGGCGACGGTCGACATGTCCAGACCGTGCGTGATGCCGTCGCGCACCAGATGGCGCAGCAGCGCTTCCTTGAGGTCGGGGTCGTTGTGCCCGTAGTTGAGTGCGCCGGCGCCAGCGAAGAAGTCGAGGTATTTGTTGCCGTCGACGTCGGTCAGCCACGCGCCCTGCGCGGTATCGAAGATGGCCGGCCAGTTCCGGCAGTAAGAACGGACTTCAGATTCGTATTTAGTGAAGGTTTTGTCGTCCACATGCGTATCGATGGTGGTCATCGTTATTTCCTTATTCAGATTGTGAATCCGCCGCCAGGATGTACAGATCCTCTGGTTGGTGTGCATCCGGGAACAGTGTTGCGGCGAAGAGGGATTCGGATCGGAATCCCAATCCCAGGGTTTTCGCGGCTGAAGCGAACAGATGCTTCGAGCCGTCGTTGTCCGGGCTGATGGTGGTCTGCATGCTCGTCACGCCCTCGGCGCGGCAGCGCTCGAAGAGTTCGACCAGCATGCGCGCGGCGATTCCCCGGCCGCGCTGGTCGGCATCGACGGCCACCTGCCAGATCATCAGTACATCCGGCCGGCTCGGCTTTCGATACCCGGTCACGAACCCCACCACGCCGCCGTCGGATTCGGCGACGATCGACGTGTCTGGAAAATCGTGGCACCACAGCACATAGGCGTAGCTGGAATTGACGTCCAGCACCTGGGAATCGCGGGCGATTTCCCAGAGGCGCATTCCATCGTCGACCACCGGTTTCCGGAAGCTCGTTCCGGTCCGGGATTCCACTGGTGATTTCGGTGTAGCCGGATTCATGACGCCTTCGACGGTAACGAGAACACGTCTCGAAGTCACAATGTGACAGCGGGCTTTCGCAGTTCCACCCGGTTCCTCACTGATCAGAGGGGGGATGTGGGATAAGTCACACCGGGGGCGTTCGCGAGGGCGGACGAGGAACTAAGATGGGTTCACCATGCCCCGCATCATCGCCGGCGATTTCCGCGGTCGCCGACTCGCCACCCCCGCCGACGCCACCCGTCCCACCTCCGATCGGGTCCGCGAAGCGATCGCCTCGATGCTCGGAGCGCGGATGGACATCGCCGATGCCCGCGTGCTCGATCTTTACGCAGGGACCGGGGCGCTGGCATTGGAAGCGCTCTCGCGGGGCGCGGGCAGTGCGGTCCTGGTGGAATCGGACCGCAGGGCCGCCGCCGTGGTGCGGGAGAACATCGCGGTCTGCGGCGCGCAGGGCCGGGCTCGCGTGGTGAACCGGTCGGTGTCCTCCTACCTGGCCGCCCCCGGACAACTGTTCGATCTCGTCTTCGCCGACCCGCCGTACGCGCTGAGCGCGGACGAGATGTCCGGTGTGCTCGCCGCGCTGCCGCCGCATCTCGCCGAGGGGGCGTGGGTGGTGCTCGAGCGGGCCAGCCGCAGTCGGGAGCCGCGCTGGCCGTCGTCGCTCGAACCGGTCTCGGTCAAGACCTATGGGGACACCGTCGTCACCCTCGCCACGGCGGTCGTGGGCGACGGCGCGGCCGAGTAACGGGGCAGGGCAGGGGCGGCTCGGTAGGGTCTGCGCCATGAGTGCAGCAGTGTGCCCCGGTTCCTACGATCCGTTCACCCTCGGTCACCGCTTCGTCGTGGAGCGGGCCGCCGCCCGGTTCAACCGGGTGATCGTCGCGGTGGTCGTGAATCCGAACAAGCAGGGGATGTTCACCGTCCCCGAGCGCATCGCGCTGATCGAGAGCGACTGCGCCGATCTGCCCAATGTCGAGGTGCGTAGCTGGACCGGCCTGCTGGTCGATCTGGTCCGCGAGGAAGACGCCACCACCATCGTCAAGGGCCTGCGGTCGGAGACCGATTTCGCCTATGAGGCGCCGATGGCGCAGATGAACCGGGAGCTGTCCGGGGCGGAGACCTTCTTCATGCTCACCGATCCGCGGTACGCGCACGTGTCGAGTTCGCTGGTCAAGGAGGTGGCCAAGCTCGGCGGCGAGGCCTCCCCGTATCTCTCGCCGGCCATCCACGCGGCGCTGATGGACCGGATCGACGGGGTGCGTCGGGCCTGATCGGCCCGGTTCGGCGATATCGAGACACGCCCGCGCGCCTCCCCAGTCACATGAGCACCATTCGGCACAATGGCCTCAGGATTAACGACCAGGCCAGTCCTTCGGTACTGCGCCGGATAGGGGTAACCGTGTACCGCTGCTTCGAAGCTCTGGAAGAGATGATGGCCATCGTCGAGGAGGCCCGGGGCGTCCCGATGTCGGCGAACTGCGTGGTGCCGCGCGAGGCGATGCGTGAACTGCTCGACGATCTGCGCGATGCCCTCCCGGTGGAACTCGACGACGCCCAGGACGTGCTCGACGAGCGCGACACCCTGATCGACAACGCCCGCGAGAGCGCCGACACCATGGTCTCCAGCGCCGAACGTGACTCCTCGTCGATGCTCGAGCAGGCGCGCGCGGAGTCCGACCGCATGCTGGCCGACGCCAAGTCGCGCGCCGACCGCATGGTCGACGAGGCCGCCGCCCACGCAGCCTCGGTGCAGCAGGCCGCGGCCGAGGAGGCTCAGCGCCTGCACACCAACGCGCAGCGCGAGTTCGAGGCGGTCACAGGCCGGGCCCACGCCGAGGCGGGCCGCGTGGTCGACGCCGGCAACGCGAACTACGAGAAGTCCGTCGCCGACGGCATCGCCGAACAGCAGCGCCTGGTCTCCGAGGCCGAGGTGGTGGCCGCGGCCAAGTCCGAGGCCGATCGCATCGTCGACGCCGCGTACGCCGAATCGGACCGCCTCCGGGGCGACTGCGACGTCTACGTCGACGAGAAGCTGGCCGGCTTCGAGGACATCCTCACCAACACCCTGCGGTCGGTGAACCGCGGCCGCCAGCAGCTGCGCACCGGTGCGGCCGTGCACGACTACGTCGAGTACGCCCACGACTACGCGGGCGCCGATCGCGGAGTCCACGCGGCCACCCCGATGGCGGGCTGACCGGCGGGGCGTTGCTCACGGTAAAATCACCGGCGTGAGCTCATCTTCCCGCACCAGTCCGTTCGTGATCGACGTGCGCAGCCTCCCGCGCCGGCCCGGTTCCATGATCGAGGTGCATCGGAGCTTCCCTGCGCCCGACCGCATCGGCGCGGAGATGATCGCCATCCCCGCCGAGGGTGAGATCGACGTGGACCTGCGGCTCGAGTCGGTGTCCGAGGGGGTGCTGGTGTCCGGCACGGTCAGCGCGGCCACGCAGGGCCAGTGCGGTCGCTGCCTGGAGCCGGTGACCGGCGACGTGGACCTCTATCTCACCGAGCTGTTCGCCTACCCGGACAGTGCGACCGATCAGACCAGTGACGAAGACGACGTCGCCCGGCTGGTCGACGACGAAGTGGATCTGGAACAGCTCGTCATCGACGGCGTCGGCACCGAACTGCCGCTCAGCCCGGTGTGCGACGACGACTGCGCCGGCCTGTGCGCCGAATGCGGCGTCCGGCTGGCCGACGCCGAGCCCGGACACGCCCACGAGAGCATCGATCCGCGATGGGCGGCCCTGGCCGACAAATTGACAGACCCCGGCGAGGAGTCGAAGGCGTGAGCAAAGCCGATCCGGCCGAGCTCCTCGCAGCCCTCGGCGTCAGCCTCAGCGAGGACCTGCTCACTCTGGCGCTGACCCACCGGTCGTACGCCTACGAGAACGGGAACCTGCCGACCAACGAGCGTCTGGAGTTCCTGGGCGACGCCGTACTGGGCGTCGTGGTGACCGAACGGCTCTACCTCGGCTTCCCCGATCGGCCCGAAGGGGAGCTGGCCAAGATCCGCGCCAGCGTGGTGAACATGAACGCCCTGGCCGACGTCGCCCGCGAACTGGGGCCCGGCGGCCTCGGCCGGCACCTGTACCTGGGGCGCGGCGAAGAGATGACCGGCGGCCGGGACAAGGCCAGCATCCTGGCCGACGGCCTGGAATCGATGCTGGGGGCGGTCTTCCTCGACCACGGCATCGAGGTGGCCAAAGAGGTCGTCCTCCGGCTGTTCGAGCCGATGATCGAGCGGGCCGGCGAACTCGGCGCGGGCCTGGACTGGAAGACCTCGCTGCAGGAGCTCACCGCCGCGCACAGCCTCGGGGTGCCGCACTACCAGATCAGTTCCACCGGGCCCGACCACGACAAGGAGTTCACCGCCGAGGCCATCGTCGGTGGCGCCGCGCGCGGCTCCGGGGTGGGCCGGACCAAGAAGGAAGCCGAGCAGAAGGCCGCCGCGCTGGCCTGGCAGGCCCTCAACGGCGAGTACGGCTCCGGCGAGAGTACGAGTGCCTGAACTACCCGAGGTCGAGACCATTCGCCTGGGGCTGACCGAGCACCTGACCGGGCGCCGGGTGACGGACGTGCAGGTGCTGCATTCGCGTGCGGTGCGCAGACACGCCGGGGGACCGGTCGATCTGCGTGACCGCCTGCGCGGAAAACAGTTGCTCGGGGTCTCCCGGCGCGGCAAGTATCTGTGGCTGGCGGCCGCAGACGCCGCCGACGAAGTGGCCGCGGTGGTGCACCTCGGGATGAGCGGGCAGATGCTGATCGCGGGGGCCGGGGCACCCGATCCGGTGCACCTGCGGATACGCGCGGAACTCGACGACGGCAACGAACTGCGCTTCGTCGACCAGCGGACCTTCGGCGGCTGGCACCTCGACGACTACGCCGAAACCGGCGGCAGTCGGCTGCCCGTGTCGATCGCGCACATCGCCGCCGACCCGTTCGACCCCGCCTACGACCCCGGGGCGGTGGTGGATCGGCTCCGCCGCAAGGACACCGAGATCAAACGCGCACTGCTGGACCAGACGGTGATCTCCGGCGTCGGGAACATCTACGCTGACGAGGCCCTCTGGCGGGCGCAGTTGCACGGGCGTCGCCGCACGCGCGGCATCCCGCGGGCCCGGCTGCACCAACTGCTGGAGGCGGCCGGAGAAGTGATGAGCGAAGCGATCACCGTCGGCGGCACCTCGTTCGACGCCCTGTACGTGAACGTCAACGGCGAGTCCGGCTACTTCGACCGCGCCCTGAATGCTTATGGGCGGGAAGGGGAGGAGTGCGCGCGGTGCGGCGCCCCGATGGCCCGCGAGAGCTTCATGAACCGCAGCTCGTTCTTCTGCCCCGTCTGCCAGCCGCCGCCGCGCAGTCGGACGCCGCGCCGGTGATCGGGTGAACCGTGCGGAACCCGCTGTTCGATCACGAAGGCCGCGTGAGGATTTCGGCGCCGTGTTCGGTGATCGCGATCGTGTGTTCGCTGTGTGCGGTGCGGCATCCGGTCGCGCTGCGTAACGTCCAGCCGTCGGAGTCGGTGATCAGCCGGTCGGTGTCGGCCATCACCCACGGTTCCAGTGCGAGCAACATGCCGGGCCGCAGCTTGAAGCCGCGTCTCCGTCGCCCCGAGTTCGGCACGTGCGGGTCCTGGTGCATGGTGGTGCCGATGCCGTGACCGCCGAACTCGAGGTTGATCGGGTAGCCCGCGCCGGCGAGTACGGTGCCGATGGCGTGGGAGATGTCGCCGACGCGCGCTCGAGGTCCCGCCGCCGCGATGCCGGCGGCCAGCGCCCGCTCGGTGCACTCGATCATCATTCGATCCCGCGAAGAGTGGTCCTGCCCGACCACGAAGCTGACCGCAGCGTCCGCGGCGACGCCATTGAGCTTGGCGGCGAGGTCGAGGGTGAGCAGGTCTCCATCGACCAGCCGGTAGTCGTGCGGCTTCCCGTGGAGGACGGCGTCGTTGACCGCTGTACAGACGTAATGCCCGAACGGGCCCCTGCCGAACGACGGCGCGTAGTCGACATAGCAGGATTCGGCGCCGGCTTCGAGGATCATGCCCTTGACCCACCGGTCGATGTCGAGCAGATTCGTGTCGACCCGCGCTCTGTCTTTCATGGCGTGGAGGATGTCGCCGACGAGACGGCCCGTGGCGCGTGCGCGTTCGAGCTGGGCATGGTCGAGGATCTCAATCATTCCAATAACTATACCGGTCAGATCATACCGGTATTACAGTGGTTGGCATGGTCAGACTGCCGCTCACCGTCGGGGAGATCGAACGTGGGCAGCGCCTCGGTGCGCTGCTGAGGCTCGCCCGGGGTGAGCGCTCGATCCTCGCCGTCGCACTCGAAGCCGACGTGTCGCCGGAGACGTTGCGGAAGATCGAGACGGGGCGGGTGGCGACGCCCTCGTTCCCGACTATCGCCGCCCTCGCACAGGTGCTCGGCCTCTCCCTCGACGAGTTGTGGGCGCAAGTGGCTGAGCCGTCGGACGCGGTCTCCACGGCCTGATGATTGGATTCGTAGGACACGAAAGTCCGCCCCGATCGAAAGGCAAGAACTCATGACCGAACTCTGGGTCCAGCGCACCGGCCCCCGCCGCTATACCGGACACAGCTCCCGCGGGGCGCAGGTGCTGATCGGTTCGGAGGACGTCGAAGGGGTCTTCACTCCGGGCGAACTGCTGAAGATCGCCCTGGCGGCCTGCTCGGGCATGTCCACGGACCTGCCCCTGTCGCGCCGCCTCGGTGACGACTACGAGGCCACCGTCCGGGTCTCCGGCGACGCCGACCGGGAGAACGAGGTGTACCCGCGGATCGACGAGGTGCTCGAGGTGGACCTGTCCGCCCTCGAGCCCGAGGCGCTGCAGCGCCTCCTGGTGGTGGTCGAGCGCGCCGTGGACCGGGTGTGCACCGTCGGGCGCACCCTCAAAGCCGGCACTGAGGTGAAGCTGACCATCGACGCCGACGGGGCCTGACATGGAACGGCTGACCGCGTACGTGCACGGCATGGTCCAGGGGGTGGGTTTCCGCTGGTGGACCCGGTCACGGGCGCTGGAGCTGGGCCTGACCGGCTACGCCAAGAATCTGGCCGACGGACGCGTGCTGGTGGTGGCCGAGGGCCCGCGGCCGGCGCTGGACGCCCTGCTGGCCCAGCTGCGGTCCGGGAAGACCGCCGGGTCGGTGGACCTGGTGGTCGAGAGTTTCGATCAGGCGCGCGGCGAGTACAGCGGTTTCTCCGAGCGGTGAGCATCCCCGCCGATCACCGGTGAGTAGGCTTTAGCGTCGTGCACCTCAAAAGCCTGACCCTGAAGGGCTTCAAGTCCTTCGCGTCGGCGACGACCCTCCGCTTCGAGCCGGGCATCACATGTGTGGTGGGCCCCAACGGCTCGGGCAAGAGCAATGTCGTCGACGCGCTGACCTGGGTGATGGGCGAGCAGGGCGCCAAGGCGCTGCGCGGCGGCAAGATGGCCGACGTGATCTTCGCCGGCACCTCCGGCCGCGCCCCCCTGGGCCGCGCGGAAGTGACCCTGACCATCGACAACTCCGACGGTGCGCTGCCGATCGACTACTCGGAGGTCTCGATCACCCGCCGCATGTTCCGCGACGGCGCCGGCGAGTACGAGATCAACGGGAATGCCTGCCGGCTGATGGACGTGCAGGAGCTGCTGTCCGACTCGGGCATCGGCCGCGAAATGCACGTCATCGTCGGTCAGGGTCGGCTCGCGACCATCCTGGAATCGCGCCCGGAGGACCGGCGCGCGTTCATCGAGGAGGCGGCCGGAGTGCTCAAGCACCGCCGCCGCAAGGAGAAGGCGGTCCGCAAACTCGACGCGATGGCCGCCAACCTCGCCCGGCTGACCGACCTGACCGCCGAACTGCGCCGCCAGCTCAAACCTCTGGGCCGGCAGGCCGAAGTGGCCCGCCGCGCCGCCACGGTGCAGGCGGAACTGCGCGACGCGCGACTGCGGCTGGCCGCCGACGACCTGGTCGCCCGGCGCAGCGAGATGGCCGAGCATTCGGCGGTCGAGGACGAGATCCGGCGCAAGCAGGACGAAGTGACCGCCGAGCTGGACGCCGCCACCGCGGCGCTGACGGCGAGCCAGGAGCAGCTCGCGCAGGTGGCCCCGGCCGCGGCCGAAGCCGGCCGGGTGTTCTACACGCTCTCGGCCCTGGCCGAACGGGTCGAGGGCACCCGGCGGGTGGCCGCCGAACGCGCCACCCACCTGGCGACGCCGAGCGCACCGGCCGGGGGCCCGGATCCGGACGAGTTGGAGCGCCGCGCCGACGAGGCGGCCCTGGCCGAGGCCGAGCACACCGCCGCCGTCGAAGAGGCTGCCGGCCGCCTGGAGTACGCCACTGCGGCGCTGGCCGCGGCCGAAGAGGCGTCGGCGCAGGCCGAGAAGGCCCACCTGACGGCCGTCCAGGCGGTCGCCGACCGCCGCGAGGGCCTGGCCCGGCTGGAAGGTCAGGCCGCCACCCTGCGCAGCCGCGTCGACTCGGTGGAGGGGGAGACCCAGCGCCTGACCGAGGCCATCGATGCCGCGCACGAACGCGCCGCCGCCGCGCAGCGCGAGCTGGACGAGGCCGCCGAGCGGATGCGAGACCTGGAGGCCCGGGAAGAGGGCCTGGACTCCCACCACGAACGCTGCGTCGCCGCGCTGACCGCGGCCGGCGAGCAAGTCGCGGCCCTGCGCCAGGCCGAGCGGGAAGCCGAGCAGCGGATCGCCTCGCTGACCGCCCGGATCGACGCGCTGGCCGTCGGCCTGGAACGCGCCGACGGCGGCGCCTGGCTGCTCGAACGCGAAACCCGTGGACTGCTCGCGCCGCTGTCGGAACTGCTCACCGTGGAACCCGGATACGAGACCGCGATCGCCGGCGCCCTGGGCCCGGCGGTGGACGCGATCGCCACCGTCGACCAGGTCGCCGCCCTAGGCGCGCTCGAGGCCCTGCGCGACGGCGAAGGCGGCCGCGCCGCACTGATCGTCGGGGGACTGGCCGACCGGGCCCGCGGCGACCGCCCGCAACTGCCCGCCGGCGCGGTCTGGGCGCGCGACGTGGTGACCGCACCCGGATCCATCGCCGGTGCGATCGACGTGCTGCTGCACCACATCGTCCTGGTGGACGACGCCGCCGAGGCGATGACCGTGGCCCGAGAGCACCGGGTGCTCGCGGTGACCCGCGCCGGTGACCGTATCTCCGAGGCCGCGGTGGAAGGCGGCATCTCGGCGCGGCCGTCGACGCTGGAAGTGCAATCGGCGATCGACACCGCCACCGAAGACCTGGCCGCGGCCCGCCGGGACGCCGAGCAACTCGCCGACGACCTCGCGCGGGCCCTCACCGAGGAGCGGGGGGCCGCCGAGGCCGCCGAGGGGGCGCTTGCCGCGCTCGGCGAATCCGACGCCGACGTGGGGGCCGCCTACGAACTGCTCGGCCGGCTGGGCACCGAGATCCGCAGCGCCGAACAGGAGGCGCAGCGGCTGGTCCGCCAGCGCGAGCGGGCCGAGGAGGGCCGGGCGGAGAACCTGGCCGAGCTCACCGCCGTCGACGAGCGGCTGCGGCGCGCCGTGGACGAGACCGACCTGGACCACGACGACGATGCAGACCGCGCCCTGCGGGAGGCGGCGGCCGCCGAAGTCGCCACCGCACGGTCGGTGGAGGTGGAGACCCGGCTGGCGCTGCGCACCGCCGAAGAACGGCTGTCGTCGGTCCGGGGCAAGGCCGAGGGACTGCGCCGCAGCGCCGCCGCCGAACGCAGCAACCGCGAGCGGCAGCGCCGCCAGGACGCGCAGCGCCGCTACGCCGCCGGGGTGGCAGCCGCCGTGGCCGAAGCCTCGACCGCGCTGGCCGAGGAGGTCGCCGCCGGACTGGCGAGCGCCGCCGCCGGACGTGACCAACTCGAAGCGGCCCGCGCGGCCCGCACCGCCGAGACCGAAGAACTGCGCGGCCGCGTCGACGCCGCCGGCGCCACCCTGAACTCCCTGCGCGATGCCGTTCACCGCGACGAGGTGGCCAAGGCCCAGGCCGCCCTGCGGATCGAACAGCTCGAGGAACAAGTCCTCGAGCAGTTCGCCGTGGCACCCGACGACCTGATCGCCGAGTACGGCCCGGACGTCCCGATGCCGCCGTCGGATCTGGAGATGCGCGAATACACCGAGGCCAAGGCGCGCGGCGAACTGGTGGTGGCCCCGGCCCCGATGCCCTTCGACCGCGCCACCCAGGAGACCCGCGCGAAGAAGGCGCAGAAGGATCTGAACACCCTCGGCAAGGTCAATCCGCTGGCCCTGGAGGAGTTCGCGGCGCTGGAAGAGCGCTATAACTTCCTGTCCGCGCAGCTCGAGGACGTGAAGGGGGCCCGTGCGGACCTGCTCGAGGTGGTCGCCGAGGTCGACGCCCGCATCCTGCAGGTCTTCACCGAGGCTTACGCCGACGTGGAGAAGGAGTTCTCCCAGGTGTTCGCGACCCTGTTCCCGGGCGGCGAGGGCCGACTGGTGCTCACCGACCCGAACGATCTGCTGACCACCGGCGTCGAGGTGGAGGCCCGGCCGCCGGGCAAGAAGGTCAAACGGCTGTCGTTGCTGTCCGGCGGCGAGAAGTCGCTCACCGCGGTGGCCATGCTGGTCGCCATCTTCCGCGCGCGGCCCTCACCGTTCTACGTGATGGACGAGGTGGAGGCCGCCCTCGACGACGCCAACCTGCGGCGGCTGATCAGCCTGTTCGAGCAGCTGCGCGAACGCAGTCAGCTGATCGTCATCACCCACCAGAAGCCGACCATGGAGATCGCCGACGCCCTGTACGGCGTCAGCATGCGCGGCGACGGCATCACCCAGGTCATCTCCCAGCGTCTGCGCGGCGTCGATCTGACGCCCGCCTCCGCAAGCTGAAAGGCTCCACGTGAACACTCAAGTCATCATCGGCATCGTCATCGGCGTCGTCTTGCTGGTGGCGCTGCTCGCCGTCACCGGCGTCGCGCTGTCCCGGCGGCGCCGGATCACCCTGGCCGAGCCCACGCAGAAGCAGGAGGTCGACGGGCAGCGCCAGGTGGACAAGTCCGGCGGCTACCAAGCCGGCACCGGTTTCTCGTTCAGTCAGGGCGGCACGGCCACCGCCCCGCCCCCCGCCGCCCCGAAACCGGCCGCCCCGAAACCGGCCGCCCCGAAACCGGCTGCCCCGAAACCCGAGAGCGCGGCCGAGGAGGCCGAGCGGATCCTCGCCGAGGCCTCCGACGCCCCGGTCACCCCGGTCGCCGACGATCCGATCGCGCAGCTGCCCGGCACCGAGACCGAGTCCGAGGATTCGGCCATGGTGGTCGAGGAGTCCGCGGAGTCGGCGACGTCTGAGGCCGAGGCCGAACCGGAACCCGAGGCCGAGCCCGAAGCCCAGCCCGTCGCGGCCGAGCCGGTGCTCGACGAGATCGCCCCGACCGAGGGCCGGCTGTCGCGCCTGCGGGGCCGGCTGGCCCGCTCCCAGGGGGCGATCGGCACCTCCATGCTGGGCCTGCTGGGCGCCGGCGACCTGGACGAGGACAGCTGGGAGGAGATCGAGGACACCCTGGTGATGGCCGACCTCGGCACCGCTGCCACCGAGGCCGTGGTCACGGATCTGCGGGCCGAACTGGCCACCGGCAAGGTGCGTACCGCCGAGGATGCGCGCGCCGCACTGCGCCGCGTGCTGGTGGCGCAGCTGCGCCCGGACCTCGACCGCGCCGTGCACGCCCTGCCGCACGCCGGCGGACCTGCCGTGGTCCTGGTGGTCGGCGTCAACGGCGTCGGCAAGACCACCACCACCGGCAAGCTGGCGCGCGTCCTGGTCGCCGACGGGCGCCGCGTCCTGCTCGGCGCCGCCGACACCTTCCGCGCCGCCGCGGCCGACCAACTGCAGACCTGGGGTGAGCGGGTCGGCGCCGGCATCGTGCGCGGCGCCGAGGGCGCCGACCCGGCGTCGGTGGCCTTCGACTCGGTGGCCACCGGGATCGCCGACGGGGTGGACGTGGTGCTGATCGACACCGCCGGACGCCTGCACACCAAGACCGGCCTGATGGACGAGCTCGGCAAGGTCAAGCGTGTGGTGGAGAAGAAGACTCCGGTCGACGAGGTGCTGCTGGTCCTGGACGCCACCGTCGGCCAGAACGGGCTGACGCAGGCGAAGGTCTTCGCCGAGGTGGTCGACCTGACCGGTGTGGTGCTGACCAAACTCGACGGCACCGCCAAGGGCGGCATCGTCTTCCGGATCCAGGAGGAGCTGGGCGTGCCGGTGAAACTCGTGGGACTGGGGGAGGGCGCCGACGACCTCGCGCCGTTCGATCCGGGCGCCTTCGTCGACGCACTGCTGTAGAAGGCGGCTGTCGCCCCCTGGCCTTAAGAACTGAACTGTGATTCAATCCTTGTTGAGCAAGGTTTGAATCACAGTTCAGTTCATTGGTGTCAGTTCGAGGAGCGGCGATGGCCTACCGGCCGACCGAGGCGACCCGCGCCAGCGCGCAGGCCAAGCGCGACGCGGTGCTCGCCGCCGCCCGGGACGTGGTTGCCGCCGGCGGCTTCGCCGGCGCCTCCGTCGCCGCCATCGCCGAGCGCAGCGGCGTCAGCGTCGGCTCGGTGTACTCGTACTTCGACAATCGGGAGGCCCTGCTCGCCGAGGTCTTCCGCGCCGCGGCCGAGGAGGAGTTCGCCCGGGTCGCCCGCGTGGTCGGCGACGCCGGCGGCGATCCGGCCGCCCGGCTGGCTGCGCTGATCGACACCTTCGCCGAACGCGCGCTGCGCGGGCGGCGGATGGCGTGGTCGCTGCTGTTCGAGCCGGTGACCGCGGCGGTGGACGCCGAACGGCTCCGGCTGCGCCGCAGTTATCGCGAACTCGGCGAGACGATCGTCGCCGACGGCATCGCGGCCGGCACCTTCGTCGACCAGGACGTGCCGGTGGTGGCCGGTGCCGTGATGGGCGCGGTCTCCGAGTCGCTGGTCGGCGCCCTCAATCCCGAACTGACCCCGCACCCGCCGGCCGATCCGGCAGCCCTGATCGCCACGATCCGGCGTTTCTGCTTCCTCGCGCTGGGCGCGAGACCCACCGAGAACTGAGGAGTTCGCCATGACCGCCACCCACCAGGTGTTCAACCAGGCCCCGCCGCGCACCGGCATCAACGAGTACACCGGCCACACCGCGCTGGTCGAGGCCGTCGAGACCTTCGGCGGCGGCTGGGCCGGGAACGACCTGACCGAAGCGGGCGCACTGGTGGGGGGCGCGGACTTCCAGCGCGACGCCGAACTGGCCAACACCTTCACGCCGAAGCTGGTGACCCACGACCGCTGGGGTCACCGCATCGACGACGTCGAGTTCCACCCGGCCTACCACCGCATCATCGGCGACGCGATCGCCCACGGCGCGCACACCAGCTGCTGGTCGGATCCGCGTCCGGGCGCGCACGTCGCCCGCGCCGCGATGTTCATGCAGTTCGGCCAGATCGAACCCGGGCACGCCTGCCCGGTCAGCATGACCCACGCCGTGGTGCCCTCCCTGCGGGTGGATCCCGTCCTGGCCGAGCAGTGGCTGCCGCGCACCTTTTCCCGCGACTACCGGCACGACCTGGGCACCGGCGACAAGACCTCAGCCATCTTCGGCATGGCCATGACCGAGAAGCAGGGCGGCTCGGACGTGCGCGCCAACACCACCCGCGCGGCGGAACAGTCCGACGGCACCTACCTGATCACCGGCCACAAGTGGTTCTGCTCGGCCCCGCAATCGGACGCTTTCCTGGTGCTGGCGCAGACCGAGCCGGGCGTCACCTGCTTCGTGGTGCCGCGGGTCCTGCCCGACGGCACCCGCAACGTCTTCAACGTCCAGCGGCTCAAGGACAAGCTCGGCAACAAGTCGAACGCCTCCAGCGAGGTGGAGTTCGACCGGACCGTCGGCTGGCGACTGGGCGACGAGGGCGCCGGGGTGCGCACCATCATCGAAATGGTCAACCAGACCCGCCTGGACTGCATCCTCGGCAGCGCCGCCGGTATGCGGCAGTCGGTGGCCGAAGCAGCGTGGCACGTGCGCCACCGGTCGGCCTTCGGCGCCACCTTGATCGACCAGCCGGCCATGACCGCCGTGATCGCCGACCTGCAGGTGGAGGCCGAGGCCGCGGTCTGGACCGGTATCGCGCTGGCCGCCGCCTACGACGACGACTCCGCCGACGCGGCCGCCTTCCGCCGGCTGGCCACCGCCGTCGGCAAGTACTGGGTGTGCAAGCGCGGGCCCGGCCACGCCTACGAGGCCCTCGAATGCCTCGGCGGCAACGGCTACACCGAGACCGGTTTCCCGCTGGCGCGCCGCTACCGCGAACAGCCCGTGATGGCCGTCTGGGAGGGGTCGGGCAACGTGATCGCCCTGGACGTGCTGCGCGCGATGATGCGTGATCCGCAGTCGGTGGAGGCCGTCGACGCCGAATTCGAGAAGGCGCTCGGCGTGTACCGCGACTACGACCTGCACGTGGAACGCACCCGCAAGCTGATCGCCGCCGCGGCCGCCGACCCGCAGAACGCTCCGGCGCTGGCCCGCCGCCTCACCGAGTCGATGGCGATCGCGCTGCAGGGCTCGGTGCTGATCCAGCGGGCACCGGCGCCGGTCACCGAGGCCTTCGTCGCCGGCCGTATCGCCGACCCCGGCCACCTGTACGGCGTGCTGGACGCGAACCTGGACCTGGCCGCCATCGCCGCCCGGGCCTGAGCGGCGCCGGTCACCGGTCGGCAATGCAGCCTTAACGCTGCGGTGGCGCACGTAACATCACCGAAACCGTTACGGACGATCGCGGGAAATCTCCGCGCGACACAGTCTTTCTCACACGCCCAAACCGGCGTAGATGAGGAGGTCCACCGTGACAACGGCGCTACCCGACAGCGTTTTCGGCACATTCGACACCGGCGATACCGCCTGGGTGATGATCAGCGCGGCCCTAGTGCTGCTCATGACGCCCGCCCTGGCCTTCTTCTACGGAGGCCTCTGCCGCGGCAAAGCGGTCCTGAACATGATGATGATGTCCTTCATCGCCCTGGCGTCGGTCACCGTCGTCTACGTTCTCTTCGGCTTCTCCATGTCCTTCGGTGACTCGCTCACCGGCACCGGCGACATCGGGGGAGTGTTCTCCAATCCCTTCGCCCTGTGGGGCTCCGATCAGCTGATGGCCACTCGCGAGGTCGACGGGGTCACCCAGGTGGTGATGTGGGGCGACACCGGCATTCCGGCCATCGTCTTCCTGGCGTTCCAGCTGACCTTCGCGGTGATCACCGTGGCGCTGATCAGCGGTGCGATCGCCGAGCGCGCCAAGTTCTCCACATGGGTGGTCTTCACGGTGTTCTTCACCGTGCTGGTGTACCTGCCGCTGGCCCACATGGTCTGGGGCGGCGGACTGCTGTCCGGTTCGGAGAACGGGTTCGCGGCCTGGATCTTCGGCACCACCGACGGTGCGGCCACCGTCGAGCCCATCGACTTCGCCGGCGGCACCGTGGTGCACATCAACGCCGGTATGGCCGCGCTGGTGCTGGCCCTGGTGGTCGGCAAGCGGCTGAGCTTCGGCCGCACCACGCACCGCCCGCACAACATCCCGTTCGTCATGCTCGGCGCGGCCCTGCTGTGGTTCGGCTGGTTCGGCTTCAACGCCGGCTCGGAACTGGGCGCCGACGCGACCACCGGCCTGGTGTGGGTCAACACCACCGCGGCCACTGCGGCGGCGATCGTGGGCTGGCTGGCCATCGAATGGTGGCGCGACGGGCACCCCACCAGTGTGGGTGCCGCCTCGGGCATCGTCGCCGGTCTGGTCGCGATCACCCCGGCCTGTGGTGCGCTGACCCCGGTCGGCTCGCTCGGCCTCGGCGTCGTCGCCGGTGCCCTCTCGGCCCTGGCGATCGGTCTGAAGACCAAGCTCGGCTTCGACGACTCGCTCGACGTGGTCGGCGTGCACCTGGTCTCCGGACTCTGGGGCACCGTCGGTATCGGCCTGCTGGCCAAGGAGTCGGGCCTGTTCTACGGCCACGACCCCAAGCAGCTGGTGGTTCAGATCGTGATCGCACTCGTGGCCCTGGTCTACACCGGCGTCCTGACCACGGTGATCGCGTTCGCTCTGAAGCCGCTCGGCTGGCGAGTGGACCGCGAAGAAGAAGCAACCGGCATCGACTCGGCGGAACATGCCGAGACCGCCTACGAGCTCGCCTGATGTCAGCGGCACTAGGCTCGGAAACCAGAACAGGAAGGGTTCACCCATGAAGCTGATTACCGCCATCATCAAGCCGTTCACATTGGAGGACGTCAAGTCTCGACTCGAGCAGCTGGGCATCGTCGGTATGACGGTCAGCGAGGTGCAGGGCTACGGCCGGCAGAAAGGCCACACCGAGGTCTACCGCGGTGCCGAGTACGCCGTCGACTTCGTGCCGAAGGTCCGGGTGGAGGTGGTGGTCGACGACGACGACCTCGACCGGGTCACCGACGTGATCGTCGAAGCGGCCCGCACCGGCAAGATCGGCGATGGGAAGGTCTGGATCACCCCGGTGGAATCGGTGGTCCGGGTGCGGACCGGTGAACGCGGCACCGAAGCTCTCTGACGGCGGCGCGGCCGACGCCGCGCGCAGCCTCGCGGCGACCCGGACAGCGGTGCTGTCCGGGTTCTCGCCCGACAGGCCGGCCGGGGAGGATCTGCGGGAGGCCCTCACCGCAGCCTACGAGGGGTGGATCGTGCAACGCGCGGACGCTCTCGGGGTCACCGACGGCTGCGGCTACGCCGTGGTGGCCGTCGGGGCGCTCGGACGGCGGGAAATGGTCCCGGGATCGGATCTGGATCTGGTGCTGCTGCACGAGGACCGGCACCCGGAGCGGCTCGCGGCCATCGCCGACGGCTTCTGGTATCCGATCTGGGATTCGGGCCTGAGCCTGGACCACAGCGTCCGGACCCTGCCCGATGCGCTGCGTGCGGCGCGTGAGCAGCCCACCGCCGCGCTGAGTCTGCTGGACGCGCGCTTCATCGCGGGGGACCGCGATCTGGCCGCGCTGATGGTGGACTCGGTGCGGAACCTGTGGCGGATCGAGGCGCGGCTGCGGCTGCCGGATGTGCTCGAGCTGACCCGGGAGCGGTGGGAGCGCACCGGCGACAACGCCCAGCGGGCGCAGCCGGACCTGAAGAACGGCCGCGGCGGTCTCCGCGACGTGCAACTGCTCAACTCGCTGGCGCTGGCTCAGCTGACCGACGGGCTGTCCCGGCTGCGGGCCGACGAACCGGGGACCCCGGTCGCGCGGGCCTACCAGCGGCTGCTCGACGTGCGGACTCAGCATCATCTGATCACCGGCCGCTCGCGCGACCGGCTGCAGCCCGAAGACGCGCAGGATCTCGCCGTGGCACTGGGACTCGAGGACCGGTTCGCCCTGGCCCGGCTGCTCAGCGATGCGGCGCGCACCGTCGACTTCGCCGTCGAGACGGGCCTGCGGACCGCCGCCAACGCGGTGGGCCGGCGCGGACTGTCCCGCCTGCGGAGGCTGCCGGTGCGCACGCCGCTGGACGAGGGAGTGGTGCGCCACGACGGCGAGGTGGCGCTGGCCCGCTCGGTGATCCCCAGTCAGGACGCCGGGCTGGTCTTCCGGGTGGCCGCGGCCGCCGCGCGGAACGATCTGCCGATCAACGGCCCGGCGCTGGAACGCCTGGCCCGCTACGCGCCCGAGCCGGTGGTGCCGTGGACCGCCGAGCCGCTCAGCGACCTGCTGGTGCTGCTGTCGTCGGGGGCGCCGATGGCGCGCACCGTCGAGGCCCTCGACCGCATCGGCCTGTGGGGGAAGATGTTCCCCGAATGGGATCACATCCGGGATCTGGCCCCGCGCGACCCGGTGCACACCTGGACGGTGGACCGCCATTCGATCGAGACGGTGGCGGGTGCGGCCGCCCTGACCACGTCGGTGTCCCGGCCGGATCTGCTGGTGCTGGGCGCGCTGATCCACGACATCGGCAAGGGCCGCGACCGCGACCACTGCGAGGTCGGGGCGGAGTTGGCGACGGTGATCGGCCGGCGGCTGGGCCTGTGGCCGCAGGACGTGGAGATCCTGTCGGCGATGGTCCGTCACCATCTGCTGCTGCCGTCGACCGCCACTCGGCGGGACCCGGCCGATCCGCGGGTGGTGGCCGAGGTGGCCGACACGCTGGGGCACAACCGGGTCCTGGTGGAGTTGCTGGGCGCGCTGGCACAGGCGGACGGCGAGGCCACCGGTTCCGGGGTGTGGAGCGACTGGAAGGCCGGTCTGGTGGCCGGTCTCACCGGCCGGGTCCTGGAGGTGATCGGCGGTGCCGAGGTGCCGCCGCCGGACCCGATGACCCCCGAGCAGCGGGCGCTGGCCGAGGAGGGCGGGCTGCACGTGCGCCTGGAGGCGGGCGACGGTCCGACCACCTATCTGGCGACCCTGGTGGCCCCGGACCGGCCCGGACTGCTGTCGTCGATGGCGGCGGTGCTGGCCGCGGCCGGACTGACCGTGCACGCCGCGCATGTGCGCGTGCACGCCGGTCACGCGGTCGACACCTTCGTGGTGATGCCGGGCTTCGGCGACCCCCCGGACGTGCACGTCCTACGCCAGCGGTTGCGCACCGCGCTCGACGGTCGAGACGACGTCCTGGCGAAGATCCGGCGCGGCGCTCCGCTGCCGCCGGCGCCCGCGCCCGCGCGGGTGGGGTGGATCGACGATCCGGCGGACGGCTCGGTGCTGCTGGAGGTGCGCACCGCCGACACCCCGGCGCTGCTGGCCCGGATCGCGGCGGTCCTGGAAGGTGCCGGCGCCGACGTGCGCTGGGCGACGGTGACGACGCTGGGCTCGACGGTGATCGACACCTTCTGCGTCGGACTGTCCCGGGACACCCCCGGTGCGCGGGCGGAGATCGGCGCCGCGGTGCTGCGGGTCTGCCCGGGCCCCGCGCCGCCCGCGGACTGATCGTGGAAAGATGGGGGAATGTTCGAATCCCTCTCCGACCGGTTGACAGGTGCCCTCAAGGATCTCCGTGGCAAGGGTCGGCTGACCGATGCCGACATCGACGCCACCGCGCGTGAGATCCGGCTGGCACTGCTGGAAGCGGACGTGTCGCTGCCGGTGGTCCGGACCTTCATCTCCCGGATCAAGCAGCGCGCCAAAGGCCAGGAGGTCTCCGGTGCGCTGAACCCGGCGCAGCAGATCGTCAAGATCGTCAACGAAGAGTTGATCGCGATCCTCGGCGGCGAGACCCGGCGGATCCAGCTGGCCAAGACCCCGCCGACGGTCATCATGCTGGCCGGTCTGCAGGGCGCCGGTAAGACGACACTGGCGGGCAAGCTGGCCGCCTGGCTCACCAAGCAGGGCCACACACCGATCCTGGTGGCCTGCGACCTGCAGCGTCCGGGAGCAGTGCAGCAGCTGCAGATCGTCGGCGACCGCGCCGGGGTGCCGGTGTTCGCCCCGAACGCCGGCACGTCCGTCGGCGGCGAGGGCGACCTGGGCACCGACGGCTCCGGCGATCCGGTCGCGGTGGCCACCGACGGCGTGGCGTACGCCCGCGACAAGCAGTACGACGTGGTGATCATCGACACCGCGGGCCGTCTCGGCATCGACGAGGTGCTGATGGGGCAGGCCGCCGCGATCCGCGACGCCACCGAGCCCGACGAGGTGCTCTTCGTCCTGGACGCGATGATCGGCCAGGACGCGGTGAGCACCGCGCAGGCCTTCGCCGAAGGCGTCGACTTCACCGGTGTGGTGCTGACCAAGCTCGACGGCGACGCCCGCGGCGGTGCGGCGCTGTCGGTCCGCGAGATCACCGGCCGGCCCATCATGTTCGCGTCGACGGGTGAGAAGCTCGAGGAATTCGACGTCTTCCACCCCGATCGCATGTCCAGCCGCATCCTCGGCATGGGCGACGTGCTGTCGCTGATCGAGCAGGCCGAACAGCACTGGGACGCCGCCGAGGCCGAGGCCGCCGCCGAGAAGATCAGCCAGGGCGAGCTGACGCTGGACGACTTCCTCCAGCAGATGCTGATGATCCGCAAGATGGGGCCGATCGGGAACCTGCTGGGCATGCTGCCCGGCGCCGGCGACATGAAAGACGCCCTCTCGCAGGTCGACGACAGCCAGCTCGACAAGATCCAGGCGATCATCCGCGGCATGACCCCCGCCGAGCGGGACGACCCGAAGATCATCAACGCCTCCCGCCGCATCCGGATCGCGAACGGCTCCGGCGTGACGGTCACCGACGTCAATCAGCTGGTGGACCGGTTCTTCGCGGCCCGCAAGATGATGTCCCAGATGTCCGGCCGGATGGGCATGCCCGGGGCCGGGAAACGCAACGCGCGCAAGGGCAAGAAGGGCGCCAAGGGACGCAAGGGCAAAGGCAAGGGCCGCGGACCGACGCCGCCGAAGGGCATGCGCGGAGGCCTGCCGGGCATGATGCCGGGCATGGGGATGCCCCCCGGCATGGACCTCTCGCAGATGCCGCCCGGCCTCGACCAGATGCCGCCGGGGCTGGAAGGCCTGGACCTGTCCGACCTGAAGCTGCCGAAGAACAAGTAGCTCGCCGTGGCCGAGCACTACCGCGGAATCGATCCGTTCACCGGTGAGACCGTCGAACTGTGGGTCGACGGCGGGCGAATCTCCACCGAGGCGCTGCCCGGTGCCGAGACCGTCTCCGACGGCGGCGCGATCGTGCCGGGGCTGGTGGACGCCCACAATCACGTGGGCATCGCTCCCGGCCTGGGCGTGACCGTCGAGAAGGCGCGCGAGTTCGCCCATCAGGACGCGCGCGCCGGGGCGCTGCTGCTCCGCGAAGTGGGATCGCCGCTGGACACCCATCCGCTCGACGACGATCCGCGGTGCCCGCGTTTTCTGCGCGCCGGCAAGCACATCGCCCGGCCCAAGCGCTATCTGCGCGACTACGGCGTGGAATTGGACGACCCGGACACCCTCGCCGACGAGGTGCGCCGGCAGGCCGCCGCCGGCGACGGCTGGGTGAAGCTGGTCGGGGACTGGATCGACCGCGACGCCGGCGACCTGGCGCCGCTCTGGACGCGCACCCAACTCGACGCCGCGGTGGCCGCGGCACACGACGCCGGGGCGCGGATCACCGCGCACGTCTTCGGCTACGACGCCCTGCCGGACATCATCGGCGCCGGCTTCGACTCGATCGAGCACGGCACCGGACTCACCGAGGACCTGATCGATCAGCTGGTGGCGCGCGAGATCGCTCTCGTTCCCACCCTGATCCAGGTGGAGAACTTCCCCGGGATCGCCGAAGGCGCCGACCGGTTCCCGGTCTACCAGGCCCATATGCGCAAGCTGTACGCCGAGTCGTCGGCGGTGTACGCGGCCGCCCGTGAGGCCGGGGTGGCGATCTACGCGGGCACCGATGCGGGCGGCTTCGTCGAACACGGCCGCATCGTCGACGAGGTCGAAGCCCTCACCGGGATCGGGTACTCGCCGCTGGAAGCCCTGGCGGCGGCTTCCACCGGGCCGCGGCGATGGCTGGGCGCCGACGGGCTGACCCACGGGGCACGAGCGGACTTCCTGGTCCTGGACGCCGATCCGGGTCGGGACCCGTCGACGCTGCGCCGCCCGCGGCACGTGGTCTGCAGCGGCCTGCAGCTCAGAGCAGCCTGATCACGCCGATGACGATCAGCAGGGCCGAGACCAGCCAGCCGGCCCCGCGGGCCACCACACCCTGATTGGCGCGGGCCTTGGCGAAGAGCCGGCCGATCCACGAGTGCGGGAAGCGGCGGACCAGTCCGAGCAGCAGGGCCGCCAGGAACGGCAGGCTCAGCGCCACGCAGGCGAACAGCAGAATGCCCAGATAGCGCTCGGCGGCGGGCATCCCGCTCGCCGACAGCACGGCCAGCCCGGCGAAGAAGGGCACCGAGGTGGCCGACTGGATGGCGCCGAGGATCATGCCGACCAGGACGGTCAGCGGCGACGGGGTGCGCAGCGGCGTCAGGATCCGGTCCACAAGGTCCGAGGAATCGCCGCCCCGGTAGGTCAGGATCGCGGTGACGATGCCGGTCAGGATCAGCAGGATGCCGAAGACGGGGGAATCGACGACGTGTTTCACGAAGTCGCCGAGGCCGTCGAAGGCCAGCAGCACCACCAGGGCCATCAGGGCCACGCCCAGCCAGTCGCCGAGGATCAGCAGGCCCGCGATCCAGCGGTAGCGGCCGGGGGCGAGCATCATGGCCAGCGCCACCAGGACGCCGATCAGCAGGACGTTGACCGCGTCCACGAAGGCGTAGGCGAGGACGTTGAGCATGGTCGAGTGCTCTCCGTTCCTCGTGGGCAGTGGACGGCCGTTCGTGCGCAGCGGCCGCGTCGTCGGTCGAGTGTAGCCAAGGGGCTCCCGCGGCCGTGCATCGGCGAGGCCGAGGCGCCGGCGGCGCTTTTGTCAGGGCGGGGGCGGGTCTGGCAGAATGAAACGCTGGTTCGCCGGAACCGGTCACGTGCCGACCGGCGGTCACCCCGTAAGAGATCGCAAAACCGGATTCACCTCTCGGTGGATCGCTGAATTGCGCAGTGACACTGAAGGATTGCTACATGGCTGTCAAGATCAAGCTCACCCGGCTCGGCAAGATCCGGAACCCGCAGTACCGCATCATCGTCGCCGATGCCCGCACCCGCCGCAACGGCCGGGCCATCGAGACCATCGGCAAGTACCACCCGAAGGAAGATCCCTCGCTGATCGAGGTCGACTCCGAGCGCGCGCAGTACTGGCTGGGTGTCGGCGCACAGCCGACCGAGCCGGTCCTCGCCCTGCTCAAGGTGACCGGTGACTGGCAGAAGTTCAAGGGCCTGCCGGGCGCCGAGGGCACCCTGAAGGTGGCCGAGCCCAAGACCAGCAAGCAGGAACTGTTCGCCGCCGCGCTGGCCGCCGCGGAGAACGAGCCCGCCGTGGCAGCCACCACCGCGAAGAAGAAGTCCAAGAAGACCGAGACCGAGAAGGTCGAGGAAGTCAAGGACGAGGTGAAGCTGGCCGAGCCGGAGACCGAGGCGGTTGCCGAGGATCTGGCCGCCGACGGCGAGACCGTGGCCGAGGCGGTCGCCGAGGCCGGTGACGAGGCCAAGGCGTGAGTGCCGTCATCGCTGACGCCGTCGAGCACCTGGTGCGCGGCATCGTCGCCAACCCCGACGAGGTTCGGGTGGAACTGATCACCGGCCGTCGCGGGCGGATGATCGAGGTCCACGTCAATCCCGAGGATCTGGGCAAGGTGATCGGCCGCAACGGCCGGACCGCCACCGCGCTGCGGACCCTGGTCGCCGGTGTCGGCGGCCGCGGGATGCGCGTCGACATCGTCGACACCGACCGCTGATCGCGCCGCCGCGATGGATCTGGTGATCGGCCGTGTGGCCAAGACGCACGGCGTTCGCGGAGAACTCGTGGTGGATGTGCGCACCGACGATCCGGGGGAGCGTTTCGCCCCCGGGACCGTCCTGCGCGGCCGCGCGCCCAAAGGCGGCGGCGAGAAGAATTACACGGTGACAGCCGCCCGGCCCCACGCCGGGCGGCTGTTGCTGACCCTGGAGGGCGTCACCGACCGCACCGCGGGCGATGCGTTGCGCGGCACGGTGTTCCTGATCGACGCCGCCGACGTCGACTCCGGCGATCATCCCGACGAGTTCTACGACCACGAGCTGATCGGGCTGCCGGTCGGCACCGTCGACGGCGAGCACGTGGGCGAGATCGCCGACGTCCTGCACCTGCCCGGCGGAGAGCTGCTCTCGGTCACCACCGCGGCCGGCGCCGAGGTGCTGATCCCCTTCGTCACCGAGATCGTGCCGACGGTGACGCGCGAGGCCGTGACGATCGACCCGCCCGACGGCCTCCTGGACCCGGACGCGTGACCTGCGGTGCGCATCGACGTCCTCACCATCTTCCCCGAGTACCTGACCCCGCTGCGGGTCGCGCTGCTCGGTAAGGCCGTCGACGCCGGTCTCCTCGAAGTCGGCATCCACGACCTGCGGGACTGGACGCACGACGTCCACCGCAGCGTCGACGACACCCCGTACGGCGGCGGCCCCGGCATGGTGATGAAGCCGGACGTCTGGGGCCCCGCACTCGACGAGGTCTGCCCCGACGACGCGCTCCTGGTGGTGCCCACCCCGGCCGGGGTGCCGTTCACCCAGGCCACCGCCGAGCGGTGGAGCACCGAGCAACACCTGGTCTTCGCCTGCGGCCGGTACGAGGGCATCGATCAGCGCGTCTTCGACGACGCCGCCCGCCGGGTGCGGGTGGAGGAGGTCTCGCTCGGCGACTTCGTCCTGATCGGCGGCGAGGCCGCGGTCCTGGCGATGGTCGAGGCCACCACCCGCCTGATCCCCGGCGTGCTGGGCAATCCGCAGTCGCATCGGGAGGACTCGTTCTCCGACGGGCTGCTGGAAGGCCCCAGCTACACGCGGCCCAAGGTGTGGCGCGACCTGGAGGTACCGCCGGTGCTGCTGTCCGGGGACCACGGCAAGGTGGACGCCTGGCGCCGTGAGCAAGCGCTGCAGCGCACCCGCGAGCGCCGTCCCGAACTGCTCGACGACTGATCACCGGCGTGTCGCGGAACCGCGACCGGCGCCGCCGCGTCTGAACCACATGGCGCCTCGCACGGACTGGTCGGTGGACCTGGCGGTGGTGCTCGCCCGCATCGAATCGATGGACCCGGGCGGCGCGGCCGCCGATGCCGCGGAGATCGGCCGGATCATGAACGCCGCCCAGCGCATCGCGATGACGCTGCTGAGCCGTTTCGACACCATCGACGGTCTGGCCGGTGACGGCGCGGCGGCCGCGGACCGCGCCGGGGCGCAGCTGGGGGCCGACGTCGGTGCGGTCGCCGACCGGCTCGCCCCGGCGCAGACCGCCCTCACCGCGGCCGCCGGAGACCTGGCGGCTAGTGCGGCGGTCCGGCCGCACCTGGTGAACACCTATGTCGGCGGCGGGGGCACGGTACTGCAGGCCGCGGTGCTCCGCGCCGCGATCGCGGGCACCATGAACGCCGTCTACAGCGATCCGATGAGCGGCCGCACCGACGGTCTGTCGGTGGCGGAGACGCCCGGGCAGCGCGTCGGCGGCCCCGCAGCGATCAGCGGTGCCGCCCCGACCGCTCCGCTCGCAGCCCCGGCTCCCTCGCCCGTCTCCGGGCCGGATCCGATCCCGATCACGGGGGTGGCGCCGGTGGCCACCTCCGGGGCCCCGGCACCGGGGGCGCCGGTGCAGGCACCGCCGGCGCGACCGGCGCCGACACCGCCGTCGCCGACCCGGCCACCGGCCCCCGCAGGCTCGTCGCCGCCGTCTCCCGGGCCCGGGCCCTTGGCTCCCGGACCGGCCGGATCGGCCCCCGCGGGGGCCGTACCGGCCCGATCGCGCGGAACGGCGGCGCCGACCGCGGCCGGAGTGCGGCCCGCCGTCGCCTTCGGGATCGCCGGCCGGACGCCACCCGTCCCGGCGGCGCCCACCGCGACATCGGCTGCGGCTTCCGCCGGGGCCGCCGCCGGCCGCGGTGTCCCGGCTCCGGCCACCGCGGGCCCGGCGGCGTCCGCGACGTCGGCGCCCGGGGCCACCCAGTCCGGCCGGCCCGGCGCCTCGTCGACGGTGCCGCCGGGTGCCGGGCGATCCGGGGCGCGTGAGGACACCGAGCGGCGGCGGCCGGACTATCTGCTGTCGACGCAGGAGTGTGCGCGGCTGATCGGGCCGTTGCCGGTGGCCGGGCCTGCGGTGCTGGGGGAGATGCCCGCGCCGGAGCCGGCACCCGAGGGCCCGGATTCCGGCGGCGGATCAGACGACGACGAGGACGTCGACTTCACCCTGTGACCGGTGATTTCACTCCGGGGGCCGCGTCTGGCAAAATGGTTCGGGTTGCCCGCTCTGTGCGCGCAACGACCACTGACTCGGGCATGAACCGGTCGATCCCGCGCGGTACACCGCGCCGGGCGCCAGGTTCCTCTGCACCACGCCAAGCCTGATTGGAACGACCTATGAACACGCTCGACTTCCTCGACAAGCAGTCCCTCCGCGACGACATCCCGGAGTTCGCCCCCGGCGACACCGTCGATGTCCACGTCAAGGTCATCGAGGGCTCCAAGGAGCGCGTCCAGGTGTTCAAGGGCGTCGTGATCCGCCGCCAGGGCGGCGGCGTGCGCGAGACGTTCACCGTCCGCAAGGTCTCGTTCGGCGTCGGCGTGGAGCGCACCTTCCCGGTGCACAGCCCGAACATCGCCCAGATCGACGTCCTCACCCGCGGCGACGTGCGCCGCGCCAAGCTGTACTACCTGCGCGATCTGCGCGGCAAGGCCGCCAAGATCAAGGAAAAGCGCTGAGCTCACGCTCGCACGCTAACCTGGCCCCGTGAGCGACATCGACGGAACATCCGCCGGCTCGCCGCCGGAGGACGACGGCGACGAGACCGCCCAGACCGAGGGTGGCGAAAAGCGGCGCGGGGGACTCCTCCGCGAGATCGCGATCATCGTCACCATCGTGCTGGTGCTTATGTTCGTCGTCTCCACGTTCTTCTTCCGGCAGTACGTGGTGCCCAGCGAGTCGATGGAACCGACCCTGCACGGGTGCTACGGGTGTGCCAACGACCGCATCGTCGTCGACAAGATGTCGTACCGGTTCACCGATCCGACACCCGGTGACGTGGTGGTCTTCAAGGCGCCGACGTCGTCGTGGGACGGGGCCTGGAGTTCGCCGCGGTCGTCGAACTCGGTGGTGCACGCCCTGCAAGACGTGCTCGCCGTCTTCGCGCTGGCACCGCCGGACGAGAACAACCTGGTCAAGCGGATCATCGCGACCGGCGGTCAGACCGTGCAGTGCCGCAACGACGACGGCAAGGGCGTCACCGTCGACGGCGAGTCGCTCGACGAGCCGTACATCGACCCGGACCTGCAGAACGAGGCCTACGACGTCTCCGACGGCACCCTCGGCGGCGGCACCTGCTACGGCCCGGACTTCGGGCCGATCAAGGTGCCCGACGACCACGTGTGGGTGATGGGCGACAACCGGTCCAACTCGGCGGACTCACGCGAGCACGTCGGCGACGAGTTCCAGGGGACCGTCCCGGTCTCCGACATCCGCGGCAAGGTGCGGTTCATCCTGTACCCGTTCTCGCGGATCGGCGGAGTCGGCTCGGTCGACCCGCAGTAGAGGCGGAGCCGGAGTGCCCAGTTCGCTGCGCTGGCCGCCCCGCACCACGGTGCGCCGGGCCGCGTCCCTGCGCACCCTCGAATTCACGCTGGAACGCAGCGGTCTCGGGCCGGTGGCCGGAGTGGACGAGGCCGGCCGCGGCGCCTGCGCCGGACCGCTGGTGGTGGCCGCCTGCATCCTGCGTCCCACGCAGCTCAAATCCCTTGCCGACCTGGACGACTCGAAGAAGCTGTCCGCGGCCACCCGAGAGCGCCTGTACGCCGCCGTGGTGCGGCACGCCGCCGCCTGGAGCGTGGTCGCGATCGAGGCCGGCGAGATCGACCGGATCGGCGTCCACGTGGCGAACCTGCGCGGCATGCGGCAGGCCGTCGCGGGCCTGTCGATGCGGCCCGGGTACGTGCTGTCGGACGGTTTCGCCGTTCCCGGCCTGCCGGCGCCGTCGTTGCCGGTGATCGGCGGAGACGCCAACGCGGCCTGCATCGCCGCCGCGTCGGTGCTGGCGAAGGTCACCCGGGACCGCATCATGACCGAGCTCGACGGCGTGCACGCCGGCTACGACTTCGCCGTCCACAAGGGCTACAGCACCGCCCGCCACATGGACTGCCTCGACCGCCTGGGACCGTCGCCCGAGCACCGGATGTCGTACCGAAACGTCTGCAGATAGGCTGGCCTGATGAGCGCTGAGGACCTCGAGAAGTACGAAGCAGAGATGGAGCTGTCCCTGTACCGCGAGTACAAGGATCTGGTCGGTCAGTTCTCGTACGTGGTGGAGACCGAACGGCGCTTCTACCTGGCCAACGGCGTGAACCTGGTGCCGCGCAACAACGACGGCGAGGTCTACTTCGAGATCCACATGACCGACGCATGGGTGTGGGACATGTACCGTCCGGCCCGGTTCGTCAAGCAGGTCCGCGTGGTGACCTTCAAGGACGTCAACATCGAGGAACTGGAGCGGTCCGAGCTGCGCCTGCCCGACGAGCCGTGAGTCACGGCCGCTCGGCCGCGGTTGTGGATGAGCGGTGCTGTCCACAGGAACGCTCGCCGGTGAGGTGACCCCGACGCCGCGCCGGACGAGGCTCGGTGCATGGGGGAGAACACGGTGCGCCGCGACCGGCGCGGAAAAGTGGGTCGTATCGGGGAGGACTTGGCCGCCGAGTTCCTGACGTCGCTGGGCTGGCAGATCCTGGACCGCAACTGGCGGACCCGGTACGGCGAACTCGATCTGATCGCCGCCGACGGTCCGTCGCTGGTGATCGTCGAGGTGAAGACGCGGGCCTCGCACACCTACACCGATCCGGTGGCCGCGGTGACGCCGCAGAAGCTGCGCCGGATGCGGCTGCTGGCCCGGCAGTGGCTGGCCGCGCGGCCGGACGGTGCGCCCTGGTGGGAAGTGATCCGGTTCGACGCGGTCTCGGTGCAACTGGATCTGGAGCACCCGTGCGATCGCGACCGCGCCCGGCTGCGCCACCACGTCGGCCTGGTGGAGTGAGGGCCCCCGGTGCACATCGTCGGCAACGTTCACTCGATGGGGCTCGGTGGTTTCGTCGCCACCCCGATCGAGATCCAGGGCAACATCGGCCAGGGCCTGCCCGGATTCACCATCAGCGGCAGCGTCGACTCCTCGCTGCGCGAAGCCAAGGACCGCGTGCGCGCGGCGATCGTCAACTCCGGCTTCAAGTTTCCGGACATGAAGGTGACCGTCGCCCTGGCGCCGGCCGAGGTCCGCAAGGAGGGCTCCGGGTTCGATCTGGGCATGGCCCTGTCGGTGCTGATCGCCGCTGAGCAGGCCGAAGGTGAGCGCGTCGCGGGGACCGTCTTCCTGGGGGAGCTGGCGCTGGACGGCCGGGTGCGTCCGGTGCGCGGGGTGCTGCCGCTGCTGCTCGCCGCGCGTGACGCCGGCTTCGTGCGTGCGGTGGTGCCGGCCGCCAATGCGCGCGAAGCCGCGCTGGTGGACGGCCTGGAGATCGGCGCGGCGCAGTCACTGGGGCAGGTGGTCGCGTGGCTGGCCGGCAGCACCGTCCTCGACGGCCCGCCCGAGGGCGACGGCGGCCGCCCGCCGCCGATCCCGGACATGGCCGACGTGGTGGGGCAGGCGCAGGCCCGCCACGCCCTGGAAGTCGCGGCCGCCGGCGGGCACCACGTGCTGATGACCGGGCCGCCCGGCATCGGCAAGACGATGCTGGCCTCCCGACTGCCCGGGATCCTGCCGCCGCTGCAGCCCGGGGAATCCCTGGAGGTCACCGCGATCCATTCGGTGGCCGGCACGCTGCCGGCCCATCACCCGCTGATCACCGTGCCGCCGTTCATCGCCCCGCACCACAGTGTCAGCATGACGGCGCTGCTCGGCGGCGGCACCGGGATGGCCCGGCCGGGCGCGGTCTCGCGGGCGCACCGGGGCGTGCTGTTCCTGGACGAGTGCGCCGAGTTGGGCCCCAAAGTGCTCGACGGCCTGCGTCAGCCGCTCGAGGACGGGCGGGTGACCATCCTGCGTCGCGACGGCGGCGCGACCTACCCGGCCCGGTTCCTGCTGCTGATGGCCGCCAATCCGTGCCCGTGCGCGCCGGCCAACGACGTCGACTGCGTCTGCAGTTCGGTGGTGCGGCGCCGCTACCTGGGCAAGCTGTCCGGGCCCCTGATGGACCGCATCGACATCCGCGTGCAGATGGAACCGCCCGGCAGCACCATGTTGCTCAGCGCGCAGGGAGAGTCGACCGCCCGGATCGCCGACCGGGTCGACCGGGCCCGCTGCCGGGCGCGGGAGCGATGGCGGGCACAGGGCTGGCTGACCAACTCGGAGGTGCCCGGCAGCGCCCTGCGCCAGGACTTCCCGCTCCACCGCGAGGCACTGGCGCCGATCGAGCGATGCCTGCGCGACGGCCGGGTGACCGCCCGCGGGGCCGACCGGGCGCTGCGACTGGCCTGGACCATCTGTGATCTGCGGGACGGGGACCGGCCCGGCCCCGACGACGTCGCGCAGGCGCTGATGTACCGGGACCGGGAGTTCCGGTGACCGCCGTCGGCACCCGGGAACTGCGCGCCTGGGCGTACCTGTCCGCGGTGGCCGAGCCGCCGTGTGCACCGTTGATCGCGCTGGCCGAACGCTACGGGGCGGTGGAGACCGCGCAGATGATCAAGACGCGGACGCTGCCGGCGGGCCACGGCGGGGTGCTCAAAGCGACGCAGGCCCGCCACGCCACCGATACGGCGGCGAAGGACCTGGACACCGCGGCCGGGCTGGGTGCCCGGTTGCTCACCCGCGATCATCCGGACTGGCCCGAGTGGGCGCTGCTCGCACTGGATCAGGCGGGCACGGCCGAGCGCGGGGGAGGACCACTGGCCCTGTGGGTGCGGGGCACGACGTCGCTCGCCGACATGACGGGCTCGGCGATCGGGGTGGTCGGGGCGCGCGCCGCGTCCCCGTACGGCGAGCACGTCGCGGGCCGGCTGGGCGGCGATCTGGCCGCGGCCGGCCGAGCGGTGATCTCCGGTGCCGCGTACGGCATCGACGGCGCGGCCCACCGCGGCGCACTGGCGGCCGGGGGACTCACCGCGGCGGTCCTGGCCTGCGGCATCGACCGGGACTATCCGGCCGGGCACGCCCGGCTGCTCGGCGAGATCGCCCGCCTGGGGCTGGTGATCACCGAGTACGCGCCGGGAACCACGGCGGCCAAGCACCGCTTCCTGACGCGGAACCGTCTGGTCGCGGCACTGTCCGGCGCGCTGGTGGTAGTAGAGGCCGGGAGGCGGTCCGGGGCGGCTAACACTGCGGCCTGGGCCCGCACCCTGGGCCGGCCGCTGGGGGCGGTGCCCGGGCCGGTCACGGCGGCGTCGTCGGTGGGGTGCCACCAGATGATCGCCGACGGCGAGGCGACCCTGGTGACCGATGCCGCGTCGGCCGTCGCGCTGGTGGAGGTGAACGGGCACGACAACCACGTGCGCTCGCCGGCCCGTCCGACCGACCACCTGCCGCCCGGCCAGTTCGCGGTGATCGAGGCGCTGCCCGCCCACGGCGGACTGAGCCTGGAGGAGATCGCCTTCGTCTCCGGACGCCCCGTCGACGAGGCCCGGGTGGCGCTGGCCCTGCTCGAAGTGGCCGGACTGGTCCAGAACGAGGCCGGAACCTGGAGCCTGACCACCGGTGGTTAGGGTCACCTCACCTACCCGGGAAAAGCGGTACGGTGGAGGCCATGGCAAAGAAGTTGAACACGATGTCGGTCCTGCGGACCGAGTGGCTGACCGATCACATGGTCCGGGTGTGGCTGGGCGGTGACGGCTTCGACGGCTTCGTTCCGGCCGGTGAGGCCGATGCCCCGGACACCGACATGTACGTCAAGCTCCACTTCCCGTCGCCGGACGGCGGCGACGAACCGGTCCTGCGGACCTACACCGTCCGCCGGTACGACCCGGTCGCCCGGGAGATCGCCATCGACTTCGTGGTGCACGGCGACGAGGGCATCGCCGGTCCCTGGGCCGCGCGGGCGACCCCCGGCGAGGTGGTGTCGTTCTTCGGCCCGGGCAGCGGCTACCGGCCCGATCCGGAGGCCCCGTGGCACCTGCTGGTCTCCGACGAGGCCGGTCTGCCCGCCCTCGCCGCCGCCCTGGAGGCGATGCCGGCCGAGGCGGTCGTGAAGGCCTTCATCGAGGTCGCCGGTCCCGAGGACGAGCAGGAGCTGATCGCTCCCGTGGGCGCCGAGATCACCTGGGTCCATCGCGGAGCGTCGTCGGATGTGGCCGCCGACGACGCGGCCGGCGACAACGCCCCGGTGATCGCCGCGGTGCGCGCCGCCCCATGGCTCGACGGCGAACCGCAGGTCTTCGTGCACGGCGAGGCCCAGACGGTGATGAAGAACCTGCGTCCCTACATCCGCAAGGAGCGCGGCGTGAGCGCCAAGCGGGCCTCGTCGATCTCCGGTTACTGGCGACGCGGCCGTACCGAGGAGGGCTTCCGCCAGTGGAAGGCCGAGCAGCGGACCGCGGAGAAGTCGCGGTCCTGATCCTCGCGCCGGATCAGGTCCCGGAGTCGGTGGTCTCGTCGTCGGCCGGCTCCGCGGCGGCGATCTCGGCCGCTTCGAGCAGTTCGGCGCACGCGTCGCGCGTGTAGTCGGCGAGCCGTTGGAGATGCGGCAACGTGTCTCGGCAGCCGACGATCCCCAGGGTCACCTTGTCGGCATAGCCGACGAGGGTGATGTTGAGGGCGTAGCCGTCGACGAGAAACGAGATCGGCACCAGCGTCTGCAGTTCGGCGCCGAGCAGATAGAGCTTCTCCTTGCTGAGCACCACGTTCGACACCGTGAGGTTGAAGAGCGTGGGGATCTTCGAGGCGAGCCCGGAGTGCTGGGCCAGCATCAGTGGTGACAGTCCGATCAAGGCGAAGAAGTCCTGCGCGGTGCGGCTCAGTGCGTCGATGTCCTGTTTCCCGCGGCGGGTGTGCGCGGCCACCGTGTGCACGCGCTGCACCGGATCGGCGATGTCGGTGCCGAGTGGGGTGACGAACCCGGTGGCCGCGTTACGCGTCTGTTCCTCGCGCGTCAGGCCGATCGGCACCGACGCCGTCAGAGACGAATCGGGCAGCGCGTCCAGGTCGAGCAGATAGCGGCGCACCGCACCGCCGGCGACGGTCAGCACGACGTCGTTCACCTTGGTCCCGGTGAGCGACGCGATACGCCGCAAGGTGTCGACATCGAGGCTCTCGACGGCGACGCGGCGGTGCGGGCCGAGACGTCCGTTGAACAGCGAACCGGGGGTGCCGGCCGCCGTACGGACGACGCTGTTGGCGCCGAAGGTCATCCGGGCCAGCCGGTCGAACACCTCGACGCTGGCCACGGTGCCCTTCGCCACGCGCCGGGGGAGGATGGTCAGCTTCTCCAGCAAGCCCGGGTCCGGCGTCTCGTCCGGAGTGCCGGTGGGCAGGGTGCCGGAGGGATCGGTGCTCAGCCAGGAGGTGATGGTCTCCACCGCGGCCCCGCCGTCGGTCGCACAGTGGTGGGCTTTGAAATAGAAGGCGAAACGGTTGTCCGACAGACCTTCGATCACGTGCGCTTCCCAGACCGGGCGGGTCAGGTCGAGGGGCCGCGAATGCAGGAACTCGACGAGCGTGCCGAGCTCCGCTTCGCCGCCGGGCGACGGCAGAGCCGCGAACCGGACGTGATAGCTCGGGTCCGGCGTCGTCTTCTTCCAGTACGCGGCATCGGCGATCGGCAGGTCGGCGATCTTGCTGTCGTACGGGAACGGCAGATAGGCCATCGCGGAGAACAACTCGTAGATCTCGCGCACGAACTCGCTGCCGGCGCCGTCGGGAAGCTTGAAGATCGCCAGGGCGCCGATGTGCATGGGCGTCCGTGCGGACTCCATCCGAAGCATGGCGTGATCGACAGGACTGAGCAGCTTCATTCTTCGCATCGTAGGGGGCGACCGCAGATCGATTCCGGGGTTTGCCGTGGGCGCTAGACGATCGGCTCCTCGTCGATCCGGCGCCCACGCGGGACGGCCAGCGCAGTACCGGCCGACACCAGGCACGCCAGGAGCGCGATCCCCGAGGCCCACAGGTAGGCGGTCGAGGTGGGAACCGGCGTGGGCGCCCCGTCCGGGCCGGCGACGACGGCGATCGACGCGGCCAGGATCATGCCGACCACGGCGGTGGCCGTCGACGTGCCGACCGAGCGCATCAGGGCGTTGACCCCGTTGGCTTCGCCGGTGTGCGAGACGGGCACCCAGGCCATGATCAGCGCCGGCATCGCCGAGTAGGCCACGCCCAGGCCGCCGCCGACCAGGAGGTTGATGATCAGCAGCCACAGCCAGGTGCCCGTCCAGGGCCCGGCGATCATCACCAGCAGCATCGCGTAGCCGACGCCGATCACCAGCCCGCCCAGCGCCAGCGAGATGCGCGCGCCGAAGCGGGTGGTCAGAGCAGCCGAGAGGTACGAGCACGCGAACATCACCAGGCCGGCGGGCATCAGCACCATCGACGCCCACACCATCGACAGCCCCATGCCGACGCTGCCGGCGTCCATCGCCGAGGTCGGCGCCATCAGCAGCTGAATCGGGATCATCTGCATGGCGTAGAAGGCGTACCCGGTGGTCACCGAGGCGATGTTGGTCAGCAGCACCGGCCGCTGGATGTTGAGCTGCAGGTTCACCAGCGGATTGCGGTGCCGCCGTTCCCAGCGCCACCACAGTTGCGAGGTCACCACGAAGACGGCGAACAGCCCGAGCGTCAGCGGACTGGTCCAGCCCCACACCCCGCCTTTCGACAGCGGAAGCAGAATGCTGACCATCAGCACGGTGAGGCCCACGGCGCCGACGGCGTCGAAACGACCGCCGGTGGCCACCCCGCGGACCGGAACGGTGAGGAGCACCGCGACCATGGCGCCGGCCGCGAGTGCCGCGCACACCCAGAACAGCGCATGCCAGCTCACCTGCTGGGCGATGGCCGCGGCGAACGGCAGCCCGAATGCGCCGCCCACACCGAGGGAGGCGCTCATCGCACCCACCGAGGAGCCGAGGCGCTCGGTCGGCACGATGTCGCGCATCAGGGAGATGCCCACCGCGATGGTGCCGAAGCCGACACCCTGCAGTGCACGGCCGACGAGGAAGAACACCAGGCCGGGGGCCAGGGCGCAGACCACGGACCCGATCGCCACCGCCGCCATGCTGGCGACGAGGACCGTCCGCTTGCCGAACATGTCGCCCAGCCGCCCGGAGATCGGGGTCACCACGGCCCCGACCAGCAGGGTGATGGTCAACGCCCACGAGGCATTGGTCGCGGTGGTGTTCAGGAGGGCGGGCAGCAACGGGATCAGCGGCACGATGATCGTCTGCATCAGCGCGACGACGATGCCGGCGGCGCACAGGACGGCGACCGCCAGGCGCGGGTGGTGTTCGGGCGGGGAAGTGGTCAACAGAACATTTCGACGATGGCGGGATCACACTGAGCGCCGGGAGAGTGAGCGCTCGCTCCTGCACCGTATAGGCCGCCGGCGGCCATAGACTGGCCGGTATGGCCGAGGTGCTCGAGAGGTTCGCCGAATACCTGCGCTTCGAGAAGGGGTGCAGCGAGCACACCGTGCGTGCCTACACCGGCGACGTCCGGGGACTGATCACCTTCGCCGGCACTCGCGGGACGGAAGTCGCCGACATCGATCTCTCGCTGCTGCGGGCCTGGCTGGCCGAGCAGACCCGCCGCGGGGCGGCGCGGACCACCGTCGCCCGCCAGGTGTCGTCGGCCAAGACGTTCGGCGCGTGGGCGGTGCGCGAACAGGTGATGGCGACCGATCCGGCGGCGCGGCTGCAGGCGCCGAAGGCGCACCGCGTGCTGCCCGGCGTGCTCGACCCCGGGCAGGCGGCGCGCGCCGCGGAGGTGGCCGGAGACGAGCCGGTGGATCTGCGGGACGCGTTGATCGTGGAACTGCTGTACTCGTGCGGCATTCGGGTGGGCGAGCTGTGCGGCCTCGACCTGGCCGATGTGGACGCCGACCGCCGGGTGCTCCGCGTGATCGGCAAGGGCGACAAACAGCGTGCCGTGCCCTACGGGGCACCGGCCGCTCGGGCCGTCGCCGACTGGCTGGCACGGGGCCGGCCCGCCCTGGCCACCGCGGCCTCCGGGGAGGCGCTCCTGCTGGGAGTGCGCGGCGGTCGGCTCGATCAGCGGATGGCGCGCACCGTGGTCCACCGGGCCACCGCCGCACAGGGAACCGACGTCGGCCCGCACGGTCTGCGACACAGCGCGGCCACCCACCTGCTGGAGGGCGGTGCGGATCTGCGGGTGGTGCAGGAACTCCTCGGCCACTCCTCGCTGGCGACGACGCAGCTGTACACCCACGTCAGCGTCGAACGGCTGCGAGCGGTGCACGATCAGGCTCATCCACGGGCCTGATCGGGCCAGGCCCCGACCGGTTTGAGCCGGACCCGGAGGGCACCGACCAGCGCCAGTGGATTGAGATAGGTCGCCGTCCGGTCCGAACCGCGGCGGGCGCCCCAATGCAGGCACGCGGCGACGGTGCACCCAGGGTGCCCGGCGTCGAGGTAGCCCAGCACCTGACCGCGGCTCACCGTCTCACCGGCCCGTACTACCGCCCGCACCGGTTCGTAGGTGGTGGCGATCCCGTCGGGGTGGAGCACCGCGACGGTCGGCCGCCCGGCCACCGTGCCGGCGAACCGGACGGTGCCGGCGCCCGCGGAGATCACCGCCGCATCGCCGGCGGCGCCCAGGTCCACACCGCGGTGCCCGGCGAGCCAGCGCTGAGCGGGTGGATCGAAGGCCCGCACCACCGCCGGCCGGGGTGCCAACGGCCAGTCGTAGCGGCCGCGCGCGGGGGCCGGCGTCGGGAACGCGGCGGGCTGGACCAGCACCAGCGCGCAGGCGACGGCGACGGTCCGGCGCGCGGCAGATCTCATACAGGTCAGACGCGCGGGCGGGCGATCGGGATCCGGTTTTGATTCCCGGGCGTGTCGGCGCGTAGTGTTGAGGACTGCATCTCGCCGGACCTCCGGAGAGGTGACTTCGCGCGTTCGCACGTCCGGTCTCACGGCCGGACACCACGACCGGATCTCACGGTCCCGGGCCATTCCCCGGGCAGGTCCGGCGGCGGGCGCCAGGATCGGCCGCCGCCCGGCGACCGATGTAACCGACACAAAGGAATACCCATGGCAGTCGTGACCATGCGGCAGCTGCTCGACAGCGGCGCGCATTTCGGACACCAGACCCGTCGCTGGAACCCGAAGATGAAGCGTTTCATCTTCACCGACCGCAACGGCATCTACATCATCGATCTGCAGCAGACGCTGACCTACATCGATCGCGCCTACGAGTTCGTCAAGGAGACCGTCGCCCACGGCGGCACCGTCCTGTTCGTCGGCACCAAGAAGCAGGCCCAGGAGTCCATCGCCGCCGAGGCGACCCGCGTCGGCATGCCGTACGTGAACCAGCGCTGGCTCGGTGGCATGCTCACCAACTTCCAGACCGTCCACAAGCGCCTTCAGCGGATGAAGGAGCTCGAGGCCATGGAGCAGACCGGCGGCTTCGAGGGACGCACCAAGAAGGAAATCCTCATGCTGACGCGTGAGAAGAACAAGCTCGAGCGCACCCTCGGCGGCATCCGCGACATGGGCAAGGTGCCCTCGGCCCTCTGGGTGGTCGACACCAACAAGGAGCACATCGCCGTCGGCGAGGCCCGCAAGCTCAACATCCCGGTCATCGCGATCCTGGACACCAACTGCGACCCGGATCTGGTGGACTACCCGATCCCGGCGAACGACGACGCCATCCGCAGCACCGCGCTGCTGACCCGCGTCATCGCCTCCGCCGTCGCCGAGGGCGTGCAGGCGCGTGCCGGCCAGGGCAGTGGTGACACCAAGCCCGAGGGCGGCGCCGAGCCGCTCGCCGAGTGGGAGCAGGATCTGCTGGCCACCCCCGAGGTGGTCGTCGACGAGGCCGTCGCCGAGGCGGCTACCGAGGCACCGGCTACTGAGGCGCCGGCTGCTGAGGCACCGGCTGCTGAGGCACCGGCCGCGGAGGCCCCGGCCGAGCAGTGACCGGCGCCGGCCGTTCCATCCGACCCACACCACTTCTTTCGAAGGGAGTCGCCACCCATGGCGAACTACACCGCGGCGGACGTCAAGCGTCTGCGCGAACTGACCGGCTCGGGCATGCTCGACTGCAAGAATGCCCTGGCCAACAACGACGGTGATTTCGACAAGGCCGTCGAGGAACTGCGGATCAAGGGCGCCAAGGACGTCGGCAAGCGCGCTGAGCGCGCCACCGCCGAGGGCCTGGTGGCCGCGCGCGACGGCGTCATGATCGAGCTCAACGCCGAGACCGACTTCGTCGCCAAGAACGCCGAGTTCCAGCAGCTGGCCGAGGACGTGCTCGGCGCGGCCGTCGCGCAGCGCACCGACGACATCGACGCGCTGAACGCCGCCCCGCTGGGCGACGGCACCGTGGCCGACGCCGTCGAGGCGCTGTCGGCGAAGATCGGCGAGAAGCTGGTCCTGCGTCGCGTCGCCGCCTACGACGGCCCGGTGGCCGTCTACCTGCACAAGCGTGCATCGGACCTGCCGCCGTCGGTCGGCGTGCTGGTCTCGTACACCGGTGACGGCGATGCCGCGGCCGAGGCCGCGCGCGGCGCCGCCATGCAGGTGGCCGCCCTCCGCGCCAAGTACGCCAGCCGCGACGAGGTGCCCGCCGATGTGGTGGAGAACGAGCGCCGCATCGCCGAGGAGACCGCCAAGGCCGAAGGCAAGCCCGAGCAGGCGCTGCCGAAGATCGTCGAGGGACGCGTCAACGGCTTCTACAAGGACGTCGTCCTGGTGGATCAGGCGTCGGTCACCGACTCCAAGAAGACCGTCAAGGCCATCCTGGACGAGGCCGGCGCCACCGTCGTCGCGTTCACCCGCTTCGAGGTCGGCCAGGCCTGACCGGCTTCGGCTGACACGCAGGCCACGACGGCCCGGAACTCCCACTGCGGGAGCTCCGGGCCGTCGTGCATCCGCGGGTCGGCACACCGGTCGGTATCGGCCGGGTGGGTTCTTCTAAGATGGGTGAGATCGATTCCGGCGGGGCGGACGGCCCCGCCGGAACCAAGCTCGAGGTGAAGAGGGTTCATGAGTTCTGAGTCCCCGGTCAATGCGCCCCGGGAGGGTTTCAGCAGGGTGCTGCTGAAACTGGGCGGTGAGATGTTCGGCGGCGGCTCGGTGGGGCTCGACCCCGACGTGCTGGGCACGGTGGCCGATCAGATCGCCGAGGTGGTGGCCGGCGGTGTGCAGGTGGGCATCGTGATCGGCGGCGGCAACTTCTTCCGCGGCGCGGAACTGCAGCAGCGCGGACTGGACCGGGCCCGCTCGGACTACATGGGCATGCTCGGCACCGTCATGAACTGCCTCGCTCTGCAGGACTTCCTGGAGAAGCGCGGCATCGACACGCGCGTCCAGACGGCCATCACCATGGGGCAGGTGGCCGAGCCCTATCTGCCGCTGCGTGCCGTCCGGCACCTGGAGAAGGGGCGCGTGGTGATCTTCGGCGCCGGCATGGGCATGCCGTACTTCTCCACCGACACCACCGCGGCGCAGCGCGCCCTGGAGATCAAGGCCGAAGCGGTCCTGATGGCGAAGGCCGTCGACGGCGTGTACTCGGCCGACCCCCGCGTCGATCCGGACGCCGAGCTGTACCGCGAGATCACCCACCGGCAGGTCCTGGACCGGGAACTCAAGGTGGCCGACGCGACCGCCTTCTCGCTCTGCATGGACAACAACATGCCGATTCTGGTGTTCAATCTTCTGGAACGGGGAAACATCGCCCGCGCAGTCGCGGGGGAGACCATCGGCACGCTGGTCGCCTCCTGACCGGCCGACCCCCGACCGCCAACCAGCAACCACACTCAGCGATAGGACGACGATGATCGACGAAGCTCTGCTCGATGCCGAGGAGAAGATGGAGAAGGCGGTCGAGCACCTGCGCGACGACATGGCCTCCATCCGCACCGGCCGAGCCAACCCGGCGATGTTCAACAAGATCATGATCGAGTACTACGGTGCGATGACCCCGATCACCCAGGTGTCGAGCATCAACGCCCCGGAGCCCCGGATGATCGTGATCAAGCCCTACGAGCAGGCGATCATGAACGACATCGAGACCGCGATCCGCAACTCGGACCTGGGAGTCAACCCCACCGACGACGGCACCGTGATCCGCGTGTCGATCCCACAGCTCACCGAAGAGCGCCGCCGCGACCTGGGCAAGCAGGCGCGCAGCAAGGGCGAGGACGCCAAGATCGCCGTCCGCAACGTCCGCCGCAAGGCCGTCGACGAACTCAAGCGCATCCAGAAGGACGGCGAGGCCGGTGAGGACGAGGTGGTCCGCGCCGAGAAGGAACTGGACAAGACCACCCACGTCTACACCGACCAGATCGACGAGCTGGTGAAGAACAAGGAAGCCGAGCTGCTGGAAGTATGACCGCCGATACGCAGCCGAAGGCCTCCCGGGCCGGCCGGAACCTCCCCGCCGCGATCGCGGTGGGGCTGGCGCTGGGCGTCGGCCTGATCCTGGTTCTGGCGTACGTTCCGCGCGTCTGGTTCGCGATCGTGGCCGTGGCGATCGGCATCGCGACCTGGGAGGTCGCCAAGCGGCTGCGTGAGGGCGACCGTCGGGTCGCGCTGATTCCGCTACTGGTGGGCGGACAGGCGGCCATCTGGGTGACGTGGCCGTGGGGGCCGCTGGGCGGTTTCGTCGCCATCGCGATCACCGTGCTGGTGATCCTGGCGTGGAAGCTGTTCGCGCAGGGGCTCACCGAGGCTCCCCACGAATACACGCGCGACGTCGCGCTGTCGCTGATGGTGCTGTGCTGGCTGCCGCTGATGGCGATCTTCGCCGTCGACATGGTGCAGCAGCACGAGGGCCGCTACCGGGTCTTCACCTTCCTGATCGTCCTGGTCTGCTCGGACGTCGGCGGATTCGCCGCGGGCGTGCTGTTCGGCAAGCATCCGATGGTGCCGGCCATCAGCCCGAAGAAGTCGTGGGAGGGGCTCGGCGGTTCGCTGGTCGTCGCCACGGCGGGCGCGGTGGCCTGCGTCCACTGGCTGCTGGGCACCCACTGGTGGATCGGCCTGATCCTGGGACCGGTGCTGGTGATCGTCGGCACCTGCGGCGATCTGGTGGAGTCGCAGATCAAGCGTGACCTCGGCATCAAGGACATGGGGACGCTGCTGCCCGGCCACGGCGGCATCATGGACCGCCTGGACTCGTTGATCCCGGCCGCCCTGGTGACCTGGGGCATCCTGTCGGCTCTGCTGTAGCCGGTCGGGGCCCTACTTCTGGGCCGACTTGCGCGCCTTGTCGACCTTCCGCAGCGCGCGGCGCAACTCCATGATCCGCGCCGCGGTGACGGCCAGGGTGAGGATCGCGCCCAGCAGCGCGGCGATCAGCAGGCTGATGCCCACCGGCAGGTTCACCTTCCAGAAGACCAGGTCGATCTCCTGCGAATCCTGATTGCGGAGGATGAACACCAGCAGCAGGATCGCGACGACGACGCCGACGACCCAGGCGAAGTAGGTGGCCCGCGAGCGGGTGTGCTTCACCTTGCCCACCTCCCGCTTGGTGTCCGAGAGGGCTCTCCGTTCCCGCTCGCGGAGACCGTCGGTCACCGGAGGGGTGGTGGCCTGCGGTTCGGAGGGCTGGTCAGCGCTGGGTTCCGGGGTGCTCATTCGAGCATCATCGCATGAGACAATGGATCCCGTGAGCAGCCTTCCCCTTGTTTTCAACGCGCCCGCCCGCGGCAAGCCGCCGCGGCATTTCGCCGACCTCGACGAAGCGGCGCGGGTGGCGGCCGTGCAGGAACTGGGGCTGCCGAAGTTCCGGGCCAATCAGCTGGCCAAGCAGTACTACGGGCGGCTGAACTCCGATGCCGCGGAGATGACCGATCTGCCGGCGGCCATTCGCGAGGACGTGGGCGCCGCCCTGTTCCCGCCGCTGATGACGCCGGTGCGGCACGTCTCCTGCGACGACGACTCCACCCGCAAGACGCTGTGGCGCCTGCACGACGGCACCCTCCTCGAATCGGTCCTGATGCGCTACCCGGACCGCAACACCCTCTGCATCTCCTCGCAGGCCGGCTGCGGCATGGCGTGCCCGTTCTGCGCCACCGGCCAGGGCGGACTGGACCGGAACCTGTCCACCGCCGAGATCGTCGACCAGGTGCGGGCGGCCGCCCGGGCGCTGCGCGACGGCGACGTGGGCGAACCGGGCCGGCTGTCCAACATCGTCTTCATGGGGATGGGGGAGCCGCTGGCCAATTACAAGCGGGTGATCGATGCGGTCCGCAAGATCACCTCACCCGAGCCCAACGGCCTCGGGATCTCGGCCCGGTCGGTGACGGTCTCCACCGTCGGCCTGGCCCCGGCGATCCGGCGGCTCGCCGACGAGGGCATCCCGGTGACGTTGGCGGTGTCGTTGCACACCCCCGACGACGAACTCCGCGACACCCTGGTGCCGGTGAACAACCGGTGGAGCGTGGACGAGGTGCTCGAGGCCGCCCGCTACTACGCCGACACCACCGGACGACGGGTCTCGATCGAGTACGCGCTGATCCGGGACGTCAACGATCAGCCGTGGCGGGCCGACCTGCTGGGCAAGAAGCTGCGCGCGGCGCTGGGCCCGATGGTGCACGTGAATCTGATTCCACTTAACCCGACGCCGGGCTCGGAGTGGGATGCCAGCCCCAAGCCGGTCGAGCGGGAGTTCGTGCGGCGCGTGCAGGCGCAGGGCGTCTCGTGCACGGTCCGCGACACCCGCGGCCAGGAGATCGCGGCGGCCTGCGGGCAGCTGGCCGCCGAGGAGAACTGACCTCCGGTAGCGCCTAGTAGCGCTTCCAGGCGTTCTTGCGCGGGCGCATCTTGTAGATCGGGTACAGGCACAGCACGACGCCGAAGACGATCAGCCAGATGTCTTCCACGTGGCCGACGTGGTTGCCCACCAGCATGCCGAACATGATCAGGCCGCTGATGAACGACGCGATCGCATAGGTGCGGGGGGCGGTGCCGGACCAGCCGAAACGGGCGGACGGGGCCTCGGGGTCCTCGCGAACCCAGCCGGTATCGACGGTCTCGACCTCGGTGCTTGCCACAAGAACTCCTCGGGTTCGGCGATCGGTGTACGGCCACCGGTGTATGACGACCGGTAGTAGTCGGGGCTCAAGCATAACCCGGTCGCGGTGCGTCACAATGACCGGTGTGACGACACGTGTGTTGATCCTGGGTTCGACCGGTTCCATCGGGACGCAGGCCCTCGAGGTGATCGCTGAACATCCGGAACTGTTCGAGGTGGCCGGGCTCGGTGCCGGCGGCGGCAACCTGGACCTGCTGACCCGGCAGGCGGCCGAGTCCGGGTTGTCGGCGGGCCGGATCGCGGTGGCCGACGCCGAAGCGGCCGGGGTGCTCTCGGGCCGTCTGGACGGCCGGGTACTCGGCGGCGAGGACGCGATGGTCCGGCTGATCGAAGAGACCGGGGCCGACGTGGTGCTCAACGGGGTGGTCGGCGCCATCGGCCTGCGGCCGAGCCTCGCGGCCCTGCACAGCGGGGCGCGGCTGGCGCTGGCGAACAAGGAGTCGCTGGTCGCCGGTGGCGCGCTGGTGCTGGACGCCGCCGCGCCCGGTCAGATCGTGCCGGTGGACTCCGAGCATTCGGCCATCGCCCAGTGCCTGCGCGGCGGTTCGCCCGACGAGGTGGACCGCCTGGTGCTCACCGCCTCCGGCGGGCCCTTCCGCGGCTGGACGGCCGAGCAGGTGGCCGGGGTGACGCCCGAACAGGCCGGGCGGCATCCCACCTGGTCGATGGGTCCGATGATCACGCTGAACTCGGCGACCCTGGTGAACAAGGCGCTCGAGGTGATCGAGGCGCACCTGCTGTTCGGGGTGCCCTACGACCGGATCGACGTGACCGTGCACCCGCAATCCATCGTCCACTCGATGGTGACCTTCGTGGACGGTGCCACCATCGCGAAAGCCTCGCCGCCGTCGATGAAGCTGCCGATCGCCCTCGCCCTCGGCTGGCCGCACCGGGTGCCCGGCTCGTCGTCGTCCTGCGACTTCAGCCGGGCAGCGGAGTGGACCTTCGAGCCGGTCGACGAGACCGTCTTCCCGGCGATCTCCGTCGCGCGCCGGGCCGGGGAGGCCGGCGGCTGCCACACGGCGATCTACAACGCGGCGAACGAGGTGGCCGCCGCCGGTTTCTTCGCCGGTGCCGTCGGCTTCACCGACATCGTGGCGATCATCGCCGAGGTGCTCGCGCAGGCCGATCAGTGGTCGGCGCCGCCGGGTACTGTGGAAGACGTATTGGCTGCCGATCAGTGGGCGCGCGATCGCGCTGCCACGCTGGTCGCCGCTCGTTCCCCCAGGTAGTCGTCCCAGAAGTAAGGCAGGACCGGAGAAGGTGAGTTTCGCTCTCGGTGTGGTGCTCTTCGCGCTCGCCCTGCTGATCTCCATCGCGTGGCATGAGCTCGGTCACATGTGGGCCGCTCAGGCCACGGGGATGAAGGTGCGCCGCTACTTCGTCGGCTTCGGTCCCACGCTGTGGTCGACGCGGCGCGGGGAGACCGAGTACGGGGTCAAGGGCATCCCGCTCGGCGGCTTCTGCGACATCGCCGGCATGACCCCGCACGACGAACTCGCGGTCGAGGACCGCGAACGGGCCATGTACAAGCAGCCGACGTGGAAACGGCTCGTGGTGCTGTTCGCCGGGCCCGCCCAGAACTTCATCCTGGGCTTCGTCCTGGTGATCGTGGTGGGCCTGAGTTGGGGGCTGCCGATTCTCGGGGACCGCCCGGTGCACGCCACCACGGTGGGCTGCGTGGCTCCGGCCACCGACGACAAGGGCAGGCTGGTCGAGTGCTCCGGTCCCGGACCGGCGGTGGCCGCGGGGCTGGAGCCCGGCGACCAGATCCTGGCCGTGGACGGGCATACGGTCGCCGGTACGACCGACCTGATCATGCAGGTGCAGAAGTCGAGCGGGCAGGTGCACCTGACCGTGGAACGCGACGGCGCCCGCCAGGAGCTGACGGTCCCGGTGACCCAGGTCCAACGGATGACGGAGAACCCGGACGGCACGCTGTCGCCGGTGACCGTCGGCGCCATCGGCGTCGGCCTGAACGAGGAACGGACCAACCATTACAACGCGCTGACGGTGTGGGGCGGGGCGGTGAGCTTCACCGGCGACATGTTCACCGAGACCTACAAGGCGCTGATCAAGCTGCCGACCAAGATCGACAATCTGTGGACTGCGGTGACCGGCGGCGAACGCGACCCGGAGACCCCGATCAGCGTCTACGGCGCCTCGGTGATGGGCGGCCAGGTGGTCGAGCGCGGCTACTGGGACGTCTTCTTCCTCCTGCTGATCAGCGTCAATTTCTTCCTGGGCCTGTTCAACCTGGTGCCGCTGCTGCCGTTGGACGGCGGCCACATGGCGATCGCCCTCTACGAGAAGCTGCGCAACACGATCCGCCGCCTCTTCGGCAAGGCCGCGGCCGGACCCGTCGACTACTACAAGCTGCTGCCGCTGACGTATGCGGTGGTGGTGGTGATGGCCGGCTTCATGGTGCTGACTCTCACCGCCGACATCGTCAACCCCATTCAGATCTTCTGACGGCCGCCCGGCCGCGCAGAACGCAAGGAGCAAGACATGACCGCACCGATCGGACTCGGTATCCCGACCCCGCCGCCCGTCCTGGCCCCGCGACGGAAGACGCGTCAGCTGCAGGTCGGCTCGGTGGGCGTGGGCAGCGACTCGCCGATCTCGGTGCAGTCGATGTGCACCACCAAGACCCACGACGTGAATGCGACGCTGCAGCAGATCGCCGAGCTCACCGCCTCGGGATGCGACATCGTCCGGGTGGCCTGCCCGCGGCAGGAGGACGCCGACGCGCTGCCGGAGATCGCCCGCAAGGCGAACATCCCGGTGATCGCCGACATCCACTTCCAGCCGAAGTACATCTTCGCCGCCATCGACGCCGGCTGCGCCGCGGTGCGCGTGAACCCGGGCAACATCAAGGAGTTCGACGGCCGGGTCAAGGAGGTGGCCAAGGCCGCCGGTGACGCCGGCATTCCGATCCGTATCGGGGTCAACGCCGGTTCGCTGGATCCGCGGCTGATGAAGAAGTACGGCAAAGCCACCCCGGAGGCGCTCGTGGAGTCGGCACTGTGGGAGGCCGGCCTGTTCGAGGAGCACGGCTTCGGTGACATCAAGATCTCGGTGAAGCACAACGACCCGGTGATCATGGTGGAGGCCTACCGCCAGCTCGCCGCCCAGTGCGACTACCCGCTGCACCTGGGCGTCACCGAGGCGGGCCCGGCGTTCCAGGGCACCATCAAGTCGTCCGTCGCGTTCGGTGCGCTGCTGTCGGAGGGGATCGGCGACACCATCCGCGTCTCGCTGTCGGCGCCGCCGGCGGAGGAGATCAAGGTCGGCGACGCGATCCTGCAGTCGCTGAATCTGCGCCCGCGCAAGCTGGAGATCGTCTCGTGCCCGTCGTGCGGCCGGGCCCAGGTGGACGTGTACAAGCTGGCCAACGAGGTGACCGCCGGACTCGACGGTCTGGAGGTGCCGCTGCGGGTGGCCGTGATGGGCTGCGTGGTGAACGGCCCGGGCGAGGCCCGCGAAGCCGACCTCGGGGTGGCCTCCGGCAACGGCAAGGGACAGATCTTCGTCAAGGGCGAAGTGATCAAGACGGTGCCCGAGGCGCTGATCGTGGAGACCTTGATCGAAGAAGCGATGCGTATCGCCGGTGAATCGGGGGACACTGGAGAAGGCAACCCGGTGGTGACGGTCGGCTGATCGTCGCCGGGGCGCCGGAGACGACCGACGAGGAGGTGAGGCGTGCTCGGACTGCTGGGTGATCGCCCACTCGGGTCGCGCGATGCGGTCGCGGTGACCCGCGCCCTGGACGGCGATCCGGTGACCTCGTGCATGGTGGCCGCCCGGGTGGAGGCCTACGGGCTGTCCCCACGTTTTCTGGGCGGCGAATTGTGGACCGCCTCGCGGCCGGAGGAGTCCCTGTGCTTCTCCGGGGCCAACCTGGTGCCGCTGTCGGGGACCTCGACGGATCTGGACAATTTCGCTCAGCGTGCGCTCTCCGGTCCACGGATGTGTACTTCGCTCGTGGGGCCGGCCGGGCTGTCCCTGGGCTTGTGGGATCGTCTCGCCGACCACTGGGGCGAGCCGCGCGAGATCCGCGACGATCAGCCGCTGCTCGCGCTCGACGGCTATCCCGCGGCACCGGTCGATCGCAGTGTGCGCTTGGTGACCGGCGCCGACCTGGACGCCTACTTCCCGGCGGCGGTCGAGATGTTCATCGGCGAGGTCGGAGTGGATCCACGGCTGGAGGACGACGGGCGGGCCTATCGCCGCCGGCTCGCTTCACTGATCTCCGCGCGCCGCGTCTTCGCCCGGTTCGAGGGCACGCGGGTGGTCTTCAAGGCCGAGATCGGCGCACTGTCGCGCCGGGTGGGCCAGATTCAGGGCGTGTGGGTGGATCCGGAGTATCGCGGCCACGGCTGCGGGATCGCCGGAACCGCCGCGGTGGCCGCGGCGATCGCGCGGCAGGGCCGGATCGCCAGCCTGTACGTCAACGGCTTCAACGCTGTCGCCCGCGAGACCTACCGCCGCGTCGGATTCGAGCAGGTCGGCACGTTCGCCACCGTTCTCATCGACTGATCGTCCGGCGCGCCGACCCGGGTGGCGGGGCGCCACGCCCTAGGCTCAGCGCTGATGGATCATTCGCCGCCTGCTGTTCGGAGGCGCTCCGGCCTGCGCGCGGCAGGGATGGCGCTGGTGCTGATGCTGGCCGCGACGCTGGTGGCGTGCACCACCGAAGACGACGGGCCGCGCGGGATCGCCCAGGACTTCCTCCGCGACTTCGCCGAGCAGAACTTCGCCGCCGCCGCCGCCATGACCACCGCGCCCGACCGTGCCGAGCCCTTCCTGGCCGCGGCCTGGGAGGGACTGGACGGGGAGGGGCTCACCGCCCGCACCGGGAGGGTGCGGATGGACCACGACATCGCCGACGTGGACGTGACCTACACCTGGACCCTGCCGAACGACCGGGAATGGCGCTACCCGGCGACGCTGACGATGGGCCGCAGCGATGCGGGGTGGGCGGTGCGCTGGTCGTCGACCAATGTGCACCCCGAACTCGGGGCCGATCAGCGGCTGTCGCTGTCCACTTTCGCGCCCCCGCGGGCCGCCGTGAACGAGTCCGACGGCAGCGAGGTGATGGGCGACGGCACCATCACCTCCATCAGTTTCGATGCCGCCGATGCCGCAGAGCACGGCTCGGTGGTCGATTCGGCGGAGCGCCTGGTGGCCGTTCTCGGGCCGCAGATCCCCGGACTGACCGTGCAAGGCCTGGCGGAGAAGGCGACCGCGAGCGCTGAACCGCTACCGATCGGCCGGATCCCGGGTGAGCAGTTCGACAAGCTGCGCGATCAGCTGGCCGTTCCCGGCGTGATCGCCCAGGACCAGGCGATACTGGTCCCGCGCGACCCGGGGTTCGCGTCGGCGGTGCTGGGGCAGGTGCGCACCCGTGTCGCCGACCAGATGGGCGGCGAGTCCGGGTGGCGGATCTCGGTGCTCAACCCGAACGGTCTGGTGGCCGACGTGCTCAGCGACCATCCGGCGACGCCGGCGCCCGCGGTCTCGCTGACGCTGTCGCGCTCGGTGCAGAACGCCGCCCAGCGGGCGGTGAACGCCGTCGGCAAGCAGTCGATGATGGTGGTGATGCAGGCCTCGACCGGCCGGCTGCTGGCGATCGCGCAGAATCCGGCCGCCGACCGCGGCGGCCTCCTGGCCACCATGGGCACCTATCCGCCCGGATCCACGTTCAAGATCGTCACCTCGTCGGCGGCGATGGCCGCCGGTCTGTCCAGCCCGGACGCGATCGTGCCGTGTCCGGGGGAGATCCAGATCGGCTCGCGACTGATCCCCAACTACGATCGCTTCGCCCTCGGCCCGGTGCCGCTGCGCCAGGCGTTCGCGAACTCGTGCAACACCAGTTTCGCCGATCTGGCCGGGAAGATGGGCCCGACGGATCTGGCGCACGCCGCGGCCGCGATGGGCCTGGGCGCCCAGTACGACATCGCCGGCATCGACTCCAAGTCGGGTTCGGTGCCGATCGAACCGGATCTGGTGCTGCGCGCCGAGGACGGCTTCGGGCAGGGCACGGTGCTCTCGTCCCCGCTGGGGATGGCGCTGGTCGCGGCCACCGCCGCCACCGGCAAGGCGCCCGTGCCCAACCTGATCGAGGGTCGCGAGACCACGGTGGTGGGCCCCCGCCCGGAACTGAAAGCCGAGGTCTACGAGCAACTGCGGCCCATGATGCGCGAGGTGGTGACCGAGGGGACCGCGACGTCGATCGGTGGGGCCGGGCCGGTGTTCGGCAAGACCGGTGAGGCCGAGGTGAGCGGCGGCTCGCACGCCTGGTTCGCCGGATTCCGCGGCGATCTCGCGTTCGCGACGCTGATCGTCCTGGGCGGCGACTCGACCAACGCCGTCAACGTGACCCGGGACTTTCTGTCCCTGCTGCCACCCGGGCGCTGAGACGGGGCGGTGGTACCGACGAAAGGGGCCGCCCGGCTGAATGATCAGCCGAGCGGCCCCTTCGTCGTCGTGCTCGCGGCTATCCGCGGGCCTGGACGTTGAAGTTCCCGTTGCCGACGGTGTAGATGACGGCCGGCCACGACAGGTTGCACCGGGGGGCCAGTGTCCACGTCTTGACCGACTCGCGCGGGGCGAGGTGGCCCGCGTTCCGGACACCGGTCGCCGAGTAGTAGTGCCATGCGCCGCGCTGGAACTCCTGGCCGGCGCGCATCTTCGGGATCCCCGTCTCGGGGCCGCCGACCGAGCCGACGCGGACGTTGTGGACCGTGGAGCGGCCCACGTTGGTCACCCAGAGGACGTGATCGGTCTTGGGCGTGTCGTGGTTGATGACGCACTTGGTGTAGGTCCGCAACGCCAGATCGTTCGGGGGTGCCGCTTGGGCGGGCGCGGCCAGAGCCGCCGACCCGACTCCGAGGGCGCCGGTCGTCGCCAGTACCGCTGCGATGCGGAGGAGTTTGTTCTTCATATCGTCTTCCTATTCGTGTCGACCGCTCCGAACTCGGCTGCTTCGCTGCCGCCCGGACATGGCCCTCTGATCTTTCCGCACTTCGCCCACGTAGGCGAGTCCGCCGCGCGGATGAATTCTCCGCTGTCGGGCGGTGCGCCAGACCGGGACATCGGCTCGACGCGTCCGTCGGTTATCGTCGGCTGACGCAAATTTCGAGAGGGAGTGCCGATGACTGGACCGAATCCGTACGGCGGGCACCCCGGCCCGCAGGGACAGGGATATCCCCAGCAGGGATACCCCCAGCAGGGATACCCCCAGCAGGGTGGATACCCGCCGCAGCAACCGGGCTACCCGCAACAGGGCTACCCGCAACAGGGCTATCCGCAACAGGATTACGGTCAGCCGGGTCACCAGCAGCCCGGCCCGAGCCATCAGGCACCCCATGGCCAGGCTCCTTATGGCCAGGCCCCGTACGGCCAGGCGCCTTACGGCCAGGCCCCTCATGGTCAAGCCCCGTACGGCCAGGCCCTGTACGGCCAGTCCCCGTACGGGCAGGCCCCCGGATCGGGCGGCCCGGCGGTCGGCGCGGGGATGTCGCCCCGGGTACACCAGGCGCTGTGGGTCGTGGCCGGTCTGGGGCTGCTCGCGTTCATCTCGGTCTTCCTGCCCTGGATCTCGGGCGGCGGTGAGTCGGCGTCGGGGATGACCGACGGCGGCACCGACACCTACGGCGTGTGGGTGCTGATCCTGGGTCTGCTGACCGTCGTCCTCGCCGGCGTGGCCCTCTTCTTCACCGAGAAGCTCCCCGTCCTGCCTCTGGTCTCCGGGGCCATCGCCGCATTGACCGGGCTGGTGATGGTGATCGTCTTCGCGGTCGACCTGAACAAGATCAACGACGCGAAGGCGAATCTCGACGGAATGACCGCCGAGATGAGCCAGCAGCTCGAAGAGCTGAACCGGCAACTGGGCCAGAGCGGAGTCGCGCCGCCCACCGTGGCACCGACTGGGATGGAGATCGGCAGCGCCTTCGGGCTGTGGTTCGTGCTGGTGATCGGTCTGGTGCTGATCGCCGCGGGCGCCCTGGTGGTCTTCTTCCGCCAGTTCGCCAAGAACTGAGCCGACTCGCCGGCGAGCCGGCCGATCAGCGGCGGTCGGGTGTGATGATCAGCTCGCCGGTCTGCGGGTGCCGCACCAGGGTGACGGGGTGGTCGTAGGTGTCGCTGAGGGCCTCGGCCGTCATCACCTCGTCCACCGCGCCGGTCGAACGGATCTGACCGTCCTTCATCAGGGCTACCCGGTCGGCGTAGGCCGCCGCCAGCGAGAGGTCGTGCACCACCAGGACGATGGTGGTGCCGGCGTCCGCGCGGGTGCGCAGAATCTTCAGCATCTGTTCTGTGTGACCGATGTCCAGGGCCGCGGTGGGCTCGTCCAGCAGGATCACCGGGGTGTCCTGCGCCAGTGCACGTGCCAGTGACACGCGGGCCTGCTGGCCGCCGGACAGCTGGGAGAACGGCCGATCGACCAGATCGGCGATCTGGCACTCGGCGATGGCCTCCTGGATGAGTTCCTCCGAGCGCGCCGCCTCCGGGGTGCGCAGCCACGGGTAACGGCCCAGTTCCACCACTTCGCGCACGGTGAAGGGCGTGTCGACCCGATTGTTCTGCGTCACCAGTGTGCGGTGGCGGGCCAGCTCGCGGGTGGAGAACTCGCGCAGGTGGCGGTCGTTGAGGTGGACGGCCCCGGAGCCGGGCGGCCGGACTCCGGCCAGAATCGACAGCAGCGTGGACTTGCCGCAGCCGTTGGGGCCCACCAGAGTGAGCAGCTGCGCGGGCTCGGCGGTGAGGGTGACGCCGCGCAGGACGGGGCGGCCGCCGAGGGCGATGTGGATTTCGGCGCCGCTGAGGGTGTGACCGGTGGAGGGCATCGGATCACCACCCGGTCTTCGCGGTGCGGCGCAGCAGGACGAAGAAGACGGGGCCGCCGATCAGCGAGGTCAGCATGCCCAGCGGCAGCTCCCCGGCGGTGAGGGTGCGGGCGGCCAGGTCGGCGGCCGCGATGCACAGCGCACCGCCGATCACCGAGGCCGGGAGGAGGACGCGGTGGCGCGGCCCCACCAGCAGGCGCATCAAGTGCGGGACGATCAGGCCGACGAACATCACGATGCCGGTGAAGGCGACGGCGCCCGCGGTGAGGATCGCGACCAGCACGATCACCTGGCGGCGGACCAGTTCCACGTTCACGCCGAGGGCGGCGGCCTGCAGCTCGCCGAGGGCCAGCAGGTCGAGCTTGTTGACCAGCACCACCGACGCGGCGATGGCACCGAGAACCAGGGGAGCCACCACCTGCACGTGCGCCCACGTGACCGCGCCGGCCAGCGAGCCGAGCTGCCAGAAGACGATCTGCTCGCGGGTGGCGGTGGAGGCGATGGTGGTCAGGTAGGCGATGATGCCCAGCGCGAAGGCGTTCACCGCGATACCGGTGAGCACGATCATCACCACCGAGGTGCCCCCGTCACGCATCGACAGGATGTAGACGGCGAAGGTGGTGAACAGGCCGAAGACCGCGGCCGCCCCGGCCACCGCCCACCCGTTGGCGGCCGCACCGCCGATCACGAAGACCAGGCAGGCGCCGACGGCGGCGCCGGAGGAGACGCCGATGATGCCCGGCTCGGCCAGCGGGTTGGCCAGCACGCCCTGCAGGAGGCAGCCCGCGGCGCCGAGCGCGGCGCCCACCAGCAGCCCCAGCACGATGCGGGGGAACCGGGAGATCCAGAGCGCGTTCTCGCCCTGCTGATCGGGCAGCGGTCCGATGTTCAGGTGCCAGTGGTGGGCGATGGAGCCGAGGACCTCGCCGGGGGAGACCGAGACCTGGCCGGTACCGGCGGAGACCACCACCACCACTCCCAGCAGCACCAGGCACGCCGCCATCACCCACGCGGCGCGGCGCCAGTGAGTCGGGGCGCGCAGAATCGCACGTCGCCGGCTGCTCTGCGTGTCCGGCGTCTGGAGGTCAGTCACTGGTAGATGGCCTTTCCGAGCGCCTGCAATACCAGGCCGGTGTCCGGACCGAAGGCGAGGATCTGGGTCTCGTCCATCGCGATGATCCGCTTGTTGCGGCCCGCACCGGTGCCGGCGACGGCGGGCAGTTCGGCCACCTTGTCCAGGCCGCCCACCGTGTCGGCGCCCTGCGTCATCACCAGGATCACCTCGGGATCGGCACGCATCAGGGATTCGGTGCTGACGGTGGTGAAGGCGGCGGTGAGACCGGCCGCGGTGCCGGCATCCCGCCCACCGAGGGCGGTGATCAAGTCGTCGGCGCCCGATCGGGGCCCGCCGAGCAGGATCAGCCGGTCGCCGCGGATGTACAGGAAGGCGATGACGGGATCGCCGGTCGGATCGGGCAGTGCTGCGCGGGCGGCGTCGATCTGCGATCGGGTGCGCTGCACCAGCTTCTCCCCGGCCTGCTGGGCGCCGAGGGCCGCGGCGACGTCGCGGATCAGCTCCGGTGTGTCGGCCACGCTCCGTTCACCGGTGAACTCGACCACGTCGATCTGCGCCGCCCGCAGCTGGTCGAGTACCCCGTTGGGGGTGGCGTCCTCACCGGCCAGCACGATCGTCGGCCGCTGCGCCAACACCCGTTCCACGTTGACGGCGTGGCCGGCGTCGGTCACCTCCGGAAGGCCCTGAGCCGCAGGGAAAGTGGTGGAGCGGTCGCGGCCGACCACCTGGGGGCCCAGTCCGAGGGCGAAGACCGTCGCTCCCAGAGTGCCGTTGCGATCGAGGGCGATGATCCGGTCCGCGCGCGGCGAGGACGCCGGATCGGTCTCGACGGGCACCGGATCGTCGCTGGGCAGGGTGACCACCTGGGTGCCGTTGCGCAGGTGTTCGGCGCTCGGGTCGCTGACGGCACCGACGTCGAGGGGCGCGGTGGAACAGCCCAGCAGCAGCACGGTCAGCAGCCCGATCAGCAGGGTCGCTGCGCTGCCGCGAGGGTGTGGGCGGCGGACGAGCGGCACGAGCGGATCCTTCGGGGGCAGACAGAGGAGTGTTTAGGCACACCTTACCGACGGCTCGGCGGCACCGGCGGCCCGGGGATGCTGTTCCGCCGGACCGGCGGGCGATCCGTAGAATCGACGGTCATGACCGTTCGTGCACCGCTGACCCCCGGCGTCGTTTCTCCCGTCCTGCCGGTTCCCGATCACATCGTCCGCCCGGAATACGTGTGGAAGCCGACGGTGCAAGAAGGCGACGAGCCGTGGGTGCAGACTCCGGAGGTCATCGAGAAGGTGCGCCTGGCCAGCAAGATCGCCGCCAACGCGCTCGCCGAGGCCGGCCGCGCCGTGGCGCCCGGGGTGACCACCGATCAGCTGGACGCGATCGCGCACGAGTACATGATCGACCACGGCGCCTACCCGTCGACGCTGGGCTACAAGGACTTCCCGAAGTCGTGCTGCACCTCCCTGAACGAGGTGATCTGCCACGGCATCCCCGATTCCACGGTGATCCAGGACGGGGACATCGTGAACATCGACGTGACCGCCTACATCGACGGCGCGCACGGTGACACCAATGCCACCTTCCTGGCCGGGGACGTCAGTGAAGAGCATCGCGCTCTGGTCGAGCGGACCCGGATCGCCACCGAGCGCGCCATCAAGGCGGTCAAGCCCGGGCGCGAGCTGAACGTGATCGGCCGCGTCATCGAGGCCTACGCGAACCGCTTCGGCTACAACGTGGTTCGCGATTTCACCGGCCACGGAATCGGCGAGACCTTCCACAACGGCCTGGTGGTGCTGCACTACGACCAGCCCGCGGTGGACACCGTGATCGAGACCGGCATGGTCTTCACCATCGAACCGATGATCAACCTCGGCGCCCTCGATTGGGAGATGTGGGACGACGACTGGACGGTGGTCAACACCGACCGCAAGTGGACGGCCCAGTTCGAGCACACGCTGGTCGTCACCGACAGCGGCGCGGAGATACTCACCGTCCCCGACGCCTGAGCGGGGCCTGCGGGCGTCAGTCCAGCGAATCGCCGACGCACAGCGTCGACACGGTGCTGCTGGTGCGGCCCGTCGCCTGCTGGGATCGGTCCACTGCGGCCTGGGATGCCGCAGTCCGAGTGGCACCGCGCGCGGTGTAGTAGGCGGCCGAACCGGCCGAGACGCCCGTGGCGTGGGCGACGGCCGCGCAGCCGGTGGTGAAAGTGGCGTAGCCCCACGACTCGTCGTAGCCGTAGGTCGCCGCCTTGCTCAGCAGATCCTCGCGGGAGTCGTAGTGCCCGAACCGGATCACCCGGCCCTGTGGGCTGACCACCAGCCCCCAGGTGGCTGCCGCGGCCGCCGACGACGGGGCCCCCGACGGCGAGACTCCCGACGGCGAGGCGGCGGCCCCGGCCGGACTGCTGGAGACGTCCGGTGCGGGGGACGCGCTGTCGTCGCGGTTGATCAAGAGGATCGCCCCGGCGATCACGGCGATGCCGATGAGGATCGCGATCAGCGACAACATGATGGTGATCGTCGACCGATTCGGTGGCGGCGGGGTCGTGGCGGGGCCGACCGGTGGCGGCGGGGGAAGGGGCACCGGAGCCACCCGCGTCTGCCGCCGGGTGGCCGGATCGGCGCCGGCGGCCAGCGCGGCGGCGAAGGCCCTGCAGGACCGATACCGCTGCGCCGGATCCTTGGCGAGAGCACGGGCGAAGACGTGGTCGAGACCGGCGAGCGCGGGAATCGACCGGCTGATCGGCGGCGGCGCCTCCGACAGCTGGGCGTGCAGCAGCGCGGGCGTGGGCAAACCCGCGAACGGTGTGCGCCCGGTGAGGAGTTCGTAGGCCGTGCACGCCAGTGCGTACTGGTCGGCGGCGGCCACGTCGCGCCGACCGCCGATGGTCTCCGGGGCCGCGTAGGTCAGGGTGCCGACGAATGAGTCGGCCGCGGTCAGGGAGCTGGCGCCGGCGAGGCGGGCGATCCCGAAATCGAGCACCGTCACCCGCTCCACGGCGCCGGCGGCGTCGCGCCGGACCATGATGTTCGCGGGTTTGACGTCCCGGTGGACCACGCCGCGGGCGTGCGCGTAGTCGAGCGCGTCGGCGACCTGCCGGACGATCTGCGTCACTTCGCCCAGGGGCAGCCGCTGCCCGCCGGACAGGTCGGTGCCCTCCAGGTACTGCATGGTGAACCAGGGGATCTCACCGTCGATTCCGTGGTGATAGACGGTGACGATCCCGGGATGGTCCAGCGAGGCGACGGTCCGCGCCTCGGCGCCGAACCGGGCGGCGAAGTCGCCCTGGGAGTCCACGGCGAGCACCTTGAGGGCTTCGCGGCGCTCGAGGTGCCGATTGCGCACCAGGAACACGCTGCCCATGCCGCCCCTGCCGAGCAGAGACAGCACTTCGTATCCGGCGAACTCGCCGCCGGGGACCGGACCGGCCACTGGCGAATCCCCCTCTCGATCGTTACCCGCCTGCGAGCCGATCGTAGCCGCCGACGTTATTGTGAGGCCGTGACACGGATCCGGGGCGCCCTGCTGATCGGTGGTACGTCCAGCGATGCGGGCAAGAGCCTGGTGGTGGCCGGACTGTGCCGTGCACTGTCCCGGCGCGGGATCTCGGTGGCGCCGTTCAAGGCGCAGAACATGTCCAACAACTCCGCGGTGACCCTCGACGGCGGCGAGATCGGTCGGGCGCAGGCGCTGCAGGCGGCCGCCTGCGGCCTGGAGCCGGACACGCGCTTCAACCCGGTGCTGCTGAAGCCGGGCAGCGATCGGCGTTCCCAGGTGGTGGTGCGCGGCCGGGCCGTCGGCGACGTCGGCGCACAGGATTACCAGACCTGGCGCACCCGCCTGGCCACGCTGGTGGCCGATGAACTGTCCGCGCTGCGCGCCGAGTTCGACGTCGTGATCTGCGAGGGGGCCGGGTCGATCGCCGAGATCAACTTGCGCGCAGGCGATCTGGCGAATCTGGGGCTCGCCCGCCGCGCCGCGCTGCCGGTGCTGGTGGTCGCCGACATCGATCGCGGCGGCGCCCTGGCCGGGCTGTTCGGCACCACCGCGATCCTCGACCCGGACGATCAGGCGCTGGTGGCCGGTTATGTGATCAACAAGTTCCGCGGCGACCCGGCCATTCTCGCCCCCGGTCTGGACATGCTGCGCGAACGCACCGGCCGCGAGACGCTCGGGGTGATTCCGTTCAGCCCGCACGTCTGGATCGACGCCGAGGACTCGCTGGCCAGTCCGGTCGGCCGGCGGGTCGGCGCACCGGCGGTGCACGACGGCGCACCCCGGCTGTCGGTGGCCGCGATCCGGTTGCCGCGGGTCTCCAACAGCACCGACGTCGAGGCACTGGCCTGCGAACCGCACGTGGACGTGCACTGGGTCGATGACCCCGCCGTCGTGGCCGCGGCCGATCTGGCGGTCCTCCCGGGTACCCGCGCCACCGTCGACGACCTGTCGTGGCTGCGCGAGCGCGGCCTGGACCGGGCGCTGGCGGGGCGCGCAGCTCAGGGCCGGCCGGTGCTCGGCATCTGCGGCGGCTTCCAGATGCTGGCCCGGCACATCGACGACGATGTCGAGTCGGCGGCCGGCGCCGTCGACGGACTGGGACTGCTGGACGTGCGGATCACCTTCCATCGAGACAAGACCTTGCGCCGATTCCTTGGGGAGGCCGACGGAATCCCGGTGCGGGGCTATGAGATCCATCACGGGCAGGTGACGGGCTCGGGGGAGCGGCCCTGGCTGCACGAGGACCTCACCGGCCCCGAGGGGGCGCGTCGCGGGGCGGTCTACGGCACGCACTGCCACGGGCTGCTGGAGAGCGGCGAGTTCCGGCGCGCCTTCCTCTCCGAGGTGGCTGCGGCGGCGGGCCGGACCGGCTTCGCCCCGGCCCCCGACTTGGAAGTGGCCGCCGTGCGGGAGGCGCAGCTGGATCTGCTCGCCGATCTGATGGAGGGCAACCTGGACATGTCAGCTGTGCAACGTTTGCTCGTCGCGGGCGCCCCCGCACTCCCGGGCGTCCTAAGCTGTCTGTCGTGGAATCCGAGTACCTGAAGGTAGAGCACAACGGCCTGACATTCGATGTGCATCGCGGCGGTCCGGCTCGGGGGCCGTGGGTGGTGCTCTTGCACGGCTTCCCGGTGAATTCGAGCTGTTACGACAAGGTGCTGCCGCGCGTGCACGACGCGGGCCTGCGCACGGTCACCATCGATCAGCGCGGATACAGTCCCGGGGCACGGCCGGAGGCGGTCGGCGACTACCGGCTGGACATGCTGACCGACGACGTCCTCGGCGTCCTCGGTCACCTGAACATCGCCTACTCGATGCTGGTGGGCCACGACTGGGGCGGCATCGTCGCCTGGCATCTGGCGGCCAAACACCCGGACCGGTTCACCGGGCTGGTGGCGGCGAGCACCGGCCATCCGTCGGCGATGGCCGCTGCCCTGGCGGCCGGCGGCGATCAGCGCACCCGGTCGTCGTACATCAAGGACTTCATCGCCGACAGCGCCGAGGAGACGCTGACCGCGCGTGACGGCGTGCTGCTGCGGCGGGCGGGAGTCACCGCAGAGGAACTGGCCCCGCTGCTGGAGCCGGGGGCCATCACCGGGCCGCTGAACTGGTACCGCGCCAACTTCACCGGCGACATCGCCGAGACCCTGGCCTGCCCGCCGGTGGAGGTTCCGACCACCATGCTGTGGAGCGACGGCGACACCGCCCTGGGGCGTGAGCAGGCCGAACTCAGCGGCCGCTACGTCCGGTCGGACTTCCGGTTCTCTGAGCTCGCCGGGGTGGACCACTGGATCCCCCAACATGCTCCGGAGGCACTCGCCAGCGAGATCGCACTGCGTTCCGCGATGTTCTGAGCCGAGTATGTTACATCCTGACGTGATGTGCGTCATACTGCCCTGACCGCAGCTTCAAGGGACGTGGCATGAATTGAAGCATCGAGGGCGTTTCAGGCTGGCTACATGGTTGTCGGTGGCGGTCGTGGTGTTGATGGTCGCGACCGATCCGGCACCCCCGGCAGGGGCCGAGCCCCTGCCGAACGAGCCGTTCACGATGGGGGCCATCCCCGAGGAGATACCGCAGGCGATCGACGCCGTGGTCCCGCCACCGCCGTTTCCCCGGTTGAAGTCCATCCCGCAGCGCGCACAGACGCCCGGGATGAGTCACCGCATGCAGGAGCTGCGCGAAGCGGTGCTGCCCGACCCGACCGGTGACCCGTTCTTCGACGTCTGGCCCACCCGGCTCGACGAGCGCGAGCCGGGGGAACTCCTCGCCGACCGGGATGTGACCTGGCCGGCGGGACTGCTGGCGACCGCCCCGATCTCGCGGGCACGGCAACTGAAGTTCGCGACCCGGGATGCGGCGGGCCGGCCGTCCTTCGGGACCGCGACCGTCCTGGAGCCCCGGGCGCCGTGGACCGGACGCGGTGCCCGCCCGATCCTGGTGAACAATCTGCCGATCGATTCGCTGGGGGCTGCCTGCACCGCGGGGATGACGCTGGCGCACGGGGAGTATCGCCACCGGGTTCACCGACTTCTTCCCGCCGACCACCGCCCTGGCGCTCGCCCGCGGCTACACGGTGATCGTGCCGGATCACCAGGGGCCGCGGCAGGCGTACGCCGAGCCGGTCACCGCGGGTCACATCGTTCTCGACTCGGTGCGCGCGGCGGCCCGATTCGATCACCGGCGCTTCGGCGAGAGCCGGGTGGGGATGTTCGGCTACTCCGGCGGTGCGATCGCCACCAACGGCGCCGCCAAGCTGATCGGCTCCTACGCTCCCGAACTGGCGCCCCGCATGGTCGGTGCGGCGCTGGGCGGAGTACCGGCCGACTTCCAGATCCTCGTCGGGTCGATGAACGCCAACCTGGCCACCGGCCTTTTCCACGCGGCCACCTTCGGGATCGCTCGCGAGCGCCCGGAGATCTTGACCAAGGCGAACCATGCGGCGCAATGGATCGCGACCTCGCCGCTGAAGAACGTCTGCGTCATTCCCGAGGCACTGGCGGGCCAGACCTTCCTGCCGATGCAGGTGCTTTCCAACGACCCCGATCCGTTCCATTCGGACGTGGCCTACGACATCTACCGGATCACCAAGATGGCCGATAAGAAGGCCGAGGTCCCGCTGTACATCTTCAACGGCACCCAGGAGTTCTGGATCCCGGCGGTCGGAGCACGCAACCTCTTCGCCGAACAGTGCCGTCTCGGCGCCAACGCCACCTACCGGGAGGCCTTCGGCGAGCACGGCATCGCGGCGGTCACCGGGTATCCGGAGGCGGCGACGTGGCTGGACTCCCGCCTGCACGGCAAGCCCGCCCGGTCCACCTGCCGGCGCTGACTCCTTCAGTAGCCGGCGAAGGAGTCCCGGTTCAGGCGGAGCGGGTTCCAGCGGATCCCGGGGCCCGCCGGTCAGGGCCGACGGTGCGGCGGAAGATGTTCGAGTTCATGAATTCGGTCATGTCTTACATCGTGCGGGCAGGTCGGCCGCGGCAGCGCTCGGTGGGCGATCTGCAGCAGACTCACAGCACCCCCCGGCAGACTGCCAGGCACGCGGCGGTCGTCGGGTCAGTCCAGGTCGAGGCCCAGAAGCGCGTTCTCGAGCACTTCAGGCAGCGCCGGGTGGATCCAGTACTGGCCGCGCGCCATCTCGCGTGCACCCAGCCCGAAGCTCATCGCCTGGATGGCCGGCTGGATGATCGACGAGGCCTGCGCACCCATGATGTGGACGCCCAGGAGGCGGCCGGTGCCGCGCTCGGCGATCACCTTGCAGAATCCCTCGGTGTCCTCCATGGCCCAGCCGTAGGCCACGTCGCCGTACGACTGCACTTTCACGGTGATGTCGTGGCCGGCATCGACGGCCTGCGCCTCGGTGAGCCCGACGGTGGCCAGCTGCGGGCGGGTGAACACCGCGGCGGGCACGTACTGGTGCGCGAACGAGTCGAGATCGGCGGCGTCCCAGCCCTTCAGAAGATTGGCCTGCACGGTGCGCTGCTCCTGGTTGGCCACGTGCTTGAGCTGATACGGCGAGGAGACGTCGCCCAGGGCCCACACGCCGCGCGCCCCGGTGCGACCGTGCTCGTCGGCCTGCACCCGGCCGTCGTCGGTCAGGGTCAGGCCGATGGTGTCCAAACCCAGGCGGTCGCCGTTCGGGGTGCGGCCGGTGGCCACCAGGAGCACGTCGGAGTCGATGTGCTCGCCGCCGGCACCGGTCAGGCGGACACCGCCGCCCGGCAGTTCGGTGGCGCCCACGATCGTCTCGTTCAGGCGCACGTCCCACTGCCGGCGGGCGGTCTCGGTGAAGCGGGTGCTCAGGTCGCGGTCCATCTTGCGCAGCAGCGCCGGACCGCGGGCGACGAGCGTCACCTCGGTGCCCAGCCCGGCGAAGACGTGCGCGAACTCGCTGGCGATGTAGCCGCTGCCCAGAATCGTGATGCGCCGCGGCAGCTCCGGCAGCCGCATGACGTCCTGATTGGTGTAGTAACGCACGCCGGAGTCGGCGACGGCGTCGGGAATCTGGGGCCGGGCGCCCGCAGCGATCACCACTTCGGTGGCCAGCACCACGTCGCCGTCGGCCGTCACCAGGCGGTACCGGTCGTCCTCGCGCCCGTCGAAACGCACGTGCGAGGAGTAGACGGTGATGTTGGGGCAGTCCTCGACGCGGTAGCGCCGTCCGCCGGCCGAGATCGGGTCGATGCGGCCGAAGACCCGATCGACCAGCTGCGGCCAGCGGGTGCCGTCGAAGGTGGCGTCGATGTCGTAGGTGCCCGCCTCCTTGACCTCCTCGGCGACGTCGGCGGCGTAGACGAACATCTTGGTCGGGATGCAGCCGACGTTGAGGCAGGTGCCGCCGTAGACACCCTCCTCGAAGATCGCCGTCGAGACGTCGTCGAAGCGTTCGTCGGGGATCGAGTTGCCGCTGCCGGTTCCGATGATGGCCAGGTCGACCAGGTGCGGGGTGCTCATTCGGTCACCTCCGCCATCTCGTGGGTCAGCCAGCCGTCGACGGTGTCGTAGGCCCGGTTGCGCGGCCCCGTCTTGGACAGGAAGACGTCGTGGCGGGCATCGGGGATCGCCACCGACAGCACCCGGTGGCCGAGGAACGACGCCCACCGGGCCATGTGGCTCACGTCGAGCACGCAGTCGGCGGTGTCCACGGCCACGTCGTAGGCGGAGCGGAAGCGGGTCTTGTCCGAGCGCAGCGCCAGCACCGGCACCCCCGCATCGATGCCGCCGTGCACCGTGAGCTGCCCCTGCCGGACGGCGTTGAGCCAGCCGAAAGTGACCGGGAATCCGCTGAGCGGCTTGCGCTCGAGGTCGTAGCTCCATTCGCCGTGCGCGTCGGAGTGCAGGCTCTCGCCGTAGGCCGAGGACAGGTCGCGGGGCACTGGGGTCTTGCCGCGCAGCCCGCCGACCGCCGAGAGGATCCGGGCGGCGACGCCGGTGCGCAGCGCCGCCTCACCCTGCAGATCGAGCCACGGACTGTTGAGCAGCAGGCCCGCCACGCGCGCGTGCCGCTCCGGGTCGGTGCGGCGCAGCCGGTCCAGCCACAGCGCGGTCACCAGCCCGCCGGTGGAGTGCCCGGAGACCACGATGCGCTCGGCGCCGCCGCTTTCGGCGATCTCCTCACCGATGACGTCCAGCGCCAGGTTCAGCTCGTCGTCGTAAAGGCTGAGGTCGGAGACGTAGTGGGGCGTCTGGTGCGCGGCCAGCGACCGGCCGCACTTGCGCAGGTCGATGGCGTAGAACGCATAGCCGCGGTCGTGGAAGAACTGGGCCAACTCCTCCTGGAAGAAGTAGTCGGTGAAGCCGTGCACGTAGAGCACGGCGCCCTGCGGCGCCTCGACGGCGCCCGGCTTGCGGATCAGGGTCGCGCTGATCGGGTCCTCGCCGTCGGGATCCTGCGGCAAAGGCAGCGTCAGGAGTTCATAATGATCGAGGAAGTGATCGGGCCGCCAATTGTGGGCGGGCTTCGCGGTGGTGGAGGAATCGGTAGCGCTCACGGCCCTCAGCTTAGGCGGCGCCGGGCCCTGTCGCGCATCCCACATTCGTCGGCACCGATTCGGGCTGGATTCCCGTCATGGTGGACAATGACCAGGCATGCGGACCCGACCGGAGCGGTCCGGTGGTCAGGAAGTGAGCATTACGTGTCGCAGAAGGTGATCAAGACAGACGTCGCGCTGGTCGGGGCGGGCATCATGAGTGCCACGCTCGGCGCTCTGCTCCGGCAGTTGGAGCCGAACTGGTCGATCAGTCTCTTCGAGCGGCTCGACGCCGCCGCGGCCGAGAGCAGTGACCCCTGGAACAACGCCGGTACCGGTCACTCGGCGCTGTGCGAGCTGAACTACACGCCGATGGGCGACGACGGCGTCATCGACATCTCCAAGGCGCTCAACATCAACGAGCAGTTCCAGCAGTCGCGCCAGTTCTGGGCTCACGCGGTCGACACCGGTCTGCTGGGTGCGCCCGACGAGTTCATCAACCCGATCCCGCACGTGAGCTTCGCGCACGGCCCCGACGGCGTCGACTACTTGCGCAAGCGGTACGAGGCGCTGAGCAGCCAGACGCTTTTCGAGGCCATGGAGCTGATCACCGACGACGCCGAGTTCGGCAAGCGGCTCCCGCTCATGGGTGCCGGTCGCGACTACTCCGATCCGGTGGCGCTGAACTGGTACACCGAGGGCACCGACGTCGACTTCGGCGCACTGACCCAGCAGCTCCTGAACTACGTCGGACGCGACGCGGACCTCTATTTCGGATACGACGTGCGCAACCTGTCGCAGCAGGCCGACGGCAGCTGGGTGATCAAGGTGCGCAACACCCGCAGCGGCGAGGACTTCCGCGTCGAAGCCAAGTTCGTCTTCATCGGTGCCGGCGGCGGTGCTCTGCACCTGCTCCAGAAGTCGGGCATCCCCGAGGCCAAGGGGTTCGGTGGCTTCCCGGTCAGCGGCCAGTTCTTCCGCTGCACCAACCCCGAGGTGATCGCCGAGCACTCGGCCAAGGTCTACGGCCAGGCGGCGGTGGGCGCCCCGCCGATGTCGGTGCCGCACCTGGACACCCGCGTGATCAACCACGACAAGGGGCTGCTGTTCGGCCCGTACGCCGGCTGGTCGCCCAAGTTCCTCAAGACCGGCGGCGTGATGGATCTGCCGAAGTCGGTGAAGCCGGGCAACCTGCTGCCGATGATGTCCATCGCGCCGAAAGAGTTCGGGCTGCTGAAGTACCTGATCGGCGAGCTGGCATCGACACCGGCCGACCGGGTCAACACGCTGCGCGAGTTCGTCCCGCGCGCCACCGGCGGCGACTGGGAGATGATCACCGCCGGCCAGCGCGTCCAGGTGATCCGCAAGAGTGGCAAGGGCGGCAACCTCGAGTTCGGCACCGCCGTGGTGGCGGCCGGGGACGGCACCATCGCCGGTCTGCTGGGCGCCTCGCCGGGCGCGTCGACGGCGGTGCCGGCGATGATCTCGGTGCTGCAGCAGTGCTTCGGCGACCGCTTCGACGGCTGGCAGGGCAAGCTGACCGAGATGATCCCGTCGTACGGCACGAAGCTCAATGACGATCCGGCGCTGTTCCGCCAGATGTGGGACTGGACCAACCGGAGTCTGGAGCTGACCGGCCGCGGCCGCGACGCCGCCCCGGACGCCGGACGGCACGAGGCACCCGAGACGGTCTGAATCCGATGACCCAGCCTTCGGTCCGTTATCCGTTCAGCGCGGTGGTGGGCCAAGATCGGCTCAAGCTGGCCCTGATCCTGTCCGCCGTGGCCCCCGGAATCGGGGGCGTACTGATCCGCGGCGAGAAGGGAACCGCCAAGTCGACCATCGTGCGCGGTCTGGCGCCGTTGCTCGACGGCGCCCGCGTGGTGGAGTTGCCCATCGGTGCCACCGAGGACCGGGTGATCGGCTCGCTCGACCTGACGCGCGTTCTGCGGGACGGCCAAGCGCACTTCACACCGGGACTGTTGGCGCAGGCCGACGGCGGGGTCCTCTACATCGACGAAGTCAACCTGCTGTCGGACCATCTGGTGGACGTCCTTCTCGATGCGGCAGCCAGCGGCCGCGTGACGGTGGAGCGTGACGGGGTCTCGCACACGCAGTCCGCCGCATTCGTGCTGGTCGGCACCATGAACCCGGAAGAGGGCGAGCTTCGCCCGCAACTGCTGGACCGCTTCGGTCTGGTGGTGGACGTCGCCGGACCACGCGGCGTCGACGAGCGCGTCGCGATCGTCACCGCGCGCCTGGCCTACGACGCCGATCCGGACGGTTTCGCGGCGTCGTACGCCGCCGAGGAGACCGAGCTGGGCGCCCGGATCGCCGCGGCGCGCGCCGCGATCGAGCGCGTCACAGTTCCTCAGGCCGAGCTGCGCCGCGTTGCCGCGATCTGCGCCGCACTGGAAGTGGACGGGCTGCGCGGCGACATCGTGGTGACCCGGACAGCAGCCGCCCACGCGGCTTGGCGCGGGGCCGACGAGGTCACCGAGGACGATGTCGCGGTCGCGGTGGAACTGGCACTGCCGCATCGGCGGCGGCGCAATCCCTTCGACTCATCCAGCATGGATCGCGACGAGCTCGACGAGGCGCTGGAGCAGGGGGAGCAGGCGGCGCAGGATCCGGGTGACACCCCTGAGTCCGACGAGCCTCAGGGCACCGAGGCAGACCCGGACTCCGAGCCGGATCCCGACCCGGACCCCGAGGACGATCCGCCGGGCGGCGGTGGCACGCCGCCGGGCCCGCAGTTCGGTGCGCCGTCCGTCGGAAGCGGTACACGCCTGCGGACGTTCCGTGCCGAGGGGCTCGGCGACGGTGCAGACGGGCGACGCTCTCGTGCGCGCAGCCGGCGTGGGATGACCGCGCGCGCAATCGATTACGCCGACCACACCCCGGTACACCTGTTCGCGACGGTGCTGGCCGCGGCCGGCCGGTCGACCGGCACGGGGATGCCGGCCATCGGTGCGGACGACCTGCGGGGCGCCGAGCGGATCGGCGCCGAATCGAATCTGGTGGTCTTCGTCGTAGACCTGTCGGGGTCGATGACGGCCCGGGCACGTTTGGCGGCGGTCCGCACCGCCTGCGTGGATCTGCTGCGCGATTCGTATACCCGGCGCGACCGGGTGGCGGTGATCGTTGCTGCCGGCAAGGACGCGTACGTGGCGGTGCCGCCGACGCGATCGGTGGATCTGGCGGTGGCCCGGCTGGCACAGGTGCGCACCGGGGGCAGAACGCCGCTGGCCGAAGGGCTGGCCCAGGCGCTCGGGGTGATCGAGCGCGCCGCGCGGACCGATCCGACGCGCCGCCCGCTGCTGGTGCTGCTGACCGACGGACGGGCGACCGCCGGAGCCGGCGCCGCCGACCGGGCCATGGCTGCCGCCGACAGCGTTGCCCGCCAACACATCTCATCGCTGGTCGTGGACTGCGAGCAGGGCATGATCCGGCTCGGCCTGGCCGCGGAACTGGCGCGGCGCCTCGGCGCGCAGTACGCGTCGATGGACGACCTGGAGATCTCCGGGCTGGCCGGCCGGATCGGGAGCGTCGCCTGAGAACCGGTCAGAACGGCGGGTCACCGGGATCTCGCCGAGCGTACTTGGCCTGAGCGGCGGTCGCGGCCGAGGTTTCGGGTACTCATACTGCGGTGTGTGCAAGGCCTGGGGAGAATTGATTTCCACGGTCGGCACTAAGGTGGCCGGTATGCCCAAAGGAGTCCCCGAGACGGTCCCGAACGACGGCCTGACCACCCGTCAACGGCGTAATCAGCCGGTCCTGGCCGTGCACACCGGTGCAGGCAAGGGAAAGTCGACCGCCGCCTTCGGCATGGCGCTGCGCGCGTGGAATGCCGGCCTGAGCGTGGCCGTCTTCCAGTTCGTCAAGAGCGCCAAGTGGAAGGTCGGCGAGGAGAACGCCATGCTCGCACTGGACCGGCTGCACCGGGAGACCGGGGAGGGCGCGCCGGTCCAGTGGCACAAGATGGGGCAGGGCTGGTCGTGGATCCGCCGCAGCGATGACGCCGAGCAGGACCACGCCGAGGCCGCCCGCGCCGGCTGGACGGAGATCGCCCGCCGGATCGCCGCACAGGAACACGACTTCTACGTCCTCGACGAGTTCACGTACCCGATGCACTGGGGCTGGATCGATCCCGGCGAGGTGGTCGAGGCCCTGCGCGAGCGACCCGGGCGCCAGCACGTGGTCATCACCGGCCGGTATGCGCCCCAGCCCCTGATCGACGCCGCGGACCTGGTGACCGAGATGACCAAGATCAAGCACCCGATGGACGCCGGCCGGAAGGGCCAGAAGGGCGTCGAATGGTGACAGGCCGCGTGCCCGCCGTGGTGATCGCGGCCCCCGCCTCGGGAAGCGGGAAGACCACGGTGGCCACCGGGCTGATCGGCGCGCTGACCGCCGCGGGCCGGAGGGTCGCGCCGTTCAAAGTGGGACCGGACTACATCGACCCGGGCTACCACGCCCTGGCGTCGGGGCGGCCGGGCCGCAATCTGGACCCGAACCTGGTCGGCGAGCAGCGCATCGGCCCGCTGCTGGCGGCCGGTACGCGCGGCGCGGACATCGCGGTGATCGAGGGGGTGATGGGGCTGTTCGACGGCCGGATCGCAGACGGCGCAGGCGATCTGGGCCTGGGATCCACCGCGCACGTCGCGACCCTGATCGGTGCACCGGTGGTGCTGGTGGTCGACGCCGCGGGGCACTCGCAGTCGCTGGCCGCGCTGCTGCACGGCTTCGTCACCTACGCGCCGTCGGTGCGGATCGCCGGGGTGATCCTCAATCGGGTGGGCTCGCCTCGCCACGAGCAGGTCCTGCGCGCCGCGTGCGGCCGCGCCGGACTCACCGTGCTCGGGGTCCTGGGCCGTGACCCGGCCATGTCGGTGCCGTCGCGTCACCTGGGACTGATCCCGGCCGCCGAACGCGAGACGGCCGCCGTCGGCGCCGTATCGGCGATGTCCGAGAAGCTCACCGGCGCACTGGATCTGCCTGCCATCCTCGCGGCCGCAGCCGGCGCGGCACCGGTGGCAGACGAGCCGTGGTCGGCGACCGACGAGATCGGTGACGACGTGACCCCCGGCCGGCCGGTGATCGCCGTCGCCCGCGGACCCGCATTCACCTTCTCCTACGCCGAACACAGCGAACTGCTGGCCGCCGCGGGCGCCGAGGTGGTGGGTTTCGATCCGCTGACCGAGACTCTGCCGGACCAGACGGCCGGAGTGGTCCTCGGTGGCGGCTTCCCCGAGGAGCACGGCGCGGCCCTCGGCGCCAACGAGACGCTGCGGGTCGCACTGCGCGCCCATGTGGCGGCGGGCCGGCCGGTGCACGCCGAGTGCGCGGGTCTGCTCTACCTACAGCAGACCCTGGACGGCGCCCCGATGGCCGGGGCGCTCCCCGGGCACGGGGCGTTCTCGCCGCGCCTGACGCTCGGCTACCGGGACGCGGTGGCCCTCACCGACTCGGTGCTCTTCGCCGCGGGCGAACGGGTGACCGGCCACGAGTTCCACCGCAGCACCGTCGACTGGTCCGCGCCGCCGCCGCCCGCGTGGGGATGGACCGGCGCCGACGGGGCCAGGGTGATCGACGGCGCCGTCGTGCCTGGGGTGCATGCTTCGTACCTGCACGTGCACCCGGCGGGATATCCTGCGGCCATCGCCCGGTTCGTCCGGGCCGCGGCCGCAGGGGGATGACGAGACGGTGAACGAGTACGCCGATTTGACCGCACAGCGCCTGGCCGACGGTGCTCCACGCGTGTCGGAGGGGTCGGAGGCGCTGCGCACCGCGCTGGACGCGCTCACCGAGCAGCAGACCGATCCGACCGTCCTGCGCGACCTGCTGGAAGCGGTGCTGCTGGTGGGGCAGGGGCTGGATCTGAACGAGGCCCTGCAGCGAATCACCGAGGTGGCCGCCGCAGTCCTGGACGCCCAATACTGCGCGCTGGGCGTCCGCGGTCCCGAACGGGGCCTGCAGGCCTTCGTCTACACCGGAATCCCGCCCGAGATCCGCGCCGAGATGGGGCGCCTGCCCGTCGGGCGCGGAGTGCTCGGCGAACTGCTCGACCACCCCGAGGTCCTGCGCATCCAGCACCTGGCCGAGCACCCCGCCTCCGTGGGATTCCCGCCGCATCATCCGCCGATGGACACGTTCCTGGGAGCGCCGATCATCGTGCGCGGGGAACTGTTCGGCAGCATCTACCTCACCGAGAAGCAGTCGGCGCCGGAGTTCACCGAGCAGGACGAGCAGATCGTCTCGGTGCTCGCCGTGGCGGTCGGCATCGCCGTCGAGAACGCCCGAATGTACGAGCGGCAGCGGACGCGGCACCGGTGGATGGAGATCCTGGTGCACCGCGGTTCCGAGGCGATGGCCGGTATCGCGGTGGAGGACACCCTCAACGGGCTGTGCGGCGACGTGGCGGCGTTGACCGGGGCCGTCGACGTCTACGTGGTGACCGCCGAGGGCGGCGAGCCGCGCCTGCACGGGCACACCGGACGCGCCGTCGATCCGGCGGCGATCGCCTGGCCGGGCCTGGCCTTCAGCGTCAGCGAGGTCGACGGCGAGGCCGCCGGCTGGCTGCGGAGCGGTGCGCGGTGGAAGACGGCCCAGCCGATGCAGCTGACCCCCGGGGACTTCGGGGCGATCGTGCTGACGCACGTCGACCGGCCCATCTGGGAGCCGGAGGAACTCGCCGGCCTGGCCGGCGTCGCCCGCGTCGCCTCGCTCACCGTGGCGTACTCGGAGCAGCAGCAACTGGCGCGCGAGCTGGAGATGCTCGAAGACCGGCACCGCATCGCCCGCGACCTGCACGATCACGTGATCCAGCGGCTTTTCGCCATCGGCATGTCCCTGCAGACCATGCAGGCGGCGCCGGACCAGGTGGAGGGGAGGGTCGCGCAGGTGATCGACGACCTCGACGCCACCATCGGCCAGATCCGCACCTCGATCTTCGACCTGCAATCGGCCTCGGTGCACGGTGCCCCGGTCACCTTGCGGCGCAAGGTCCTCGACGTGATCGCCGAGTTGGCCCGGCATGCGCCCATCGTGCCGAGTGCGTCGTTCATCGGCCCCGTCGACACCCTGGTGCCCGACAGCCTGGCACCGCACATCGAGGCGGTACTCCGTGAAGGGCTGTCCAATGCGCTGCGGCACTCCGGCGGCGACCGGATCGGGGTGCGGATCGTCGCCGCCGACGTGCTGACCGTGGAAGTGTCCGACAACGGCTGCGGCATCCCGCCCCGCGCCGCCTACCGCGGTCTGGACAACTTGACCATGCGGGCCGATCAGTGCGACGGCAATTTCACCGTGGACTCGCGGCCCGGCGGCGGCACCACCCTGATCTGGGAGGTCCCGCTCGATCCGTCGTGAGCCGGGCTAGAAGCGGAAGCGGGTGCAGTCGGTCGGGAACGACGTCCACGCCAGGACACGCTCGGGCATGATGACGCGCAGTCCGCCGCCGTCGGCGCCCGACCAGGCGTCGGCGGCGGGCCGGTAGTCGTCGTCGTGGTACTTGGCGAAGGCCGCGGCGAGCCGGGCCCCGAGTCCGTCCGGGTCGGCGCGGGTGGCCGCCGAAAGCCCGTCGACGATGACGACCTGCGTGCCGCTCTCCAGCGTGAGCGTGACGTAGGGATTCGCCTCGACGTTGCGGACGTGTCGGGTGGTGGGGGCGCCGTCGTAGTAGAAGCGGCCGTCGAGCCAGACACCCCAGCGGGGGACCGAGTGCGGCCGGCCGTCCGGGCGCACGCTCGCCAGCCAGTAGTGCTTGGCGGCGCCCAGCCTGGCTTCCACCTCCGGCCAGGTGAGCAGTCCCTCGGTGGTCTCGGGCAGGCCGTAGCCTTCGGGGAACTCCGGTCGGTCGGCGCTGGGCTGTGGGGCGGCGGACATGTTCTCAGTCAAGCAGGCGGCGCTGTGTCACGTCTCCGGAAGGCAGGATGACGATCTCCCGATCGGCGGTGAGGATGTGCAGGAAGCCGGGCGCCTCTTCCAGTACGTAGCCGTCGAATGTGCCCTGCGTGGTGGTCGTGATCTGTTCCTTCACCATCCACGGTGAGCTGTCGAAGGCCGCCAGCAGCAAGACCCCGACCGCGGCGATCAACGCGACCCGGTCGGCGAGCAGCCGGGACAGGCCGTTCAACCGTCCCTCGGCCGCCCCCAGACGGATCAGCGCGAACACCACGCCCATGCCCGCGGCGCCCAGCAGCGTCCACGGATTGCGGTAGGTGATTGTCATGGCGAAGGCCGTCACCGAGAGCAGCACGGCGGCCAGGATCATCGCTATCTGGAGGGTGCCGCGGTGGTGCGGGAGCGGCCAGAAGAGCCGGAGCAGGACCAGGGGGAGCAGGATCGCGGTGAAGATCCCGGTCAGCCACGGCTGCTCGGCGATGGTGCCGAAGGCGATCGCGAAGGAATCCCCGAAATCGAAGGTGTCGGCGATGGCGGCGACCGTCGGCCAGTCCCAGCGCGCCACGGCCAGCAGACGCAGCAGCAGGAAGGCGATGACGACGACGGCGGTGGTGCCCAGTTCGATGTCGAAACGTGAGCGCTCGGGCTCAGCGTTCACGTTCGCGCAGCTTGGTCGCCATCACGGCCACCTGGGTGCGGCGCTGCATGTCGAGCTTGGCGAGGATGTGCGAGACGTAGTTCTTGATCGTCTTCTCCGCCAGGAACATCCGTTCGGCGATCTGCCGGTTGGTCAGTCCTTCGCCGATCAGATGGAAGACCTCGCGCTCCTGCCCGGTGAGCTCGGCGAGCGGATCGTGCTTCTCCTTCTTGTCGTTGCGCAGCCGGGCCAGCAGAGCCGCCGTGCTGCGATCGTCCAGGAGGGAGCCGCCCCGGCCCACCGTGCGGACCGCGGCGATCAGGTTGTGGCCCAAGATCTGCTTGAGCACGAAGCCCGACGCACCCGCCAGGACAGCGGCCAGCAGCGCATCGTCATCGGCGTAGCTGGTCAGCATCAGGCAGTGGACGTTCGGGTTGCGGGACCGGACCTCCCGACACAGTTCGACGCCGTTGCCGTCGGGCAGCCGCACATCCAGGACGGCGACGTCGGGCCGGGTGGCGCCGATCCCGTTGACGGCTTCCTTGACGGTCGCGGCCTCACCGACCACCTGCAGGTCGTCGGCGGTGCCGAGGAGGTCACGCAGTCCGCGACGCACCAGCTCGTGATCGTCGACGAGGAAGACGCGCACCGGCTTCCCAGAGGCAGCGGACTGCGGTTTGGCCATGGTTCAAACGGTACCGCAGGCACCGCCGAGATTCGGACCGGCGACCCGGCGGGTTCAGGACTTTCGGCTCAAGAACCCCCGGCCCGGCCCGCGCAGTATCGATGCCATGACCACTCTCATCGGAAACACCATGAGCGGCTCGGACCTCCTCCGCGAGCTGCTTCCCGTCTGCGAGACCGAAGTCGATCGGCACATGAAGATGACCAGGGACTGGCATCCGCACGACTACGTGCCGTGGGACGACGGCCGCAACTTCGCGAAGCTCGGCGGGGTCGACTGGGATCCGGCTCAGTCGCAACTGTCGGAGACGGCCAAGGCCGCGATGATCACCAACCTGCTCACCGAGGACAACCTGCCCTCCTACCACCGGGTGATCGCCGACAACTTCAGCCTCGACGACGCCTGGGGCTTCTGGGTCGGCCGCTGGACGGCCGAGGAGATGCGCCACTCCACGGTGATGCGCGACTACTTGGTGGTGACCCGCGGCGTGGACCCGGTGGAGCTCGAACAGCTCCGCATGCAACACATGACCTCCGGTTACAACCCGCTGCCCGACGACGACGGACAGCGCGACCACAGCTACGACATGCTCTTCGCCGTCGCCTACGTCTCGTTCCAGGAGCTGGCCACCCGCGTCAGCCACCGCAACACCGGCAAGGCCTGTGGCGACCCGATCGCGGACCGGATGCTGCAGCGCGTGGCGGCCGACGAGAATCTGCACATGCTCTTCTACCGGAACATCGTCTCCGGAGCCCTGGACCTGGTGCCCGACGAGACGATGGCGGCGATCTACGGGATCGTCTCCAATTTCCAGATGCCCGGTGCCACCATGCCCAACTTCCGGCGCAACGCGGTGCTGATCGCCAAGGGCGGCATCTACGACCTGCCGCAGCACCTCGAGGAAGTGATCATGCCGGTGCTGCGCAAGTGGCGGATCTTCGACCGTGACGATTTCGGCCCGGTGGGCCAGATGTACCGGGAGAAGCTCGCGGACTACCTCGAGGAGATGAACGTCAAGGTGCGCAAGTTCGAGGCCGCCCGGGAGCGGTCGCTGGCGCGGGCGCGGGCAACGAGCGCGTAACACGCGGACAGTAGGCTCGTCCATCATGGGCGATGGACATTATCTGGCGGGGCTGGACCTGACCGGACGCAAAGTGGTGGTGGTCGGTGGCGGCGGAGTGGCTCAGCGGAGGCTGCCGAATCTGATCGCGGCCGGTGCCGACGTGCACGTGATCGCCGTCGACCCGCGGCCCACGGTGGAAGCAGAGCCCGCGATCACCGTGCGCCGCCGGGCCTACGCCGCCGGCGACCTCGACGGCGCCTGGTATGCGCTGGCCTGCACAGACGACCCGGAAGTGAACGCGGCAGTGGTGGCCGAGGCCGCCGCTGCACGCATCTTCTGCGTGCGCGCCGACGATGCCCGCGAGGGCACCGCGGTGACCCCGGCCTCCGGCCGCCACGACGGTCTGCAGTTCGGCGTCCTCGCCGGCGGCGACCATCGCCGGAGCGCCGCGGTGCGGGCCGCGATCACCGCCGCCCTCGCCGACGGCACCACGCTGACCGTCGATGCGGCGGCCCCGCACGCGGCGGGCGTCGCGCTGGTCGGCGGCGGACCGGGCGATCCGGAACTGATCACGGTGCGCGGCCGGCGGTTGCTGGCCCGCGCCGACGTGGTGGTGGCCGATCGGCTGGCGCCGGGCGCACTGCTGGACGAGCTCGGCCCCCAGGTGGAGGTGATCGACGCCGCCAAGGTGCCCTACGGGCGCGCTATGCGCCAGGAGAAGATCAACGAGATCCTCGTCGACCGGGCGCAGGCAGGGAAGTTCGTGGTGCGCCTCAAGGGTGGTGACCCGTACGTGTACGGCCGCGGCTTCGAAGAGCTCCAGGCCTGTGTCGACGCGGGGGTGCCGGTGACCGTGGTCCCGGGGATCACGTCGCCGATCTCGGCGCCCGCCCTGGCGGGCATTCCAGTGACCCACCGCGGGGTGACGCACGAGGTGGTGATCGTCTCCGGGCACGTCGCGCCGGGGCACCCGGACTCGCTCACCGAGTGGGATGCGCTGGCCAAGCTCCGCGGCACCTTGGTGCTGATGATGGCGGTGCAGCGGCTCGACGCCTTCGCGCAGGCTCTGCTCGACGGCGGGAAGCCCGGCGACACCCCGGTCGCGCTGATCGAGAACGCCTCGCGCCCTGATCAGCGGCTGTTGCGCACCGACCTGGCCGGTGCCGCACAGACCGCTCGCGAGGCCGAACTCAAACCGCCCGCGATCGTGGTGGTGGGGCCGGTGGCCGGTTTCACCGACGCCGACCGGGCAATTGGTTTCTGACCAGGCCGATCGGTAGCGTCTTCGTCCATGTTCAACGCCCGGATCGTCGGAGTGGTCTGCGGTGCGATCCTGCTCGGGGCTGCCATCGCCTCCTGGTGGGTGTCGCCCGTGGTGACCGCGGCGCTGGTCGGCGCCGCCGTGGTGCTGATGTCGGTGTGGCAGGTGTACCGCCGGGTCAAGCACATCCCACCGGTCTCCACCGGTACGTGGGTGACGGTGTGGGTACCTCTGATCTTCGGTGCGCTGGCGGTGATCGCACTCAACGGCTGGATCTACCGGATCTCCGCCGATGCCGGAGGTGAATCCGGTGAGACCGGCACGCTGATCGGGCTGGCCACCGGTGTGGTCGGGATGGCCGCCGCCTACGGATACGGGCGGCTGCGCGCGCAGCGGGTCCAGGTGGCCGAGCAGCAGTACGGTGCGGCCGCCGCCCCCGACGAGGACGACGTCGCCGGCGAGCAGGAATGGTTCTTTCCCACCGGCGATCCGCGCAGCTGAGCGGGTCAGTGGGTGATGACGGTGATCTCGGTCGGTGAGGTGATCTCCACGCGCTGACCGGCGTTGGTCAGCACCGCGGCCAGTTTGCCGATGTCGCGCACCGTGGCGCGGGTTCGCACCAGTTCGCGCGCGATCAAACCCTTGTAGTGCTTGTTGAAGTGACTGACCACCTTGCGGCTGCCGTCGGGGGCCTCGGTGACCACGGTCGCCGTCACGGCGCCGCGGACCGGCCCCAATGTCAGGTAGGCGCCGGACCGCAGGTCGACCACGAAGTCGTCGAGGCCGTCGAGCGCGGGCGAGAGCACCGGCTTCCAGGTGGCTGCGAGGGTGCCGAAGCCGGGCAGCCGTGATCCGCCGGAGAGGCGATAGGCGGGGATCTGATCGGTGGCGCGCACCACCCCGAACAGGGCCGAGCCGATCATCAGGCGGTCGGCGGCCTTGGCTTTGCCCGCCCGGGTGAGGCTCCCATGGTCCAGGGCGTCGTAGAGGACGCCGGTGTACCGCTCGATCGCCGGCCGGGTGGGGGACTCGAACAGGTCGGCGTTGCGGTCCACCTCGGCCAGCTGGGCTCTGCCCAGCCCCAGGGCGCGCTGGGCGGCGTCCAGATCCCCGGACAGATCGACCAGAGCGTCGGCGATGCGCGAGCGCACCTCGTTGAGCTCAGGCAGAACGAGGCGGCCGAAGTCGAGGGGGGCGCCGGAACCGCCGTCGGACTTGGTCTCAGAGGGAGGAAGAATCACGAGCACCCGCACACCGTAGCCAAGCGGTGTGCCGACTAAGGTGATCACCCGTGATCACCCGTATGTCCTCCCTGTTCCTGCGTACTCTGCGCGACGACCCCGCCGACGCCGAGGTGCCGAGCCACAAGCTGCTGGTCCGCGCCGGTTACATCCGCCGCGCCGCGCCCGGCATCTACTCGTGGCTGCCGCTGGGACTCAAGGTGTTCCGGAACATCGAGAACCTGGTCCGCCGGGAGATGGACGCCATCGGCGCCCAGGAGATCCTGCTGCCGGCGTTGCTGCCGCGCGAGCCCTACGAGACCTCCGAGCGGTGGACCGAGTACGGCCCCAACCTGTTCCGTCTGCGCGACCGCAAGGGCAACGACATGCTGTTGGGCCCCACGCACGAGGAACTGTTCACGCTGCTGGTGAAGGGCGAGTACAGCTCGTACAAGGATCTCCCGGTGGTCCTGTACCAGATCCAGACCAAGTACCGCGACGAGGAGCGTCCCCGCGCCGGCCTGCTGCGCGGCCGCGAGTTCGTGATGAAGGATTCGTACTCCTTCGACGTCGACGATGCCGGGCTCGAGCGGTCGTACGATCTGCACCGCGCCGCCTACCAGCGGATCTTCGACGGCCTGGGTGTCAAGTACGTGATCGTGCAGGCGACCTCCGGCGCCATGGGCGGCAGCGCCTCCGAAGAGTTCCTGGCCGAGTGCGAGGTGGGCGAGGACACCTTCGTCCGCAGCAGCGAGTCGGGGTACGCCGCCAACGTCGAGGCCGTGGCCACGCCGGTGCCGCCGGCTCTGCCGGTCGACGGTCTGCCCGCGCCGCAGGTGTACGACACCGGGGACACCCCGACCATCGCGACCCTCGTCGACTGGGCCAACGGCGTGCTCGACCGGGAGGTCACCGCCGCCGACACCCTCAAGAACGTGCTCGTGAAGATCCGCCGCCCCGGCGGCGACTGGGAGATCACCGCCGTCGGCGTCCCCGGTGACCGCGAGGTGGACTTCAAGCGGCTGGAAGCGTCGGTGGAACCCGCCGAGGTGGAACTGCTGACCGACGAGGACTTCGCGGCCAATCCGGCGCTGGTCCGCGGCTACATCGGCCCGCTGGGCGTGCAGAAGGCCGGGTTCGCCTACCTTGCCGACCCGCGCGTGGTGACCGGCACCCGCTGGATCACCGGTGCCGACGAGCCGGGCAAGCACGTCGTCGACCTGGTGGCCGGCCGCGACTTCACCCCCGACGGGGTGATCGAGGCGGCCGAGGTGCGCGCGGGCGATCCGTCGCCGGACGGGCGGGGTGTACTGGAAGCCGCCCGCGGCATCGAGATCGGTCACATCTTCCAGCTCGGCCGCAAGTACGCTGACGCCTTCGAGCTGGACGTGCTCGGCGAGAACGGCAAGCCGGTGCGGGTCACGATGGGCTCCTACGGGCTGGGCGTCTCCCGCCTGGTCGCGGTGCTCGCCGAGCAGCTGCACGACGACAAGGGTCTGGTGTGGCCGCGCGCGGTGGCACCGTTCGACGTGCACTTGGTGATCGCCAACAAGGACGAGGCCGCCGTCGCCGGCGCCCAGCAGCTGGCCGGCGACCTCGACGCCGCCGGGCTGGAAGTGCTGTTCGACGACCGCAAGGCCTCACCGGGGGTCAAGTTCAAAGACGCCGAGCTGCTCGGCATGCCCACGGTCGTGGTGGTGGGCCGCGGCTGGGCCGAGGGCACCGTGGAGATCCGCGACCGGGCCACCGGGGAGGCCACTGCGGTCCCGATCGAGGATGCGGTGTCCGCTGTGGTCGCCGCGGTGCGCGAGGACTGACTCCCGGTCAGCCGGCGGCGCCGGGGAACGCAGTGGTGACCGGCGTCTGCCCCAGCACGCCGCGCCAATGTGCGGCACGCAGGGCGCAGTCGGTGAGGCCGTCCACGGCGCGCCGGCGCAGTTCGGCGCTGTCCACCTGCTCCAGCATGGCGCGGTAGGCGCGGGCGCATTCCTGTTCGGCGTCGGCCGCGGCGGTGGCCGCCGAGTCGGGGCCCGTCACCTCCACCGGGAGCGTGTATCCGGCGGCGGCCTGCTGCGCTCGGCCGCCGGCGGCGATCAGGTCCTCGTTGAGCTGGTCGCGTCGAACCCGGTGCGCCGCGACGTATTCGCCGACGGTGCCGCGCTCGGCGGAGCCGATGAAGGCGGTGGTGACGCCGTAGGTGAAGATGGCCGCGTTCTCCGCGTCGACGGCGGCGGTGAGGGCTTCGGTGTCGCTCATGCCAGTTGCACCTCTCGCAGCGTGGCGCACGAGGCGCTGATCGAGCCGAGCAGTCCCGCCCGGAAGCCGTCGGCGTCCACGGCGCCGGCCGCCGCGAGCCGGGCGGCGGTCTCCAACTCCGCACGCAGAACGTCCAGCGTCACCGGATCGGTGCCGCCCGGTGCCGTGCTCGCCTGGGCGGCGGCCGGCGAATGCAACCGATTGATCTCGTCGACCAGGGCCTGTGCGTGCTCGCCGCGCTCGGTCGCCACCTGCTGCAGTGCCGCGGTGTACGCGGTCTCGCGCGGTGCCAGCTGCTGCGCCTGCTGCTCCTGTCGTGCGGCGGACTGGGCCAGCGGAACGAGGCTCTCGGCGGCGAGTTGCCGGTCGCTGGGTCCGGAGGTGCAGGCGGCGACGGCGGAACCGGCCGCCACGGCCAGGGTCAGTCCGGCGCCGCCGCGCAGCACGGCGCGTCGATTGGGAACCGGTGGACGGGAACGGGGCAGCGGTGCGGCGGTCACATCGGCCGATTCTGCCAGCCGCGGTGTGCGTCCGGGGGCCCGGCCGGTCACTGCCCCCTGGCCTGCGCCCCGGCTGGGAGGGGAGCGGTCGTTTCATGGCCTAAGATGGAAGCTCCTGCAGCGGCCCGGGATTCCCCGGGCCGCGATGAATGAGGGGAGGTCGCGTGACCGACACGACACACGAGCAGATCGGTGATCTGGCGGCACCGATCATCGGTCCCCTCGGCTACGACGTCGAAGAGATCGCCGTCCGCGGTCCGGCGGGCCGCCGCGACGTCACGATCACCGTCGACCGGGACGGCGGGGCGAGCCTGGACGAACTGGCCGACGTGAGCCGGCGACTGTCCGACGTCCTCGACGAGGCGGACCTGTTCGGAGACGAGCCCTATCACCTCGAAGTGAGCACGCCCGGCATCGACCGGCCGCTCACCCTGCCGCGGCACTGGCGCCGGGCCCGCGGGCGCAAAGTCAGCCTCGAGCGCGCCCACGGCGGCGGCACGCAGACCGCGCTCGGGCGGATCGGCGACTCCGACGACGAGTCCGTCACGCTGGTGAACAACGACAAGGGCAGGATGAGCACCACCACCGTCCCGCTGGCCGAGATCACCCGAGCCGTGCTGGAAGTCGACTTCACGCGCCCCGGCGAGGCCGAGTTGCGTCGCTGCGGACTCGACGAGGACGAGATCGCCCGCCGCCGCACGCCTGCGCCCTGAACCCCGGCGCCCCACAACCCCCGCACACGACACCGGCACAACTCAATCCGACAAACGAATAGGAGTCACCACCATGCACATCGACGTCACCGCGCTGCGGCTGATCGAAGCCGACAAGGGCATTCCGACCGACACCGTCATCACCGCGATCGAGACGGCACTGCTCACCGCGTACCGGCACACCGACGGTTTCGCCGCGCACGCCCGCATCGACATCAACCGCAAGTCCGGCGAAGTCCGGGTGCTGGCGCAGGAACTCGACGACGACGGCGTCGTGGTGCACGAGTGGGACGACACCCCGGAGGGATTCGGGCGGATCGCCGCCACCACCGCCCGCCAGGTGATCCTGCAGCGGCTGCGCGATGCGGAGAACGAGAAGCAGTTCGGCGAGCTCGTCGCGCACGAGGGCGAGATCGTGGGCGGCGTGGTGCAGGCCGATGCGCGCGCGAAGTCCAAGGGCCTGGTGGTGGTCCAGATCGGCTCGGACGCCAACGCCACCGAGGGCGTCATTCCGCCCGGCGAGCAGGTCCCCGGCGAGAACCTGCAGCACGGCGACCGCGTCAAGTGCTACGTGGTCGGCGTGCAGCGCGGGATGCGCGGTCCGCAGATCACCCTGTCGCGGACCCACCCGAACCTGGTGCGCAAGCTCTTCGCCCTGGAGGTCCCGGAGATCGCGGACGGCTCGGTGGAGATCGTGTCGGTGGCGCGCGAAGCCGGCCACCGTTCCAAGATCGCCGTGCACACCGGTGTCGCCGGACTCAACGCCAAGGGCGCCTGCATCGGCCCGATGGGCCAGCGTGTGCGCAACGTCATGAGTGAACTGGGCGGCGAGAAGATCGACATCATCGACTACTCGACCGATCCGGCGGAGTTCGTCGGTCACGCCCTCTCGCCGGCCAAGGTGGTGTCTGTGGAGGTGATCGACCCGGAGGCGAAGGCCGCGCGGGTGGTGGTTCCCGATTACCAGCTGTCCCTCGCGATCGGGAAGGAAGGCCAGAACGCCCGCCTCGCCGCCCGGCTGACCGGCTGGCGCATCGACATCCGCTCGGACGCGGAGCCCGCCGAACCCGCCGCCGCGGCCGAGCCCGAATCCGGTGGCGCGCCGAACGCCGGGAATGGGCTAGACTGATCGGTGGTTCTTCCAGAGTCGACACATCCGATCCGCATGTGCCTGGGCTGCCGACAGCGCAGCCCGTGGACACAGCTGGTCAGGGTGGCGGTGGACGATGGACCGGACCGGAGTTCTGGAGACGGGACACCGGCGCTGGTGATCGATCACCGGAGGAACCTGCCGGGACGCGGTGCCTGGCTGCATCCGTCGCAGTCGTGTGTGACGACGGCGGTGCGGCGTCAGGCGTTCGGACCGGCTTTCCGGTTGCGCGGACTGAAGGTGCAACTGGACGACTTCGCCGAGATTTTCGGCGAGGCCGGCCATGAGGACTCCGCAGGGAGTCAGGACAGGTGAGTAGAAGACATGAGCACACCGTGAAGTCGCCACGATGAGCACGTTCGTTAGATAAACCGAGGCCGTAGCGGAAGCCCGCTCGGCCTCCAAGTGAGGAGAGCAGTGGCAGGCAAGGCCCGCGTCCACGAGTTGGCCAAGGAACTCAGCGTCACCAGCAAGGTTGTGCTGGAGCGTCTGAAGGAACAAGGCGAATTCGTCAAATCAGCGTCGTCGACCGTCGAGGCCCCCGTGGCCCGTCGACTCCGCGAATCTTTCAAGTCCACCGGCGAGGCCGATGGCAAGTCCGACAGCAAGGCCGAGGCGGCCCCCGCCAAGGCGACTCCGGGCAAGGCTGCCCCGAGCAAGGCGACCCCGGGCAAGGCTGCGGCCAAGCCCGGTGCCCCCAAGCCCGGCGCTCCGGCCCCTGCGGCCCCGGCCGCGCCGACTCCCGCCGAGGCGGCGCCCAAGCCGGCGGCGGACAAGCCCGCGGCTGCGCAGCCCGCAGCACCTGCGGCACCTGAGCCCGCTGCCGCTGCCGCGCCGGCACCCGCGGACAAGCCGGCGGCTCCGTCGCCCGGCCCCCGTCCGGGCCCGCGGCCCGCGCCGCGTAAGCCGCGCGTGGGCAACAACCCCTACTCGTCCACCCCGACCCCGGCACCGCGGCCGCAGGCCCCGCGTCCGGGGCCCGGTCAGGCCGGCCCGCGTCCGGGCGGCGGTCGTCCCGCCGCCGGTGGTCGCCCCGGCCCCGGTGGTCCCCGGCCCAGCCCCGGCAGCATGCCGCCGCGCCCGAACCCGGGGGCGATGCCCCAGCGTGCGGCCCGGCCCGACGCCCGTCCCGGTGGACGCAGCGGCGGCCCCGGCCGCGGTGGTCCCGGCGGCGGTGGCGGCGGATACCGCGGCGGTCCCGGCGGCGGTGCTCCCGCAGGCGGTGGCTTCCGTGGTCGCCCCGGTGGCGGCGGCGGTCGCGGTCGCGGCGGTGCAGCCGGTGCCTTCGGCCGTCCCGGCGGCGCGCCCCGCAGGGGCCGCAAGTCGAAGCGGCAGAAGCGGCAAGAGTACGACTCGATGCAGGCTCCGACCGTCGGCGGCATCCGTCTGCCGCACGGCAACGGCGCCACCATCCGGCTCGCCCGCGGCGCATCGCTGTCGGATTTCGCGGACAAGATCGACGCCAACCCGGCCTCGCTGGTCCAGGCGCTGTTCAACCTCGGCGAGATGGTCACCGCGACCGAGTCGGTCAACGACGAGACGCTGGAGCTGCTCGGCTCGGAGATGAACTACGTCGTCCAGGTCGTCAGCCCGGAGGACGAGGACCGCGAGCTCCTGGAGAGCTTCGACCTCACCTACGGCGAGGACGAGGGCGGCGAAGAGGATCTCGCGCAGCGTCCGCCGGTGGTGACCGTGATGGGTCACGTCGACCACGGTAAGACCCGACTGCTCGACACCATCCGCAAGGAGAACGTGGGCGCGGGCGAAGCCGGTGGCATCACCCAGCACATCGGTGCGTACCAGGTGAACACCGTGCTCAACGGCGAGGAGCGTCTGGTCACCTTCATCGACACCCCGGGTCACGAGGCGTTCACCGCCATGCGTGCCCGCGGTGCGAAGGCGACCGACATCGCGATTCTGGTGGTCGCCGCCGACGACGGCGTCATGCCGCAGACGGTGGAGGCGGTCAACCACGCGCAGGCCGCCGACGTCCCCGTGGTGGTGGCGGTCAACAAGATCGACAAGGAAGGCGCCGACCCGGCCAAGATCCGCGGTCAGCTGACCGAGTACGGCCTGATTCCCGAGGAGTACGGCGGCGACACCATGTTCGTCGACATCTCGGCCAAGCAGGGCGAGAACATCGATCAGCTGCTGGAAGCGGTTCTGCTGACCGCCGACGCCTCGCTGGATCTGCGGGCGAACCCGGACATGGACGCGCAGGGTGTGGCCATCGAGGCGCACCTGGACCGCGGTCGCGGTCCGGTCGCCACGGTGCTCATCCAGCGCGGCACCCTCCGCGTCGGCGACTCCATCGTCGCCGGCGACGCCTACGGTCGTGTCCGGCGCATGGTCGACGAGCACGGCGACGACGTCACCGAGGCCTACCCGTCACGTCCGGTTCAGGTGATCGGCTTCACGTCGGTCCCGGGTGCCGGTGACAACGTGCTGGTGGTCGAGGAGGATCGCACTGCGCGGCAGATCGCCGATCGTCGTGCGGCGCGCAAGCGCAATGCGCTCGCCGCCCGCAGCCGCAAGCGGATCAGCCTCGAGGATCTGGATTCGGCGCTCAAGGAGACCAGCCAGCTCAACCTGATCCTCAAGGGCGACAACTCCGGTACCGTCGAGGCCCTCGAAGAGGCGCTGCTCGGGATCGAGATCGACGACGAGGTCTCGCTGCGGGTCATCGACCGCGGCGTCGGCGGCGTCACCGAGACCAACGTCAACCTGGCGGCGGCCTCGGATGCGATCATCATCGGCTTCAACGTCCGCGCGGAGGGCAAGGCCACCGAGCTGGCCAACCGCGAGGGCGTCGAGATCCGGTACTACTCGATCATCTACAAGGCGATCGAGGAGATCGAAGCCGCGCTCAAGGGCATGCTCAAGCCGATCTACGAAGAGGTCGAACTGGGCCGCACGGAGATCCGCGCGATCTTCAAATCGTCCAAGGTCGGCAACATCGCCGGCTGTATGGTCCAGTCCGGGGTGGTCCGCCGCAACGCCAAGGCGCGTCTGCTGCGGGACAACACCGTGGTGGCCGAGAACCTCACGGTCAGCTCGCTGCGCCGGGAGAAGGACGATGTCACCGAGGTCCGCGAGGGCTTCGAATGCGGTCTGACGCTGACCTACTCCGACATCAAGGTCGGAGACGTCATCGAGACCTACGAAATGGTGGAGAAGGCACGAGACTGATGGTCGATCATGCGCGAGCCGCTCGGCTCGCCAAGCGGATCTCCACGATCGTCGCCTCGGCGATCGGCACGCAGATCAAAGACCCGCGACTGGCACACGTGACCATCACGGACTGCCGGGTCACGGGCGATCTGCACGACGCCACGGTGTTCTACACGGTGATGGGCGAGTCGGTGAACGACGAGCCCGACGTGGCCGGGGCGGCGGCCGGACTGGCCGCCGCCACCGGTGTCCTGCGTTCCCTGGTGGGCGCGGGCACCGGTGTCCGGTTCACCCCGACGCTCCGCTTCGAGCTGGACACCGTTCCGGATGCGACGCGCGCGATGGAAGAACTCCTCGCTCGGGCCCGTGCCCAGGACGAACTGGTGGCGCGGGCGGCGGCGGAGGCGAAGCCGGCCGGCGACCCCGATCCGTATCGTCGCGACGAAGAAGACGAGGCCGACGAGACCGGCGACCACGGGGCCGGGGACGACAGGTGAATGCCGCCTCGGCTGCCGAGATCGCCGAGGTTCTGCGCGATGCCCCGGCGGTCTCCATCATCAGTCACGTCCGTCCCGACGCGGACACCATCGGCAGTGCCTTGGCCCTCGGCCAGGCACTGCGAGGGCGTGGCGCACAGGTGGCGGTCTCGTTCCCCGGCCCGGAGGAGCTGCCCGGAACACTGCGGCAGCTGCCCGGTGCCGACCTGATCGTCGCCGATCGGGAGCTGACCGCCGCCCCGGTGGCGGTCGCCGTCGACGCGGCGACCGTCGAGCGCATCGGTGCGCTGGGGGAGGTATTCGCCGCCTCCGGCACGACGGTCTGCATCGACCATCACGTGTCGAACACCGGCTTCGCCGACCTCGATCTGATCGACGGCGAATCCGACTGCACGGCGGTCCTGGTGCTGGACGTGCTCGACGCCCTGGGCGCTGAGCTGACTCCGGACATCGCCACGTGCCTGTTCGCCGGGCTGGTCACCGACACCGGCTCCTTCAAGTGGGCACGGCCGGAGTCGTTCCTGGTCGCCGGTCGGCTGACCGCGGCGGGCGTGGATTCGGCCAAGTGGAGCCGGCTCCTGCTCGACTCGCACCCGTTCGGATGGTTCGCCATGGTCTCGGCGGTCCTGGCGACCGCTCGGCTGGACCAGAACGCTTGCGGCGGTGCGGGGCTGGCCGTCGCCGTGGTGGACGCCGAGCAGATGGCCGGGATGGACTGGGAGGACGGCGAGAGCGTCGTCGACATCGTGCGCACCGCGCGCGAAGCCGATGTCACCGCCGTCTTCAAGGAGAGCACACCGGGACACTGGAACGTGTCCCTGCGCAGCAAGTCGATGACCGACCTGGTGCCGATCGCCCGCAGCCTCGGCGGCGGCGGGCACACTCGGGCCGCCGGATACAGCGACACCGGACCCGTCGGCGATGTGATCGACCGGCTGCGGAAGGCGCTGTAGTCGCCGCCCCGGTGACCGCGACCTCCGACTTCTTCAAGTTCGCGGGCTCGGCGCTGGTGGTGCTGATCGCACCGCCGCTCTACCTGATGCTCGATCTGGCCGTCGTCGGCAGGCTCGGCGGACGTGAGCTCGCGGCATTGGCCGTGGCCACCCTGGTCCTGGCCATCATCAGCACGCAGCTGACGTTCCTCTCGTACGGCACCACCGCCCGGTCGGCGCGCGAGTTCGGCGCCGGGAACCGGTCCGCGGCCGTGCGCGAGGGCGTCCAGGCCAGCTGGATCGGGATCGGAGTCGGCCTGGCCATCATCGCCGTCGTCTATCCGCTCGCGCCGGTGATCATGCGGGCCCTGGTTCCCGACACCGAAGTGGCCGCCGAAGCGGCGGGCTGGTTGCGGATCGCCGTGTTCGGGGTGCCGCTGATTCTCCTGGCGATGGCCGGTAACGGCTGGATGCGCGGCGTCCAGGAGGTGCGTCGCCCCATCTGGTATGTGGTTGCGGGACTGTCGATCTCGGCGGTGCTGTGCGTGCTGCTGGTCCACGGCCTGGCCGGAGCGCCGGCCGTCGGGCTCAACGGCAGCGCGTGGGCCAACCTGGTCGGCCAGGGCATCACCGGGGTGCTGTTCGGTTCTCATCTGATCGCCGAATCACGGCGCCGGCTCCGGCCCGACTGGGCAGTCATGCGGGCGCAACTGGTGATGGCGCGCGATCTGGTGCTGCGCAGCGCGGCCTTCCAGATCTGCTTCGTGTCCGCGGCCGCGGTGGCCGCGCGCTTCGGCGTGGCACAGGTGGCCGCGCACCAGCTGGTCCTGCAGCTGTGGGAGTTCATCTCGCTGCTGCTCGATTCCCTGGCGATCGCGGCGCAGCAACTGGTGGGCGCCGCCCTCGGTGCGGGTGCCTTCGCCGCGGCCAAGGGGAACGCGAAGCGGGCGACGCTGCTGTCGGTGGGGTTGTCCGGTGGGCTGGCGCTGATCTTCGCCGCCGGGATCACGCTGATTCCACGGATCTTCACCGACGACGCGGAGATCCTCGCAGCGGTCCGTACGCCGTGGTGGTTCCTGGTCGCGATGCTGCCGGTGGCCGGAGTGGTCTTCGCCCTGGACGGCGTGCTGCTCGGCGCGGGCGACGTCGCTTACCTGCGCACGGCGACCCTGCTCGGCGCGCTGTGCGGTTTCCTGCCGATGATCTGGCTGTCGCTGGTCTTCGACTGGGGGCTGGCCGGCATCTGGGCCGGACTGTTGCTGTTCATGCTCACCCGGCTCGGTGCCGTGGTCTGGCGCGTCCGATCGGGCCGCTGGCTCCACTGAGGGGAGCTACCGGTCTGCGCCGAGGTCCCGGTACTGCGGGAAGCGCTCGAGGAAGTCGCGCACGTAGGTGCACACCGGGGTCACCGTGCCGCCGTGCGCGGCGACGTCGTCGAGCACCTTCGACACCAGGAGGCGAGCGAAGCCGGCCCGGCCGAACTTCTCGGTGACGACGGTGTGCAGCAGGATCAGATTCCCGTCCGTACCGCGTTCGTAGCCTTCCACCCCGACGAGGTCGTCGCCGGACCAGAGCTCGTACCGGTCGCGATCGGGGTTGTGCCGCAGCGCCGGTGGGGGATCCAGCGTGACTGTGGGCGGCGGTACCGGTGTCTCGGAAGGCATGTCTTCACCGTAGCCGTGCGCGGGCACCGCTCACAGGGACTCGCCGGTCACCGGGACGCACTGCTCAGAGGGACTCGAGTGGGACCGACGGGTCGGCCAGGCGCGCGGGATCGACGCCGCGCGCGGTGCTGATCAGGTCGGCGATGGCGTCGCCGTCGTCCCACAGATTCACGTTCATGCCGGCGCGGACCCGGTCGTCCTCGTCGAGCCAGAAGGCCAGGAAGGCCGGCGCGTCGGTGTCGCCGCGCAAAACGACGCGGTCCTCGCCGGAGGCGTGACCGCGGTACTCCATGCCGAAGTCGTACTGGTCGCTGAAGAAGTACGGCAGGCGCGAATACTCTTCGTCGTGCCCCAGCAGATTGGCCGCGGCGACGGCCGGCTGGTTGAGGGCGTTGGCCCAGTGCTCGATGCGGATGCGGCCGAAGTGCGGGTGGTCGTGCGCGGCGACGTCGCCCACCGCGTAGATGTGTTCGTCGCTGGTGCGCAGCCCGGCATCGACGTCGATGCCGTTGCTCACCGCGAGTCCGGCCGCTTCGGCCAGGTCCACCTCCGGCTGCGCGCCGATGCCGACCAGCACGGTGCCGGCCTCGAACGAGGTGCCGTCGTCGGCGACCACCCGGCCGCCCGGGGCCCGGTCCACCTCGATGGCGTCCACGCCCACGCCGAGCCGCAGATCGACTCCTCGGCTGCGGTGCAGATCGGCGAGGATCCGGCCGACCTCGTCGCCCAGGATGTTCTGCAGGGGCAGCCGCTGCGGCTCGATCACCGTGACCTGCGTCCCTGCGGTCCGGGCGGTGGCCGCCACCTCCAGCCCGATCCAGCCGCCGCCGACGATCACCAGCGACTTCCCGTCGCCGAACCGGTCGCGCAGCCGCTCGGAATCGTCGATCGTGCGCAGGTACGCGACGTCCGGGTCGCCGGGGAAACGCCGGGGCGACGAACCGGTCGCCAGCACCAGCTTGTCGTAGTGGAGCGCCGTGCCGTCGTCGAGGATCACGAACCGCCCCGCCGGATCGAGTTTCACCGCCCGCACACCGGTGTGCACATCGACGCGATGACGGGCGTACCAGTCCGAGTCGAAGGGGAAGACGGAGGCGTGCTCGGCCTTGCCGGCGAGGAAGTCCTTGGACAGCGGCGGTCGCTCGTAGGGGAGGTGGTGCTCGCCCGCGACCAGCGTGATGGCGCCGTCGAAGCCGCGTTCCCGGAGTGCTTCGGCAGTCTTCGCCGCAGCCAGACCGCCACCGATGATCACGTATGAACCGTCCATGACCTCACGCTACGCCGGAACATCGGGTTGTCCAGCGAAACGGATTGCCAGGTGGAACCGGCGGCGCGTAGTGTTAGTGAACATGTTCACTGAACAAGTTCAATCGACGCGATCGGCGCAGCGGGACCGCACGCGCGAGCGCGTGCTCGACGCCGCGCAGCGACTGTTCGCCGACCGCGGCTTCACGGCGACCACCGTCCGCCGGATCGCGTCCGCCGCCGGCGTCAGTGTGGGGACGGTGATGACGGTCGGTGACAAGGACGCGCTGCTGTTGGCCGTCTACGACCGCCGGATCGCTGCGGTCCACGCCGCACAGGAGCGGATCCCGGCACCGGCCGCCGGACGGTCGGCGGCCGACCGCATCGGCGACCTGATCGCGCCCTTCCTGGACATGTACGACGACGACTTGCCGCTGGCCCGCGAGTACGGCGCCGTCCTGGCCCGCGGCACCCACCGGACCGAGGTCTTCGGCGAGCTCGGAGTCGCGCTGGTCGGGGAGTTCACGCAGATCCTGCGGGAAGCCGGGTTCGCCGGCCGGGCCGAGGCCGCGGCCCGCGCCGTGTACTTCTCCTATCTCGGCCTGCTGCTGGCCGCCGCGGCGCAGGGGACCGAGGCCGGAGCCGTACGGACGCTCCTGGAGGACGTCGTCGACGTGCTGACCGCCGGCCCGTGACCGGAGCCGCCGCGATCGCCGACGGCGGTCACTGACCTCAACGGAAGGAATCCGAATGTTCTCCACCCCCGATCCCGCCTGGCCGGTGATCGTCCTCGCAGCGATCTTGCTCGCCGACGCCCTCGCGTCGGTCAGGCCGCCGGCGTTCATCCGCGACTGCCTCACCGGCGTCGGCTTCCCGTTGGAATGGGGGTGGGCACTGGTGTGGATCAAGCTCGTCGCGACGGCGGGACTGCTGGTCGGACTGTGGGAGCCCGGAGTCGGCGCCGCGGCCACGGCCGGGGTGATCGCCTACTTCTTGGCCGCGGCGGCCGCACACGTGCGGGCCCGGTTCGTCGGTGTGACCTTCTGGGTGAACTGCCTCGGCATGCTGGCGATATCGATCGCCGTCCTGGTGGTCTCGTTCGTCGTGTGATCGCGGCGGTCTGGCACCATGGGGCCCTGTGGCTACTCTCTGGGCGATCAGCGATCTGCATGTCGCACATCGGGGCAACGAGCACATCATCGACGCGATCCGGCCCGGCGGGCCGGGGGACTGGCTGATCGCCGCCGGTGACATCTCCGAACGCACCGACGACATCATCGACACGCTCCGCCGGCTGAAGGCGCGCTTCGACACCGTGATCTGGGTGCCGGGCAATCACGAGCTGTACACCACGGCCAAGGATCCGCTGCAGATCTTCGGTGTCGCGCGCTACGACTACCTGGTCCAGGCCTGCCGGGACATCGGGGTGATCACCCCCGAGGACATCTACCCGCTGTTCGACCCCGGCGACGGGACCCCGCCGGTGCGGGTGGTCCCGATGTTCCTGCTGTACGACTACACGTTCCGGCCGGAGGGGACCACGACGGCCCTGCAGGCGCTCGCGGTGGCCCGGGAGGCGAACGTGGTCGCCACCGACGAGTTCCTGCTCTCGCCCGAGCCCTTCGGAACGCGGGATGCGTGGAGCCGGGCGCGGATCGAGGCCACCCGGGCGCGGCTCGAGGCGATCGATCCCGCCGAGAAGACGATCTTGATCAACCACTGGCCGCTGCGCCGCGAACCCTGCGATGCACTGATGTATCCCGAGTTCGCGCTCTGGTGCGGCAGTGAACTGACGGCGGACTGGCACACGCGCTTCAACGCCGCCGCCTGCGTCTACGGACACCTGCACATCCCGCGGACCACCTGGTACGACGGGGTGCGATTCGAGGAGGTCTCGGTGGGCTATCCACGCGAGTGGAAGCGCCGGGGGCTGCCCGAGCCGTTGCTGCGGAAGATCGTGCCCGACGAGGGCATCGGGCCCGGTGACCTCAATGAACTCGGCGTCCGGTTCGAGCTGCCGCCCGACTACGAGGAACGTGCCAGGGAGTTCCGGGAGCGACTGGAGACCGTCCGCGCCCGGCGGGCCGAACGCCGCCGAACGTGATCTCAGCCATATAGGACTGCGGGAGTCGGATAAGTCACCATCACGGGTCCGTCACCGCTCACGTGTTGGTGGCCCGCTCCGGCGACTGGCACCATGGGGCAGTTGTGCCCAGTGGTCGGCCGGAAGGAGGCGTCGCGATGATCGAACTGCTGTTTCCGCGCGGCGTCGCCGCCGCCGAAGCATTCGGCGACCCCGACGGCGCGGCGATCCTGCCCGCCGAGGAGAGCCTGATCTCCCAGGCGGTGGACAAGCGCCGCCGCGAGTTCACCACCGCCCGGCACTGCGGCCGCCAGGCGCTCGGACAGCTCGGCATCGAGCCGGTGCCGATCCTGCGCGGCGAGCGCGGCATGCCGCTCTGGCCGGAGCGGGTGGTCGGCAGCCTCACCCACTGCGACGGCTATCGTGCGGCCGTCGCCGCCTATTCGATGCAGGTCCGGTCGCTCGGTATCGATGCCGAACCGCACCAGGCGCTGCCCGACGGCGTCCTCGGCCACACCAGCCTCCCCGAGGAACGCGAGGTCCTGGCCGGCCGCAGCGACGATCTGCACTGGGACCGCCTGCTGTTCTGCGCCAAGGAGGCCACCTACAAGGCGTGGTTCCCGCTCACCCGGCGGTGGCTCGGTTTCGAGGACGCCCACATCACCTTCACCCGCGACGCGCGGGTCGCCCAGACCGCGGACGTCCCCGGCGACGTCGCGGCCGCGGGCACGTTCGAATCCACCATCAAGATCGACGGCACGACGGTCGACGGGGGAGCCCCCCTGCTCACCCTGCCCGGGCGCTGGCTGATCGCCGGCGGCCTGATCCTGACCACCATCACCCTGATCTGAGTCGTGAGCACCGATACCGTTTCCACCGCCCACAGGCGTGCCGCCGGCACGTCTGCGCCGCGGCGTTCGGACATCGAGGGTCTGCGCGGCGTGGCGATCATGCTGGTGGTGATCTTCCACATCTGGGTGGGGACGGTGTCCGGGGGCGTCGACGCGTTCCTGTTCATCTCGGGCTTCTTCCTGATCCCGTCGCTGCTGCGCGCCCAGCTCGGCACCGATCCGGTGAACAATCCGCTGCCGCGCGTGTGGCGGGTGCTCAAGCGCCTGTGGATCCCGATGGCCGCGACGGTGGCCGTCACGGTGCTCGCCACCTGGTTCATCTATCCGTCGTCCCGCCGCGCCGAGACCCTGATCGATGCGCTGTGGTCGGACCTGTTCGTGGAGAACTGGGCACTTGGGCTGGCCGGTGACACCTACGCCGATGCCACCTCGCTGCCGTCGCCGTTCCAGCACCTATGGTCGCTGGCGGTGCAGGCGCAGGTCTTCATCGTGCTGATCGGCGGGCTCACCCTGGCCGGGCTGGCGCTGCGCCGGGCCGCGGCGCGCGGGCTGTTCTCCGTCGGGGCGATCCGCCCGATCCTGGTGACCGTGCTGGTCGCCGGAACCCTCGCCTCGTTCGGGTGGGCCACCTTCGCGGGCCCGGCGAATCAGACGCTGAACTACTACAACACCTTCTCGCGCTTCTGGGAGATCGCCCTGGGCGGGCTGGTCGGCCTCGTCTTGACCAAACTGGCGGTGGCCCCCTGGGCCCGCCAGCTGGCCGGCGTGGTGGGCCTGGCGATGCTGGTCGCCACCGGCCTGGTGGTCGACGGCGCGACCAGTTTCCCCGGCCCCGCCGCCCTGTTGCCGCTGGGCGGCACGGTGCTGGTGTTCCTGGCCGGTGCCGGCGGGACCAGCGTCACCACGCGGGCGCTGTCGGCGCGGCCGATGGTCTATCTCGGGGCGATCGCGTATCCGCTGTACCTGTGGCACTGGCCGCTGCTGATGATGTTCCTGGTGTACCGCAACTATCACGGCACGCCGGTGCACCACGTGAACCTGCTCGACGGCCTGGCGATCGTCGCGGTCTCATTGCTGCTGGCCGCGCTGAGCAACTTCCTACTCAAGGCCGATTCACCGATCCGCCGGCTGCGGGCGCGCACGCCTGTGGTGCTGACCGCCACTGTCGCCGCCCTGATCGTCGCCGTGCAGGCATGGCTGGTGCCGGTGCAGATGGCCTCGGCGGACTCGATCGACTGGCGGCTGCACCCGGGGGCGGCCGCCACCGCCGGCGAGCCGACACCGGCCGGGGTGGAGTTCCTGCCGCAGGTGGAGGCCTCCCGCGCGGATCTGCCGCAGACGGCGGCCGACGGGTGCTTCAACGACGGCCAGAAGACCGCCGACCTGGTGATCTGTGATTACGGGGCGCCGCGAGAGCCCGGCCGCAAGGTCCTCAGCCTGATCGGCGGCTCCCACGCCGAGCACTTTCTGCCCGCGCTGGACGCGATCGGCGCCGAACACGACTTCACCGTCGAGACCGTCGTGATGGCCGGCTGCTCGATGGGATCGGGGCCCGCCGCGGACGAAGCGGCCACCAGCGACCGCTGCCGCGACTGGCAGCGCAACGCCATGGACCATCTGCTCACCACCCGGCCCGATGCGGTCTTCACCAACTCGACCCGGCCGGCCGCCGAGTTCGGCACCGGCGATCAGGTTCCGGCCCGCTACATCGACGTCTTCGTCCGGCTGGCCGACGCCGGGATTCCGGTGGTCGGGGTCCGCGATCTGCCGTGGCTGATGACGCCGGACGGCGAGAAGCGCGAGCCCTTCGACTGCATGGCGGTGCGCGACGACCCCGTCGCCTGCGGTGTGCAGCGGAGCCTGTCGTTGTCGCCGGAGGACCCGGCCGTGGCGGCCCTCGGCGATCTTCCGGGCGTGAGCCTGCTCGACTTCAGCGACCTGCACTGCGGCCCCGACGACTGTCCGGTGGTGGTGGGCAACGTCCTGGTCTACCGGGACGCGCACCACTTCACCAAGACCTTCGTCCTCACCATGAAGCCGTTCATCGAGCGGGACCTGGGGGAGGCCCTCGGCTGGTTCCCGGACCGCCACTGACCGTCGCTCCGGCCGACTGGCACTATGACGCAATGGCCGATTCCTCCATCGAGAACGCCGGACTCCTCGTCATCGACAAGACCCCCGGCATGACCAGTCACGACGTCGTCGCCGCCTGCCGCAAGGCCTTCGGCACCCGGCGGGTCGGCCATGCAGGCACCCTGGACCCGATGGCGACGGGCGTGCTGGTGATCGGTATCGAGCGCGCCACCAAGCTGCTGGGGCTGCTGTCGCTGACCACCAAGTCGTACTCGGCGACCATCCGGCTGGGCGCGTCGACCACCACCGACGACGCCGAGGGCGAGCCGATCGGCGGCGCCGATGCCGCGGGCCTGACCGATGAGCAGATCGCAGCCGGCGTGGCCGCCCTCACCGGTGATCTGCAGCAGATCCCGGCCAAAGTGAGCGCCATCAAGGTCGACGGGCGCCGCGCGCACGCCCTGGTGCGCACCGGTGAAGAGTTCGAGCTGGCGCCGCGGCCGGTCACGGTGCACCGGTTCGACGTCACCGGCATCCGGCGGACCGGGGAGTTCGTGGACCTGGACGTGGACGTGGACTGCTCGTCGGGCACCTACATCCGCTCGCTGGCCCGCGACCTGGGGGCGGCGCTCGGCGTCGGCGGCCACCTGACCTCGCTGCGGCGCACGGCCGTCGGACCGTTCACCCTCGAGCACGCGCGGACCCTGGACGACGTGGCCGCCGCCCCGGGGGTGAGCCTGGACATCGACGCCGCGGCCAAGCTGTGCTTCCCGCACCGCGACATCAGCGACGACGAGGCCGAATCCATCAGCCAGGGACGCTGGCTGGAGCCGATCGGCCGCCCCGAGATCTACACGGTGGTCGACCCGTCCGGGCAGGCCATCGCCCTGGTGCGGGAGAAGGGCCGCCGCGCCGCGTCGGTCATGGTGGTGCGTCCGGCCACCCTGCGCTGACGCCGGGGGTGCGCTCGACTCAGGTGTGCTCGAGGAAGATCGCGCGGGAGGCGACGTCGCCGAGGTGGATGGGCTCGCCGTCGTCCACGCACACGGTGATGGTCCCGGCGAACGGGCGCTTCTCGGTCACCTTGACGGTGCGGTCGAGGTCGATGCCGATCTCCTGGAAGTAGCGCAGCATCTCCGGATCGGAGTCGGAGATCCGGTTGATCACGCCGGAGTCGTCGACGTCGAGCTCGGCCAGTTGCAGTGAGCCGGCGCCGGGGACCCGGCCGTCGGCCTGCGGGATCGGATCGCCGTGCGGATCACGCCGCGGGAAGCCCAGTTTCGCATCGATCCGAGCGATCAGGTGGTCGGAGACGGCGTGTTCGAGGATCTCGGCCTCGTCGTGCACCTCGTCCCAGCCGTAGCCGAGTTCGCGCACCAGGTAGGTCTCCAGCAGCCGGTGCCGGCGGACCATGCCGATGGCGGCGGCCGAGCCGTCGTCGGTGAGGGAGACCGAGCCGTATCGCTCGTGTTCCACCAGACCCTGATCGGCGAGCTTGCGGATGCCCTCCGAGGCGGTGGACGCCGAGACGCCGAGCTTCTCGGCGAGAAGTTTGGTGGTGACCTTGGTGTCACTCCACTCCTGGGAGGTCCAGATGACCTTCAGATAGTCCTGGGTGACCGACGTGAGATCACCGACCGGGCGAGTGTGGGGCATGGTGATGAGCTTACTCAACCCCGGGGTCGTACCCTGGACGAGTGTTGCGTTGGCGAGGGTTGGATGAGGTGCCCCCGGGCTGGGGTCGCTGTGTGGTCACCATCGGCGTGTTCGACGGGGTGCACCGCGGGCATGCGCAGTTGATCGCGGCGGCCACGCGGGCCGCCGCCGAGCGCGGCATCCCGTCGGTGCTGATGACGTTCGACCCGCACCCGTCGGAGGTGGTGCGGCCGGGTACCCACCCGCCGCAGCTGTCGACTCTGCACCGCCGGGCCGCGCTGGCGCAGGAGATGGGGATCGACGTCTTCTGCGTGATCCCGTTCAACTCGACGCTGGCGGCGCAATCGCCCGAAGAGTTCGTGCACGAGGTGCTGGTGGAGGAGTTGCACGCCGCCGAAGTGGTGGTCGGCAACAACTTCACCTTCGGACACAAGGCCGCCGGCGACGTCGCCAAGCTCACTGAACTCGGCGAGCGCTTCGGTTTCGAGGTGACCGGGGTGTCGCTGTTCGGCGAGCACGCGGTCACCTTCTCGTCCACCTACATCCGCTCGTGCGTGGCCGCCGGCGATGTGGAACTGGCTGCCGAGGCCCTCGGGCGGCCGCACCGCGTCGAGGGCATCGTGGTGCACGGCGAGCAGCGCGGGCGCGATCTCGGTTTCCCGACCGCCAACGTCGCGTCCACCACGCACGCGGCGATTCCCGGGGACGGCGTGTACGCCGCCTGGTTCACGATCCTCAAGAGCGCCAACGAACCCGAGGGGATGGCGATCGGGCAGCGCTATCCGTCGGCGGTGTCGGTGGGGACCAACCCGACCTTCTCCGGCCGCAACCGCACCGTCGAGGCGTACGTGCTCGACGTGGACGCCGACATCTACGGTCAGCACGTGGCGGTCGACTTCGTGAGCCGGATCCGCGGCATGGAGACCTACGACAGCCTGGACGCCCTGATCGCCGCCATCGGCGACGACGTCGACCGCACCCGGGTGATCCTGGGCGGGGACGACTGATCGGGGACGACCGGGCCGAGACGGCAGGCGCGGATTTCTTCCGCTCCGGTGCAGGCTGGTAGCCTGGGCCGTCGGCGTTGCTGCAGTCCGTGGCGGCGCGCCCTCCGCGAGTTCGCGGGGCATATGGACACGGAACTGAAACAGAGGAGATCAGCCATGGCTTTGACCGCTGATGAGAAGAAGACCGTCCTCGCCGAGTACGGCGTGCACGAGAGCGACACCGGTTCGCCCGAGGCCCAGATCGCGCTGCTGACCAAGCGCATCACCGATCTGACCGAGCACCTCAAGTTCCACAAGCACGACCACCACAGCCGCCGTGGCCTGCTGCTGCTGGTCGGCCGTCGCCGCCGCCTGCTCAAGTACTTGCAGAGCGTCGACATCAACCGCTACCGCTCGCTGATCGAGCGCCTGGGTCTGCGTCGCTGACCTTCGTTTCTTCCGACGGCCGCTCCACCACATCGGTGGGGCGGCCGTCGTCGTCTCCGGCGGGAAGACTCACACTGTGCGGCCCGAGTGTCATGCTGGATTCATGAGCGGAACCTCGATCACCCCGTCCGCCTGCTATCGCGATCCGGCCGCGGCGGCCGCCTGGCTGTGCGCGGCCTTCGGCTTCGAGATCGTCGTGCAGATCGATGCCCCGGACGGCGCCCCGGCGAACTGTCACTACGAGATCGGCCGGGATCAGGCGCGGATCGCGATCGGCGGCCGCTGGGCCGACTGGACGGCGGTCCCCGACGGCACCGTCACCGGGTGGCTGTCGGTGCACCTGCCGGACGAGCTCGGGGCGGACGGCCTGGACGCGCATTGCGCGCACGCGCGCGCCGCCGGCGCCGTGATCGACGCAGAACCGGCCGACGAGTTCTTCGGTGCCCGCCGGTACCGGGCCGTCGACCCGGGAGGGCACCGCTGGAGTTTCCAGGTCCAGGTGCGCGAGGTGAGCAGAGCCGAGGCCGAAGAACACCTCGGGATCGAGATCGCCCGCTGGGAGTGACCGGGAGACGCCGGACTCGCGGAACGGTGCTGACCTGGGGCCGGAGCCGGCGGGTGATACGCTGGTACCGGACGATGCGCCCTATGAGCGCGTCCGGATGTGTCGCCAGGGATGGTCCTCGGTAGTGGCTGCCGGAACATCTACGTTCCGGCAGCTTCGATCGAAGGCCCTCTCACCACCGCGCACGAAGCGCGGTACACCTCTGGGCCCTGCCCGCAGTGCCACGTCCGGGCCCGTGCACCTGCACCGGGTCCGCCACTGCATATCCGCCGGTCAGCGCACACTGCGCCCGGCGACACGAAAGGGATTCAACCAATCCATGACTGATGTCAACGACTACGACGGTGACGAGATCACCGAAGTCTCCTGTGTGATCGACAACGGCTCCTTCGGCAAGCGGACCATCCGCTTCGAGACGGGGCGACTGGCCCTGCAGGCCGCCGGCGCCGTCGTCGCCTACCTGGACGAGGGGACCATGATCCTCTCCACCACCACCGCCTCGAAGCACCCGAAGGAGCACTTCGACTTCTTCCCGCTGACCGTGGACGTGGAAGAGCGGATGTATGCCGCCGGCCGCATCCCCGGTTCGTTCTTCCGCCGTGAGGGCCGCCCGTCCACCGACGCGATCCTCACCTGCCGCCTGATCGACCGCCCGCTGCGCCCGACCTTCGTCGACGGCCTGCGCAACGAGATCCAGGTGGTCGAGACCATCCTGTCGCTGGATCCGAAGGACCTGTACGACGTCGTCGCGATCAACGCCGCGTCGGCCTCCACTCAGATCTCCGGCATCCCGTTCTCCGGCCCGGTCGGCGCCGTGCGCGTCGCCCTGATCCCGTCCGCCGAGAACAAGGCCGGCCAGTGGGTCGCCTTCCCGACCGTCGAGCAGCTCGAAGGCGCCGTCTTCGATATGGTGGTCGCCGGCCGGATCGTCTCCGGCAACGGAGCCGACGCCGACGTCGCGATCATGATGGTGGAGGCCGAGGCCACCGACAACGTCCTCGAGCTGATCGCCGACGGCGCGCAGGAGCCCAACGAGGCCATCGTCGCCGAGGGCCTGGAGGCCGCCAAGCCGTTCATCGCGCAGCTGTGCGAGGCCCAGAAGCAGCTGGCTTCGGCCGCCGCCAAGGAGACCCGCGAGTTCCCGCTGTTCCCGCCCTACCAGGAGGATGCCTTCGAGGCCGTCTCCGAGTTCGCCACCGACCGTCTCTCGCAGGTGCTGGCGATCGCCGCCAAGGCCGAGCGCGAGGACGCCACCGATGCGCTCAAGGCCGATGTGCTCGCAGAGCTCGGCGAGCGTTTCGAGGGCCGCGAGGGCGAGATCGGCGCAGCCTTCCGCTCGCTGACCAAGAAGCTCGTGCGCCAGCGCATCCTGACCGATCACTTCCGTATCGACGGTCGCGGCATCACCGACATCCGCGAGCTGTCGGCCGAGGTCGGCGTGATCCCGCGGGCACACGGCAGCGCGCTGTTCGAGCGCGGCGAGACCCAGATCATGGGCGTCACCACGCTGGACATGGTGAAGATGGCGCAGCAGATCGACTCGCTCGGTCCGGAGACCTCCAAGCGCTACATGCACCACTACAACTTCCCGCCGTACTCGACCGGTGAGACCGGCCGCGTCGGCTCGCCGAAGCGCCGCGAGATCGGTCACGGCGCACTCGCCGAGCGGGCCCTGATGCCGGTGCTGCCGAGCGTCGAGGAGTTCCCGTACGCGATCCGCCAGGTGTCCGAGGCCCTCGGCTCCAACGGCTCCACCTCGATGGGCTCGGTCTGTGCCGCGACCCTGTCGATGCTGAACGCCGGTGTGCCGCTGAAGGCGCCGGTCGCCGGTATCGCCATGGGCCTGGTGTCCGACGAGGTCACCATCGACGGCAAGACCGAGACCCGCTACGTCGCCCTGACCGACATCCTCGGTGCCGAGGATGCCTTCGGCGACATGGACTTCAAGGTCGCCGGCACCAAGAACTTCGTGACGGCGCTGCAGCTGGACACCAAGCTCGACGGCATCCCCTCGCCGGTTCTCGCCGGTGCGCTCAGCCAGGCCAAGCAGGCCCGGATGACCATCCTGGACGTGATCGCCGAGGCGATCGACGAGCCGGACGAGATGAGCCCGTACGCGCCGCGGATCACCACCATCAAGATCCCGATGGACAAGATCGGCGAGCTGATCGGCCCCAAGGGCAAGACGATCAACGGCATCACCGAGGAGACCGGCGCCAGCATCTCGATCGAGGACGACGGCACCGTGTTCATCGGCGCTGCCGACGGAGCTTCGGCCGAGGCCGCGATCGACAAGGTCAACGCCATCGCCAATCCGCAGCTGCCCAAGGTGGGCGAGCGCTTCCTGGGCACCGTCGTCAAGACCGCCCCGTTCGGCGCCTTCGTCTCGCTGCTGCCGGGTCGCGACGGCCTGGTCCACATCTCCAAGCTGGGCAACGGCAAGCGCATCGGCAAGGTCGAAGACGTGGTGAACGTCGGCGACAAGCTGCAGGTGGAGATCGCCGACATCGACGAGCGCGGCAAGATCAGCCTCGTTCCGGTGCAGGCGGACGCTCCGGCCACCGAGACGGCCGACGCCTGATCGGTCACCGACCGCCACTCCGGCCCGCGCTTCCCACACCGGGAGTCGCGGGCCGGAGTCGTCTCCGGACTCGCGCGCACTGAATCCGGCCGACTCCTCACTGCCGTCGGATCGGCGCATTCTGCCGAGTGCGCGTAGCCGAAGTCACGCGCGTGGCCGGAATCGTCAGCCGAGTTCGCGGGTGTAGAGCAACATCCGGTAGTCGGTGCCCGGCTCGATGTTGACCCAGCCGTGGCGTTCGTAGAAGCGGCGGGTGTCGGTGTCGACCTCGTCGACGTTGATGTGCAGCTCGCCGCCGCCGCGGGCGACGACCTCGTCGACCACCGCGGTCAGCAGTCCGGTGCCGATGCCGGCGTCCCGAAGGCCGGGGACCACGTACAGCTCGTCGAGCACGGCGAGGGGGCCGTCGCAGTAGATCGTCGGGCGCAGGGTGACCGTAGCGAAACCGGTTGCGGCACCGTCCTTTTCGGCGAGCAGCGCGAAGGCGGCCGGCTCGGCGAGGAGTCGGGCGTAGCGTTCGGTCAGCACCTCGACCGGCGGGGTGGGCGAGTCGAACTCGGTGTCGAAGTCGTACTGGAGCCGGGCCAGCAGCCCGGCGTCGGCGACGGCGGCCAGACGGGTACTCATGACCCCAGATTAGACCGGACGGCGCGGTGTCAGACGACGTCGACGAGGCCGGAGTCGCCGGTGATCTCGGTGAGCCGGCCCGAGGCGGACTTGGCGTCGCCGAAATAGCGGATGCGATAGCTCCCGGGCTCGGCGTCGCGGGGGATACGCCAGGTGACGGTGATCTTGGAGGCCGAGGCGCTTCCGCCCGGCCGGATCCACGCCAGCTCGGTACTGGCGTGGTCGTCGTCGTAGGCGGTGTCCCAGCCGGTCGCCGTCCGGCGCTCGACGACGAAGTAGCCCTTGCTGTTCGCGCCGCGCCGCACCCGGTTGGCCGGATGAGCGCCGCAGAACGCCGCGGTGATCGTGGTGCCGCGGGCAGCCCGTCGCTTCGGTGCGGTGACCAGTGAGCCGAAGCGATGACCGGGCATCGGGGTGTCGGCGGGCGGTGCGCCGAGCAGGTCGGGCTGCAGCCCGCTGCGATCGGCCGGGCGCGGTCCCGCATCGGCGCGACGGCCTCGGGCCATCGCGCGGGCCATGGTGTGGAACTCCTGCATGTAGGCGCAGAGCGTCCACCGCCCGAACAGGGTGGCGCCGCCCTCGTACTGCTGCTCCACGTACTCCTCGGGGGTGGTCACGTACTGCGAGTAGCCGTTCGAATAGCCCTGCAGGAGGACGTTCTGCAGGGGTACGTCCAGTGCGTCGGCGACCACCTGCCGGATGCGCAGACCGGAGACCACGGTGGCCTCGGCCGGCAGTGCGGCGAACACCAGGTCGCCGATCCGGATCAGCTGCAGCGGCAGCGTCTGCTCCACCCAGGTCCGAGGCGGCATCAGCCCCAGCGGGAAGAGCGGCATCTTCGGCGACTGCGAGTCGCTGATCCACGGTTCGACCGTCGGGCGGGCACCGGCGCCGAGGGCCATCGCGAACTCGTTGCGGAACCCTTCCTGGAGGATCGCCAGCTGGCTGCGGGTGTTGTCCTCCTGGCTGGTGGCCGCCGAGGCGACACCCATGATCGCCGGGCTGGTGCGCACCGCCTTGCCGTGCGGGGTGTAGTCCCCACGCACACGGACGTCGGCGAGGTTCACATAGCGCGTCGCCGAGTCGACGCCGGTGCGCGACATGGCCTGCGCGCCGTGCAGGGCCGTGCGCCCGGCCCGGTCCTGACGCTGGCCGATCAGCACGTTGTTGGTCCGGTTGTCGGCGGTCGGCCCGCCGGGCGCCATCTTGCGCAGCCACAGGTTGGGCGACATGTCGCCGGCATTGGTCTGCGCGTGCGCGCTGATCACCCCGGAGTCACGCTGTTCGCCGAGGTAGGAGGCGTAGCCCTTGTTGTCCGGGCCGATCTGGAAGTTGGCGTCGGTCAGTGAGGTGCCGTGGGTGGCGAACCAGGTGATCTCGCCGATCGTCCGGCCGGCCTGGCGCAGCCGCAGCGCGGTGACCTGCGGATCGATGCGCTCGGGGAAATGCCGTTTGTCCGCGCGCGGATTACGGTCGAAGGCTTGCCGGGAACGGTTGGCCGAGGCGTTGTGCAGCTCGGCGCGGCCCAGTTCGACGGTGCCGGGGGCCAGGGAGTCGTGAGCCCGGGCCACCGCGTCGAGCAGGCCGGCGAGCTCGGCTTGCAGCGAGTTGCGCCGGTGGCCCATGGCCGCCAGGACGTAGGCGTAGTCCCACGAGGTTCCGCCGCACGAGTTGTGGTTGTGCGTGGCGTTGATGTTGACGTTGTGCACGTTGTAGGTGCCGCCGTAGCGCTTGGCGAGTTCGGCGAGCAGCAGCGTGTGGTGCGAGGTGAAGATGCAGGCGATGTCGGCGGTGATGAACAGCACCCGTTCGCCGGTGGCGGCGTCGGCGATCACGTAGGCCCGCGCCCAGGTGCGCTGAAGCAGACCTGCGGCCACTTGTTCGGCGTCCGAGTAGCCCATCATGCCTTGCCCGGCGATTGCGCCGGTCATGTCACCCTTGCCGGCGCCGACCAGGTAGCCGGAGCCGCCCGGAGCAGCGGTGGCGGGACCGGCGAGGCCCCCGGCGGCACCCAGGGCACCGGCCCCGGCGGCCGTCACCGCGGCCGCCTGCAGCAGATTTCGGCGTGAAATACCGGACACGTCAGCTCCCCGACTAGAACTTGTTCCAACTCGAGGAAGGTTAACTCACCGGTAGGGGCCGCGGCGGCCGGGGTGGACCGTGATCAGTGCCGGGCGATCAGTGCCGGGCGCTGACGGCGGCCTGCAGCTCTTCCGGGGTCAGCTTCTCAGCTCGGAACGGGTACACCATCAGGGCCAGCACCGCGCCGACGGCCGCAGCGACGGCGCCGATGATGAAGCAGGCCTGGTAGGCGCCCAGCGTCGGGATCTCGACCCCGGTGGGGCCGAAGTCCATCGTCGCGCTGGTGAGCACGACGGCCATGACGGCACCGGAGACGGTGGTGCCGACCGACCGCATGAGGCCGTTGAGCCCCACCCCGGCGCCGGCATCCTGCGGCGGGACGTTCTCCAGGATCAGGGTCGGCATGGCGGCGTAGCCGATACCGACGCCGGCCGAGCCGATGCAGGTGGCGACCAGCAGTTGCCAGGGCGCACCGGTCATGAAGACGGCCAGCACGTACCCGGCGGACAGGACCGCACCGCCCAGCGCGAGGGTGCGGCGACCCCCGATGGTGGTGAGCAGCCTGCTCGACACCGGGGCGAACAACAACATCATCAGGCCGCCGGGCGCCATCCAGAGGCCCGCCTGCAGGACTGACTGACCCAGGCCGTAGCCGGTTTCGCTCGGCGTCTCCAGCAGCTGCGGGATGACGATGGCCTGGGCCATCATGCCGAAGCCGATCAGCACGGCGGCGAGGTTGGTCATCAGCACCGGACGGCCGGACATGGTGCGCAGGTCGACCAGGGGGTCGTCCTGCCGCAGCTCGAACAGCCCCCACAGGACCAGCACGGCGATGCCGCCGATGATCAGGCCGATGGTGGTGGCCGAGCCCCAGCCCCAGTCGTTGCCCTTGGAGACGCCGACCAGGAAGGCGACCAGTCCGACCGCCAGTCCGAGGGCGCCGATCATGTCGAGGCGCCCGGGGTTGGCGTCGTGGACGTGGGGAAGGATCAGCAGTGCCATCAGGGTCATCGCGGCCGCCAGGCCCAGGGACACCCAGAACAGGGCGTGCCAGTCGAGGGAGTCGGCGATCAGTGCGGCCAGCGGCAGGCCGAGCGCGCCGCCGACGCCCAGCATGGCGCTGATCGAGGCGACTGCCGTGTTCACCATGCGCACCGGTGCCACTTCGCGGACGAAGCTGATCGCGACCGGGATGTAGCCCATGGCCAGGCCCTGCAGGACGCGTCCGGCGAGCATCGGCAGCAGCGTGTCGGACAGGGCGCAGAGCAGCGATCCGACCAGCAGGATCACCGACGAGGCCACCAGCACCGGCTTCTTGCCGAACAGGTCGGCGAGCCGCCCGGCGACGGGCATCGCCACGGCGCCGCCGAGGAGGGTGGCGGTGACCACCCAGGAGGCGTTCGACCGCGAGGTGTTCAGCAGGTCCGGCAGTTCCAGCTGGATCGGGATCACCAGCGACTGCATCAGCGAGGCGAACAGGCTGGACAGTCCCAGGACCGCGATGATTACGACCGGGTTCTTCGAGGTGGTGGCGCGCGGCCTGGGCGGCGAAGCGGGAGAGTTCACGAATAATGTCCTAAACGGGTAAGTGTGTAATCTGCACAGGCAATGAGTGTGTAGATTACACACGCTTGGCCGACGGCGGAATTTCACGGAGGTGAAGGTGAGGCAGAACACCGGAGAGGGTCCGGAACTGGGCGACGAGGCGAGCCGACGGCTCGGGGGCGCCATGGGGCGCCTGGAAGCGTTGCGCCGCCATCGCGTCGACTCCGGTGCTCCCGACTCGCCCGGCACCGCCGACATGCGGCTGCTCTGGTTGCTGCGCGATTCGGGGCCGCAGACGCTCAGCGAAATCACCGCGGCCCTCGGGCTGGAGCGGTCGACGGTCAACCGCCAGGTCAACGCGGCGGTGGACGCCGGACTGCTGGACAAGACGCGGGTGTCGGGGTCGAGTGCGCACCGGGTCGCGCTGACCGGCGAGGGACAGCGCGCCTTCGAGCGCGGCGCCCGCCACATCCTGTCGTCGATCGAGCGTGCGCTCGCCGAGATGGGGCCCCGGGACGCGATGACGCTGATCGACCTCGTGGAACGGTTCGTGGACGTCTACGGTCGACAGTTGGGGGATCCTCCCAAGGAGTACTGAGAAGGGCGTGCCATGAACATCGACGAGTACATGAGTTACGACGCGACCGGGCTCGCGAAGCTGGTGGCCGACGAACAGGTGACTCCCGCCGAACTGCTCGATCTGGCACGCCGGCGGCTGCGCGAGGTGAACCCGGCGATCAACGCCGTGGTCGCCGAGACCACTCGAGCCGCGAACACTCAGGTCGGTGGCGACCTGTCCGGCCCCTTCGCCGGGGTGCCGTTCTTGCTCAAAGATCTGTCCCAGGAGTACCGGGGCTATCCGACGACCGCGGGCTGCAGGGCGCTCAAAGACGTGGTCGAGACCGAGAACGCCCTGGTGACCGATCGTTTCCTGGACGCCGGACTGGTGGTGGCCGGCAAGACGAACACGCCCGAACTCGGTGCGAAAGGCGTGACCGAGCCTTCGCTGTGGGGCCCGTCCCGGAACCCCTGGGACACCTCGCGGACGCCGGGCGGCTCGTCGGGCGGCTCGGCGGCCGCGGTAGCCGCGGGAATCGTTCCCGCCGCCGGGGCCAACGACGGCGGCGGCTCCATCCGCATCCCCGCCGGCTGCACCGGCCTGGTCGGCCTCAAGCCCAGCCGTGGCCTGGCACCGTACGGACCGCAGACCGGCGAGCCGATGTTCGGGATGGCGGTGCAGGGCGTGGTGACCCGGACGGTGCGCGACAGCGCCGGCCTGATGGACGCGATCATCGGTGACTTCCCCCTGGCCGACTACCGTGCGGCACGGCCGGCGCGCCCGTTCGCCGAGATCGTCGCCGAGCGCCCGGGCACGCTCCGCATCGCCTACTCGGCGCACTCGGCGATCAGCGGCGAGCCGACGCCGGAAGCGCGGAAGTCGATGGAGGCCACCGCAGCACTGCTGACCGATCTCGGCCACGAGGTGACCGAGATCGATCCGCCCTACGACGACAAGGCGCTCGCTGAGACGTTCCTGACCATCTGGTTCGCCCAGCTGGCCGGCCAGGTGGCCGAGATCAAGGAACGCACCGGGGCCGGCGACTCCGACTTCGAGGCCGACACCCTGGCGATGGTGGAGATCGGGCGGGCCAACGGGGTGGTCGCGGCGCTGCGGGCGATCGGCGAGATCTCCGGGTACACCCGCGCCATGGACGGGTTCTTCGACGACCACGACTACTTCATGACGCCGACCATCGGCCAGGCGCCGGTCGAGGTGGGGGCGCTGGACACCCCGGGGCCGCTGCAGGTCGGCGCCCGTCTGGCGCACCGCCTGCACGGCGGCAAAGCGCTGCTGAAGACCGGGATCATCGATCAGATGATCGAAGAGAACCTCGGCTGGGTGCCGTACACGCAGATGGCCAATCTGACCGGCCGCCCGGCGATCAGCGTGCCCGTGTATTGGACCGACGAGGGGCTGCCGCTGGGCACCCAGTTCAACGGCCCGCTCGGTTCGGACGGGGCGCTGCTGCAACTGGCCGCCCAACTGGAGGAGGCCAGTCCCTGGATCGGGCGCTTCCCAGCGCAACCGGTGTGAGCGCGCCCGGTGGCCCGCGCCCTAGACTCGTCAGCAACGACGTCGAGCGACAGAGGTGAACAGATGAGCGACGCACTCCGGGTCGGGGTACTGGGTAGCAGGGGCAAGGTCGGGCAGGCCATCGTCGAGGGCGTGCAGGCCGCTCCCGACACCGACTTCACCGTCGGTGTGGACAAGGGTGACGCACTGGATGCCTTCGTGGACTCGCAGACCCGGGTGGTCGTGGACTTCACGCACCCGGATGTGGTGATGGACAACCTGAAGTTCCTGATCGACCACGGCATCCACGCCGTCGTCGGCACCACCGGCTTCACCCAGGAGCGGCTCGATCAGGTGAGCGAGTGGCTGTCCGTCGCGCCGGAGGTCGGTGTGCTGATCGCGCCGAACTTCGCCATCGGCGCCATCTTGTCGATGCACTTCGCACAGAAGGCGGCGCCGTACTTCGACTCCGCGGAAGTGGTCGAGCTGCACCATCCGTACAAGGCCGATGCGCCGTCGGGCACCGCCGGACGCACCGCCAAGCTGATCGCCGAGGCCCGGGCCGAAGCCGGCTCCGCGCCGATGCCCGATGCCACCTCGACCGGCCTGGACGGGGCCCGGGGCGCCGACGTCGACGGAGTGCGCGTGCACTCCGTCCGGCTGGCCGGGCTGGTGGCGCACCAGGAGGTGTTGTTCGGCACGCAGGGGGAGACGCTGACCATCCGGCACGATTCGCTCGACCGGACGTCGTTCGTCCCCGGCGTGCTGCTGGGCGTCCGCGAGATCGGCGCGCACCCGGGCCTCACGGTGGGGCTCGACGGCTTCATGGATCTGTGACGACCATGGCAGCCAAGCAGAAGGACGCCCGGCCGCTGGTGCTGATGATCGGCTTCATGGTCTTCGCGATCGCGGTCTACCTGGTGCTGCTCAGCCGCTCGGCGGTGCGCCTGATCGAGGCCGGCGGCGTCGTGGGCATCGGGCTGGGCGTCGGCGTCTTCGTGCTCCCGCTGATCGGGGTGTGGATCGTGGTGCAGACCCTGCGATCGGGAATCGAACACCAGCGGATGTCCGCCGCCGTCGCCGAGGCCGGCCGGGACCTGAACGTCGCCCACCTGCCGCACCGTCCCTCCGGGCGGCTGGAGCGTGAGGCCGCCGACGACCTCTTCGCCGAGGTGAAGCAGGAATGGGAAGCCGATCCGTCGGACTGGATGAGCACCTACCGGATCGCCCGCGCCTACGACTACGCCGGCGACCGCGGCCGTGCCCGGGAGATGATGCGCCGCGCCTCCGAGGGCTACCGCGCCGCGAAAGCCTCAGGGACACTGGCGGATCCGGCCGCGCCGCAACCGGGAAGCTGACATGGCGCGCCTGCTGATCGTCCATCACACGCCGTCGCCGCACTGCCAGGAGATGCTGGAGGCGGTGATCTCCGGGGCGAGTGATCCGGAGATCGAGGACGTCGAGGTGGTGCGCCGCGCGGCACTGACGCTGTCGCCGGTCGACGTGCTCGAAGCCGACGGCTACCTGCTCGGCTCGCCGGCCAACCTCGGCTACATGAGCGGGGCGCTCAAGCACGCCTTCGACGTCGTCTACTACCCGTGCCTGGATTCGACCACCGGCCGTCCGTACGGACTGTTCATGCACGGCAACCAGGGCACCGAGGGCGCCCAGCGCAGCGTGCACTCCATCGCCGGCGGCCTGGGCTGGGAGCAGGCGGCCGACGACGTGGTGATCTCGGCCAAGCCCGGCAAGGACGAGCTCGAGGCGTGCTGGGAGCTGGGTGCGACCGTCGCTGCTCGACTTATGGAGGCGTGATCGGCTGCCCCGGCCGATCTATGTGCGGGCCGGGTGGTGCATGGGGGCAACAATGGCCGCTCGGGCGGGAGTCTGGTTGAGACCTGCCCACGCGGCCTGCATCTCCGCGGTGACGTCGGTGCCGACCGTGCGGACCCACCGGAGGGTGGGTTGCCGTCCGTTGATGTGGGTGACGAGACGGGTCTGCTCGATGACTGCGGCGTCGACTTCCCGCGCCTCGATGAGGTTGAAGTCGATGTCGAACACGAGGAACACGGCGGTGGTGAAGTCAGTGGAACGAAACGCGCCGAACTTCGCCGCGGTGCCCGCTGATCGCACTCCCATCGCCTTGACCTGGATGCGGTCACCGGCCGGCGTGGTGATGTCGTGCGACTTGGTGCTGTTGGGTTCCAGAACACCGTCCCGCGCCGCGTGGACCACAGCCTCGGCGACGTCACCCAAGGGTTTGTTGCCGGTGCGGACGAGGCCGCGCCGCCGCAGCTCGGCGAGGACGGCGCCGTCGAGTCGGAGTAGGTCCTGCACCCCCAGCGCCGTCAAGTCGACGGAAGTCACTGGGAGGTACCGCTGACGAGCCGCTGGTGCGACCCGCGGGCCGCGAGCACCTGCACCATGTGCTCGTTCGCCCACGCCTCGAGGGCGCGCAGCGGGGTGCGGAGCGACTGGCCGAGGGCGGTGAGTTCGTACTCCACGCGCGGCGGGATCTCCGGATACTGCGTCCGTTTCACCAGGCCGTCGTGTTCCAGGCCGCGCAGAGTCTGCGTGAGCATCTTCTGCGAGATGCCGTCGATCCGCCGAGCGATCTCGCTGAACCGCCGAGGACCGTCGTCGAGGGTGCCGATCACCAGGACCGTCCACCGGTCGCCGATGCGGTCGAGGAGGGCGCGGCTCGGGCAGTTGCGGTCGTACGGGTCCCACGCGGGCTCGGTCATGGCTCCTCCTCTATGGCCTTCCGGTGACTAAGTTACCAGCAAGTGCCTACTTACCATCAGAGAGTAAGCGCCCTACAGTGAGTGACAGGAGGTCCGGAGATCTGCTCCGGACCGCGCGAGTAGGAGAAGACATGGCACGCATCACGATTCTGGGCGGCACGGGCTACGCGGGCGGACACCTCGTCGCCGCCGCGGCGGCCAAGGGACACTCGGTCGTCGCCTACAGCCGCACGCTGCCGGAGGCGCCGGTCGCCGGCGTCGAGTACCGGACCGGTGATGTGACCGACGCCGCGGTGCTGGAGTCCGCGGTGTCCGGGACGGACGTCGTCGTCTCGGCGCTCTCGCCCCGCGGGAAGTTGGAGGGCGCCGGACTGCTCCGCGCGATCGAGGAGAAGCTGGCCGGCCTCGCACGGACCCGCGGTGTCCGATTCGGCGTGGTGGGTGGCGCCGGTTCGTTACTGGTGGCCCCGGGCGGGCCCGCGGTGGCCGACGGCGACGACTTCCCGGCCGAGATCACGCCCGAGGCCGATGAGATGGGCGCCGTCCTCGACGATCTGCGGGCCAGTGACCCGTCGCTCGACTGGTTCTATGTGAGCCCGGCCGGCGGCTTCGGCGCGTGGGCTCCCGGCGAGGCCACGGGCACCTACCGGCTCGGCGGCGATGTGCTCCTGGCCGACGACAACGGTGAGTCCTTCATCTCCGGGGCCGACCTCGCCGATGCCGTCGTCACCGAGATCGAGACTCCCGCGCACCGCCGCGCCCGGTTCACCGTCGCCTACTGACTCTGACCCAAAGGCGCCCGCCGCCCGGTGTCTGCGAGTACTTTGCGGTCCATGCGTGCGGGGTCGTGGGGACGAAGGTCAAGGGAACGAACGCTCGCGGTGCTCGCGACGGCGATGTTCGTTCCGGTGGCGCCGGCGGTGACCGGGACGGGCCCGGCCACCGCCGCGCCGGCGCCGTGCACCACCGACTGGATCACCGCTGCCGCGGCGAGTCCCACCGACCCGTCCCTGGTGGATCCGCGGCTCACTCCGCTGGTCTCCGGTGGTGATCAGACCTACCGGGTGACGGTGTTCCCGGCCGTCGACGGCACCGACGTGCGGGTGCGGTTGACCAACCGCTACCGGCCCAGCGCGCTGCGGGTCGGCGCCGCGACGGTCGGCGCCAAGGGGCGCGGGGCCGCTCTGGCCTCGGCGGCCACTCCGGTCACCTTCGGCGGCAAGCGCTCGGTCACCCTGGCACCGGGCGCCGACGTGCTGTCCGATCCCGTCGGCATCCCGGTCGGGGGAGGCGAGCCGCTGGCGGTGAGCGTCTACGTGGCCGGCGCCGGGCTCGCGCCGACCGGGCATTTCAACGCCAACACCACGGGCTACTACACGCCGCCGGGCAGCGGCGACGCGGCCGCTGACCGCAGCGGTCGCCGGTACACCCTCACCACCACGTCGCTGCCGATCGTGTCGGGGCTGGACGTGCGGCCCTCCCGTCCAGCCGCCACGGTGGTGGCCTTCGGTGATTCGATCACCGACGGTTACGTCGCGAACAGCTACTTCACCGTCCCGGAGGATCCGTCGGTGGTGGACCGCCGGGTGCGCTACCCGGACTTCCTGCAGCGCCGCCTGGACGCGGTCGGCCGGTCGACGGCGGTGGTGAACGCGGGGATCTCGGGCAACCTCGTCACCGAGTCGGGCACCTTGCCGATGTTCGGTCCCTCCGGCCTCAGCCGTCTGGACCGTGACGTGCTGGCACTGGACGGGGTGAGCGATGTGCTGCTGCTCGAAGGAGCCAACGACCTGGCCACACCGGCCGCCTCCGACTACCGCGGGTTGGTGGCGAGCTACACCGGCATGATCAATCGCCTGCATCGCGCCGGAAAGCGCGTTCACCTGGGGACGCTGACCCCTATGGACGGTTCGTGGCGCCACGGTCTGGCCTCCCCGCAGGCCGACGCCGAGCGGCAGCGGATCAACCGCTGGATCCGCGATCAGAAGCTGTCGGACTCGGTGATCGACTTCGACAGCGCGGTGCGCGATCCCAGTGATCCGAGCGTGCTCGCCGCGAAGTACGCCGGCCCGGACCGCGTCCACCCGAATGCCGCCGGATACCGGGCGATGGCCGGGGCGGTCGACCTCGACGCTCTGGCCGGTGCGGCCTGCCGTGATTGAGTGCGCGTAATCAGTAGACTCACCCGTGTGAGCGCGACCATCCCCACCCCGTACGAGGATCTGCTGCGCCGGGTCTCCGCGACCGGCACGCCCAAGGCCGACCGGACCGGGACCGGGACGCGAAGTGTCTTCGGGGCCCAGCTGAGGTTCGACCTCGCCGAGGGATTCCCGCTGATCACCACCAAGAAGGTGCATCTCAAGTCGATCGTCTACGAGCTGCTGTGGTTCCTGCGCGGCGACTCCAATGTGCGTTGGCTGCAGGAGCACGGCGTGACCATCTGGGACGAGTGGGCCGCCCCGGACGGCGACCTCGGGCCCGTCTACGGCGTGCAGTGGCGCAGCTGGCCGACGCCGTCGGGGGAGCACATCGACCAGATCCAGGCCGCCCTCGACCTGCTGAAATCTGATCCGGACTCGCGCCGCAACATCGTCTCGGCGTGGAACGTCGGCGAGATTCCACAGATGGCCCTGCCTCCGTGCCATGCCTTCTTCCAGTTCTACGTGGCCGACGGGAAGCTCAGCTGCCAGCTCTATCAGCGCAGCGCCGACCTGTTCCTCGGCGTACCCTTCAACATCGCCTCCTATGCGCTGCTCACGCACATGATGGCGCAGCAGGCCGGCCTCGAAGTCGGCGATTTCATCTGGACCGGCGGCGACTGCCACATCTACGACAACCACGTCGCGCAGGTGCGCGAGCAGCTCGCCCGCGACCCGTACCCGTACCCGAAGCTCGAACTGCGTCCGGCGGCGTCGATCTTCGACTACACCTACGAGGACGTGCAGGTTCTCGACTACCAGTCGCATCCGCCGATCAAGGCGCCGGTCGCGGTCTGACCGCGGTGCCGGGCGGGGAAAGGAAGCGAACATGACGATCGCCTTGGTCTGGGCGCAGGATCGGGTCGGCGCCATCGGCCGGCGCGGCGCCATCCCGTGGAACGTGCCCGAGGACATGGCGCACTTCCGTGAGGTGACCGGACAGGGTGCGGTGATCATGGGCCGCAAGACGTGGGAGTCGTTACCCGAACGGTTCCGCCCGCTGCCGGGTCGCCGCAACGTGGTCCTCACTCGGGCGCAGGGCTACGCCGCCGACGGTGCCGAGGTGATGAACGACCTCGACGCGGCGCTGGACCTGGTGGGCCGGGTCGCGTCGGTGATCGGCGGCGGCGAGATCTACCGGGCCGCCATGGCGCACGCCACCGCCCTGCTGGTGACCGAGATCAGCGCCCTGGTCGACAGCGCCGACGCCTTCGCTCCGGAAGTGGACCCCGACACCTGGGAGGCGGTGGAGTCCTCGGAGTGGCAGCGCTCGCGCACCGGGACCGTGTACCGCTTCGTGGAGTACCGCCGCATCGACTACCGCGGGCGGTGAGCGCCGACCTGTCGGGGGCCGCCGCCCGGCGAATCGCGCTGGCGGCGCAGGGATTCGCCGACCGTGTCCCGGTGGGCCCGCCGACGCGCACCCACTTGCGCCGGGTCGTCGCACGCACCCGGCTGCTGCAGATGGATTCGGTGAACATCCTGACGCGGGCGCACTACATGCCGGCGTTCAGCCGCCTCGGCGGATACGACGAGAAGATCCTCGATCGCGCCGCCTGGCGATCGTCGGCCCGGACGCCGCGTCTTTTGGCGGAGTACTGGGCGCACGAGGCCGCGCTGATCCCGGTCGAGGACTGGCCGCTGTTCGGCTGGCGCATGCGCCAGTACGCTGACGGGCGCTGGCGGTACACCCGGGAAGTGCTGCAGCGCAATAGATCTCTGACCGGCGACGTGCTCGGGGTGATCACCGGGGAGGGCGCCAGCACGCCCCGCGAGATCGAGGGCGTCCTCGGCATCGATCGGCCCGCCGCCGGGAAGGGGAGTTGGTGGGATCGCGGTGAGGTGAAGCACGTGTGCGAAGCGCTGTTCGCGGCCGGCACGTTGTCGTCGGTACGCAACGATCACTTCGTCCGGCACTACGACCTCGCCGAGCGGGTCGTGGGCGATCACTGGGCCGCCACCGACGTGGCCGAGACCGACGCCGTCCGGGAGCTGGTGGCGCGTGCGGCCGCCGCGCACGGCATCGCCACGACGGCGGACCTCGCCGACTACTACCGCCTCAAGACGACGCAGGTCCGCGCAGTGCTCGACGACCTCCTCGACGAGGGCACCCTGCACCGGGTGAGGGTGCACGGCTGGGACGAGCCGGCGTTCCTGCACGCCGAGGCGCGGACTCCGCGCCGGGTCGCCCGGTCGGCGCTGCTGTCCCCGTTCGATCCGCTGGTCTTCTACCGGCCGCGCACGCAGCGGCTCTTCGATTTCCACTACCGGCTGGAGATCTACGTTCCGGCGCACAAGCGGGTGCACGGCTACTACGTGCTGCCGTACCTGCTCGACGAGCACCTGGTCGCCCGGGTTGATCTGAAAGCCGACCGCCGGGCCGGGGTGCTGCACGTGCTCGCCGCGCACAGCGAACCCGGCACCGACGGCGGCACCGTCGCCGAAGCCCTGAACGCCGATCTGCGGGCGATGGCGTCCTGGCGCGGACTCGGCGAGGTCGTCGTGCATCCCCGCGGCGACCTGGCCGCAGCCCTCGCCGCCTGCGGGGGAGTCGGAGCGGCGCCGTGACGAACTGGTTCACCAGCGGGGGAGCAGGCTACGCCGCGCACCGGCCGACCTATCCGGCGGAGCTCGCCCGGGCACTGGCGGAACTCGCGCCGGCGCGACGTCTCGCCGTGGACGTCGGCTGTGGATCCGGGCAGTTCACCGTCCTGCTCGCCGAGTGCTTCGACGAGGTGATCGGACTCGATCCGAGCGACGACCAGCTCGCCCATGCCGTCGCCCGCGACGGCGTGGAATACCGGCGAGCAAGAGCGGAGGAGACAGGCCTCGCCGACGCCTGCGCCGACCTGATCACCGTCGCCCAGGCCGCCCACTGGCTGGACCTGCCGCCCTTCTACGACGAGGTGCGCCGGATCGCCGCCGACGGCGCCGTCCTCGCACTGATCACCTACGGCGCCGCCGATCTGCCGCCCGACCTGCAGCCTCGATTCGACCGGCTGTACCGTGACGAACTGGGGCCGTACTGGCCGCCCGAGCGACGCCACATCGACGCCGGCTACGCCGACCTGGAGTTCGGGTTCGACCGCCTGCCGGTCGCGGCGCCGGCGATCGAGCGGGAGTGGACGCTCGGTGAGTTCACCGCCTACCTGGAGACCTGGTCGGCCGCCCGGCGCGCGGCCGCCGCCGGCGACGGACACCTGATCGACCGTTTCGCCGCCGACATCCGCGACAGCTGGGGGCCGGGTCGCCGTCGCGTCCGGTGGCCGCTCACGGTGGTGGCCGGCCGCGTCGAGCGGTCCGACCTCCGATGAGCGCGCAGACCCCGCAGACGCTCGCGCACCTGCGCCGGGCGCGGGATCTGATGGACCGGGACTACGCCCGGCCCCTCGACGTGCCCGCGATGGCCGCCCGGGCGCTGATGTCGCCGTCGCACTTCTCCCGGGAGTTCAAGACCGCCTACGGCGAAACGCCCTACGGCTACCTGGTGACCCGGCGCGTGGAGCGGGCGATGGCGCTCCTGCGGGCCGGATCCACGGTCACCGATGCGTGCATGGCCGTGGGCTTCTCCTCCCTGGGGTCGTTCAGCAGCACCTTCACGCGGCTGGCCGGGGAGACGCCGTCGGCGTACCGGTCGCGGCCGCACGGGGCGATGGAGGCGCTGCCGTCGTGCATGACGAGACTCCTGGCGCGGCCGACACCGTTCGGCCCCCGGTAGTCCGGGACCCGGTGAACGCATTCCGGCGATCCGAGCAGGATTGGAGAAGCGATCCGCCCGCGGCGGTTCTAGCGTGGAATCCATGACGAACACGATCACTCTCACCGCCACTCCCATCACCGTCGACGACGTCGACGAGGCCTTGCGGTTCTACCGCGACGCGCTCGGCCTCGAAGTGAAGCTCGATGTCCCCAACGGCGACTTCCGCTGGGTCACGCTCGGCCCCCCGGACTCCGACTCGAACATCGTGCTCTCGCAGCCGGGCGCGGGCCGCTCACCGGAGGACGGCGAGGCTCTGCACCGCCTGGTCGCCAAGGGAACGATGGGGCCGTACATCTTCAGCGTCGACGACCTCGACGCCGTCTTCGAGAAGGTCTCCGGCTCCGGCGCCGAAGTGCTGCAGGAGCCGGTGCAGCAGCCGTGGGGCCCGCGCGACTGCGCCTTCCGGGATCCGGCCGGCAACATGGTGCGGATCAACGCCTCCTCCTGAACGCCTCCTCCTGTCCGGCTCCGCCTCCGGGGCGCCGGTCCGCGCACGCTAGGGTCACGCCTGTGAATCGGATCGAGATCTACGGGCGGTGGCCGACCACGCTGCCCGGGGAGAGGCCGGCCCAGCTCGCCGTCGCGGCCAAGGACGGCCGGTACGCGCTGCTCTACACCGAGACCGGGGACTGGGAGGCGCTCGCCTTCGCCTATGACGAGGAGGCCGCCCGCCGGGCCGCCCGGCTCATCGGGCACATCGTCGCCATGCCCGAGCACGCCCGGATCGGCGGTGAGGGCGTCGAATCGGGGGCGGGCACCGACCATCCGGGCGTCGAGTGGGTGACTCCCGACGAGATCCTCGACGACCCGAACGCGGCCGTGCGGATCGCCGGGCACTCCATGCGGCGGCTCTGGGTGCTGCCGAGCACCGACGGCGACGTGCTCGGGCTCCTGGACCCGGACGGCGAACCCAGCGACCTCGCCGAGTTCGGTTCGGTGGCCGCCGCCGACACCTTCATCGCCGTGATCGATGCGCTGATCCGGGACCCGAGGTACACGGTGGAGGCCGGCGAGTCGCACTAGCCTCACTGTTTCATGTCGCGGTGAGCAGCGACGCTGAAGGCGGTCTTCGGGCCGTTTCGGTCTGATTTCGTCGGTTGGGCGTGTTTGGTGCCCGACTCATCGCGTCGGGTGAGCGGGTTCCGGGGGTCCTTCGGGGTTGTCGGGGCAGGGTTCGGTGGTTAGCCGAAAGCGGTGCGTATTCGGTGCCAGCCAGCGGCGATGGCCTGAGCCCATCGCCATGTCTTGTCGATTCGCAGCGTGTTTGCCGAGCTCCTCGGGTGATGCGGGCGGCCACGTGCAGCACCCGGTAGCGGAATGCGGCGATCTCGCAGCGGGCCAGCACCGGGTCGCCTGCGAAGGCGATGAGTTTGGTCCAGGCGATCAGGTCGGTGGCCATGAGGACGACTTCGAGCCAGGCGGCGTTCTCATTGAAGGCGCGGCAGGGCAGGTTGCGTAGCCCGGTGGCTTTGGCCTGCCGGATCCGGTCCTCCACCCGAGCATGCTGGCGGTGGCGCAGTTCCAAGCCAGCAACGTTTCCGGCGATCACCCGGGGCTCGGTGTCGGTGAGGAATGCGGTGATGCGCATGCCATCTGAGTCGGTGAACCTCAGCTGCGCCCCCAGGGTGCGGCCGTTCTTTGCGCAGGATCAACCTCGATCCTTCCGGCCAGGCCGACAGGTCGATGTTGGGTGTCACTTCGGTGACCCAGGCACCGTCGCGGATGCCATCGTCTTCGATGGCCGGGTGCCAACACTGCTCGGGGATGCCGTCGACGAGGTTCTTGATGCGAAAGTCCACCGGGAATCCGAACGAGAACCCCACCCCGCGCTCGCGGCAGGCGGCAGCGAAGGCGCGGGTGGCGCCCGCCGAATCCGAACGCACCACCACTGGCTGACTGCCCGGAGCGCCAGGGGTGGGCCGGGCCTGCACCGGTAGCGAGGCCAGGGCCATATCCAGAACTTCGATGTGATCGGCGGCGGTGTTGGATCCGGCGTTGCCGGGCCGCAACAACCCGCCGAGTGCCTCTCCGCCGGCGATGTCGGGGCGGTCCAGGAACGCCAGCAGCGGGTGGAACCCGAACGTTCGCTTCCAGGTAGCGGCCGCGTTCTCCTTCTCGCTGTGGGCGAGGGTGATCGTGGCATCCAGATCGATACGCAGCTCGCGGGAAAGGTCCGGGCCAGCGCCGGCGGCCCACGCCTTCTGCCGGGCCTCGGCCCGAGCTGCACGCACCCCAGGCAGATGACCGGTATCGACTCGGTCCAGCACTCGCCACGCGGTGGGCATCGAGGCCACCGGACCGAACACGTCCTGGCGATCGCCCAGAACCTGGATGCCGGTGATTGCCGACGCACCATCGGCGACCGCGACGGCCATATCGGTCAGCACCTGCCCTGGTGAATGGATCCACGGCCCGCGGTAGGTGTCGGCGACAGCGTCGTCGAGCCCGCAGGTCAAGCCTGTGTACTCGGCAATCTCCCGCAGCATCCCCAGCCCAGCATGGGAGACCACGCCCGAGCCATCCGCACTGACCTTCAACCGTCGAAATGACCCGCTAGACTTCACCCGGGGAGTGCTCCTTGAACTGGTATGACGTTGACCGTAGACAAGTCACATCATCCCAGTTCAGGGGCGCTTCCTACATCATTTCAGAGCCTAAACCTCACACTGCGCATGAAACGCTGAGGCTAGTGCTGCGCCCCCGAATCTGCTAAACATGAAAAAGCTCCCCTCCCTCGGGGAGCGACCGGACAAGGGAGGCGCACTATGTGCACCGGTCTCAGCTACACCACCAAGAACCACTACTTCGGAAGAAACCTCGACCTGGAATTCTCCTACAACGAGAAGGTCACCATCACTCCCCGAAACTTCCCATTCGAGTTTCGCCGAGTCCCACCCCTGCCCACTCATCACGCCATCATCGGCATGGCCACCACCGCCGACGGCTTCCCGCTCTACTACGACGGAACCAACGAAAAGGGCCTCAGCATGGCGGGCCTCAACTTCCCGGACAACGCCGACTACAAACCCGAAGCTGCCGACAAGACCAACATCGCGCCCTTCGAGTTCATCCCCTGGGTCCTGGCCCAGTTCGACACGGTCACCCAGGTGGAAACCGCCCTGACGAAGGTCAACCTGGTCGACATCCCCTTCAACGACGACTTCCCGCAGTCACCGTTGCACTGGATCATCTCCGATAGCGACAGGTCCCTCGCTGTGGAGAGCGTGAGATCCGGGTTGCGCGTTTACGACAACCCGTACGGCGTCCTGACCAACAACCCGACCTTCGACATCCAGAGCTTCAATCTGAACAACTACATGCACCTGTCGACCAACCCACCGGAAAACAACTTCTCCGACCAGCTCCGGTTCGACACCTACAGCCGAGGGATGGGGGCCATCGGGCTACCCGGCGACCTTTCCTCAGCCTCACGGTTCGCCAAGGCCGTTTTCACCAAGATGAACTCGATCTCCGGAACATCCGAGTCAGAATCTCTGAGCCAATTCTTCCAAATCCTTGGCTCGGTAGCGCAACAACGCGGATGCGTACGAGTAGGCGGCGAGGACTCATACGAAATCACCATCTACTCGTCCTGCTGCAACACCGACACCGGCGTCTACTACTACACCACCTACGAGAACAGCCAGATCACAGGCGTCGACATGCACAAAGTAGACCTCGACTCCGAAGAGCTCGTCGACTACCCACTGACCAAAGGCCAGCAGATCGCCATGCACAACTAACAAGGAAAGCAGTACAACCTACTGGCGCCTAGCCTCGGCCTTTCACGGGCCGGTGAGTCGAGCCGTTGAACGCCGTCGCCGAGCCGTTTCGGGCTGATTTCGTGGTCGAGGCATGGTTGGGGCCCGGTTGTCGCGCCGGGTGTGCGGGTTCCAGGGGTCCTTCGGGGTCGTCGGGGCAGAGGTCCGGCAGTTAGCCGAACGCGGTGCGTATTCGGTGCCAGCCTGCAGCGATGGCGCTCGCCCAGCGCCAGGTTTTGTCGATACGCAGGTGAATCTGTCGTGCGCTGCGGGTGATGCGGGCAGCCACGTGCAGCACGCGATAGCGGAACGCGGCGATCTCAACGAGCCAGCACCGGGTCGCCACCGAAGGCGATGAGTTTGGTCCAGGCGATCAAGTCGGTGGCCATCATGACGGCCTCGAGCCAGGCAGCGTTCTCGCTGAACCCGCGGCAAGGCAGGTTGCGCAGTCCGGTGGCTTTGGCCTGCCGGATACGGTCCTCCACGCGGGCGTGCTGGCGGTGACGTAGCTCCAGGCCGGCGATATTTCCGCCGACCACTCCGGGTGGGGCGTCGGTGAGGAACGCGGTGATCCGCATCCCGTCCGAGTCGGTGAACGTCAACTGCGCCCCGGGGTGCGGGCGCTCTTTGCGCAGGATCAACCGCGACCCGTCCGGCCACGCCGACAGATCGATGTTGGCGGTCACCTCGGTCACCCAGGCGCCGTCCCGGATCCCGCTTGAGGTGTCGATGGCCGGGTACCAGCACTGCTCAGGGATGCCGTCGACGAACTTCTTGATACGAAAATCGACCGGGAATCCGAAGGAGAATCCGACCCCACGCTCGCGGCACGCGGCAGCAAACGCGCGGGTGGCGCCGGCTGAATCCGAGCGGGCCAGCACCCGTGGGCCACCGGGATCACCAGGGGTGGGACGAGCGTGTGCAGGTAGTGAAGCCAGCGCCATGTCCAGGACCTGGATGTGGTCGGCAGCGGTGTTGGAGCCAGCATTGCCCGGTCGGAGCAGCCCGCCCAGTGCCTCCCCGCCAGCAATGTCGGGCCGGTCCAGAAATGCCAGTAGCGGGTGGAACCCGAAGGTGCGTTTCCACGTCGCGGCCGCGTTCTCTTTCTCGCTATGGGCGACGGTGATCGTGGCATCCAGATCGATGCACAACTCACGGCTCAAATCGGGGCCGGCGCCCGCGGCCCACGCCGCTTGCCGGGCTGCGGCCCGCGCGGCGCGCACCGCCGGAAGATGCTCGGCATCGACTCGGTCCAGCACCCGCCACGCCGTCGGCATCGAAGCCACCGCCCCGAATACGTCCTCGCGATCACCCAGGACACCGATCCCGGTGATCGCCCCCGCGCCATCAGCGACCGCCACGGCCAGATCGGTCAGTACCTGGCCCGGGGAATGGACCCACGGCCCGCGGTAGGTATCTGCCAAAGCGTCATCGAGGGCAGCGACCAGGCCTGTGTGGCCGGCTAACTCCCGCAGCATCCCCAACCCGGCGTGCGAAACCACGCCCGACCCGTCCGCACTGACCTTCAACCGCCGAAATGACCCGCTAGACTTCACCTGGGAAGTGCTCCTCGAACTGAACCGATGTGGACCTTAGACAAGTCACATCATCCCAGCTCCGGAGCACTTCCCACATCATTTCCGGACCCTCACCTCATGCCCCACGTGAAACACCGAGGCTAGGCTGGCAGCGTGAACACCTTGCAGATCGTCGCCCGTCAGGTCAACCGCGTGGTGGCGCCGATGCTGAAGCTGCCGGTGGCCCGGTCGTTGCTGGGCCGCTCGATGACCGAGATCACCTACACCGGACGCAAGAGCGGCACCACGTTCCGGCTGGTCGTGAGCTATCGGCGCCGCGGTGACGACGAGGTGGTGATCGGCGTCGCCATGGCGGACAAGAAGACCTGGTGGCGCAACTTCTATCCGGACCCGGCGCCGATCCTGATCCGGCTCGACGGCCTCGACCGGGCCGGCACCGCCGTGGCCACGTGCACCGACAGCGGTACCTCCGTCCGGATCATCTTGCAGCCCTTGGGAATCGCCGACGCCGAGCACGGCCGGGGCGGCGACCGATGACCGGTGCCGCCGCCCAGCGCTTCCCCCTCGACGGCGTCCGCGTGCTGGAGCTCGGGAGCTACATCGCCGCTCCGTCGGCCGGCCGGCTGCTCGCCGACTTCGGTGCCGAGGTGATCAAGATCGAGCGTGAGAGCGGCGATGAACTGCGCAACTGGCGGCTGTACGCCGGCGAGACGTCCATGCTGTTCCGCACACTCAACCGGAACAAGAAGTCGATGGTGCTGGACCTGCGCACCGAATCCGGCCGCGAGGACGTCCGCCGGCTGGCGGCGCAGTGCGACGTGGTGGTGGAGAACTTCCGCCCGGGCACGCTGGAGAAGTGGGGGCTCTCGCCGGCCGAGCTCAGCCGCGACAATCCCGATCTGATCGTCGTCCGGATCTCGGCGTTCGGGCAGACCGGTCCGTACGCCGAACGGCCGGGCTTCGCCGCCGTCGCCGAGGCCTACGGCGGCTTCCGCGAACTGGTCGGCGACCCGGACCGCCCGCCGGTGCGCGTCGGGGTCTCCATCGGGGACTCGATCGCCGGGCTGTACGGGGCTTTCGGCGCGGTGATGGCCCTCTACGACGGTTTGCGGCGCCGCGACGCCTCGCCGGACCCGCTGCCGTTGGACGACCGGATCGTCGACGTCGCGCTGCACGAGGCTATCTTCTCGATGATGGAGTCGCTGATCCCCGATCTGGATGCCTACGGCGTCCGCCGGGAGCGGACCGGCGGCCGGATGCAGGGCATCGCACCGTCGAACGCCTACGTGTGCGCCGACGGTCTCTCGGTGGTGATCTCCGGCAACGCCGACGCGATCTTCGGGCGCTACATGCAGGTGATCGACCGGCCCGACTTGGCCGGCGACCCGCGGCTGACCGACAACGACGGCCGCTGGACGCACCGCGACGAGATCGATGCGGCGATCGGCGCGTGGACCGGTGCCCGCACCCGCGAGGAGGTCCTGGCCGCGATGGAGGCCGCGGGGGTGCCCGCCGGCCCGATCTACACCGCGGCCGACATCGTCGCCGACCCGCAGTACCGGGCACGGGACATGATTCAGGAGTTCGACGTCGACGCCGGCGGCGACGGCCCCACCCGGGTCGGTTTCCCGGGCATCGTGCCGGTGCTGGGTGGACGATCGCTGCCGATCCGATCGCTGGGACCGGAACTGGGGGAGCACACCGACGAGATCCGCGCGCGGCTGCTGCCGGACGGCTCCGGCGGCGAGGAGGGACAACCGTGAACGAACTGATCCTGCGTGACGTCACGCTCCGCGACGGACTGCAACTGGCGGGCAAACTGCTGGACACCGGGGAGAAAGTGGCGCTGATCCGGCTGCTGCTGCAGGCAGGCGTCCCCGAACTGGAGATCGGCTCGATGGCGCGCGGGGACCTGGTGCCGCCGATGGCCGACACACCGGAGGTGATCGCCGCGCTCACGCCGGAGGAGCTGGAGCGCTGCTGGATCTGGGTGGCGACTCCGCGTCACGTCGTCAAGGCGGCGGCCGCCGGTGCCCGCAACTTCCAGTACTGCCTGTCGGTCTCCGACGCCCACAACCGGGCGAACATCGGCCGGACCGCCGAGGCGAGCGTGGCCGCCATGCCCGAAGCGGTGAACCATGCCACCGACGTCGGCGGCCGGATCCAGCTGACCCTCGCCACCGCGTTCACGTGCCCGTTCGACGGCCCCGTCGACCCGGACCGGGTACTGCAGATCATCGGCGATCCGCGGACGGCAGGAAGTGACGACGTGGTGTTGGCCGACACCCTGGGACAGGCCGCGCCGGCCCAGGTTCAGGACCTGTTCGAGGCGGCGGCTCCGGTCGCCGGCAACCGGCGTCTGGTGTTCCACGGACATGACACGTGGGGAATGGGCGTGGCGAATTCGCTTGCCGCACAACGCGGTGGAGCCACCGTGGTCGACGGTGCACTGGGCGGGCTGGGCGGCTGCCCGTTCGCCCCCGGAGCCAGCGGCAACACGGCGACCGAAGACCTGCTGTTCGCGACGCAGCCGTCGTACCTGACCCCGGAGGTCTTCGGCACCCTGGTGCGCGCCGGCGAAGACCTGCTCGCCCGGCTCGGCGAGCGGCCGCGCTCGCGGGCGGCCGAGGGGGCCCGATCGGAGGCGCGGGCCTTCGGCTGGGTGATCAGATAGCCGTGCGCGGCCCGGTCCGGGCGCCTGGCTAAGCTGACGCGCATGGCTGACGGACTGACCCACAACGGCAAGACCTACCGACTCGTCATGTTCGATCTGGACGACACGCTCGCCCCGTCGAAGACCGCGATGAGCGATCAGATGGTCGAACTGTTCCGCGACATGCTCGGCGTCTCGCTCGGCTGCATCATCTCCGGTGGGCAGATGGGCCAGTTCCAGAGCCAGGTGCTCGACCGTCTCGGCGAGTTCGACGACCGCGCCAACCTGCACCTGATGCCGACCAACGGCACCCGCTACCTGCGCTGGGAAGACCCGGAGTGGGTCACCGTCTACGCCGAGGACCTGACCGACGACCAGAAGTCGCGGGCACTGGCGGTGGTCGAGGCCGGCGCCCGCGAACTCGGGCTGTGGGAGTCCCAGACGTGGGGCCCGATCCTGGAGGACCGGGGCAGCCAGATCACCTTCAGCGCCCTGGGGCAAGCCGCGCCGGTGGACGCGAAGTCCGCGTGGGACCCCGACGGCCGCAAGAAGGAGGCGCTGCGCGCCTACGCGGCGGAGCGGCTGGGCGACCTGGAGGTCCGCAGCGGTGGATCCACCTCGGTGGACATCACCGCCAAGGGCATCGACAAGGCGTACGGGGCCCGCCGCCTGATGGAGCTGCTGGACCTGACGACCGACGACATCCTGTTCTTCGGTGACCGGCTGGACGAGGGCGGCAACGACCGTCCGGTCCAGGACCTGGGCATCGATTCGATCCCGGTCCACGGCTGGGAGGACACCTACGCCAAGCTCGCCGCGATCGTCCGGGGCGATTAGCCGCCGGGTCCCAGGCGACCCACAGCGACCTGACAGGAACTCCGCTTAGGGTTCGCTGGCATGCACGCACGTTTCGGGAAGACCCGCCACGAACTGCCCCCGGAGAACCGCCCCGTGGACGGGGCGGTGTCCAGACGCGGGATGCTGCTCGGCACCGGAGCCCTGGGGCTGGCCGGGGTGCTCGCCGCGTGCGGCACCGACGACGGGGCGCCGTCCGGGTCGACGAGCGGCTCGGCGCAGGCCGCAGCGACCGGGGACCACGAGCTCCTCAACGAGTTGCTGGCGCAGGCGCCGCAGTGCCCCACCACCAGCGAGGAGACCGAGGGGCCGTACTGGTTCGACGTCGACCGCATCCGCGCGGACATCCGGGAGGACCGCGAGGGAGTACCGCTGGCGCTGGCCCTGCGCGTGGTGGACCTGGACAACTGCCGGGTCGATGGCGACCCGGCGCCGGTCAGCGATGCCGTGGTCGAGATCTGGCACTGCGACGCCGAAGGCAACTACTCGGGCTTCGAAGCGAACTCCGCCTCGTCCGGCGGTCCCGGCGGGGGACCACCCGGCGGCGCGCCGCCCGCCGGCGAGCGGCCCTCCGGACAGCCGCCCGCCGGTGGCCCCGGTGGACCCGGCCCGGGCGGCGACGGCGGCGGGACGCTCTCCGACGGCTCGTACAGTTCGGGCGACCGCGAGTCCACCACCTCGGACGAGAAGACTTACCTGCGCGGCGCGCAGTCCACGGACTCGTCTGGGATCGCCCGCTTCACCAGCATCTATCCGGGTTGGTACTCCGGCCGCACGGTGCACATCCATCTGCGCGTGCACCTGAACAAGACCACGGCCCGCACCAGTCAGCTGTACTTCGACGACGACCTCAACGATTCGGTCTTCGCGGCCCGTCCGTACAGCGGGCACCCCGATCGGGACACCCGCAACGACACCGACGGCATCTACGACGCGACCGGACTGCTCAAGGCCGAACAGGACGGCGGCACCGTCTACGCGGCGGTGAACCTCGGCATCACGCGGACCTGAGCGCGAGCGAACCTCAGGCGAGCACGGCGCTGCGGATACGCGAGATGTCGGCATCGCTCAGCCGCAGGCCCTTGTGCAGGTACCCGTCGAAGCTGCCGTACATGCGGTCGGCGTGTGCGAAGGCGCCGCGAAGCCAGTTGACGTCGGTGCCGTTGTGGCCCGCGAGGAAGTCGGCTTCGATCGTCTTCATGTCCGCGCCGGCGATCCGCAGCAGGACGGCCGAGGCCCAGCCGGTGCGATCGCGCCCGGCCGAGCAGTGGATCAGGATGGAATCGCCGGCCTCGCCGGCCTTGGCGACCTCGAGCAGGGTGGTGCGGTAGGCCTCACGCGCGCCGGGGTTGTCGACGAAGGTCCGGTACATGCCGGGGAAGTCGGCCGAGCCCGCCAGCGGCGCGAGCGCCATCACGTCGGCCCGGACCACCCGGGCACCCGGGACGACCCGGTTGGGCTTGAGCTGGGTCTCGACGACGGTGCGCAGGTCGACGATGGTGGTCACGTCGCGACGTCTCAGTTCGGCCAGGCCGGCGTTGTTCAGGTTCTGCAGGTCACCGCTGCGGATCACGCGGTCGCCCAGGGCGCGGCCGTCGGCGGTCCGGTAGTCGGCGAAGGTGCGCGCGTCGTAGACGCCGCCGATCTGCACGCGTTCGGCGGCGGGGGCCGGTGCCTGCTGGGAGGGCACCGCCTGCGCGGGAGCGGTGCCGACCACGAGCGGGGCCAGGCCGACCGCTGCGGCGACGGTGAGGCCGGCTGCGCGGCGGATGATCGCGGTACGGGTGGAAGTCATCAGAGGGGCTGCTCTCGACGTCGGAACCAGGTTGACAATTATCGCCGAGTGTAACTGCGGTGGGCTGAGGGTCCCAAGCGTCCGGCGGGCCGGGCATACTGACTACGGCCCGGCGAGCACTGGGCCGCGACGAGAACGGGAGTGTCACAACGTGTCCGAGCTGGTACCGCTGAAGGTGCAACTGGTCGCGTCGACCAGCTTCGACGTCCCCGACGTGCCCTGGTCGACCGATGCCGACGGGGGAGAAGCCCTGATCGAGTTCGCCGGCCGTGCCTGCTACGAGAGCTGGGACAAGCCGAATCCGCGGACCGCGACCAATGCCGGGTATCTGCGGCACGTCCTCGAGGTGGGGCACACCTCGCTCTTCGAACACGCCAGCGCCACCTTCTACATCACCGGGATCTCGCGGTCGTGCACGCACGAGTTGATCCGGCACCGCCACTTCTCCTACTCGCAGCTGTCGCAGCGGTTCGTCCCCGAGCACGATGCGAACGTGGTGGCCCCGCCGGCGATCCGCGGCGATGCGGAACTGGAGGCGCTGTTCCTGGCCGCCACCGATGCGAGCCGGGCGGCCTACGCCGAACTGCTGCACCGCCTCGAGGACAAGTTCGCCGGCGTTCCGAACGCGATCCTGCGGCGCAAGCAGGCCCGGCAGGCGGCCCGGTCGGTGCTGCCGAACGCGACCGAGACGCGGATCGTGGTGACCGGCAACTACCGCGCGTGGCGCCACTTCATCGGTATGCGCGCCACCGAACATGCGGACACCGAGATCCGGGAGCTGGCCGTGGCCTGTCTGCGCCGCCTGACCGACCTGGCGCCGACAGCTTTCGGGGACTTCGAGATCGGTGAACTGGCCGACGGCTCCGAGGTCGCCACCTCGCCTTTCGTCTTCGAGGGCTGAGCGACTACTCACCGGTCAGGTGCGGTAGCGTGAACGCCATGATTTCGCCTGCCACGGGGCCCGATGCGGCGCCCTTCGGAACGAACGCCGTCGCCATGGTCACCCCGTTCGACTCCGGCGGCAAGCTGGACCTGGACAAAGCAGCTGAATTGGCCGTTCACCTGGTCAATCGAGGCCTCGACGCCCTCGTCGTCTCCGGTACCACCGGAGAGTCGCCGACCACCACGCCGGCGGAGAAGAACGCGCTGCTGCGCACGGTTCTGGACGTCGTCGGCGACCGGGCGCGCGTGATTCAGGGTGCCGGCAGCTACGACACCGCCGAGACGATCCTGCGCGCCCGGGAGGCCGCCGAGATCGGCGCCCACGGCCTGCTGATCGTGACGCCGTACTACTCGCGGCCACCGCAGCGCGGGATCCTGTCGCACTTCTGGTCGGTCGCCGATGCCACCGACCTGCCGATCATGCTGTACGACATCCCGCCGCGATCGGTGGTCCCGATCGAGGCCGAGACCATCCTCGCGCTGGCCGAGCACCCCAACATCCGGGCGATCAAAGACGCCAAGGGCGACCTGCACCAGGCCGGCAAGATCATGGCCCGCACCGACCTGCAGTATCTCAGCGGCGAGGACGCCCTGAATCTGCCGTGGCTGGCGCTGGGCGCAGTGGGCTTCGTCAGCGTCATCGGGCATCTGGTGCCCGACCGGATGGCGGCCATGCGCGATGCGGTCGCCGCCGGAGACCTCGCGACCGCTCGCAAGCTCAGCCAGTCGATGCTCCCGTTGGTGGACGCGATGGCGCTCACCGGCGGCGTGACCATGGTCAAGACCGCACTGCGGCTGACCGGCCTGGACGTGGGCGAGCCGCGCCTGCCACAGGTGCCGGCGACCCCGGCGGAGATCGAACAGATCCTCGTCCTCCTTCGCCAAGCAGAGGTGATCTCCTGATGACCGGTCCGGGACGCTCGCAGCGTCGTCGTTCGTCGCGCAAGTCCGGCCCGCCGGCTGCCGACGCACCGCAGACCAAGGGCAAAGACAAGCGCGAGCGCGGCGCGCCGCACCCGGCCGCCGAAGCCGCCACCGGCTCCGGCGTGACCGGCGACCTGCTCGAACGGCTGCCGTCGCCGCCGCCGCTGCCCAAGGGCGGTCTGCGCCTGGTGGCTCTCGGCGGTATCGGTGAGATCGGCCGCAACATGACCGTCTTCGAGTACGACGGCCGCCTGCTCGTGGTGGACTGCGGTGTGCTGTTCCCGGAGGACCAGCAGCCCGGCGTCGACCTGATCCTCCCGGACTTCCGGTACATCGAGGACCGGGTGAAGGCCATCGACGCGATCGTCCTGACCCACGGTCACGAGGACCACATCGGCGCCGTGCCCTTCCTGCTGAAGTTGCGCCCGGACATCCCGGTGGTGGGCTCGAAGTTCACACTGGCGCTGGTGGCGGCCAAGTGCCGCGAGCACCGGTTGCGCCCCACCCTGATCGAGGTGCGCGAGGGCGACCGCCAGAGCTACGGCCCGTTCGACTGCGAGTTCTTCGCGGTGAACCACTCCATTCCCGATGCGCTGGCGGTGGCCATCCGCACCCCGGCCGGTCTGGTGCTGCACACCGGCGACATCAAGCTCGACCAGTTGCCGCTGGACAACCGGCTCACCGACCTGGCCGGATTCAGCCGGCTCGGCGACGAGGGCGTCGACCTGTTCCTGGTCGACTCGACCAACGCCGAGGTGCCGGGCTTCGTCACTCCCGAACGGGAGATCGGCGGCGTGCTCGACACGGTGATCGGCAAGGCCAATCAGCGCGTGATCGTCGCCTCGTTCGCCAGCCACGTGCACCGCATCCAGCAGATCGTCGACGTGGCCCACCGGCACGGCCGCAAGGTCACCTTCGTGGGTCGCTCGATGGTCCGCAACATGCAGATCGCCCAGGAATTGGGGTATCTGCACGTCCCCGAAGGCGTCGAGGTGGACATCGACAGGGCGGCGACGCTGCCCGACGACAAGGTTGTGCTGGTGACCACCGGCTCGCAGGGCGAGCCGCTGTCGGCGCTCTCGCGCATGGCGCGCGGGGAGCACCGGCAGATCAACATCCGCGCCGACGACCTGGTGGTCCTGGCCTCCTCGCTGATCCCCGGCAACGAGAACTCCGTCTTCGCCGTGGTCAACGGGCTCGCCAAGCGCGGCGCCACGGTCATCACGCAGGCCAGCGCCAAGGTGCACGTCTCCGGACACGCCTCGGCCGGGGAACTGCTGTACCTGTACAACGCGGTGCGGCCGTCCAACGCCATGCCCGTGCACGGTGAGTGGCGGCACTTGCGCGCCAACGCCGCGCTGGCCGAGGCCACCGGCGTTCCGGCCGATCGCATCGTGCTGGCCGAGGACGGGGTGACCGTCGACCTGGTCGACGGACGCGCCCGGATCTCCGGCAAGGTGCCGGTGGGCTTCGTCTACGTCGACGGCCTGTCGGTCGGCGACGTGAGCGAGTCCACCCTGTCGGACCGGCTGGTGCTCGGCGAGGGCGGCTTCATCGCCATCACCGTGGCCGTGGACGAGCGGACCGGTCGCGCGGTCAGCCGCCCGCAGATCTCCGGCCGCGGCTTCTCCGACGCCCCCGGGGCGCTCTCGGATGCCGCCGACCTGGTCGACAAGACCCTCGTCGAACTGGCGGACGACGGAGTGACCGACGCCCACCGCATCGCGCAGGGCATCCGCCGGGTGGTCGGGCGCTGGGTGGCGCAGAAGTACCGCCGCCGGCCGATGATCGTACCCACGGTGATCGAAGTGGACTCCGCGGACGGGTCCGGCGACTGACATGAGCAAGGTGAATCTGGCTCAGACCGAGCGCGCCGGACTGGTGGAGGCCCTCCGGCTGGCCGGGTCGGATGCACCGACGCTGTGCACCGGCTGGGACACGCGCGATCTGGCCGTTCACGTGCTCCTGCGTGAGCGGCGGATCGATGCCACGGCGGGCATGTTCGTGCCGCCGCTGGCCGGCTGGACTGGCCGCGTCACCCGCGCCTACCGAAGTCGCGAGTACGACGATCTGCTCGCCGACATCGCGGCCGGGCCGCCCTGGTATTCACCGTTCGCCCGGCCCGACAAGTTCCTCAATCTGGCCGAGATGTTCGTGCACCACGAGGACGTGCTGCGCGGCGGTGCCGATGCCGCCGGGCCCTGGGTTCCGCGGAAGCTGCCGCCGGGGCTCGACGAGGCGCTGGTTCTTCCACTGAAGACGGTGGGCCGGCTCACCATGGGCAAGTCGCCCGCCGCTGTCACGCTGACCACGCCCGACGGTCGTGCGCTGCTCTCGGTCGGCAAGGGCGCGCCGGTCACCGTCACCGGCTCGGTGGGGGAACTGCTGCTGTTCGCGTTCGGTCGGGCGCCGGTCGACGTCGCCCTGACCGGCGACGATGAGGCCGTCGATCGTCTTCGGAACGCTGCGCGCGGCCTGTAGACGATCACAACTTCGACACGACGCACAGGCCGTCAGTGTTGCGGGTGTGACTGGTGTGAACCGAAGGCACTAGGCTGAGAGCCATGGCTTCTCAGGCAAGCACGCGCAGTCGCACGTCCGCGTCCGGTCGCGGCGGCAGTTCTCAGGGCCGGGGTTCGAACACCGGTGGCGGCAAGACCAGTGGCGGCAAGGCTGGTGGATCCCGGTCCACCGCTGCGCGCGGCGGCGGTACCCGGTCGGCGACGTCCACGCCCCGCCGCTCGAACGCGCGCGGCGGTTCCCGGCCCCCGGCCCGGGCCAATCATTCGCAGGAGATGCACCACCGGCCGTCCACCGTGGGGACGCTCGGCCGCGGCCTGGGCCGCGGTATCGGCGCCACCTGGAATCTGGCGGCCCGCGGTCTCGGCGGTGCGGCCCGGATGGGACTGTCGCCGCAGGTCGATCCGGATGATCCCGAGTTCACGATCGAACACGAGCGGTCCCCACGTCGGGACGGCACCGCCCTGGCCCTGACTCTGCTGGCCGCACTGATCATCGCCGGCGTCTGGTTCGGCGCGCTCGGCGCGCTCGGCGCCTTCGTCGACGCCCTGGTCCGCTACGGAATCGGTTCGCTCGCCTACCTCTTGCCCCTGGTCCTGCTCGGCGTCGCCGTCGCGCTGATGCGTCGCGGCGCCAACCTGTCGCGGCGTCTGCGGAACGTCGGCGGCGGCCTCCTGCTGGGCCTGTCCATGCTGGGGCTGGCGCACCTGCTGCTCGGGGCACCGGCAGACTCGGCCGCACGCGCCGGTGCGGCGGGTTTCCTGGGCTATGCGCTGGGCTCGCCGCTCACCCAGGCGGTCACCGTCTGGGTCTCGGTGCCCGTCCTGCTCTTCTGCGGTGTCGCAGGGCTGATCGCCCTCAGCGGCCGCACCGTGCGCGAACTGGTCGACGGCGCCTCGGAGTACCTCGGCATCGGTGTCTACCGCGACGCCGAATCCGACGAGTACGACGACGAGTACGACGAGTACGACGAGTACGGCGACGAGGACCCGGAGTACGACGACGAGGACCCGGCGCCCGAGACCGGGGGCCGCGGCGTGGTCGCCGACCCCGACGCGGAGCCGGATTGGGGCGACCCCTACGACAACTATCCGCCCGACGAGCGCCGCCGCCCGACGGAGCGGTCCCGGCGCCGCACGGCGCCCGCGGAGCGCCCGGAACGGCGGCCGGCCCGCCCGACGGCCGGCGCGGCCCGCGACCGGCACATGCCCGATCTGCAGACCGAGCCCCTCCTGGACACCCCGGTGGACCGGCAGGTCACCGAGCCGATCGGTCCTCTGGTCACCCCGGCGCCCGAACCGGCACCCGAACCCAAGCCGGCCGCCCAGCGCAAGGCGGCCGCCAAGCGCAAGCCGGCGGCCCCGGCGCCGACCGGCGACTCCGGCTACCGGCTGCCGCCGACGGATCTGCTGATCGACGGCGACCCGCCCAAGCGGGGCAGCTCCGCCAACGACGACATGATCGACCGCATCAACGGGGTGCTGGAGCAGTTCAAGGTGGATGCGGCCGTCACCGGCTACACCCGCGGTCCGACCGTCACCCGGTACGAGGTGGAACTCGGTCCCGCGGTGAAGGTGGAGAAGATCACCCAGCTGCAGCGCAACATCGCCTACGCCGTCGCCACCGACAACGTGCGGCTGCTGGCCCCCATCCCGGGCAAGTCGGCGGTCGGCATCGAGGTGCCCAACGCCGACCGCGAGATGGTGCGCCTGGCCGATGTGCTCAACGACGACCACGCGGCCGCCGACGACCATCCGATGCTCATGGGCCTCGGCAAGGACATCGAGGGCGATTTCGTCAGCGCCAACCTGGCCAAGATGCCGCACCTGCTCGTGGCCGGTTCCACCGGCTCGGGCAAGTCGAGTTTCGTGAACTCGATGCTGGTCTCGCTGCTGACCCGGGCCACCCCGGACGACGTGCGCCTGATCCTCATCGATCCCAAGATGGTGGAACTGACCCCGTACGAGGGGGTGCCGCACCTGATCACGCCGATCATCACCGAACCCAAGAAGGCGGCCGCCGCGCTCGCCTGGCTGGTGGAGGAGATGGAGCAGCGCTACCAGGACATGAAGGCCTCCCGGGTGCGTCACATCAACGATTTCAACGCCAAGGTGCGGTCCGGCGAGATCACCACCCCGCTCGGCTCCGAACGCGTGTACACGCCGTACCCGTACATCCTGGCCGTGGTCGACGAGCTCGCCGACCTGATGATGACCGCACCGCGGGACGTCGAGGAGGCGATCGTCCGGATCACCCAGAAGGCGCGTGCCGCCGGCATCCACCTGGTGCTGGCCACGCAGCGCCCGTCGGTGGACGTGGTGACGGGGCTGATCAAGACCAACGTGCCGTCTCGGCTGGCGTTCGCCACCAGTTCGCTCACCGACTCGCGGGTCATCCTGGATCAGCCGGGCGCCGAGAAGCTCATCGGCATGGGCGATGCGCTGTTCTTGCCGATGGGGGCCAACAAGCCGATCCGCATGCAGGGCGCGTTCATCAGCGACGAGGAGATCAGCGCCGTCGTCGAGTTCACCAAGGAACAGTCCGAGCCCGAGTTCGTCGAGGGCGTCACCGCCGCCAAGGCAGGGGACAAGAAGGACATCGACGCCGACATCGGCAACGACCTCGATGATCTCCTGCAGGCCGTGGAACTGGTGGTGTCCAGCCAATTCGGCTCCACGTCCATGCTGCAGCGGAAACTGCGCGTCGGCTTCGCCAAGGCCGGCCGCCTGATGGACCTGATGGAGACCCGCGGCGTCGTGGGGCCCAGCGAGGGCTCCAAGGCCCGCGAGGTGCTGGTGAAGCCGGAGGACCTGGCCGGGGTGATCGCCTCGATCACCGGCGGGGGCGACGACCGCGACGGCGAGGAGCCGCCCTTCTGACGGTGCCGGGTGCGGGCCCGCGTAGGATGGGCCGCACGATCTAGGAGGGGAGTATCCCCCCGACGGCGATCTCGTCAATACGGCCGCGTGCGGCCGGTGTGCCGATCACACCGGACCAGCGCAGCCCGGGACGCCGGTCCGCTCCGCGGATGGGAGAGACCTCCAGCATCGCTTCCTTAGAGTTGCGCGCTGGAGGCCACGACCGTGGATGTTTCGTTATTGACCTGGGTGATCACCTGCGTGGTGATCGCCGGGCTGTTCGTCTTCGACTTCTTCTCGCACGTACGGGTGCCGCACGATCCCACGCTGCGCGAGTCCGGATTCTGGTCGGCGGTCTACATCTCGCTCGCCCTGGCCTTCGGCGGCTTCGTGTGGTGGCAGTGGGGCAGCACCTACGGCGGGGAGTACTTCGCGGGCTTCGTCACCGAGAAGGCCCTGTCGGTGGACAACCTGTTCGTCTTCGTCATCATCATGACCAGGTTCATGGTGCCGCGGATCTACCAGCAGAAGGTGCTGCTGCTGGGCATCGTGATGGCGCTGGTGATGCGCGCCGGCTTCATCGCCGTCGGCGCCGCGGCGATCGCCGCCTACAGCTGGGTGTTTTACCTGTTCGGGATCTTCCTGCTGCTGACCGCGGTGAAGCTGATCACCGAGAGCGACGAGCCGGTGGCGCACGAGCGCCACCGGGAGGGCCGCATCGAGCGGTTCGCCCGGCGCTTCCTGCGCACCACCGACGTCTACGACGGCGACCGCCTGCTCACCCGGATCGACGGGCGCCTGATGGTCACCCCGCTGATGATCGTGCTGATCGTCATCGGCTTCACCGACGTGCTGTTCGCGCTGGACTCGATCCCGGCGATCTACGGCCTCACCCAGGAGCCGTACCTGGTGTTCACGGCCAACGCCTTCGCGCTGATGGGGTTGCGCCAGCTGTACTTCCTGCTGGGCGGCCTGTTGGACAAGCTGATCTACCTGTCGTACGGGCTGTCGCTGATCCTGGCGTTCATCGGCGTGAAGCTGGTGCTGCACGCGCTGCACGAGAACACACTGGGCTTCATCAACGGCGGCGAGCCCGTTCCGGTGCCGGAGATCTCCACGCCGGTGAGCCTGGGCGTGATCGGCGGGACCCTGGTGGTCACCACCGTCGCCAGCCTCGTGGTCAGTCGCCGAAGGGGCCGTAGAGGTTCGACCACGCCTTGATCCGGGTGTCGTCGATGGCGCCGGCCAGGGCGAACGGGTCGTGCGCCAGGACCTCGGCGGCCGCGGCCTCGTCGTCGGCGCGCAGCACCAGCAGAGCGCCGGAGCCGTCGTGGTAGGCGCCCACCATCAGCACCACGCCCGCCTCGTGACCGGTCTGCAGCCACAGGCGGTGGGCGGGACGGTGCTCGTCACGCAGGGTGGCGCGGTCGGGGTGGTAGGTGTATTCGACGGCGAAAGTGGGCATGGCCACGACCCTACTGGAGCAGCCTCACAGCAGAACCAGCATCCGGGTGTTGCCGAGCGTGTTGGGTTTGACGAAGCTCAGGTCCAGGAACTCGGCGACACCGGTGTCGTACGACCGGCACATCTCCTCGAAGACCTCATGGGTCACCGGGGTGCCGTCGATCTCGGTGAACCCGTGGCGGCTGAAGAACTCCACCTCGAAGGTCAGCACGAAGACCCGGCGCAGTTCGAGCTCGCGGGCCACCTCGAGCAGCCGGGTCACCAACCGGTGGCCGATCCCGCGGCCGCCGGCGGCCGGGTCGACGGCGACGGTGCGGACCTCGCCGAGGTCGGCCCACATCACGTGCAGCGCACCGCAACCGACTACGCGCCCGTCGACGGAGGCCACCCAGAACTCCTGTACCGACTCGTACAGGGTCACCAGGTTCTTGCCCAGCAGGATCTTGCCCGCGTAGACGTCGATCAGCTCCTTGATCCGCGGCACGTCCGAGGTCCGGGCGCGGCGCACCGTGACCCCGTTCGCCTCGACGGGGGGCTCGGCAGGCTGCGGAGTGGACATGGATCAAGAGGATAGACCCAGACCCGGTGCGCCCGCGGGGACAGGCACAAGAGCGGGCCGATAGTCTGGCGGGGTGACCGAACCGATCCCCGACGCGCAGGTACCGGTGCAGACCGCTCCCGTGCTGAATCTGGCCAACGGGCTGACGGTTTTCCGGATTCTGCTGGTGCCGGTGTTCGTCGTCGTCCTGTTCGTGGCCGATGGTGCCGAACCGGCGTGGCGGATCGCCGCCTTCGTGATCTTCGCGGTCGCGGCGATCACCGATCAGCTCGACGGGCGGATCGCCCGGTCGTGGGGCCTGGTCACCGATTTCGGCAAACTCGCCGACCCGATCGCCGACAAGGCGCTGATCGGGGCGGCACTGCTGAGTCTGTCGATCCTCGGCGTGGTCCCGTGGTGGATCACCGTCGTCATCCTGGTGCGCGAGATCGGGATCACGGTGCTGCGGTTCGCCGTGATGCGGCGCGGGGTGATCGCGGCCAGCCAAGGCGGCAAACTCAAGACCCTCCTGCAATCGATCGGCATCGGGCTGCTGGTGCTGCCGTTGGAGGGCGTCGCCTTCGACGTGGCGATGTGGATTCTGTATGCGGCGGTGGCGGTCACGGTGCTCACCGGACTGGACTACCTCTGGCGGGCCACGCTGGGCCGGCGCCACGCCGCCGAGTGAACGCAGGAGGGGTGAACGGGAACAATCCGGGGGTGTCCGCGGTTGTTCTTCTGGTGAAGAGTAGGCATGTCCGCCGTCGGCATGTGAGGTGAAATTCCGATAAGGTCAACGGCACAGACTCGTCGGGGTACGCACCGGGACGGTGCGGCCGCGGCGAGGTGAACGAGTGAGAAGGAGTGGTCGTTGGCACTACTGCTGCGTGAGGCGCTCGGCGACGAACTGCGCCGGCTCCGGACGGACCAGGGACGCACCCTGCGCGAGGTCTCGACCTCGGCACGGGTCTCGTTGGGCTACCTGTCCGAGGTGGAACGCGGTCAGAAGGAAGCCTCCAGCGAACTGCTCGCAGCCATTTGCGATGCGCTCGACGTCCCGGTCGGCGCGGTGCTGACCCAGGTCGGCAGCGTGATGACTCCGCCGGTCATCGAGGTGCTGACCGCGGAGACCCGCGCCGGCGCACTTGCGGCGGCCTGAGCTGATCGACGCTGTAATGTCCATTCCCGACACGCTCTGCAACTAAAGGGGAAATCCGAAGATGGCGAATCCGTTCGTGAAGCTGTGGCGCTACCTCAGCGCATGGGGCAACGACACCATCGATCAGCGCGCCGACCCGCGGATCCAGATCGAACAGGCCATCGGCGACGCGCAGCGGCAGCACGAGGCACTGTCCAAGCAGGCGGCCGCGGTGATCGGAAACCAGCGCCAGGTGGAGATGCGCCTGAACCGGCAGCTGGAGAAGATCGAGCAGCTGCAGAGCAACGTGCGCCAGGCGCTGACGCTGGCCGACCAGGCCTCCGCCGCCGGTGACGCACGAAAGACCAACGACTACACCAACGCCGCCGAGGCCTTCGCCGCCCAGTTGGTGACCGCCGAGCAGAGCGTGGAAGACCTGAAGGTGCTGCACGACCAGTCGCTGACGGCCGCGCAGTCGGCCAAGCAGGCGGTCGAACGCAACGCGATGGTGCTCAAGGGCAAGCTCGACGAGCGCACCAAGCTGCTCGGTCAGCTGGAGCAGGCCAAGATGCAGGAGCACGTCAGCTCCTCGCTGAACCAGATGAGCGAGCTGTCGGCGCCGGGCAACACCCCGAGCTTGGATCAGGTGCGTGAGAAGATCGAACGGCGCTACGCGAACGCACTCGGCTCGGCCGAGCTGGCCCAGGATTCGGTCAGCGGCCGGATGATGGAAGTGGAGCAGGCCAGCGTCCAGATGGCCGGCCACGCCCGGCTGGAGCAGATCCGCGCCAGCATGGGCATCGAGGCCGCCCCGGCGCCCGGCCAGGTGGAGGCCGGCGAGAGCGACAAGCAGGGTCAGGCCGACAGCTGAACCGGCTGGCCTTCGTGGCCGGCTCGGATGCCGGTCACGCCTTCACTGCACTCGGATTGGCCGCCGCCTTCGCCGCGGCCGGCGATCAGACCGTGGTCTACACCGGCACTCGCTGGCTCGATGCCGCCGCACGGCGCGGCCTGACGGTCCGGGAACTTCCGGGACTGGCGGTGCGCGACGACGAGGACGATTCCGACGCCGGCGCCAAGCTGAGTTCCCGTGCTTCCCGAATGGCTCTGGAACTGGCGCCGATGCTGGCTCTCGACGGCACCGACCTGGTGTTCAGTGATGCGATCACCCTGGCCGGCGGCTGGGCCGCCGAGCTGACCGGCGTGCCATGGATCGAGCTGTCCCCGCACCCGTTGTACGAGCAGTCGCGGGGCCTGCCGCCCATCGGCGCGGGTATGCCCGCGGGCATCGGAGTGACCGGGCGACTGCGAGACACCGTGCTGCGGACGATGGCAGCACCGTCGCAGGCCCGGGGCCGGGCGCAGCGCGCTCGGGCGCGCACCGCGATCGGGCTGTCGCCGGAGCCCGAGCCGGCCGCGCGCTTCGTGGCCACCCTCCCCGGACTGGAGGAGCCGCGCCCGGACTGGCCCGAGCGCACCCACCTGATCGGTCCGCAGTTCTTCGAGCCGACCGACGACGAGTTCACGATTCCCGACGGGGACGGACCGCTGGTGGTGGTGTGCCCGTCGACCGCCGCCTCCGGCAGCGATCAGCTCACCCCCGTCGCCCTGGCGGCGCTGGCCGCCCTGGGGCGCCGACGGCCGCTGCGCGTGGTCTATTCGGCACTGGAGCCGCCCCCCGCCACGGCCGAGCAGCCGGTCGGCCTGGTCGCCGGACTGGGCCGGCAGGATCTGCTGCTGGCCCGTGCCGACCTGGTGATCTGCGGGGGCGGTCACGGCTTGCTCGCCAAGGCGCTCTCGGCGGGGGTGCCGGTGGTGACCGTGCCCGGTGGGGGAGACCAGTGGGAGCTGGCGTGCCGGGTCCAGCGGAGCGGGGCCGGCGAACTCGTCCGCCCAGTGACCCGCGACGGGCTGGAAGCGGCGGTACGCGCCGTGCTCGACGGCGGCGAGCACGCCGCGGCGGCCGCCGCGATCGCCGGCACCGCCCGGCAGGTGTGTGACCCGGTGGCCACCGCGCACCGACTGCTGGACCGGCGATCGGTGGATCAGAGACTGGTGGACCGGCGACGGGGGGAGGACGCATGCGGCTGACCGAGTTCACCGAACTCATGCACACCACCTTCGGCCAGCGCACGGCCGATGCCATGCTGCTGGACCACGCGATCCTGGACCTGGGCAGTCGCACCGGGGCGCAGGCGATCGAAGAAGGCGTCGACCCGCGCCGCGTGTGGCGGGCCCTGTGCCGGGATTTCGAGGTTCCGCCCGAGCGCTGGTAGCGCATCCGGCGTGTCGACTTGCACTCGAACACGTGTTCGCTGATGCTTGTAGGGAACCGAACGGGACTCCGCAGCGTCGAATATTCACCGGAGAAGCCGGCCGGTACGGATTTGTCGGAGGGTGCTCGTACGTTGTCGACATCACCGGCACGCAGAGGAACGAGGAAGACCATGGCACTGTCAGCGGATCGCGAGAAGGCGCTCGATGTGGCGCTCGCGCAGATCGAGAAGAACTACGGCAAGGGTTCGGTCATGCGGCTGGGCGAGGACGACCGTCCGCCCATGGAGGTGATCCCCACCGGATCGGTCGCCCTGGACATCGCGCTCGGCGTGGGCGGCCTGCCCCGCGGCCGCGTCGTCGAGATCTACGGTCCGGAGTCGTCGGGCAAGACCACCGTCGCCCTGCACGCGGTCGCCAGTGCGCAGGCCGCCGGCGGCGTCGCGGCGTTCATCGACGCCGAGCACGCCCTGGATCCCGAATACGCGGCCAAGCTGGGCGTCGACGTCGACGCGCTGCTGGTCTCGCAGCCGGACACCGGTGAGCAGGCCCTGGAGATCGCCGACATGCTGATCCGCTCGGGCGCCCTGGACATCCTCGTCATCGACTCGGTGGCGGCACTGGTGCCCAAGGCGGAGATCGAAGGCGAGATGGGCGACAGCCACGTCGGGCTGCAGGCCCGGCTAATGAGTCAGGCGCTGCGCAAGATGACCTCGGGCTTGAACAACTCCAACACCACCGCGATCTTCATCAACCAGCTGCGCGAGAAGATCGGTGTCATGTTCGGCTCCCCGGAGACCACCACCGGCGGCAAGGCGCTGAAGTTCTACGCGTCGGTCCGGCTGGACGTGCGCCGCATCGAGACGCTGAAGGACGGGACGGATGCCGTGGGCAACCGCACCCGTGTGAAGGTGGTCAAGAACAAGGTGGCCCCGCCGTTCAAGCAGGCCGAGTTCGACATCCTGTACGGCCACGGCATCAGCCGTGAGGGCTCGCTGATCGACATCGGCGTCGCCGAGGGCTTCATCCGCAAGTCCGGCTCGTGGTTCACCTACGAGGGCGACCAGCTGGGCCAGGGCAAGGAGAACGCCCGCAAGTTCCTGCTGGAGAACCCGGACATCGCCGCCGAGGTGGAACTGAAGATCAAGAGCAAGCTGGGCATCGGACCGAACCTGGCCGACCTGGACGAGCCGGTGCCGGCGCCGGTCGACTTCTAGCTCCGTGTCCGACGCGACGGGCCCGTCCGCCTGGGATGCCGCACTGCGGCTGCTGGGGGTGCGGGCCCGCAGTCGTGCCGAGATCGCCGACCGGCTGACCCGCCGCGGCTTCGACCCCGAGACGATCGACGGCGTCCTGGAGCGCCTGGAGGCCTCCGGGCTGATCGACGACGGCGACTTCGCGCAGCAGTGGGTGCGGTCCCGGCACGCGCACTCCGGTCGCGGCCGGCTGGCGCTGCGGCGGGAACTGCGTACCAAGGGCGTCGCCGACCACCTGATCGACGACGCCCTGGCCGAGATCGAGCCCGAGGACGAACGCGCTCAGGGCGCCGCGCTGGCGGCGAAGAAGCTCGCGACGTCCTCCCTGGACCTGAACGACGCCGCCGACCGGGCGAAGGCCTACCGCCGTCTGAGCGGGGCGCTCGGCCGCCGCGGCTTCCCGCCGGACGTGATCTCGTCGGTGGTGAGCCAGGCCCTGCGCGAGGCGCGCTGAGCCGCCGGTCCACCAGCGCCCCGCCGCGTCAGAAGCGGCGGTCGTCGTGGTTGGGTCGGAGCGGATGCCCGGTACCGCTGAAGCCCGGCACGTTCTCGGCGGCCTTGAGGTCGGCGACGTCCGGGTCGGGCGCGTCGGTCTTGCGCCGGCCACCGCGCAGCCGCAGCTCCAGGTAGTTCGCCAGCCCGGTGAGGCAGAAGTTGATCACGATCATGATCGCGGCCACCACCAGCAGCGACGGCAGATAGTTGCCGAAGTACGAGCCCACCTTCATACCGGAGCGGACCACCTCGATGTAGCCGATGGCGTAACCGAGGGCGCTGTCCTTCAGTGCGATGACCATCTGGGCGACCAGCGCCGGCAGCATGGCGGTGACCGCCTGCGGCAGCAGCACCAGCCACATGGTCTGCGACTTGCGCAGACCGATCGACTGGGCGGCCTCGGTCTGCCCGCGGGGCAGCGACTGGATGCCGGCGCGGAGGATCTCGGCGAGCACCGACGCGTTGTAGATGGTGAGGCTGAAGACCACCGCGGCGAAGGCCAGCTGCGACGACGGGAACAGCGCGTACGCCGCGAACAGGAAGTACATGAAGTAGATCAGGATCAGCACCGGGATGGCGCGGAAGCCCTCCACCAGGATCGTGCACGGCACCCGGACCCAGGCGTGATCGGAGAGTCGTCCGATACCCAGGAGGGTGCCCACCACGATCGCCAGCACGATCGACAGCGCGGCGGCCTTGATGGTGCCCCACAGACCGGGCAGGAGCCAGGTGGTCCAGGTGGTCCACTGGATGAAGGGCTCCCACTTCTCGCCGGTCAGCTGACCGTTGCCGGCCAGCACGGCGATCACCCAGGCCAGCAGCGCGATCACGGCGACGCCGAAGACCACGGCCAAGAGACGATTGCGCAGCCGCGCCCGCGGGCCGGGGGCGTCGTAGAGAACTGTTGCCTGCGTGCTCATCGCTTGACCGCCCAGCGCTTAGCCGCCCAGCCGAAGAGTGCGCCTTCGGCGAGCGTGATGATCATGAATCCGATCGCGAACACGGCGAAGATCGCCAGGATCTGATCGGAGTAGTTCTCCAGTTCCTCCTTCATCAGCAGGGCGGCCTCACCCACACCGATCACCGACGCGATCGTGGTGTTCTTGGTGAGGGCGATCAACACCGATCCCATCGGCGCGATCACCGCCCGCAGTGCCTGCGGCAGCACCACCAGACCGAAGGTCTGCGGGAAGTTCAGGCCGATGGAACGGGCCGCCTCGGCCTGTCCCAGCGGCACCGTGTTGAAACCGGCGCGCAGCGTCTCGCACACGAACGTCGAGGTGTACAAGATGAAGCCGAGCACCGCGAGCCGGAAGTTGTTGTTGGCGATGAAGTCCGAATTGTCCTGCGCGAGGGTCAGTCCCAGGTTCTGGTACAGCCCGACCGAGCACAGCAGGATGATCAGCGTGAGCGGGGTGTTGCGGACCACGTTGACGTAGCCGGTGGCGAACCAGCGCATCACCGGGACGGGGGACACCTTCATACCCGCCAGCAGCACGCCCCAGATGAGGGAGCCGATCGCGGACCAGAAGGTCAGCTGGATGGTGAGCCAGAAGGCGGGCCACAACTGCGGCCCCATCTCCTGCCAGAGGTCGCTCATCTACTTCGCTCCTTCCGGGCACGGGGTGGGCTCGGCGTCGAGGAAGCTGAGGTCACCGGGGTTCGGGGTGAACACGTACTGGGAGCCGGGCGCGTCGGCGCGGGCGACCATCTCGTCGACGGTCTGATCGCCGAGTTCGGCGCGCAGACTCTGTTCCCAGGGGGACTGGCTCTGCCCGGCGGGCACGGTCATCATCTCCCGCAGCGCCTCGTTGACCTTCACGACCGCCTCCGGATAGTCCTTGGCCATGCCGATGCCGTAGTACTCGGTGGAGAACGGGGTGCCGGCGGTCTTCCACGCGTCGTTGACGCAGATGTCGACCGGATAGGTCATCGGGACCAGCCGGAACTCGTCCGGCCACCGGTTGGAGTAGCCGGCCAGGATCACCTCGTCGGTGGTCATCGCGTCGACCTTGTCGCGGCGCAGGGCCTCGACGCACGACGAGTAGGAGTCGTACTCCTGCAGCTGCACGTCCGGCAGCAGGTTCTTCACGTTCTGGGCCGGGGTGGAGCCGGCCACCGAGCACAGCTTCTTGCCGTTCAGGTCGGTCAGCGAGGTGATGTCCTCGTCGTCGTCACGGACCAGCAGCCCCTGATAGGTGACCAGGTAGGGACCCGCGAAGTCGACGTCCTTCATCCGGTTGGTGGTGATGGAGTAGGTCGCGGCGATGGTGTCGACCTCGCCGTTGCGGATGAAGGTCTCGCGCTGGGCCGACGGCGTCTCCTTCCAAGTGACGTCCGGGTGCGGGACGCCCAATCGGTCGGCGATCTGGTTCACCACGAAGGTCGACACCGTCGCATCGAAGCCGGTGATGTCGCCGCCCGGGTTCTGCAGGCCGAGTCCGGGCTGGTCGAACTTGGTGCCCAGCGTGACGTGACCGCCGCGGATGTCGGCGATCAGGTCCCGCGGACCGGAATCGCCACAAGCGGTGAGCAGCCCGGCCAGCAGGGCGAGGGCGCCAACCAGGCCGGCGAGGCGCGCCGCGCGGCGGCGGCCCGGGGCCGGGCGTCCGGGAGTGGGGGAGGTGCGGGCCGCCATCTCAGTGGCCCAGGATCTTGGAGAGGAAGTCGCGGGCGCGGTCGGACTCCGGACGGGAGAAGAAGCTCTCCGGGTCGGTGTCCTCCACCAGTTCGCCGTCGGCCATGAACAGGATCCGGTCGGCGGCCTTGCGGGCGAAGCCCATCTCGTGGGTCACCACCACCATCGTCATGCCCTCACGCGCCAGCGAGACCATCACGTCGAGCACCTCGCTGACCATCTCCGGGTCCAGGGCGGAGGTGGGCTCGTCGAACAGCATCACCCGCGGGGCCATGGCCAGTGAGCGGGCGATCGCCACGCGCTGCTGCTGGCCGCCGGACAGCTGGGCCGGGTACTTGTCCTTCTGCGACTCGACACCGACGCGCTCGAGCAGTTCGACGGCGCGCGCAGTGGCCTCGTCCTTCTTCAGCTTGCGGACCTTGATCGGCCCCAGCGTCACGTTCTCCAGGATCGTTTTGTGGGCGAACAGGTTGAACGACTGGAAGACCATGCCCACATCCGAGCGCAGCCGCGCGAGATCGCGGCCCTCGGCAGGAAGCAGTTCACCACCGATCCGGATCTCGCCGGTGTCGACCGGCTCGAGCCGGTTGATGGTGCGGCACAGGGTCGACTTGCCGGAGCCTGACGGCCCCAGGACGACGACCACCTGGCCTTTCGGGATCTCGAGATCGATGTCCTTGAGCACGTGCAGGTCGCCGTAGTGCTTCTGCACGCCCGTCATGGCGATCATGGGGGGCTCGGTCGGTGCTGTCATGCGCAGAACTCTAGTGCGCGGCGGACGGTCTGTCGGAGATTCCCCCGCGGGGCGGCGGATCGATTTGCCCCGGGCCGTACCCTGGAGGCGTGAGTAGTGCCCTGCAACAGGATGCCCCGACACAGGTCGGAGCCGCCCAGCGCTCCTATTCGGTGCGCACCTACGGCTGTCAGATGAACGTCCACGATTCCGAGCGCATCGCCGGACTGCTGGAGGAGGCCGGCTACGTGCGTGCCGCGCCCGAAGCGGACGCCGATCTGGTGGTCTTCAACACCTGCGCGATCCGGGAGAACGCGGACAACAAGCTGTACGGCAATCTCTCCCATCTCGCTCCGGTCAAGCAGCGGCGACCGGGAATGCAGATCGCCGTCGGCGGCTGCCTCGCGCAGAAGGACAAGGACACGGTGCTGTCGAAGGCGCCGTGGGTGGACGTGGTCTTCGGCACGCACAACATCGGCTCGCTGCCGGTGCTGCTCGAGCGCGCCCGGCACAACGACGCCGCGCAGGTGGAGATCCTCGAGTCGCTGGAGGCCTTCCCGTCGACGCTGCCGGCCAAACGTGAGTCGGCCTACGCCGGCTGGGTCTCGGTGTCGGTGGGCTGCAACAACACCTGCACCTTCTGTATCGTGCCGTCGCTGCGCGGCAAGGAGGTCGATCGCCGTCCGGGTGATGTGCTGGCCGAGGTCCAGGCACTGGTCGACCAGGGCGTTCTGGAGGTGACGCTGCTGGGGCAGAACGTGAACGCCTACGGCATGTCGTTCGCCGATCCGGACACCCCGCGCAATCGTGGCGCGTTCGCCGAACTCCTGCGCGCCTGCGGCCGCATCGAAGGGCTCGAACGGGTCCGGTTCACCTCTCCGCATCCGGCCGAGTTCACCGACGACGTGATCGAGGCGATGGCGCAGACCCCGAACGTCTGCCCGCAGCTGCACATGCCGCTGCAATCCGGCTCGGACAGGGTCCTGCGCGCCATGCGCCGCAGCTACCGCCGCAGCCGGTTCCTCGGCATCGTCGACCGCGTGCGCGCGGCGATGCCCGAGGCCGCGATCACCACGGACATCATCGTCGGCTTCCCGGGGGAGACCGAGGAGGACTTCCAGCAGACACTCGAGGTGGTCGAGGCCGCCCGGTTCTCCAGCGCCTTCACCTTCCAGTACTCGCCGCGCCCGGGCACTCCGGCGGCCACGATGGACGACCAGGTCCCGCCCGACGTGGTGCGCGACCGCTATCAGCGCCTGATCGACCTGCAGGAGCGGATCTGCCTGGAGGCCGGCGAGGAGCTGATCGGCACCGGCGCCGAACTACTGGTGGTGGCCGGCGAGGGCCGCAAGAACTCGGCCACCGGGCGGTTGACCGGGCGCGCACGCGACGGCCGTCTGGTGCACTTCCGGCCCGGAGAGGTCTCCGGGATCCGGCCGGGCGACGTGGTGCACGCCGAGATCACCGGGGCCGCCCCGCACCATCTGGTCGCCGACGGCGGCGTGACCGCACACCGCCGCACCCGGGCCGGCGACGCCTACGAACGGGGCGCGACCCCGACCACCCCGCCGGTCGGCGTGGGACTGGGCCTGCCCTCGCTCGGCCGACAGGAGGCCGCGCCGCCGGTGAGCGCCTGCGGCGGAGGTGCATGCGGATGAGCGAGTCCGACCAGAACGAGTCAGAACATGAGCCTGGCGCCGCGGAGGCGGGCCCGGAGGGGAGTGAGGAACCGATGAGCGAGAAAGCCGGCGGAAACGGCTCGCAGACGCCGTCGACGGCGAGCCAGGACCGGGAGGCCCTGCGCGCCTACGAGAAGGATCTGCGCAAGGCCGAGCGCACGGTCGCCGGCGAGATCGATCCCGGTGCCCGCGCCATGGTGGTGGCGGTGTGTGTGCTGGTGGCGATGGTCTCGCTGCTGCTGCCGCACGCCGGAGATGCCAGCGGCCTGGACGTGCTCAGCATGTCCACCGCCGCGCACGACCAGCGGATCTCGCTGCCCTCGCAGATCTTCGTCTGGCTGCTGGTGGTCTTCGGGATCTTCGCCTCGATGATCGCCCTGCTGACGCGGCGGTGGGTGCTGGCCTGGATCGCACTGTGCGGCTGCGCCGTCGCGTCGGTGGCCGGTGTGCTCGCGATCTGGACACGCAACACCGTCGGCGTCGGCGGCATCGCGCCGCCCAGTGGTCCCGGAGTCGGCCTGATCCTGGGGTGGGTGGTCGCAATCGTGCTGACCTTCCACTGGTCGCGGGTGGTCTGGGCGCGCAGCTCGTACCAGCTGGCTCTGGAGGCCGAGCGGCGGCAGCAGGCCGCCATCGCCGAGGCCTTCCAGCAGGCTCTGCGCGATCGCCGGGACGGAGAATAGCGTTGCGCCCGGCTGCCGCGGCAGCAGCGGTGGTCGCCGTCGTGCTGGCGCTGCTGCCCGCCGGTGCCGCAGGTGCCGCGGACCGCGAGTGGCGGCTGATCGACGTCGAGGACGTCTCCAGCGCGGTGTACACGCAGGGGCTGGCCAGTGATCACACCGGGCTGCTGCACGGCCGCGGCTACACGACCATCGCCCCGGAGGTGGCGGTCGACGGCTGGACGCACATCGGCGACGGCGACCTGCATCGCGGCCGGATGTACGACGCCTACGAACAGCTGGGCTCCGGCCGCAAGCTGTACACGATCACCGCGCCGGACGGGCGCCTGTCGCGCTACTACCACCGGCTGACGCCGGGGGAGCAGGCCAACAACTCTTTCGTCACGGTCAGCCCGTCGGGCCGGCAGCTGGTCAGCGGTGAATGGTTCACCCAGAAGCGCCTGCTGGTCTTCGACAATCCGGTGGGCCGCCCGAGCGGCTCGGCCCTGCCGCTGGCCGGGACCATCACCCTCGACCGCCCGCTGCAGCATGTGCAGAGCTGCGACTTCGTCGACGCCACCCGCCTGGTGTGCGCGGCGGATCTGCCCGATCAGGCGGTCTACTCGGTGCACCTGGACCATCCGCTCGACGACGGCGCACAAGCGCACGGCACCGTCCGCCGCGAGTTCGCGCTGCCCCAGCTCAGCGCCTGCACCGGCGGAGAGTACGAGGCCGAGGGCATCGACTACGACACCAAGCGCCGCGTGCTCAGCGTCGCGGTGATCGACCCGTCGCCGTGCCTGCTGAACACCAAGATCTTCCGGTACTCGCGGCAGCGGTAGCGTTCAGCGGTCGGCGACGGCCGAGGTGGCCGCCGCGGCCCACTCGTTCCACTGGTCGGCCTGCTCGCGCAGTGTCGCGGCCTCGGCGTCCTTGCCCGCGGCCGCGGCCTTCTCCGCCTGCTCGGTGAGCTTGGCGGCGCGTTCGGTGAACTGCGCCGCGCGGGCGAGGGCTTCGGGATCGGTGCGCGACCACGCGGCGTCCTCGGCGTCGCGGATCCGCTTCTCCAGAGCGCGGGCCCGGCCCTCGAGCGCCTGCATCTGGTCGCGCGGCACCTTGCCGATCTCCTCCCAGCGGTCCCGGAAGGACCGGAACGCACGACGTGCGCCCTCGAGATCCCTGGCCGGATCGATCGTCTTCTCCGCCTCGTCGAGCAGCGCCTTCTTGGCCTGGCCGTTCTGGGTGAACTCGGCGTCCCGTTCGGCGTTGACCGCGTTGCGGGCACCGAAGAAGACGTCCTGCGCCGCCTTGAACCGGGCCCACAGGGCGTCGTCGGCGTCGCGCGGTGCGCGGCCGGCCGCCTTCCACTGGGCCATCAGGTCGCGGTAGCGGGCGGAGGTGGCCGCCCAGTCGGTGGACGACGACAACGCCTCGGCCTCGGCGATCAGCTCTTCCTTGCGGTGCTTGACGCCGGCGCGTTCCCGGTCGAGTTCGGCGAAGTGGGCGCCGCGCCGGCGGTTGAAGGCGTCCCGGGCGCGCGAGTACCGCTTCCAGAGGGCGTCGTCGGTCTTGCGATCGACGCCCTTGATGGTCTTCCACTCCTCCAGGATGGCGCGCAGCCGGTCGCCGCTGTTCTTCCAGTGGGTGGACTCGGCGCCGATCTGCTCGGCCTCGGCCGCCAGCTCCTCCTTGCGGGCCAGCGCCGCGGCCTTGGCGGCTTCCCGTTCGGCCTTCACCGTGCCGGAGAGCTCACCGGCGCGGTCGACGATCTGCTGCAGGCGTGCGGTGAGACCGGCGATGTCGCCGATCGCCTGGGCGGTCGGCAGCGATTCGAGCAGATGCTCGGCCGCGGTCCGGGTCTTGCGCGGATCACCGGAACGGGCGTCGAGGCGCTCCTCGAGGATCTCGGTCTCGGTGGCCAGGTCGGCGAACTTGCGGGAGAAGTGGGCCAGGCCCTCCTCCCGGGTACCGGCCTGCCAGGAGCCGATCTGCCGTTCGCCCTCGGGCGTGGACAGCCAGACGGTGCCGTCGTCGTCGATGCGGCCGAAGGCCTCCGGGTCGCCCACATCGACATGGTGGACGGCGACCGGGGGCCGGTGACCGGCTGCCGGTCCGGGGCGCGGACCCGGTCGGGGGCCGGGACGGGGACCGGGTTTGGGAGTCACCGGGCTGGATTCGGCCGGGCTGGATTCGGCCGGGTTCGATTCCGGGAGAGCCGATTCCGCGGGGGGTGACTCCGCCGGGACCGATTCTGCGGGTGTCGGCTCATTCGGGGTGCTCATCGGGGGTCGCCCTTCCATCGTCGCGCCGCGCGTCACGGCTGCCCGAACCCGGCCGGCGCGGGGCACCGGCCGCCGGGTTCAGCGTTTCCGGTGTTCATTCAAACAGTTCCCCGGATCCCGTGGGGCACCGCGCGGACATTGGACTGTGCAGCGGTAGCGTCGGGGACGTGTTGGCTCAGATCGCGGTGATCCCCAGTGCGCCCCTGTCGGTGCCTGAACTGGCCGGTCCCGCTGCCGTCGACACCGAGCCCATGCGGGCTGCGGTGCTGGCTGCCGGACGGGCATTGGCCGCCGCCGCGCCGCGCTGGGTGGCGCTGGGCGTCGCCGACTCGCCGGGCGCGCCGCTCCAGTGCGCCACCACCGGCGACTTCGGCGGCTACGGCGTGCCGGTACCGGTACGTCTGCCGCACCCGGCACCCGCGCACGCCGCCCCGCCGCCGCTGTCGATGCTGCTCGCCGGCTGGCTGGGCGGGCAGGTGAGGCCGCAGCCCGAGTCGATCACGCCGTTCATCGTCGATCCGGCGTCATCCCCGGACGAGTGCCGAGCCGCCGGCGCCGAGGCCGCGTCGGAGGCCGGCTGCCTCGGCGGCAGCGGCGACGTGGGTCTGCTGGTGATCGCCGACGGTGCCACCGCACTGAGCCCCGGTGCCCCCGGCGGAGGGGAACGCGAATCGGCCTGGGTCGTGCAACGCGCCCTCGACGCGGCCGTCGCCGCCGGCGATGCCGCCGGCCTGGCAGCCCTCTCGGTGGCCGAGTGCGCGGACGCCGGGGTCGGCACCCGCGCCGCGTGGCAGGTGCTCTCCGGGATCCTGGCGCGCCGGCCGGCCGCCGAGATCGACGTGACCTATGCGGCGGCACCGTTCGGGGTCGGCTACACCGTGGCGACCCTGTTCCCGGCGCCCCCGGCCCCGGAGACCCGACGGTGACCGCGCGCCCGGCCCCGATCGCGGTGATCGGACCGACCGCGACCGGCAAGTCCGATCTCGCCCTGGACCTGGCGGAAGCCCTGGGCGGTGAGATCGTCAACATCGACGCCATGCAGCAGTACCGCGGCATGGACATCGGCACCGCGAAGCTGCCGCCCGGCGAGCGCCGCGGCATCGCGCACCATCGCCTGGACGTGCTGGACGTCACCGAGACCGCCACCGTCGCCGCCTACAAGGCCGCCGCCGGCGCGGACGTGGAAACCCTGCTCGACGCGGGCACCGTCCCAGTGATCGTCGGCGGCTCGATGATGTACATCCAGGGGCTCCTCGACGACTGGTCGTTCCCGGCCACCGATCCGCAGGTGCGGGCTCGCTACGAGGCCGAGCTGGACCGGATCGGGGCGGCCGCACTGCACGCGCGGCTGGCCGAGGTGGATCCGGTCGCCGCGGCCACCATCCTCGACACCGACGGCCGCCGCATCGTGCGGGCGCTGGAGGTGGTGGAACTGACCGGCGAGCCGTTCGCCGCCTCGGCCCCACAGATCGGCGAGCCGCGCTGGGGCACGAGGATTCTGGCTCTCGACCGGGAGACCTCCGAACTGGACGAGCGCATCGCGGCCCGCACCGACGCGATGTTCGACGCGGGCTTCGTCGACGAGGTGGTCGCACTGTGCGACCGGGGTCTGCGCGCGGGCAAGACGGCCTCCCAGGCGATCGGCTACGCCCACATCCTGGCCCACCTCGATGGCGAGTACGACCTCGCGCAGGCCCGCGAGCTCACGTTCATCGGCACCCGCCGCTATGTGCGGCGGCAACGGTCCTGGTTCCGCCGCGACCATCGGGTGCACTGGCTCGACGCGGCCGCGCCGGACCTGACCGGGCGGGCGCTGGCCGCACTCGAGTCCGGACGCCCCGAGTAGCCTGTGGGCGTGACTACCGCACCGATGCGCTTCGTCAAGGGGCACGGCACCCAGAACGACTTCGTGATCCTGCCCGACCCGGATGTCGCACTGGCCCTGTCCGACGACCTCGTCGTCGCCCTCTGCGACCGGCAGCGCGGGCTCGGTGCCGACGGCCTGCTGCGGGTCGCGCGGGCCGGGGCACTGCGGCGCGCCGGGGTGCTGACCGCCCTGCCGGACGGGGTGAGCGACGACGACTGGTTCATGGACTACCGCAACGCGGACGGATCGATCGCCGAGATGTGCGGCAACGGCGTGCGCGTCTTCGCGCACTACTGCCGGGCCGCGGGCCTGGTGGAGACCGACCGCTTCGTCGTCGGTTCGCGGGCCGGCGGGCGGGCCGTGCAGGTGCACTCCTGGGAACCCAGCGCCGCCGAGGTGACCGTCGAGATGGGGCCGGCACGCCTGGACGGACAGGCCACCACGCTGATCGCCGGCCGCAAGCTCACCGGCGAGGCGGTGGACGTCGGCAATCCGCACCTGGCCTGCGTCGTGGACGGGCTGACCCCCGCGGACCTGGCGGCGCTCGACCTCACGCAGGCTCCGGTGCTGCCGGCCGGGCAGTTCCCGCGCGGGGCCAACGTGGAGCTCCTCACCCCCCTGCAGGACGCCGACGGCGACCTCGACTTCACCGCGCACCTGCGCGTCTTCGAGCGGGGGGTGGGGGAGACGCGGTCGTGCGGCACCGGCCTGGTGGCCGGGGCCGCGGCAGCGCTGCACGGGGTGGGGCGTGGCGAGGGCACCGTCGGGATCACCGTCCCGGGCGGTGCGGTGATCGTGACGATCACGCCGGAGCAGGCCTGGCTGCGCGGACCGTCGCGGCTGGTGGCCCGCGGTGACCTGATCGACGGCTTCCTCGGCGGCTGACTCCCGGCCCTGGATTTCAGCCCCGGAACTCAGCCCCGGAATTCAGCCCCGAGAAAACTCGGGTGCGCGCGGTGGCCCGGATCGGTCATGATGGTTGACATATGACTGAACTGCATCAACTCCCTGATTCCGACGCGACGCCCACGACGGGCGAACTGGCGCTCGACGACCGCGCCTCCCTGCAACGTGTGGCCGGGTTGTCCACCGAGCTCGCCGACGTCACCGAAGTCGAGTACCGGCAGCTGCGACTGGAACGCGTGGTGCTGGTCGGTGTCTGGACCTCGGGCACCGCCGCCGAGGCGAAGGCCAGCATGGCCGAGCTCGCCGCCCTGGCCGAGACGGCCGGCTCCGAGGTGCTCGAGGCGGTGATCCAGCGGCGTTCCCGGCCGGATGCCTCCACCTACCTGGGATCGGGCAAGGCCGAAGAACTCCGTCAGATCGTGGTCGCCACCGGCGCCGACACGGTGATCTGCGACGGCGAGCTCACTCCGGCCCAATTGACCGCGCTCGAGCGGGTGGTCAAGGTCAAGGTGATCGACCGGACCGCCCTGATCCTGGACATCTTCGCCCAGCATGCGACGTCCCGCGAAGGCAAGGCGCAGGTCTCGCTGGCGCAGATGGAGTACATGCTGCCGCGGCTGCGCGGCTGGGGTGAATCGATGTCCCGCCAGGCCGGCGGCCGCGCCGGCAGCAACGGCGGCGTGGGGCTGCGTGGCCCCGGTGAGACCAAGATCGAGACCGATCGGCGTCGCATTCGTGAACGAATGGCCAAGCTGCGCAAAGAGATCCGTGGCATGAAGACCGCCCGCACCGTCAAACGTGCGCAGCGTCGCCGAGGCGGCGTCCCGGCGCTGACCGTGGTGGGCTACACCAACGCCGGCAAGTCGAGCCTGGTGAACGCGATGACCGGATCGGGCGTGCTGGTGCAGGACGCGCTGTTCGCGACCCTGGATCCGACCACGCGCCGCGCCGAACTCGCCGACGGGCACGAGGTGGTCTTCACCGACACCGTCGGCTTCGTCCGGCACCTGCCGACCCAACTGGTGGAGGCGTTCCGGTCGACGCTGGAGGAGGCTCTGCACGCCGACCTGCTGATCCATGTGGTCGACGGCGCCGACGCCTTCCCCGGCAAGCAGATCTCCGCGGTGCGGCAGGTGCTGAGTGACGTCTTCGCCGAGGAGGGGGCCTCTCCGCCGCCGGAACTGCTGGTGATCAACAAGATCGACGCGGTGGATGCCACCCGGATGACCGCTCTCCGCGGGGAGTACCGCGACGCGGTCTTCGTCTCCGCGAAGACGGGGGAGGGAATCGGGGAACTGTTCGGCCGGATCACCGAGTTCGTGGCCGCCGGCGACGTCGAGGCGACGTTGGAGGTGCCCTTCGCGCGCGGCGAGGTGATGGCCCGCCTGCACGCCCACGCCCATGTCCTGGACACAGAGCACACCGCGTCGGGCACCCGGGTCCGGGTCAGCATGCCGGAGGCGATCGCCGCCGAGTACGCCGACCTCGTCGTCGACGGCGACTGACGCCGGCCCGGCGCCGCCGACCGACCCGCGACGTCGCGCCCCACCTGTGATGTCGCGCCGTCACTGGCGGCTCGACACGCCAGGTGGGGCGCGACTCGGTGGGGACGCCGGCCGTGGCCGGTGGTGTGGCTACTCGGCGTCGAGGTCCTTGGCCACCAGATCGGCGATCTGGTCGACCGCGGCCTGATCGTCGCTCTCCACGATCACGGTGGCGCCCAACTCGGCGCCCAGGGTCATGATCATCAGCGCGCTGCCGGCGTCCACCGGCTCGCCGCCCTCGACGGCGAGAGTGACCGGTGTACCGAGGGCGGAGGCGGCTTCGGCGATGATGGTGGCCGGACGGGCGTGCAGGCCGACGGCGGACCCGACGGTCACTGTTTTGCTGGGCATTCTGTGTCCCTTTCAGTCGTGAAGTTCCGTGGCGAGGGTGCCCGGAGACATCTGGATCGAACTTATTACGCTGCGCGGTCTTATGCAGCGATTGACGCCGATGCCGGCTCGGCCGGCGCGGCGGTCCTGACCTGTTTGGCGATCACCACGGCGATGGCCGAGACGGCGGTGCCGGCGGCGAGGGCGATGAGGAACTTCCACCAGGTGCCGTCGGTCGCGAACATCACGAAGACGCCGCCGTGGGGGGCCCGCAGCTGTGCACCGAAGGCCATGCAGAGGCCGCCGGTGACGGCGCCGCCGAGCATCATCGAGGGGATCACGCGCAGCGGATCGGCCGCGGCGAACGGGATCGCCCCCTCGGAGATGAACGAGGCGCCGAGCAGCCACGCGGCCTTGCCGTTCTCCCGCTCCGGCTCGGTGAACAAGCCCGGGCGCAGCACGGTGGAGGCCAGTGCCAGGGCCAGCGGCGGCACCATGCCGGCGGCCATCACCGCGGCCATGATCTCCCACTGGGGCAGACCGGCACCGGCCAAGCCCAGGCCCGCCACCGCGAAGGCGTACGCCGCCTTGTTGATCGGACCGCCCAGGTCGAAACACATCATCAGGCCGAGTACCACGCCGAGGGCGATCTTGGACCCGCCGCTCATGCTGTTGAGGCCGTCGGTCATCGACTCGTTGAGCCAGCCCAGCGGGCCGCCCAGCAGCATGTACATGATCGCGCCGACGATCAGCGAGGCGCACAGCGGCACGATCACCACCGGCATCAGCCCGGCCGCCCAGCGCGGCAGATTCAGCTTGGTGAACCAGAGCGCGACGACACCGGCGATCAGGCCGCCGATCAGGCCGCCGATGAAGCCGGCGCTGACGGCGAGCGAGACGGCGCCGGCGACGAAGCCGGGAGCGATACCGGGGCGGTCGGCGATGGCGAACGAGATGTACCCGGCGAGCACCGGCACCATGAAGGCCATGGCGAGACTGCCGATGGCGAAGAACACCGCGCCCAGATACTGCATGAGTCCGCCCGGTGGGAGATCCCAGAGCGTGTTGTTGAGCGCGTAGAAGGCCGCATCGCTCATGTCGCCGAGACAGCCGCCCGGATACAGCACGGTGCCCTCGTCGAGTTCGGTGGGCACGCAGACCTTCGCGTTCGCGATCTCGTAGCCGCCGAACAGGAATCCGAGCGCCATGAGCAGACCGCCCGCCGCGACGAACGGGATCATGTAGCTCACCCCGGTCAGCAGCGACTGCTTCAGCCGGCCGCCGATGCCGACACCGGAGCCCTCCGACGACGAGGTGTCGCCGCCTCCGGCGGTGCCGGAGACGCGCCTGGCGTTCGGATCGCCGGCCGCGGCGACGGCCTCGGCGATCATGGTGTCCGGTTCGTTGATCGCCCGTTTGACGCCGGATTCGATCACCGGTTTGCCGGCGAAGCGCTCGCGGCCCTTCACCCCGACGTCGGTGGCGAAGATGACCGCCCCGGCTCGGGCGATGTCGGCGGCGGAGAAGGCGGTGGTGCCCGACGAACCCTGCGTCTCCACCAGGTACTCGACCCCGGCGCGATCGGCGGCGAGTTTGAGGGCGTCGGCGGCCATGTAGGTGTGCGCGATACCAGTGGGGCAGGCGGTGATCGCCAGGATCAACTGGCCGCCCGTGCTGCCGTCCTCGGTGCCGTCGCTTTTGGCAGGCTCATCCGCGGTTTTCCCGTCTCCGGTGCTCGCGGCGGCGGCGCCACCGGCGGCGGCCGCCCCTCCGGTCGCAGCGGCCGGTTCAGGGGCCGGGGCGACGGCCTCGCCGACCAGTTCGACGATCGCCTCGGGATCGGGCGCCGAACGCAGAGCGGCCACGAAGTCCGGGCGCACCAGGGCGCGGGCGAGCGCGCTGAGGAGCTTCATGTGCTCGGCGCCGGCGCCGTCCGGGGCGGCGATCAGGAAGACGATGTCGGCGTCGCCGTCGGGAGCGCCGAACGCCACCGGCTTCGACAACCGGGCCATGGCGAGCGAGGCGGTGCCCACCGACGCCACCCGCGCATGCGGGATCGCCAGTCCCCCCGGTAGACCGGTGGGCGACTTGGCCTCGCGCTCGAGGGCGGCTGCGGCCAGCCGGCCCGGGTCGCTGCAGCGGCCCGCGTCGCCCAGGAGCTGCGCGAGGCGGTTGATCACCGCTTCGGCATCGTCACCCGCGTCGGCGTCCAGGAGGACGAGGTCGGGTGTGATGATCGGATCGGACATGGCAGTTCCTTCGCTCCGGAGCGGTCAGGGGAGGGGCCGGACATGGACGCCGGCGAGGTCGAGTTGGGCGGGAGTGGGCGGGGTGGTGCCCGGCAGTGCGGCGGCGGCGGAGCCGTAGGCGACGGCGGTGCGCAGGCAGTCGGCGGGCTCGTCGCCGCGCTGCTCGGCGATCAGGTAGCCGGCCAGTGAGGAGTCCCCGGCGCCCACGGTGCTGCGGACGCTGACCCGCGGCGCCCGGGCGAACCAGGTGCCCTCGGGAGTGGTCAGCAGTGCGCCGGATGCGCCCAGGGTGGTCAAAACGGCTCCACCGGTGCGTTCGGCCAGGGCCGCCGCCGCGGCGGCGGTCGGCTCGGCATCGCCGTCTGCAGCCGCGGCCTCCAGGAAGGCGCCGTCCCCGCCGGTGAGCTCGGCGAGTTCGAAAGCGTTGGGCTTCAGCAGATCCGGGCGTGCGCCGGCCACCGCGCCGAGGGGCGGTCCCGAGGTGTCCACGGCGACCCGCAGCCGGAGCGCGTGCAGGCGTTCGGCCACGGTGGCGTACCAGTCCGCGGGCACCCCGGGCGGCAGGGATCCGCACAGCGCCACCCAGGCGGCGCCGTCTGCGGCACCGGCGATCAGGTCGGTCAGCTGGGCGATCAGGCCAGCGCTGAGCGCCGCACCCGATTCGTTGATCTTGGTGGTGGTCCCGTCCGGCTCGGCGAGGGTCAGGTTGACCCGGACGGGCCCGTCCGCCTCGATCGTCCGGTACGGCAGGTGCACGGCATCGAGCTGCTCCAGCAGGGGATCCCCGGCTCGTGCCGGAAGCAGGGCGAGGGAGGGCAGAGCGGCCTCGGCCACCACCCGGGCGACGTTGATGCCCTTGCCTCCCGGCTGGCTGCGCACGGTGTCCGCGCGCAGCACCTCGCCGCGTTCGAGCGGTCCGGGCAGTTCGATGGTCCGATCCACGCTGGGATTGGCCGTCACGGTCACGATCATGCGATCACCACTTCGATATCGAGCGCTTGGAGTTCGGCGCGCAGGGAGTCGTCGAGCCCGGGATCGGTCACGAGCGCGTCGACGTCGCTGAGTGCGCCGAAGCTGACCAGATCCTCTCGGTTGAACTTCGAGGAGTCGACGAGCAGCACCACCCGGTCCGCGGCCGCGATCATGGCACGCTTGGCGGCCGCCTCATCGGGATCGGGGGTCGACAGTCCGTGGGTGCGGCTCAGACCGTTGGTACCGAGGAAGGCCACCGAGACGCGGAGCCGCCGGAAGGCGTCGACGGTCTCGACGCCGACGGCGGCCTGCGTCTTACCGCGGATCCGTCCGCCGACGAAGGTGACCTCGCAGCGCGGCAGCGTCGACAGGTGGGCCGCGAGGGGGATCGCGTTGGTCACCACGGCCAGGTCGCGATCCGGATCCAGCGCCAGCGCGGCCCGCAGCGTCGTGGTGCCGGCATCGAAGAGCACCGAGCCGCCGGCGGGCGGCAGGAACGCCTGGGCGGCGGCGCCGATGGCGGTCTTCTCGGCGAGCATGGACTGTTCGCGCTCCTGCAGGTCGGGTTCGGCACCGATCGCGGCGACGTCGGGGCGCACGGCCCCGCCGTGGACGCGCACCAGCAGCCCCTGCTGGGCCAGCGACGCGAGGTCGCGGCGCACTGTTTCGCCGGTCACGTCGAAGCGCTCGGCGAGCTCGGTGACCGCGACCCGGCCGCGAGCGCGCACCTCCCCTGCGATGGCCTGTTGGCGTTCCTCCGCGTACACGTCGCCGTCCTGAGTAGAGTCCTCGAATACGGGCACCGGTGTCCCGAACCCCGTTTGGTTACATCTGTGTTTACCTTCGTATATGTTGACACGTCAAGAGAAGTTTGTAATCTCAGTCACATGAGAAAGGTGGAATCGATGGGATCGGCGGAGAACTTCGGGGCATCACGGGTGGTGCACGGCACGCCGGTCGTGCAGGGACTGGCGTACGGGCCGGTGATCCGGCCGGCCGGGATGCCGGAATTCGACATCGACGCCGCGGCCACGGTGGCACCTGACGACCGCGAGGCCGAACAGGAGAAGTTCAGCGCTGCGGCCACCACCGTGGCCGACCGCTTCTCGGCGCGGGCCTCGGCCAGCACTGGTAGTTCCGCCGAGGTCCTGGCGGCGACCGCCTCCCTGGCCAAGGACCGCGCGTGGCTCGGCACCGCGGGCAAACTGATCGCCGACGGCACCCCCGCCGCCGCCGCCACGGTCGAGGCCATCGACCAGATCGCCGCGATGTTCACCAAGCTCGGCGGCCTGATGGCCGAGCGCGTCACCGACCTCAAGGACATCCGCGACCGTGTGGTGGCCGAGCTCCTGGGCATGCCGGAGCCGGGCATCCCCAATCCCGACGAGCCGTCCATCCTGTGTGCCGACGACTTGGCGCCGGCCGACACCGCGGGCCTGGACCCGGCGCGAGTGATCGCCCTGGCCACCCGTCTCGGAGGCCCGTCGAGCCACACGGCGATCATCGCCCGGCAGCTCGGTATCCCGTGCGTGGTGGCCATCGCCGACCTGAACGACATCCCCGCCGGCGCCACCGCCTTCGTCGACGGCGAACGCGGCGTGGTGGGCATCGACCCCGATCCGAAGACCATCACCTCGGCGGTCGCCGAGGCCGGGCGCGTCGCCGAGGCGGCGGCGTCCTGGCGCGGGCCGGGGCAGACGGCCGACGGGCATCGGGTCCTGATCCTGGCCAACGTGGCCGACGGACCTTCGGCCCGGGCCGCCGCCGAGCGCGGGGTCTGCGAGGGTGTCGGGCTGTTCCGCACCGAGCTCGCCTTCCTGGATCGCTCCGACGAACCGTCGGTGGCCGAGCAGACCGACCTCTACCGCTCGGTGATCGACGCCTTCGACGGCGACAAGGTGGTCATCCGGACGCTCGACGCGGGCTCGGACAAGCCGCTCAAGTTCGTCACCCACCCGGACGAGGCGAACCCGGCGATGGGGGTGCGGGGCAACCGCATCATCCTGTCGAATCCGGAGATCCGCGAGCATCAGCTCGACGCGATCGCCGCCGCGGCGAAGGGCACCTCGGCGGTGCCGTGGGTGATGGCCCCGATGATCGCCACCGTGGGCGAGGCCCGCGAGTTCGCGGCGCTGGTGCGTGCGCGTGGTCTGGTGCCCGGAGTGATGGTCGAAGTACCGTCGGCAGCGGTGCAGGCCGACCAGATCCTGGCCGAGGTCGACTTCGTGTCCATCGGCACCAACGACCTCACCCAGTACACGATGGCGGCCGACCGGATGTCGCCCGAACTCGCTTCGCTGACCGATCCGTGGCAGCCCGCGGTGCTGGCCCTGATCGAGCGCGTCGGCGCCGCGGGTGCCGCGCAGTCCAAGCAGGTGGGGGTCTGCGGCGAGGCGGCGGCAGACCCGCTGCTCGCGTGCGTCCTGGTGGGACTCGGCGTCACCTCGCTGTCGTCGGCCCCGGCGGCCGCGCCCGCGGTGGGCGTGAAGCTCGGCGGCGTCACCCTGGATCAGTGTGTGACGGCGGCCAAGGCCGCGGTCGCCGCGGACAGTACGTCCGCGGCGCGCGATGCCGCCCGCACCGTGCTCGGCTGAGAACACTCCCTGCTCGACCACTGACGAACCGACTCCGCTCGATCACCGAAGAAGCCGGTGGTCGAGCGGAGTCGAGACCCGGCCTGGCGGCAGGTCAGATCCGGCGAAGGACGGTCACGACCTTGCCCAGAACGGCGGCGTCGTCGCCCGGAATGGGTTCGAAGTGCTCGTTGTGGGGCATCAGCCAGACGTGGCCGTCGACTCGCTTGAAGGTCTTGACGGTGGCCTCGCCGTCGATCATGGCGGCCACGATGTCGCCGTTCTCGGCGACGTTCTGCTGGCGGACCACCACCCAGTCACCGTCGCAGATGGCGGCGTCGACCATCGATTCGCCGACCACCCGCAGCAGGAACAGCGAGCCTTCGCCGACCAGTTCCTTGGGGAGCGGGAAGACGTCCTCGACGGCCTGCTCGGCCAGCATCGGGCCGCCGGCGGCGATCCGGCCCAGCACCGGCACGAAGGCCGGAGCCGGCTGGCTCGGATCGGCCCGCGTGTCGTCACCGGACGGGGGCGTGCGATGGTCGTCGCGCACATTCACCGCACGCGGACGGTGCGGATCGCGCTTGAGCAGTCCGCGGCGCTCGAGGGTGCGCAGCTGATGGGCCACCGACGAGGTGGAGGTGAGGCCCACCGCTTCGCCGATCTCGCGGATGCTCGGCGGGTAGCCGCGCTCGCGCACCGAGGACCGGATGTACTCGAGAACCTCTCGCTGCCGCTGCGTCAGAGAGGCCTCCAGGGTCGCGGTCGACAGCAGCGGGTCCACGTTCGACGTGTTCTGCGGTCCGTCCTTCATCGAAGGTTCCTTTCCTCGGGGTGATCCCCAATTTAGTCGAGTAGGTCACAGAATTCAAACAATTGTTCGACGTGTCGCGGAGTTTGTCCGACCCGTGGTGTTAACTATCGAACAAGAGTTCATCGAACACACGAGCGATGGGAGTTTCCGATGACCGAACTGCTGACCACCCGGACCGCGGGGGCTGTGCCGACCGTCGACGCACGGGTGATGACCTGCGATGTTCCGGTCATCCGGACCCGGACCGAACGGCCCGCCGGGCGCCCCGCGCCCTCCTGCCGCCCCACGGGGCGCCGCCCGCACACCCGGTCGAACGGGCCGGCGGTGCCCGCACGGACCCCGATGATCACCCAGCGTGTGGACCTTTACGGCGTTCGAACAAGTGCACGCGCCTCGGGGCGCGCGGAGCGCGCCCGTTCGAACACTCCGCGAGTGTCGGTGCGCCGCCGCTGGGTCGCCGGCGTACTCACCGGACTCGGTCTGGCCGTGTTCGTCTCCGTCCTCGGCATGGTCGGCGACGACTACCAGCATGCGGTTCAGCAGACGCCGTCGGCCACCGAGGTGGTGCACGTGCGCAGCGGTGAGTCGCTGTCGTCGGTGGCCGCTCGGATCGCGCCCGATCTGCCCGCCGCCTCGGTGATCGCCACTGTCCGCGATCTCAACGATCTGCAGAGCACCGGCCTCCGGCCGGGGCAGGCGCTCGTCGTGCCCGCCTACCGCTGACCGCAGGTGACGTGCGTGCGCAGGCCGTCGCGGGCGGGCGGGTACGCTGAGAGCATGCGCTGCCCGTTCTGCAAGAACGACGACACTCGAGTGGTTGATTCGCGAGCTTCTGACGACGGCACGGCCATCCGGCGGCGCCGCGCCTGCGCGGAGTGCGGGCGCCGATTCACCACTGTGGAAGCCGCCGTTCTCGCGGTGGTCAAACGCAACGGTGTCACCGAGCCCTTCAGTCGCGAGAAGGTGATGAAGGGCGTGCGCCACGCCTGCCAGGGACGCCAGGTGAACGAGGACGCACTCGCGCAGCTCGCCGAGGCCGTGGAGAACACGGTCCGTGCCTCCGGCTCGGCAGAGGTCCCCAGCAACGAGGTGGGCTTGGCCATCCTGGGGCCGCTCCGCGATCTCGACGAGGTCGCCTACCTCCGGTTCGCGTCGGTCTACCGGTCCTTCGAGTCCGCCGACGACTTCCAGCGTGAGATCGACGATCTCCGCAAAGACCGCAGTCGCGAACCCGTCGGCTGAGGAATCCAGGTACTCCGGGAAGGCCTCCGCGGGAAGGCTTCAGCGGAAGCTTTCGAGTGCTTTGCTCACCCGCTTCTCCGAGATCGGCCCGTCGGTGCCGAGTTGCTGCGCGAACAGGCTGACCCGCAACTCTTCCACCTGCCAGTGCGCGAGCTCGTTGAGAGCGTCCTGCCGATTGGCCGGAACCTGCGCCAGCCGCTGATTCCACCGCGCGATCACCCGGTCCACGGTGTCGAGTGCGGCGGTGTCCCGGGCCGCCGACCCGGGCAGCGATTCCAGGCGTAGCCGGGCAGCGGTCAGATAGCGCGGCAGGTGCTTGAGCCGACTCAGCGGTGTGACGCCGACGAAGCCGTCGAAGACGAGCTCCGCAAGTTGGTCGGCGACGTCGTCGGCCGCGGTCGAGCCGGCATGCTGGTCGATCTCAGCGCGCAATGGGCCGGTCTCGGCCAGCGCCCGGACCGCGTGCGTGAAGTGCTCCGGGGCGGCGGCACGGATCTGTGGGGACAGCCGCTCGGCGAGCTCACGGAACTGGTCGGGGCTGCGGATCGCCGTCACGCCGGGCTCGGTCAAGGCGTCGGCGACCGCACGCCGTGTGCAGTCGGCCAGCAGCGCCTCGGTGTTCGGGTACGGGCTCTGCGAAAGCACCAGCCGTTCGGCGGGTGGAAGGCTTCCGGTGATCTTCTTGCTCAGCGGTCCGACCGACTGCTCCAACAGCACGGCGATGCCGGCGCGCAATCCCGCGTCGCGGGCCGCGATGGTGGTCGCGTCCACCACACGTACGCCGTCACCGGCCGGTCGCAGCGTCGGATACGTGACGACGGGCTGGCCCGCCACCTGCTCTTCGCGCTGGTCGGCCAGTGTGCCGATGCCGTCGGCCGTCCAGCGGCGGTGGACGGGCGCGGCGTTCGGAGCGGTCGACCGGCCGCCGAACTCGCGGCGGAGCTCGTCGAGCCGGTCGGCGCGCCCGACGATCGCGCCACCCGAGTCCGTGACGGCGAAGTGCATGCGCAGGTGCGCGGGCAGCGTGTCGGTGCGGAAATCGCTGGGGGACAGGCTGATGCGGGCGATGTCTCCGAGTTCCCGGGCGAGGGCGGGCAGGAGTGGTTCGGCTCGGGGCTTGATCCGCTCGAGGACCAGGTCGGCGTACTGCTGCGCCGGCGACAGCGACTTGCGCAGTCCCTTGGGCAGGGAGCGGATCAAGGCGGTGGCCAGCTCGCTGCGCAGCCCGGGGACCAGCCAGTCGAATCCGCCCGCGTGCAGGTGTTCGAGCAGGGGCTGCGGGATGAGGACGGTCACGCCGTCGTCGTCGGCGCCGGGGGAGAAGTTGTAGCGCAGTTCCAGCTGCGTCTGTCCCTGTTGCCAGGCGTTGGGGAAGTCGGCGGCAGCGGGACCGGCGGCTACGGCGGGACCGGCCTCGTCGAGGTGGAGCAGGCGCGGGTTGGCGCGGCTCTCCTTCTTCCACCACGAGTCGAAGTGCCGCGCGGACACCACCTTGGCCGGAACCCGGGCGTCGTAGAAGTCGTAGAGGTCGCCGTCGCTGAGCCGGACGTTGCGCCGGGCACGGTTCTCCAGTTCCTCGGCCTCGGCGAGCAGTGCACGGTTGTGGGCGAAGAATTCGTGACCGGTGCGCCAGCGTCCCTCCACCAGGGCGGCCTGCAGGAAGATCGCCCGCGACTCGACCGGATCGATACGCGCATAGTTGACGCGCCGGGCGGCGACCAGCGGGACGCCGTAGAGGCTCACCTTCTCGTTGGCCATCACCGCACCGCGGCGCGACGACCATGCGGGCTCGCTGTAGGTGCGCGTCACCAGGTCGCCGGCGGCCTCTTCCACCCACTCCGGGTCGATCGAGGCGACGGTATGGGCGAAGAGCCGCGAGGTCTCCACCAGTTCGGCGGCCATCACGAAAGCCGGCGGCTTGGAGGCGAGCGGCGAACCGGGGAAGACGGCGAACTTGGTGCCCCGGGTGCCCAGGAAGTCACGGGTGTCGCCCTGGCGGGCACCGATATTGGTGAGCAGACCGGTCAGCAGGCTGCGGTGGACGGCCGCCGGATCGGACGTCGTCTCGGGCACCTCCCAGCCGAGATCGCGGACGGTCCGGCGCAGTTGGCGGTGCAGGTCGAGCCATTCGCGGATGCGCAGATAGTGCAGGAAGCCGCGTTCGCACTCGCGGCGGAACTGGTTGCCCGACAGCGCCGCACGCCGTTCCTGGAGGTGCTCCCAGAGTTTGAGGCGTCCCAGGAACTCCGAGCCGGGCACCGTGTACTGCCGGTGCGCGGCCTGGGCGGCCTCGCGCTTGTCCGAGGGGAGCTCCCGGACGTCGGGCAGCGACAAGGCCGCGGCGATCACCAGGATGTGGTCCAGGCAGCCGTTCTGGCGGCCGGCCACCAACATGCGGGCCAGCCGCGGGTCGACCGGGAGCCGGGCGAGGGCGCGGCCGACCTCGGTGAGACTCGCATCCGCCGAATCGAGTCCGGTGACGGCACCGAGTTCGGACAGCAGCGCCATCCCGTCGGTGATCGCCCGCTTCTCCGGTGGCTGTACGAACGGGAACTCGGCGACGTCACCGAGCCGCAGGGAGAGCATCGACAAGATGACGGCGGCGAGGTTCGCGCGCAGGATCTCCGGGTCGGTGTACTCGGGGCGGGCGTCGAAGTCGTCCTCGGAATAGAGACGTATACAGATGCCGGGGGCCACGCGCCCGCAGCGGCCGGCCCGTTGCCGCGCACTGGCCTGCGAGATCTTCTCGATCGGGAGCCGGGTCACCTTGGTCCGGGTGGAGTACCGCGAGATCCGCGCAGTCCCGGTGTCGATCACGTAGCGGATGCCGGGGACCGTCAGCGAAGTCTCGGCGACGTTGGTGGCCAGCACGATCCGCCGCCCGTCGGACGGAGCGAAGACCTTCTGCTGTTCGGCTACCGACAGTCGGGCGTACAGCGGCACGATCTGTGCCTCGGTGCGGCGCTTGAGCGCATCGGCGGTGTCCCGGATGTCTCGTTCGGTCGGCAGGAAGACCAGGATGTCGCCGCGTTCGTGCGCCCACAGTTCACCGACCGCCGCATCGATGGCGGCGAGTTGGTCGAGGTCGGTGTGGTCCTCGTCATCGGAGACCAGGGGGCGGTAGCGCACCTGCACCGGATAGGTGCGGCCGGATACCTCGAGGATCGGGACCTCGTCGTCCGGGCCGGCGAAATGCCGGGCGAACCGATCCGGCTCGATGGTCGCCGAGGTGATGATCACCTTCAGGTCGGGCCGGCGGGGGAGGAGACGCTTGAGGTAGCCGAGCAGGAAGTCGATGTTGAGGCTGCGTTCGTGGGCCTCGTCGATGATGATGGTGTCGTAGCGCCGCAGGTCCGGATCCGACGTGATCTCCCGCAGCAGGATGCCGTCGGTCATCACCCTGATCTTGGTCTGCTTGCCGGACTTGTCGGAGAAGCGGACGCTGTAGCCCACCAGGTCGCCGAGCTGTGTTCCCGTCTCGTCGGCGATGCGCCGCGCGACCGAGGTGGCGGCGATCCGGCGCGGCTGGGTGTGGCCGATGGATTCGCGGCCCAGCGCCAGACAGATCTTCGGCAGCTGAGTGGTCTTGCCCGAGCCCGTCTCGCCCGCGATCACCACCACCTGGTGGTCGGCGATCGCCTGGGAGATCTCGTCGCGGCAGGCGCTGACCGGAAGCTCCGGTGGAAAGGTGAGGACGGGGACAGCCATGATGTCCCGATTCTATTGGGCCGTGCGGTTCTGTCGGGCACCGCGTTCCAGCGAGGGGGCGGCGGGCCCACACGGAGGTCCGACACGGAGGGCTCCGGCATGCGATATTGGGAGCCATGGGTTCCCTCTGGCATGGATTCGCCGACATGGGCGCGGTCACCGACACCGGACCGTTCGTGGTGGCGCGCGGCGACGGTGCGCGGATCTACGACGACGCCGGCAACGAGTATCTCGACGCGACGGCGGGACTGTGGTTCACCAACGTCGGTCACGGCCGCACCGAGATCGCCGACGCTGTGGCCCGCCAGTTGTCGACGGTGGCGCACTATTCGAACTTCGGTGACTACGCCGGCGACGTGCTCATCGCCCTCGCCGAGCGGGTGGCCGAGATGGCACCGGTGCCGGGATCGAAGGTCATGTTCACCTCCGGCGGCAGCGACGCGGTGGACACCGCCTGCAAGCTCGCCCGCCGGTACTGGACCGAGCAGGGACGGCCGGAGAAGCGCATCATCGTCTCGCGCACCAAGGCCTATCACGGCATGCACATCGGCGGCACCGCCCTCGCGGGCATCCCGGCCAACAAGGAGGGCTACGGTCCCGGCTTCCTGGCCGATACCGAGACCATCGAGTGGGACGACGCCAAGGCGCTGCTCGGCCTGATCGAGCGGCTGGGGGCCGACAACATCGCGGCCTTCGTCGTCGAACCGATCATCGGCGCCGGCGGCATCTACCTGCCGCCGGACGGCTATCTGCGCGAGGTGCGCGAGATCTGCCGTGATCACGACGTCCTGTTCATCGCCGACGAGGTGGTGACCGGTTACGGCCGCATCGGACACGGACACTGGTTCGCCTCCGGCCGCTTCGGCCTGGAGCCGGACATGATCACCTCGGCGAAGGGTCTCACCAGCGGATACGTACCCATGGGAGCGATGATCGCCGCACCCCACCTGGCTGAGCCGTTCTTCGCCGGCGGCACCTGGTGGCGACACGGGTACACCTACGGCGGTCACTACGGAGCCGCAGCCGCAGCGATGGCGAACTTCGACATCATCGAGCGCGAAGGCTTGCTCGCCGAAGCCACCCGGCTGGAGGGCGACCTGGCCCGCGCGTTCGCTCCCCTGGGAGAGCTCGACGCCGTCGCCGAGGTCCGGACCGGTTTGGGGGCGGTCACCGCGGTGCAACTGGCCGATCCGTCTGACGCTCCGGCCGCGGTCCTGCGGCTGCGCCAGCACGGGGTCGCGGGCCGTGCCGCGGGGGCGGGCGCCCTGCAGATCTCGCCCGCGTTCGTCATGACCACCGACGAGGTCGATGAGATGGCCGCGCGATTCGCGGCTGCGCTGGGGTGACCCACGCACGGGGTTGATCCGGGCGCGGCCGAGGCAGAGACGGGAGTGCCCCGCCGGGATCGCCGGCGGGACACTCTCGTCTTTGAAGCTGCAGTTTCAGCCGAGGGTCAGGGCAGAGCCTCAGCGATGGTGATCGCCTGGGCGACACCCTGCACGATCGAACCGGCCTTGAGGGCCTCGAAGATCGCTTCGCGCTCCACGCCGCCTTCACGCACGACGTTCTCGTGCGCGGCGACGCAGTGCTCACAGCCGTTGATGGCCGAGACGGCCATCGACCACAGCTCGAAGTTCACCTTGTCGACGCCGGGGTTGCCGATGATGTTCATCCGCAGCCCGGGCCGCAGGTCGTCGTACTTTCCACCGAGGAAGCCGCGGCCCCGGTAGAAGACGTTGTTCATGCCCATGATCGAAGCGGCACCGAGGGCTGCGTTGTAGGCCTCGGCCGACAGGTTGTCGGCCGCCTCGTCGGCGATCTCCCGCAGCACGGTGGCGTTGCGGGTCGCCGCGGCGGACGCGAGCAGGGTGCCCCACAGCTGCTCGTCGTTGAGCACGGTGGTGCGTGCCAGCGAGCCGAGGTTGAGCTTGAGGTCCTTCGCGTAGTCGGGAAGGGCTTCCTTCAGATTGTCGATGCTCATCGTGTGAGATCTCCTGAGATCAGTTGGCGGACAGTGGCGTCGACGACGATCAGGCCGAGGCGCTCATCAGTTCGCCGGCGTCGATCGTCGGATCGCCCTTGCGCCAGTTGCAGGCGCACAGCTCGTCGGACTGCAGGGCGTCGAGGACGCGCAGGACCTCGTCGACGTTGCGGCCCACCGAGCCGGCGGTCACCGAGACGAACTGGATCTCGTTGTTCGGGTCGATGATGAAGGTGGCGCGGTCGGCGACGCCGTCGGCGTTGAGCACACCGGTGGCCTCGACCAGCTCACGCTTGAGGTCGCTCATCATCGGGAACGGCAGGGTCTTGAGCTCCTCGTGCTGGGCGCGCCACTGGAAGTGCACGAACTCGCTGTCGATCGAGGCGCCCAGGACCTGGGTGTCGCGGTCGGCGAACTCGTCGTTGAGCTTGCCGAAGGCGGCGATCTCGGTGGGGCACACGAAGGTGAAGTCCTTCGGCCAGAAGAAGACCACGCGCCAGCGGTCCTTGTAGTCGTCGCTGGAGACGTTGGTGAAGTAGTCCTCGGGCTGCTGGGCGTCGACCTTGGAGAGGTCACCGCCGATGACAGCAGTCAGGTTGTACTCGGGGAACTGATCGCCGATGGTAAGCAGCGCCATGTCAAGACTCCTTCGTCGTGGGATGTGAATCACTCTGCCGGAGTGACGCTTTGGCGTCTTCGTCCGGCGGTGACTCCCATTCTGCCTTAAACCTTCTAAAAGCGAAACGTGATTGTAGGCACTATATTGATAAGTATGAGTGATCAGAGTTATCAGCCGTCGATAGGTGGCCTACGGGCCTTCGTGGCCATCTCCAAGAAGCTCCACTTCGGTTCGGCGGCAACCGAACTCGGAGTGAGTCAGCCGTCGCTGTCGCAGGCGCTGGCGGGGCTGGAGAGTGGTCTCGGTGTGCAGCTGGTGGAGCGCACCACGCGTCGGGTGATGCTTACCGCGGAGGGGCGCCGGCTGCTGCCCTCGGCGATGGCTGCGTGTGATGCGATCGACAATTTCCTGTCCGAGGCGGCGGGTGAGGACGACCCACTGCGCGGCCCGCTGCGTCTCGGTCTGATCCCGACCATCGCGCCCTACCTGCTGCCCCGGCTGCTGCGGGGCCTGCCGGTCCGCCGTCCCGAGATGGATCTGCGGGTGGTCGAGGACCAGACCGCGCGCCTGCTGGCGCAACTGCGCGACGGCACCTTGGACGCGGCGGTGATGGCCCTGCCCAACTCGGCTCCCGGAATCGGCGAGATCGCGATGTACGACGAGGACTTTCTGCTCGCCCTTCCGTCCGGTCACCGCCTGGCCGGACGCAAGCGTCTGGCACCGGCGACGCTGGCCGAGCTCCCGCTGCTCCTGCTCGACGACGGGCATTGCCTGCGCGACCAGGCACTCGAGGTGTGCCAGATGGCCGGAGTGGATCCGGACCTGCGGCAGACCCGGGCGGCATCGCTGACCACGGCGGTGCAGTGCGTGGAAGGCGGGCTCGGTGTGACTCTGATCCCGCGCATGTCGGTGGGTGTGGAGACTGCGTCCGGGGAACTGGCGACGGCCGAGTTCGCCGTGCCGCGGCCGGGCCGCCGGATCGGGCTGGTGTACCGGACGTCCTCGGGCCGCGGCGGCGCGTACACCGAGCTGGCCGCCGACATCGCCGCCCTGGCCGCCGAATCCGGGGAGGTCACTCCGGTCTGACGCACCCTGGAAACGGCGGATCAGCCAGACGCGAATCAGCCGGAGACGGTGAGGGTCTCCCACTCGTCGATCAGACTGGAGTCGACGGCGCGGATCAGGTCTCCGAGATTCTCGGTGATGTCCTCGATCTCGTCGGTCACCGCGGACATGGGCAGGCCGCTGCGCAGGGCGCGGTAGCAGTCCGTCAGGTAGCGCAGCACCACGCCCTCGCTCCGCTGCAGTCCGAACTCACTGATCAGCTCGGTGAAGGTCATCGAGCGTTCCAGCATGTAGCGCAGCACCGACTTCGGTGACGGCGGGGTGTTGGCCAGCCACGGATGCGTGCGCTTGTAGGTCTCGTAGGCGAAGGCGATCTCCTCGGCCAGCGGCTGCGGCCAGGTGATCTCCTCGAGCTTGGCCATGCGCTCCTCGTACTCGATGCCGTCGGCCTTCATCTCGGCGACGGCCGCATCGCGGGCGACCTTCCGCTGGGCCATCAGCACCTGGCGCGGATCGTCGAGGGTGGACTCCAGGACTGACACCACGTCCAGTGCGAACGACTCCGCCTGCGGATCGAGCAGTTCGAACGCCGCCACGGCGAAAGCCGACAGGGGATTGGTCAGCGCGAAGTTCTCCGGCAGATCCACCGAGATCTCCACCTTCTTGCCCGTGGCGTCCGGGGTGTCGAGGCGGGTGACGATGCCGGTCTCGACGAGGTCCCGATACAGCGCGATGGTGTGTTTGATGTGGCGCAGCTGCCGTTTGCGCGGCTCGTGATTCTCCTCGAGCAGATGACGCAGCGCGGCGAAGCAGTCCCCGGGTCGCTCGAGCACCTCCATCAGCATCGCCGTGGTGATCTTGAAGTGCGATCGTAGCTGTTCGTCGGGGGCGTCGACCAGCAGCAGGAAGGTCTTCTCACTCCATCCGACGAAACCCTCGGGAGGCTTGCGCCGCACCAGTTTTCGCAGCTTCTTTGGATCGTCACCCGCTTTGGTGACCAGCCGGGCGTTCTCGACGTCGTGGTCGGGGGCCTGTGCGACCACATAGCCGATCGTGTCGTAACCGGCGCGGCCGGCACGACCGGCGATCTGATGGAATTCGCGGGCGCGCAGGCGGCGCACCCGGTGGCCGTCGTACTTGGTGAGCCCGGCGAAGAGCACGGTGCGGATGGGCACGTTGATACCCACGCCGAGGGTGTCGGTACCGGCGACCACCTTCAGCAGTCCGGCCTGCGCCAGGCGCTCCACCAGCCGCCGGTAGCGCGGAAGCATGCCTGCGTGGTGGACGCCGATTCCGGCGCGAAGCAGTTTGGACAGGGTGGTGCCGAAGCCGGTCCGGAATTCGAAGTCGCCGATCGCCTCGGCGATCGCCGCCTTCTCCGCCTTGTCGCAGATCTTCGCCGAGGTCAGTGCCTGCGCGCGCTCGACGGCCTGCGCCTGGGTGAAGTGCACCACGTACACCGGCGCCTGGCCCTTGGTGACCAGTTCCTCGATGGTCTCGTGGATCGGGGTCATCGCGTAGCGGTACTCGAGAGGGACCGGGCGCTGGGCACCGCTCACCTCGACGGTCGGCCGTCCGGTGCGTTCGGTCAGGTCGTCGATGAAGAACGAGACGTCGCCGAGAGTGGCCGACATCAGCAGGAACTGAGTATGTGGGAGCTCGATCAGCGGGACCTGCCAGGCCCAGCCGCGATCGGACTCGCCGTAGTAATGGAATTCGTCGGCCACCAGGACTCCGACGTCGGAGTCGGCCCCGTCGCGCAGCGCGATGTTGGCGACGATCTCGGCGGTCGCGCAGACGATCGGCGCGTCGGCGTTGACGCTCGCATCACCGGTGAGCAGTCCGACGTTCTCGGCGCCGAACTGCTCGCAGAGATCGAAGAACTTCTCGCTGACCAGGGCCTTGATCGGCGCGGTGTAATACGCGCGCCGTCCGCGGCAGCGGGCGAAGTAGATCGCCCCGGAGGCCACCAGCGACTTACCGGAGCCGGTGGGGGTGGCCAGCACCACGTTGCTGCCGGACACCAGCTCCAGCAGCGCCTCCTCCTGGTGCGGATACAACTGGATGCCCCGCGACGCCCACCAGGACAGGAAGTGCTCGAAGGCGGCATCCTCGTCCGTGGTGGGCGTCAGCGGGGTTCCGGTGTCGTCCGGGTCTGCGGCGCGCGGCGGTGCGGTCAGGGGGTGTCCTGCTCGCCGTTGTCGCCGGGCGTTTCCGGTCGGTCGGTGCCCAGATCGAGGCCGTCGAACTCGGCGGAGTGTTCGGCCAGGAACTTCTCGAACTCGGCGCCGAGCTCGTCTCCGGACGGCAGATCGCCGTCGGCGGAAAGCAGTTCACGCTCCGCCTTGGCCTTCATGTACGCGTCGTATTGCTGCTCCAGGGCCTGGACGACGGTGCCGATCTCGGCGTTGCCGGTGACCTCTTCGTCGACCTGATCGCGGACGCGGGCAGCGGCGTTCTCGAGTGCGGCCACCGGCAGATCCAGTTCGGTCACCCGGCTCAGCGCTGCCAGCAACGCGGCCGAGGCGGCCGGATAGTTGGTCTGCGACAGGTAGTGCGGTACGTGCGCCGACAATCCCGCGGTCCGGTAGCCGGCTTCGCCCAGGCGCAGCTCCAGCAGCATCGAGGCGCTCGACGGCAGCTTCATCTCGTTGCCCCAGCGGGGCAGGTCACCCAGCGCCTCGGCATCGTTGCCGTGCGCGATGACCCCCGACGGACGGGTGTGCGGCACCGCCATCGGGATGGAGTTCAGGCCGATCACCTGGCTGACGCCGAAGCGCTCGGCCAGCGCCGAGATGGCCGTGGTGAACTGCTCCCAGCGCAGGTCCGGCTCGGACCCGTCCAGCAGCAGGAACGGTACGCCGGCATTGTCGATCAGGGCGTGCATGGTGAGTTTCGGCATCTCGATGCCGTCGAACTTCTCGCCGGTGAACGAGATCAGCGGCCGCCGGGAGCGGTAGTCGATCAGTTCATCGGTGTCGAACGTCGCTACGAGCTCGCCGTCGAGCGCTTCGCGCAGATGCGTGGCGGCCAGCGTCACGGCGTGACCGGCATCGGCGAAACCTTCGAGGGCGTGGACCAGGACCGGACCATCGCCCTGCGGTCCGGAGACGGCGGGGCCGGGGAACTCGAGCTCGTACAGCGAGCGGTCTTGCTCGTCCATAGGAGGTTCTCCCTTCGGTGGTTGATGAGTTCAGTGTCCCAGGAATCTGGGACTCATGCGTGTAACACCCCGCGGCGGTGGGTCATTCCCGCACCGCGGTGGCAGTTGGTGGCAGAGTGGCGAGAGTGAGAGTTGTAACTTCAGTGGTGGCAGTGGTCGCTGTGGCTTTGCTGGCGGCGGGTTGCTCGGTGTCCGGGACCGGGCAACCGGTGCCCGACTACACGTCCCTGCTCGTGCCCGGCGACAGCTACCCGAACGGCCCCGGTGTGCAGGTCCCCGGCCCCCAGGTCCCCGGAGCCGTCGCCGACATCACCCTGCGCCCGCTGTCCGGCGACGTCGCGCCCGCCGAATGCACACCCGCCGCGGTCGACACCGAGACGGCCGCGGTGATGGTCGGCCCGGGGCCCGCGCCGGGCAGCACCCTGACCGAGATGGTGGTCCGGACCGGCGAATCAGTGAGCAGCCTCGCCGCCGCCGCCCGCGAGTGCCCGGTCTTCACCAGCGGTGCGACGGGCACTCAGGAGGTCCGGACCCAGGTGACCGGTGAGCCCAGGTCCGACGGCGGGGTGGAGCGATTGCGCTTGACACGCACCCTGACCACGGCCGGCTCGGAGACCGCCGTCGTCCTGGAGCAGTGGGTGGCCCAGCGGGGTTCGACCCGGGTGGTGGTCCAGGTGCGCTCGATGGCGCCGGTGGGAGAGGCCGAACGGCAGAGGGCCGAGGAGTTCTTCACCGCGGCGATCGACCGCGCCTTCGGCGACGGCAACTGATCCCGCGCACGTGACCTGCGACGGGCGACCCGCCCGCCGCTGACGCAGCAGGAGGGCCGTTGCCCGCGCCGATGCTAGGGCTCGCGACACCGCGGCCCCAGGCGCGGCGATCCGGCGCTGTGGGGGAGCGGCGCTGTCCACAGCCGCCCGAGCGGCGCATTCTGCCGCGGGCGCCGGCAGCGGAGCGTGGACGCCATGACATCGATACCGCATCCGCTGCCCGACGGCTCGGCCGTCCTCATCGATCCGGATCCGCTGCTGGCGGCGGTGCCCGGACTGCTGGGGTTCACGCCCGAGAGATCCATCGTGTTGCTCGCGTTCGCCGACGCGCGCACCCTGATCGCCACCATGCGCCACGACCTGACGCTGACCGGGGCGGGCCGGCCGGACACGGCGATGCGGCGGCAGCTGGCGCAACTCGGGCGGATCGTCGCCGGATACGGTGCCGCCGGGGTGGTCTGCGTGATCGCCGACGACCGCTTCGCGGCGGCCGAGCCGGTCGCCGAACTGATCCGGTACCGGGCGACGTTCCGGGCGGTCGAACGCAGCTTCAACGCCTCCGGCGGCCTGTCGGCCGGATTCGTGCTGCCCGGATTCTCCGCGGGCGCCCGGTGGTTCACCGGATGGGAGCCCCGCGCCCGGCCGGGACGGGAGCGGCCGCCGGCGCCGTTCGGCGGCGACGTGGCCGATTCCGGTCTGCTCAGCGACCCGCGGCTGTCGCCGGTGGCCCTCGAACGCGCGGTCTACAGCGGCCGTCCGCTGCTGCCGCGGCGGGAGGACCTGCGCGCCGCGCTCGAGCCGCGCGCGCACTGCGACTCCGCGGTGTGCCGACCCATCGAGCCGGCGGTGCCGCCGGCACCACCCGGTCCGCGGGAGACCAGCGGGGCGCGGCTGGTGCTGTCCCGGATTCGCGAGGGCGCGTCGGGACGTCTCGAGTGCGGCCAGGTGAACGCTCTCGGCGAGGCGTTGTGCTCGGTGCACACCCGCGACATCCTGCTGGCGCTGGCGCTGACCGATCTGCGCGACGCCGCCGAGCAGTTGTGGATCCGGTTGGCGCGCAGCCTGTCCGGCCGAGCCGGGGCGGCCGCGGCCACGCTGCTGGGCCACCTGCACTACATGGCCGGCGAAGGCGCCTTCGCCTCGGTCGCCGTGGAGCGCGCCCTGGAACTGGATCCGGACTACTACCTCGCCCGGCTGCTCAGCACCGCGCTGTTGCACGGGATGCGGCCGGCCGGGCTGGCCGAGGTGGTGGCCTATTCGTTCACCCTCGGCCGCGAGCTCGGAGTCGGACTGCCGGAGCAGACCCGCGTACCCGCAGGCTGAGTCAGACGCGCTCGACGAAGACGGCGTGCGCCATCTCCGAGGAGAGTGTCAGGCCTTCGTGACCGGGGGTGCTGATCTGAACCGATCGCGGACTGACCACCACGTTGACGCGCGCATTCGGCACCACGCCGGCCTCGCGCAACTCGGTGATGAGCTCGGGATCGGCCTGCACGTGCTCGGCCATGCGGCGCACGATCACCACCGACTCGCCGGCCGGCATCTCCACCAGCCGCTCGGCCTTGTCCACGGGCAACTGGATCTTGACACCGAGCTCGTCGAGCCCGGGGATCGGGTTGCCGTACGGGGAGGTGGTCGGATTGTCGAGGACCTCCAGGAGACGGCGCTCGACGTTCTCGCTCATCACATGCTCCCAGCGGCAGGCTTCGTCGTGCACCTCGTCCCAGGGGAGTCCGATGACATCGACCAGGAGCCGCTCGGCCAGGCGGTGCTTGCGCATCACCGAGACGGCCAGCGCACGGCCCTCGTCGGTGAGCTGCAGGTGCCGGTCGCCGGCCACTCGCACCAATCCGTCACGTTCCATCCGTGCCACCGTCTGCGAGACGGTCGGCCCGCTCTGGTCGAGCCGCTCTGCGATCCGCGCGCGCAGCGGGATGATCCCCTCCTCTTCGAGGTCGTAGATCGTGCGCAAGTACATCTCGGTAGTGTCGACGAGTTCGTTCACGTGTGCCTCAGTCCTTTCGCCAACGTCCAGATTACCTGGATACCGTGACTTCGGAGGCACTAGCGTTCCTGGTGTGATGTGCGAAGGGGTCAGACGGTGAGTACAGCGGTCATTTGGAGCGACGAGTTCCTCGATTACAAGTGGGCGTACACCCACCCGATGAGCCCCATCCGCCTGGCTCTGACGATGGACCTGGCCAGGGGTTTCGGGGTGCTCGACGGAGTGGAGGACACGCCGCCGCTGCCGGTGGACGACGACCTGCTGCGCACGGTGCACACGCAGGGGTACATCGACGCGGTGCGTGCGGTCGGCTCGGGCACGGCGTCGCTCGGCGGCCCCATGCTCGAGCGCCTGTTCGGCCTTGGGAGCGAAGACAATCCGGTGTTCGACCGGATGCACGACGCGGGCGCGATGCTGGTCGGCGGCACGCTCGCCGCCGCGCAGGCGGTGCACTCGGGAGCAGTTCAGCGTGCGGTGAACATCGGTGGCGGCATGCACCACGCGATGGCCGGTCACGCCGCCGGTTTCTGCATCTACAACGACGCGGCGGTGGCCATCAAATGGCTGCTGGAGCAGGGCTACGACCGCATCGCCTACGTCGACATCGATGCCCATCACGGCGACGGCGTGCAGGTGCAGTTCGAGCACGACCCGCGCGTGATGACCATTTCGCTGCACCAGCATCCGGCCACCCTGTGGCCGGGCACCGGCTGGCCCACCGAGGTCGGCACGGACGCCGCGGCCGGTACCGCGGTGAACGTGGCGCTGATGCCAGGCACGCAGGACCGCTTGTGGCTCAGGGCGTTTCACGCCACGGTGCCGTCGATGATCGCCGCTTTCAAGCCGCAGATCATCCTCACCCAGGTCGGTGTGGACAGCCACCGCGCCGATCCGCTGACCGACCTCGCGCTGACCGTCGACGGCCAGGCGGCCGCCATGCGGGCCCTGCGCGACCTGGCCGACAAGTACTGCGAAGGCCGGTGGATCGCGGTCGGCGGCGGTGGCTACGGCGTCATCAACGTGGTGCCGCGCGCCTGGACCCATCTGCTGGCGACGGCACTCGACCGCGACATCGATCCCGCCACGCCGATCGGCGCGGAGTGGATGGCCAGTGCCATCGACCTGTCCGGGAAGGTGCATCCGGACTATGCGCGACCGCCGGTGGGCATGATGGGCGACAACGGCGACGTCGACTTCGTCCCGTGGGACGGGGACGCCGGTGCGACGCCGCCGGAGGGCGTCACCGATGCCGCCCAGCAACAGACCGATCGCGCGATCCTGGCGACCCGCCGCGCGGTCTTCCCCCTGCACGGACTCGACCCGGAGGACCCGCGTGACTGACACCCAGACCCCAGAGCCCGAGGAGCCCACCGCCGTGGAGGATCCGGGCCGCGACGGCGAGCCGCCGGAGTTCGGCGGCGCGGGAAAGTACCCGCGGCACTGGGCCGCCGATGTGCTGGCCTCCGACGGCGGGGTGGTACACCTGCGGCCCATCACCCCCGCCGACGCGGATGCCCTGGTGCGCTTCCACGAAGGCCTCTCCGAGCGCACCCGCTATCTGCGGTACTTCGGTCCCACCCCGACGCTGCCGCCCCGCGAAGTGGTTCGGATGACCACCGTCGACTACCGAAACCGCGTGGCGCTGCTGGCCTGGCTGGGCGACGAGGTGATCGCGATGGGCCTCTACGAGGGGCTCGGGGAGACCGGCAAACCGTATTCGGCCGAGGTGGCCTTCGTGGTGGCCGACGGGCACCAGGGGCGCGGGCTCGGTCCGATCCTGCTCGAGCACCTGGCCGGCGCCGCTGCGGAGAACGGTTTCGTCAAGTTCGAGGCCGAGGTGCTCTCGGAGAACCCGAACATGGTGGCCGTGTTCCGCGACGCCGGCTACCAAGTCAGCCGGGCGTTCGACGGCAGCACAGTGCACGTGGAGTTCGAGATCGACCCGACCGATGCGCTGACCTCGGTGCGCAACGCCCGCGAGCGCGCCTCGGAGGCGCGCAGCATCGCGAACCTGCTGCGGCCGCAGTCGGTCGCCGTGATCGGTGCGTCGTCGGACCCCAAGAAGGTGGGGCACGTGCTGCTCGCCAACGCGATCGCCGCCGGTTTCACCGGGCCGGTGTATCCGGTGAACGGTCCGGGACAGACCCGGTCGGTCCGCGGCATCCGCGCCTACGAGCGCGTCATCGACATCCCCGACCCGGTGGACCTGGCCGTGGTCGCGGTCCCGGCATCCGGGATGACCGAGGTGCTCGACGACTGTCTGGTCAAGGGGGTCAAGACCCTGGTGGTGGTGTCCGCCGGATTCGGCGAACTCGGCGACGAGGGGCTGGCCGCCGAACGTGCCCTGGTGCAGCAGGTCCGGGCGCACGGCATGCGTCTGGTGGGACCCAACGCGCTCGGCGTGGTGAACAACGCCCCGGAGATCGCCCTCAACGCGACCCTGGCCCCGCGCATCCCCGGCCCCGGACGGGTCGGCTTCTTCTGCCAGTCCGGCGCCCTGGGCATCGCGATCCTCGACCACGCGGCCCGTCGGCGACTGGGGCTGTCCACCTTCGTGTCGGCCGGTAACCGGGCCGACGTGTCCGGCAACGACGTCCTGCAGTACTGGGACACCGACGAGGCCACCGACGTGGTGCTGTTGTACCTGGAGAGCTTCGGCAATCCGCGCAAGTTCGGTCGCATCGCCCGCCGGGTCACCAGGAACAAGCCGGTGGTGGCCATCAAGTCCGGACGCGGCGCGATGACCCGCGTGGGCGAGCAGAAGGAGCGCTTCGGCGCCGTCGACGACCGCATCGCGCAGATGGTGCTCGCCCAGGCCGGTGTGCTCCAGGTGGACACCCTGTCGGATCTGTTCGACGCCGCCACCGTGCTGGCCTACCAGCCGCTGCCGGTGGGACCGCGGACCGCGATCGTCGGCAACTCCTCGGTGATCGCCTCGCTGGCCGCGCACACGGCCCGCAGTTCCGGTCTCGACGTGGTCTCCATGGTCGACCTCGGGCCGGCCGCACCCCAGGAGGAGCTGACCGCCGCCGTGTCCGAGGTCCTCGACGATCCCGGAGTGCACGCGGTGATCGTGGTCTTCGTGCCGCCGGTCGCGGTGGACACCGCCGAATACTCGCGGGCGCTGATGACCGCCGCCGCCGAGTGCGCCGAACCCGGCACCAAGCCCATCGTGACCACCTTCCTGGCGGTGGAGGGCATTCCAATCGGGCTGTCGGTGGCCGGGCCGGGAGGAGTGCCCACCCGCGGTTCCATTCCGTCGTATCCCACCCCGGAGCGGGCGGCACATGCGCTCGCCCTGAGCTGGCGGTACAGCGAATGGCGGGCACGCCCGGACGCCGCCGAAGTGGAACTGTCCGGGATCTCCGCCGAACACGCCCGCAGCTTCGTCCGCGAAGTGATGGGCGACGGCACCCGGGAACTGTCCGCGGTCGAGGCGGCGACAGTGCTGAACTGGTTCGGCATCGACCTGGTCGATTTTCGCGAGGTGCACACCCTGCACGAGGCCTCAGCCGCCGCGCGCGAGTTCGGCTTCCCCGTGGTGGTCAAGGCCGCCGGGGCGGACTGGGTGGGGCGCCTGGACCGTGAAGGCGCTCGGCTGGACCTGTCCGACGCCACCGCGGTGATCACGGCTTTCGCCGAACTGCAGGCGCTGACCGGGGAGAGCGCGCTCCTGGTGCAGAAGATGGCGCCGAAGGGCCTGGGCGTCTGCATCAACGTGATCGAGAGCGAGTCCTTCGGGCCGATCGTCTCGTTCGGGCTGTCCGGCCGGCTGTTCGAATCGCTCGGCGATCGCAGTTACCGGGCCGTGCCGCTGACGATCGAGGACGCCCGCGACCTGGTGGCCGAGCCGCGCTCGGCCGAACTGCTGGGCGGACGCGTCGGGGAGCGGCCCGCGGACGTCGAAGCGCTCATCGACCTGCTGCTGCGGGTGTCGGCGCTGGTGGAGCAGATCCCGGAGATCCGGGGCGTCAGCCTGGACCCGATTCTGTCCTCGGCCGAGGGGACCTCGGTGCTGGCCGCACGCATCACGGTCGGACCGGTGCCGACACTGGCCGACACCGGTCCTCGCCGTCTGGGCTGACCGCCGGGGGGCGGGTCAGCTGGCGTACGCGCGCAGCTTGTCGGCGCGATCGCCCTCGCGCAGCTTGCCCATCACCTCACGCTCGATCTGGCGCACCCGCTCGCGGGAGAGGCCGAAGGAGCGTCCGATCTGGTCCAGGGTGCGGGGCTGACCGTCTTCCAGGCCGAAGCGCAGGGTGATCACCTGGCGCTCGCGCTCGTCCAGGGTGGACAGCACGGTGCGGATGTCCGAGTGCAGCAGGCTCGCGATCACCACGCTCTCGGCGGAGGTGGCCTCGGCGTCTTCGATGAAGTCCCCGAGCGGTGCCTCCTCGTCGTTGCCGACCGGCATGTCCAGGCTCACCGGATCGCGGCTGTGGTCCATCAGGTCGGCGATCTTCTCGGCCGGGATGCCGGTCTCGGCGGCCAACTCGTCGTCGGTGGCCTCGCGGCCGAGTTGCTGGTGCAGCTCGCGGCGGATCCGGGAGATCTTGTTGACCTGCTCCACCAGGTGGACGGGGAGCCGGATGGTGCGGCTCTGATCGGCCATTCCACGGCTGATCGCCTGGCGGATCCACCAGGTCGCGTAGGTGGAGAACTTGAAGCCCTTGGCGTAGTCGAACTTCTCGACGGCGCGGATCAGGCCGAGGTTGCCCTCCTGGATCAGGTCGAGCAGCGGCATGCCCCGGCCGGTGTAGCGCTTGGCCAGCGACACCACCAGGCGCAGGTTGGCCTCGAGGAGGTGAGCGCGGGCGCGTTCGCCCTCGCGGACCAGGATCGCCAGGTCGCGCTTGCGGGCCGGGCCCATGCGCTTGCGGGTTTCGAGAAGATGCTTGGCGTACAGGCCGGCTTCGATCTGCTTGGCCAGCACCACTTCTTGCTCGGCGTTCAGCAGGGCGGTGCGGCCGATCCCGTTCAGGTAGACGCGCACCAGGTCGGCGGACGGGGACTGGGCGTCCAGATCTTCCTTGGTGGGGACGGGACGGGTGCGGGTGGCGGTGGACATGCGGCCTCCTCGTTCGGCGACGGAACTACCAATGCATTCATCAGGTCCAACGCCGCGGGCCTGCAGAAGGTTCCCGGACAGACTGAGAAGTCTCTGAGGAAGGCCGAGTCCGCCGGTTCAGCCGGATTCGTCGTCGCCGTCGGTGCCCACGGGGCCGTCGTCGCTGTCGCCGGACGAGGCGGGAGCGTCGGGGTCGATGACCGGTCCGGACGGGTCAGGTGCCGGCGGCGGCGCGGGCTCGGCGGCGAGCTCGCGTGGCCCCACGGTGTGCCCGGGCCCGAATCGGTAGTACTGCACCTCGCCGCGTTCACGGGGCGGCCGGTCGTTGGCGATCAGCACGGCCATCCAGGGGAGGGGAATGGAGAACAGGATGATGCCCACCGCCCACCAGGCGTTCTCGGTCCAGATGTAGACCAGGCTGGCCACCAGGAGCGCGGGTACCCGGAAGCTCATCATCCAGAGGTACTTCCGGACCCGGGCGCGGTGCTGCTCGTCCAGGCTGGTCTCGGCGCGGGTGATCAGAAAGGCCTCCGACGGGCTGTCGTGCCGCCCGCCGCCGTCCTGAGTGTCTCGTGCCATGACTCCACTGTTCCACTTGCCGCACGCGGGTGCACAGCCGGGCACACCCGGTGCGCGCCGGGACCGTCGTGCGTCAGAATGGAGGGCATGACTACCAAGACGATCGAACGCCCGGATCTCGACGAGCGGACCGAACAGGACGACGACACTCCGAAGGTCTTCCACTACGTCAAGAAGGACAAGATCACCGAGAGCGCTGTGACCGGCACCCACGTGGTGGCGCTGTGCGGCGAGGTCTTCCCGGTGACCAAGTCGGCGAAGCCGGGCTCGCCGGTGTGCGAGCGCTGCAAGAAGGTCTACGCCAAGATGAAGAAGTAGCCGGGACGAGCCTGCAGCCGCCGGTCACCGCGGCGGTTCGGCCTGCTCACCGGGAGGTTCGGGCCGGCGCCGGGCGCCCGGGCGGATCGCCCGGCGGCGCAGGGTATCGGTGATCTCGGTGGTCTGCGTCGACACCCACTGGCGCACCACGGGACCGTCGGCCTCGGTAGGCCACAGTTCCTGGATCGCGGCATTCAGTTCGGCTCCCACCACGATGGAGAAGCCGAGGAAGAAGCCGAACAGCAGGAAGGCGATCGGCGTGGCCAGCGCGCCGTAGGTGTAGCCGACGTTGGCCAGCGCGGTCAGGTAGGCGCGGAGGATGTAAGTCGCCAGCCAGAAGAAGACCCCGGCCAGGAACGCCCCGGGTACCAGCCGCAGCCACGGCAGCGGGTACGGCAGGGCGAAGCGGTACAGCAGGACCAGCACGCCGATCAGCAGGAGCCCGACGAACGGGAAGTAGCCCCAGTCGATCAGGACGTTGACGGCGTTGCCCCAGTCGTTCGGCACGATCTGGCGGAGGTACGTCGGTCCCAGCGCCACCAGCGGCAGCACCAGGACAGCCGAGATCAGGAAGAAGATGTAGATGATCAGTGCGAAGATCCGCTGCCACACCGGATTGCGCACCTGATGCTGGTCGTGCGCGGTGACGATCGCGGCCACGAAACAGCTCATCGCCGAGGATCCGGCCCACAAGGACATGACGAAGCTCAGTGAGATGATCGCACCGCGGCCCCGGCCCAGCACGTTCTCCACGGTGGGCGCGATCAGATCGGTGACCACCTGCTCGGTGAAGATGCTGCCGGCGAAAGAGATGATCCGGTCGCTGATGATCTGCACGGTGTCCGGACCGAACCAGCCGCCGATGTATCCGAGGCTGCCGAGCACGCCCAGCAGCAGCGGAACCAGCGACAGCGACTGCCAGAAGGCCGCCTGCGCCGACCAGCCGATGATGCCGTCGTCCCAGGACTTGACGGTGGTCCGCCACACCAGCTGCCAGCTCTTGCGCAGCACTCCGGCCCGGGCGTCGGGCGGGGGCCCGGAGTCCGGCGTCGACAGTGGCGATCGATCGGTGCTGATGGATACCAGCATGGCCGATCACCGTGAACGGGCCGGAGACCGGGCCGGTGTGCGGCGTGGCGGGGATCGTCGGCGGCACGGGCTAGAATCGAGCCCGCTATGACTGAACCGGGGCCGACTTCCACCATCACCGATGACGCTACGACTGACGCCTCGCAGGTGGGCGGTAGCCGTCCGGCGCAGACCGGCACCCTTCGCGCCTGGCAGCGCCGGGCGCTCACCAAGTACCTCACCTCGCGTCCTCGGGACTTCCTCGCCGTCGCCACGCCCGGTGCCGGCAAGACCACCTTCGGGCTGCGGGTGGCCGCCGAACTGCTGGCCGACAGGACGGTGGAGCGGATCACCGTGGTGGCGCCCACCGAGCACCTCAAGCACCAGTGGGCCGAGGCGGCCGCGCGCGCAGGCATCGCCCTGGACCCGAACTTCTCCAACTCCACCGGCGCCACCAGCGCGGACTTCGACGGTGTCGTGCTGACCTACGCGCAGGTCGCGGCGCACCCGCACCGCCACCGTGAGCGCACCGTCCGCCGCCGGACGCTGGTGATCCTGGACGAGATCCACCACGGCGGCGACGCCAAGTCGTGGGGCGACGGCATCCGGGAGGCCTTCGAGGACGCCGAGCGGCGGCTGGCGCTGACCGGCACCCCGTTCCGCTCCGACGATTCGCCGATCCCGTTCGTCACCTACGAGCCGGAGCCCGGCGGTGGGGCGCGCTCGCGGCCCGACCACGCCTACGGCTACGCCGACGCGCTGCGCGACGGTGTGGTGCGGCCGGTGGTCTTCCTGGCCTACTCCGGTGAGGCCAGCTGGCGCACCAGCGCCGGCGAGGAGTTCACCGCCCGCCTGGGCGAGCCGCTGTCGGCCGCGCAGACCGCGCGCGCCTGGCGGACCGCTCTGGACGCGCACGGGGACTGGATCCCGGCCGTGCTCGGCGCCGCCCACCGCCGCCTGCAGAAGCTGCGGGCGTCGGGGGTGCCCGATGCGGGCGGTCTGGTGATCGCGACCGACCAGGACAGTGCACGCGACTACGCCGAACTGCTCGAGTCCATCACCGGCAGCAAGCCGACCCTGGTTCTGTCGGACGAAGCGGGCTCCTCGGCGCGGATCGCACGGTTCTCCGCGTCCGACGACGAATGGATGGTCGCGGTCCGCATGGTCTCCGAGGGGGTGGACGTGCCGCGCCTGGCCGTCGGCGTCTACGCCACCAACGCCTCGACGCCCCTATACTTCGCGCAGGCCATCGGCCGGTTCGTGCGCTCGCGCCGCCCGGGGGAGACCGCCAGTGTCTTCCTGCCCTCGGTGCCGGTGCTGCTGCAGCTGGCCGGTGAACTGGAAGCACAGCGCGACCACGTCCTGGGCAAGCCGCACCGCGAAGAGACCGGGCTCGACGATGCGGCGCTGAACGAGGCGAACAAGCGCGAGGACGAAACGGGCGACGACGAGCCGGCCTTCCAGTCACTGCACGCGAGCGCCGAGCTCGACCAGGTGATCTACGACGGCGCGTCCTTCGGGACGGCGACGGGGTCGGGGTCCGACGAGGAGTCGGACTATCTTGGGCTGCCCGGACTGCTCGACGCCGAGCAGGTGCGGACCCTGCTGCAACAGCGTCAGGCCCAGCAGGTCTCCAAGCGATCAGCGGTGGTGCGCCCGGCCGACGACGCGGCCGGTCAGGCGGCGCCGAACGCGGCCGAGAGAGGCACGGGGGAGAATCTGCACTCCCTGCGCAAGGAGCTGAACACCCTGGTCGCGCTGCATCATCACCGCACCGGGCGGCCGCACGGTCAGGTGCACAACGACCTGCGGCAGCGGCTCGGCGGTCCTCCGACGGCGATGGCGACCGCCGAGCAGCTGCGCGCGCGGATCAAAGACCTGCGCACCTGGCGGTAGCCAGGTGCGCAGGTCGCGGTCCGACCGCAATGGTCAGGCCGTCGTCGTCAGACCGTAGCGGTCAAGACGTAGTGGTCAAGACGTAGTGGTCAAGCGTGGACCACGGCGCCCATCTCGACCAGACGGCTTTCGTGGGCGTTGTAGTGGTGGCGGCAGAAGAGCAGCTCACCGCCGCCGCTGAGGGTGGCGCGAACCTTGGCCGCGGCACCGCAACGGTCGCAGCGGTCGGCGTTGGTCAACGGGGTGGAGACGATCGTGGTCGTGGCATTGTCGGTCATGGAATTTCCCCTGCCCTTTCATTCACTCGCCTGCAGAGCGCGCCCGATGCGGACGTCTCGCCTATCACTCTGTCAGACGTTCGGGAGGGCTGCTTTGTTCCCCAGGCCGTTCGGGTGTGTCGCGGGCCACCGGATCAGTCCGGCCGGGCCTCCACCATTCGCAGGGCCAGATCGGCGTACGAGTCGGCGAGCGAGTCCGGTTTCATGCTGCCGCCGTCGACGTACCAGCGGGCGATGTCGATGTTCATCGACAGGATCGCCAGCGTCACCGCGCGCGGATCGGCGGTCGCGAAGGCACCCGCGGCGACACCGTCGTCGATCACCGCGCGCACCCGCCGGGTGATCTCCCGGCGCAGGGTGCGGATCTCGGCCAAGTGCTCCGGTGCCAGGGAAGACAACTCGTAGTTCACGATGCGGGCGGTGGTGTGATCGGCCGCGTGATGCAGGGCGAACGCTCTGATCAGCCGATGCAGGCGAGTGGCCGGTGCGGCGCCGGAGTCGTCGTGCTCGTCGATCAGTGCGAGCGTCTTGCGGTGCCCGGCGAGGGACAGTTGATACAGCAGGTCCTCTTTGGACGGGTAGTGGACGTAGACGGCGGCGGGGCTCATCCCGGCGGCCGCAGCGAGGTCACGGGTGGTGGTGCCGTGGAAGCCGCGTTCGGCGAAGGCCTCGACGGCCGCACGCAGCAGCCGGCCCCGGGTCTGTTCGGCCTTGGAGGAGCCTTCAGTCACTTTCCTCATCTCTCTGCCGGTACCGCCGTCTTCCTGGTGGAGTGGAGTCGAACACCCCGTCGCCGACGGTTGACGTGTACTGCCTACCTCGGGCAGAGTAGAGCACCAATAACTAAGCGAGCGCTTAGTCTGTAGATTCGATGGGAACGAGGTTCGTCGTACCGATGAGTGAGAAGCGTTTTGCGGGTCAGACCGCGATTGTGACCGGAGCCAGTCGTGGCATCGGCCTGGCGATCGCCCAGCGACTGGTCGACGACGGTGCCCGGGTGGTGATCACCGCTCGCAAACAGGAGGCGCTCGACGAGGCCGTGGCCGCACTCGGCGGGGAAGAACATGCGCTCGCGGTGGCCGGACCGGCCGACGACCCCGACCACCAGGACGCCGCCATCGGTGCGGCGCTGAACACCTTCGGTTCAGCGGATCTGCTGGTCAACAACACTGGGATCAACCCCGTCTTCGGACCGCTGATGGACCTCGACGTGGCGGCCGCGCGCAAGATCATGGACGTCAACGTGTTGTCGGCGCTGTCGTGGGCGCAGAAGGCGCACGCCGGGTGGATGGCCGAGCACGGCGGGGCCATCGTCAACGTGGCATCGATCGCCGGTCTGCGACCGGCCCCCGGGATCGCCTTCTACGGCGTCTCCAAGGCGGCCGTGGTGCACCTGACCGAGGAGCTCGCGGTGGAACTGGGGCCGGACATCCGGGTGAACGCGGTGGCCCCGGCGGTGGTCAAGACCCGTTTCGCCACCGCCCTGTACGAAGGGCGCGAGGAGGAGGTCGCCGCGCCGTATCCGCTCAAGCGCCTCGGTGTGCCCGACGACATCGGCTCGGTGGTGGCGTTCCTGCTGTCACGAGACGCCGGCTGGATGACCGGGCAGACCCTGGTCGTGGACGGCGGCGTACTGCTGGCAGGTGGAATGTGAGCGCCTTCGAGCCGGACGGCGCCTGCGTCGTGGTGACCGGCGCGGGCAACGGAATCGGCGCGGCGCTCGCGACCGGGCTGGCCGGCCGCGGCGCCCGCGTGGTGGTCGCCGACCTGGATGCGGACGGGGCGGCCCGGACCGTCGCGGCGATCGAGGCCGCGGGCGGGCAGGCGATCGCCGCCCCCGGCGATGCCGCCTCCGAGGAGGGGATCGCCGCCCTGATCGCCGCCGCGCGGGACGCGTACGGCCCGATCGGGGCGTGGTTCGCCAACGCCGGCGTCGATCGGGGGCGCGGCCTGGACGCGTCCGAGGCCGACTGGGCGTTGTCGCTGGACGTGAACGTGATGGCGCACGTGCGCGCCGCCCGGCAACTGGTGCCCGACTGGCTGGCCGCCGACGGCGGCCGGTTCGTGGTGACCGCCTCGGCCGCCGGCCTGCTGACCATGCTCGACGCCCCGGCGTACTCGGTGACCAAGCACGGCGCGGTGGCCTTCGCCGAATGGCTCTCGGCCACGTACCGGCACCGGGGGATCGTCGTGCAGGCGATCTGCCCGCAGGGCGTGCAGACTCGCATGCTCGACGAGGCAGGCCCGCTGCAGGAGGTGCTCAGTCACGACACGGCGCTCACCGCAGAACAGGTCGCCGACGGCGTGATCACGGCTCTCGGCGGGGACGAGTTCCTGATCCTGCCGCACCCGGAGGTGGCCGGCTACTACGCCGCCAGAGCCACCGCGACCGACCGCTGGCTCGGCGGCATGAACCGTCTGCAGCAACGTCTGGACCAGCACGATGGCTGACGCCGCGACCGGAGGGGAACTCCCCATGAGCGAGGATCGGCCGGGCGAGGATCTGCCGGGGCTGGACCTGTCGGCGCTGAGCGGGTGGTTCACCGAACACATCGGCCGACCGGACGGCGCACTGACCGCCGAGCACATCGCCGGCGGCAAATCGAACCTCACCTACCGGCTGCGCGCCGGAGACGGGGAGTGGATTCTGCGCCGGCCGCCGGTCGGCCGGTTGCTGGCCACCGCGCACGACATGGGGCGCGAGTACACCGTGATGTCCGCGCTGGCCGGCACCGGTGTCCCCGTCCCACAGATGTACGGGCTCTGCACCGACGAGACGGTGCTCGGTGCGCCGTTCTACGTGATGGAGGCCGTCGAGGGCACGCCCTACCGGCGCGCCGCCGAGCTCTCCGCGCTCGGACCGCAGCGGACTCGGACGATCTCCGAGCGGCTGATCGACACGCTCGCCGCCTTGCACGCGGTGGACCCGGCCGAGGTCGGCCTGTCCGGTTTCGGCCGTCCCGAGGGCTTTCTGGGGCGCCAGGTGAGCCGCTGGCGCGCGCAGTTCGAGGCCGCCCACACCCGCGACCTGCCCGACATGGAGGCCCTGCACGCCGCATTGGCCGCGGCCGTGCCTGCCGACGGGCCGCCCGGCATCGTGCACGGCGACTTCCGCCTCGACAACGTCCTCTTCGACGACGCCGACCGGCCGGCGGCGGTGATCGACTGGGAACTGTCGACCCTCGGCGACCCGTTGACCGATCTTGCTCTGCTGGGCGTCTACGACCGCATGGGTCAGGCCTCGGCGGGTGCGGTCAGCGACGTCGCCGCCGCGCCCGGCTACCTGTCCGGTCCCGGTGCGGTCGCCCGCTACGCCGCGTCCTCTGACCGCGACCTGTCCGATTTCGGCTTCTACATCGGCCTGGCCTGCTTCAAGCTCGCCGGCATCGTCGAAGGCATCCACTACCGGTACGTCAACGGACAGACCGTCGGCGACGGCTTCGCCACCCTCGGCGAGGCCGTCCACCCGCTGCTGAGCGCCGGCCTGGACGCCCTGAACCAGAACTAGCCCGATTCCGCCGCCCCGGCGGCACCGACCACCGTAAAGGGAGCACTGTCATGGATTTCACCTTCGACGCCACCACGCAGGAGTATCGCGAGAACCTGCTCGGCTTCATGGACGAGTTCGTCTACCCGGCCGAGCCGGTCTTCGAGGAGCAGCTGGCCGAGCTGACCGACCCGTGGGACTGGGACTCGGTTCCAGTCCTGGCCGAGCTGCGCGGGCAGGCCCGGCAGCGCGGTCTGTGGAACCTCTTCCTGCCGGGGGCCCGCGGCGCCGGTCTGACCAACGTGCAGTACGCGCCGCTGGCCGAGATCACCGGCCGCAGCCCGCAGCTGGCCCCCGCCGCACTCAACTGCGCGGCCCCGGACACCGGCAACATGGAGGTGCTGGCCGAGTTCGCGAACGCCGAGCAGCAGGAGCGCTGGCTCACCCCGTTGCTGAACGGTGAGATCCGGTCGGCCTTCGCCATGACCGAGCCCGACGTGGCCAGTTCCGACGCCACCAACGTGGAGCTGTCGATCGTGCGCGACGGTGACGAGTACGTGATCAACGGTCGCAAGTGGTGGATCACCGGTGCGATGAGCCCGAATGCGAAGGTCTTCATCGTCATGGGCAAGACCGACCCGTCGGCCGATCGGCACCGGCAGCAGTCGATGATCCTGGTCGAGCGGGACACACCCGGTCTCGAGGTGGTGCGCGGCATGCGTGTCCTCGGCTACGACGACCGCAGCCACGGCGGTCACGCCGAGCTGTCGTTCACCGACGTGCGCGTGCCGGCGGCCAATCTGATCGGGGCCGAGGGCGACGGCTTCGCCATCGCGCAGGGGCGTCTGGGGCCGGGCCGCATCCACCACTGCATGCGATCGATCGGTATCGCCGAGCGCGCGATGGAGTTGATGTGCGATCGGGTGTCGAGCCGGATCGCCTTCGGTAAGCCGCTGTCCGAGCAGGGCGTGATCCGTGATTGGATCGCCGAATCGCGGGTGCAGATCGAGCAGCTGCGCCTACTGACTCTGAAGGCCGCCTGGCTGATGGACACCGTCGGAAACCGTAAGGCGCACACCGAGATTCAGGCCATCAAGATCGCGACGCCGCGCACCGTGGAAGCGATCCTGGATAAGGCGATCCAGGCGCACGGCGCCGGGGGACTGTCCCAGGACTTCCCGCTGGCCGAGATGATCGCGGGCGTCCGGTCGCTCCGGTTCGCCGACGGCCCCGACGAGGTGCACAAGAACGCGCTGGCCCGCACCGAACTCCGCAAGCAGGCCGCGCGGCACGGCTGACCAGGTGGCACTGGCGAGCACCTCGGGCTAGCCGGGTCCGGTACAACGCCACTGGGGCGCCCCGCACCGTGCGGGGCGCCCCAGTGGCATCGACGTGGGAGGAGCCTAGTCCAGGTAATCCCGGAGGACCTGGGAGCGGCTCGGGTGCCGCAGCTTGCTCATGGTCTTGGACTCGATCTGGCGGATGCGCTCGCGGGTGACGCCGTACACCTGCCCGATCTCGTCCAGGGTGCGCGGCTGGCCGTCGGTGAGGCCGAAGCGCAGCCGGACCACGCCCGCCTCGCGCTCGGACAGCGTGTCCAGCACGTCCTGCAGCTGATCCTGCAGAAGCGTGAAGCTCACCGCGTCGACGGCCACGACGGCCTCGGAGTCTTCGATGAAGTCGCCGAGCTGGCTGTCGCCCTCGTCGCCGATGGTCTGGTCCAGGGAGATCGGCTCACGCGCGTACTGCTGGATCTCCAGCACCTTCTCCGGCGTGATGTCCATCTCCTTGGCGAGCTCCTCGGGCGTGGGCTCGCGGCCCAGGTCCTGCAGGAGTTCGCGCTGGATCCGGCCGAGCTTGTTGATCACCTCGACCATGTGCACCGGGATACGGATGGTGCGGGCCTGATCGGCCATGGCTCGGGTGATGGCCTGACGGATCCACCAGGTCGCGTAGGTGGAGAACTTGTAGCCCTTGGTGTAGTCGAACTTCTCGACCGCACGGATCAGGCCCAGGTTGCCCTCCTGGATCAGGTCCAGGAAGGCCATGCCGCGGCCGGTGTACCGCTTGGCCAGCGACACCACCAGGCGCAGGTTGGCTTCGAGCAGGTGATTCTTGGCGCGGTTGCCGTCGCGCGAGATCCAGTTGAGGTCGCGTCGCTGCGCCACCGGAAGCTTCTCGCCGGCCTCCATCACGCGGCGCAGCTTCTCGGTCGCGAACAGGCCGGCCTCGATCCGCTTGGCGAGCTCGACCTCCTCTTCGGCGTTGAGCAGTGCGACCTTGCCGATCTGCTTCAGGTAGGCGCGCACCGAGTCGGCCGACGCCGTCAGCTCGGCATCCTTGCGGGCCTGCCGCAGTGCCTCGGACTCGTCTTCGTCCCACACGAAGTCGCTCGACGACTTCGCCTCGGGTTCGTCCTTGGCCTTGGCGGCCGCCTTGCCCTTGGTCTTGGCGGGAGCCTCGTCGACGACGTCCAGGTCCTCGGCGGCCAGATCGATGTCGGCGTCCTCGAGGTTCTCCGGCGCGTCCTCGTCGACGTTCTCGTCGGTGATCTCGTCGCCGGCGGTCGCCGGGGAGGCCTTGCGGGTCGACGCCTTCTTGGCGGCGGTCTTGCGGGCGGGGGCCTTCTTGGCGGCGGTCTTGCGCGCAGGCGCCTTCTTCGCGGCGGTCTTGCGTGCCGGCGCGGCGTCGTCGGTACCGGCCTCGGCGGCGGTCTTCTTGGCGGCGGTCTTCTTGGCGGCAGCCTTGCGGACAGGGGCCTTCTTCGCGGGCGCCTTCTTGGCGGCCGTCTTGCGGGTCGGCGCGGTCGCCTCGCCGGCGGCTGCCTCGGCGTCCGGGGTCTTTGTGGTTGCCACGTACGACCTTTCACACACTCATCTGCGGCACGACACGCGTCGGGGCGGCATCGCAGGGACATCGCGGAGGCGATGGCACCGGCTGCGCCGCTCGGGGGCGTCGTGCCCGGTTAGGGGAGTCGATCGGGCGGAGCTGGACCGACGTGTTCCATTGTAACGAAACTCTGCCTTCGCCGGGCACTCCGGTGGCCGGTTCGCACCCCGTCAGAGGTCGTCGGCCACCGCCATCGCCGCTCCCACGATGCCCGCGGTGTTGCGGAGACGGGCCGGGACGACCGGCGTGGTGTTGGTCAGTCGGGGGATCCACTTGTCGGCTTTACGGCTGATCCCGCCGCCGACGATGAACAGGTCGGGAGTGAAGAGCCGCTCATAATGCGTGAGCACCGTGGACAGGTGGCCGGCCCAGGTGTCCAGCGACCAGCCACGGTCCTTGCGGACCTTCGCCGAGGCCTGCTTCTCGGCGATCTCGCCGTCCACCTCGATGTGGCCGAACTCGGTGTTCGGGATCAGCGTGCCGTTGTAGAGCATGGCCGAGCCGATTCCGGTGCCGAGCGTGAGCAGGATGACCAGCCCCTCCGAGACGTGCGCGCCGCCGCCGTACTCGAGTTCGGCCAGGCCCGCGGCGTCGGCGTCGTTCAGCACGGTGACCGGCCGGCCTCCGAGGGATTCGCTGAACAGCCCGCGCAGGTCGGCGCCGACCCACGACTGATCGATGTTCGCGGCGCTGCGCATGATCCCGTCCTTGACCACGCCGGGGACCGTGACGCCGACGGGGCCGGTCCAGCCGAAGTGGTCGACGATCTCGGCGACGGTGCGCTCGACGGCTTCCGGGGTGGCCGGCTGCGGTGTGTCGATCCGGTGGCGCTCGCCGACGAACTGCCCGGTGCGCAGGTCGACGATCGCGCCCTTCACGCCGGTGCCGCCGATGTCGACCCCGAAGCTCAGGCCGGATCCGGGACTCGGGGCGCGGTCGGCGCCGAGATAGGTGACATCGGACATGGCGGTTCCTGTTCTGGCGGCGGTGCGTCGGCCGTTGACGGGCGTGTCCCCGGTAGCTTACGGCGAGACCGCGCCCGGCGGCGGTCCTAGCCGCGGGCGTCGAGCACCTAGACTCGGGCCCGTGAGTCGAGTCGCCGAAAACCCGTCCGCCACACCGCGGGAACTGTCCCAGATCGCCCGCCGCGTCGCCGAGGAGGCCGCCGTTCACGTCCGTGCCCGCCGGGTGGAGCTGTTTCCCGCCTCCGGACACACCGGCGGTGCCGGCGCGGTGAGCACCAAGTCGACGCCGACCGACCCGGTCACCGTGGCCGACACCGAGACCGAGCAGCTGATCCGCGGGCTCCTGGCCCGCGAACGTCCCGGCGACACCGTGCTGGGCGAGGAGGAGGGCGGCTCCGACGAGATTCCCGACGGCGTGCGCTGGGTGGTGGATCCGATCGACGGCACCGTCAACTTCCTGTACGGCGTGCCCGCCTATGCGGTCTCGGTGGCCGCCCAGGTCGACGGGGTGTCGCTGGGCGGGGCGGTGGTGGACGTCGCCCGCGAGCGGACCTACTGGGCCGCCGTCGGCGAGGGCGCCTGGTGTCAGGACCGCGGTGAGGCGTCGCCGCGGCGCCTGCAGGCCAATCCGGTCGACGACGTCTCGCTGGCGCTGATCGCCACCGGCTTCGCGTACTCCGAGGGGCGCCGCCGCGCGCAGGGCGCCGTGCTGGCCGGTCTGCTGCCGCAGGTGCGGGATCTGCGGCGGATGGGGGCGGCCGCACTGGACCTGTGCATGGTGGCCGCGGGCGCGGTCGACGGGCACTTCGAGCACGGCCTGTCGCCGTGGGACTGGGCTGCCGGGGCCCTGATCGCGGCGGAGGCCGGGGCCGTCGTGGTGCTGCCGCCGGCCACCTCGCGCGGGTCGGACGGCTATCCGACGGTCGCGGTCGCCCCAGGGATCGCGCAGGAGTTCCTGGCGCTGCTCGAGGAGTGCGGGGGCACCGTGTGCCTGCCCGAATAGCCGGACGCCGGGCGGCCGGCTGACAGCCGGGCGGGTCGGGGTCAGCAGGGCTGGGCGTGCACCGCTTCGATCAGTGAGCGGTCCACCCCGGACTTCGGGTTGCGTGGATCCACCGACCGCAGAGACTCCAGCGCGGCCTGGACGTCCTGGCTCGGCCGGCTGCCCGTGTAGAACTCGCCGAGGGCGACGTCGACGTCGGTCCCGGACCGGCCGTCGTTGACCAACTGGGCGCACGGCATGGCCAGCCAAACTGCGGCGGCGGCGGCTTGGCCGCCCTGTCCGAACCGGATCTGGGCGACGCAGTGCAGGTCGCGGTCGGTGTAGACGGTGTCGTCGCCGTACGCGGGTTCGCCTGCGGCGAAGCCCTGGGCCACCAGGTCTTCCGAGGCCGATCGGGCCTGGCCCCGCGCGGCGGCCGAGTTCAGCACGGTGACCTGGAACGTCGACTGGGCAGCGGGTGCCACACTCAGCATGTCGCCGCGGCCGACCACCTGCATCGAGGGGGCGTCGGCCGAGGTCGGGAGCGCGCAAGCGGTGGGATAGGTCTTCTCTTCGTTCCCGGTCAGGGCGAAGGCCCAGGCGGTGATCGCGACCACCGCGAGGACCGTGCCGATCACGATCGCAGGGGTGAGATTGCGCCGCTGAAAGGGGCGGCCCTGCGCATCGGTCGCGTAGCCGGTGGCGAACTTGGAGACCATGTGCCCACTGTAAAGGCAGTCGGCCCGCAACCCGGGGATCCGGCGCCCGCGCCGCCGGATCGGCATGCCTGTTGACTCGGGGGATGAGATGGCCTAGTATTCGGGCGCCTAAAGCGTTTCAGAACGCTTGTTCGGGTTGAGGAGACGGGCCACAAGCGACGGTCTCCGATGAGATGGAACGCACTACGACACTCAGGGTGAGGCACAATATGGCTACCGATTACGACGCCCCACGGCGCAGCAACGACGAGGATCTGGCGACTGATTCGCTGGAAGAGTTGAAGGCCCGTCGCAACGAGGCGAGCAAGGCCGATGTGGACGTCGACGAGACCGAAACCGCCGAGTCCTTCGAGCTGCCCGGTGCCGATCTGTCCGGTGAAGAACTGTCCGTGCGCGTGGTGCCCAAGCAGGACGACGAGTTCACCTGTTCGAGCTGTTTCCTGGTCTACCACCGCAATCGTCTCGCCGAGGAGCGCGGCGGTCAGCTGATCTGCGTCGACTGCGCCTGAGTGAGCGAACGCCGGTCGCGGCATCGAACCCACGACGACGGCCTGCCCGGATCCGGGCAGGCCGTCGTCGTGTCTGAAGCCCCAGGGAGGGGGCGTCTGCGCGCGGGGGCGGTCAGTTCTGGCCGGTGTCGGGCGTCGCGGGCGCCGCTGCGGCGTCGGTGATCCCCATCGCGGCCAGCACCTTGTCGGGATGGCGGGTGGAGATCAGCCAGTACGGTGTCGGGTCGTCCGGATCGTCGAGCACCAGCAGAACCATCGGCTTGATCCACGACCGGTAGACCAGGAAGGCGGCCGGATCGAGCTGGCGGCCCATCGCGGCACTGCGGGCCGACGGCGGGACCGTCGCGCCGCGGGCCACCACATCGGCCGGGAGCAAGGCCTTGTGTGCGTGCAGCGCCCCGTCGGCGTCGACGCGGATCTTCATGCGGCTCATGGAGAACAGCAGCCAGGCGGTGAGGACGCCGAACACGGGATAGAACAGATAGCTCCAGCTCTGCATGTAGGCGGCCAGCTGCACCTGATACCCGAGCAGCGCCACCAGGCCGGCCGCCAGGAACCACCACCACAGCGGCACGGTCAGCCGTTCGGAGTACCGGTCGGCGCTCGACCGGGAAGCGGAGTCGGAATCGTTCACGGCGTCCAGCCTACTGTCGTGCCGGTGGTCACTTCGCGCTGACCTCGCCCGAGTAGTCTGCGGGAGTGACCTCCCAACCCATCACCGACGAGCCGTTGCGCATGGTCCGCTTGGACCCCGATCTGCCGCTGCCCGCGCGCGCCCACCCGGGCGACGCCGGCATCGACCTGTACTCCACCACGGACCTGGAGCTGGCTCCCGGCCGCCGCCAGGTGGTGGGCACCGGAATCGCGGTGGCGCTCCCGTTCGGCACGGTGGGCCTGGTGCATCCGCGGTCGGGTCTGGCCGCGCGCGCCGGCCTGTCGATCGTCAATGCGCCCGGCACCATCGACGCGGGCTACCGCGGCGAGATCAGGGTCTGCCTGATCAACCTGGACCCGGAGGCGCCGATCGCGATCTCCCGAGGCGACCGGATCGCGCAGCTGCTGGTGCAGAAGGTGGAACTGCCCGAGGTGGTCGAGGTGAGTGAACTCGACGACACCGAACGGGGCGACGGCGGCTACGGCTCCAGCGGGGGACACGCGATTCTGCATTCGGCGACCGACACTTCGGAGGCATGACGGCGATGGCGACCACGGACAGCAGGCATCGGATCGGTGATACGGCCGGACCCTACGACCTCGATCAGCTGGACACTCCGGCCGACGAGCTCGCCAACTCCCACCTCGACCTGGGCTCGGTCCTGGTCCCGGTGGTGGAGGGCGGTCAGGTGACCGTCGAGATGTCGGCGGCGCACGAGCCCGAGGCGGTCTACCTGGTGACCCCGGTCGGCCGGATCGGCGTGCACGCCTTCGCCGCCCCGCGCAGCGGGGGACTGTGGCGCGAGGTGGTGCGCGAGCTGGCCGAATCGCTGCGCGCGGAAGGAGCTCAGACCTCCATCGAAGACGGTCACTGGGGCCGCGAGGTGCTCGCGAAGGTGCCCGGCGGCGAGCACCGTTTCATCGGAGTCGACGGCCCGCGCTGGATGGTGCGTTGCGTGGCCAGCGGCCCCGACGGCGACAGTGCGCAACTCGCGCAGCTGGCCCGCGCGGTGCTGGCCGAGACCGTCGTCCGGCGCGGGAAGGAGCCCTTCCCGCCGCGCGAGGTCCTGCCGCTGGTGCTGCCTCCGGTGCTGGCCGATCAGGTGGCGACGGCGCAACAACAGATGGCGACCGAGAACGGTCTCGGGCCGGACGGGACGGCCCCGGCCTCCCCGCTCGACGCGGCACCGGCGCCCGCGGCGCCGACCGTGCCCGACGTGGTCCCCGGCGGCGCGGTGGAGCAGGCCGCTGCGGCGACGGTCTTCACCGAAGACCTGCCCGCCGGCGAGCCGGAGCTCCTCGAAGACGGTGCGGCCGACGACGGTGCAGCCGACGACGAAGCGGCGGTTCCGCCGCCCTCGGAGGGGTCTGCCATGCAGCGGCTGCGTGGCCGCAAGCGCCGCCGCCGCTGATCAGTCGCCGAGTCGGCGCCAGGCGACGGCCATCGCGTGCCCGAGCCGGGCCGGCTCGGGACCCCATTCGGTCAGCGGGCACTCCTCGAGTGCGGCGCGCGGGGCGGCTCCGGCCCACGCGCGGGCCACACCGATCGGATGGAGCGGATCGTCGGGTGCGGCGACCACCGCCAGCGGCACGCGCAGCCCGGCGATCTCGCCGGGCTCCGGCGCGTCGCAGGCGGCGGCGATGCGGAGTTGTCCCACCAGATCACGGTCGGCCAGCGCCCGCCACGACCGCGACAGTTCCGCGGCCAGCCACGCCGGGCTGGTGGCCGACATGGCCTCGATGGCCGACTCCAGACCGTCGTTCTCGATGGCGTCGGCGGTGAGTCGGGCACTGGCGGCGGCGACGCTGCTGCGCACCGGACCCGACCAGGGCGGCAGCGCGGCGAGGACCCCGGCGCAGCCGTGGCCCTCCGAGTCCAGGGCCCAGCGCAGGGCGACGACGGCGCCCAGCGAGACGCCGCCGACCAGGAACGGCCGACCGGTGCCGACGGCCCGCGCGGCGGCCTCGTCGAGGGCCCTCCGGTAGTCGTCGATCAGGTGGGCCGACGGTGGCAGGGCGAGCAGTTCGCCGCCGGCGGACGACACCGCCGGACCGAACGATCGGCGCAGGTAGTCGTCGTCGGAGCCGGTGCCGGCCATCATGATCACCGCGGGCATGTGGGGGCCTTCCGATGCGTTGTACAGTGTGGGTCGCACTGGACCGAATGTCTCGGAGGTCGACATGGGTACATCAGGACTGATGAAGCGCCTGGGACGGCTGCTCACCGAGGACCCGGAGGTCCTCGACGAGGATCGTATCGAACGCGAGTGCCGGACCGAGGGGGCGCAGCGCGCGAAGGACTGCCGGCGCGGTGACGAGGCCGTCATGGTCGGTGAGCTCCGCGCGGTGCAGACCTGTGCGCGCAGCGCCAAGACCGGCGTGGTGGCAGAGTTCTTCGACGGCAGCGACACCGTCCTCCTCAAGTGGCTGGGTCGGAGCCGGATCCCCGGCATCGAGCCCGGCCGCAAGATCACCGTTCGGGGACGGGTCGCCACCGCCGACGGGATGAAGGTGGTCTACAACCCGTACTACGAACTGCACTCAGACCAGGAGTGAGACGCCCGCAGTCAGCAGCGCGGCGACCTTGATCACCTCGAAGCCGACGTACCAGAGGTGGACGCGGCTGCGGTGCTCGGGCACGTTCTCCGGGTCGGCCAGCACCGCGTCGGTGCGCTTGGACAGCGCCGGGCGCACCGCACCGACCTGGGCGGCCAGCGCCGCGACGGCCACCCCCAGTCCCGCGTAGGCCGCGACCGGCCAGCCGTCACCGACCACGGCCAGCACGATCAGCACGACGGCCAGGACGCCCTCCACCGAGTTCAGGGCCCGGAAGACCAGCCGGCCGATGCCCAGCCCCAGCGGGATCGTGATGCCGGGCGCCTGGAACTTCAGCGGGGCCTCGATGAACGAGATGGCCACCACCAGCCCGAGCCAGAAGAAGACCAGGGCAATCCCGGTCGCCACGGCGCCGGTCATGCCGCCCCGCCGTCGGAGGCGCCGGCGTCGCCGCCGCGGCCGCCGACCCGGACCAGTTCCGGTCCGAAGGTCTCGTAGTGGATCCGGTCCTCGGACAGGTCCTTGTCCAGCAGCGAGCCCCGGATCGAACTGAGAAAGCCGGCCGGACCGCACAGCAGCGCCACCGTCTCCGGATCGATGGGGATGTCGTCGAGGGACATCAGCCCGATCCGGGAGCCGTCGCCGGCGTCGTAACCGGTCTCGTACCACTGCCGGAGGCTGGCACCGGGGAGCTGATCGACCAGTTCGGCCAGTTCGCCGCGGTGCGGCTGGCGCGAACGCGAGCGGTCGGCGTGCAACACCTGCACCGGGCGGTCGTCTCCGGTCTGCACCAGATGGTGGAGAAGCCCGATCACCGGGGTGCAGCCGATCCCCGCCGACGCCAACAGCAGCGGCGCGTCGCCCTCGGGCAGGGCGAGATCGCCGAACGGGGTACTCACGTGCAGATCGTCGCCCTCGAAGAGCCGCTCGTGGAGGTACGTCGAGACCTCGCCGTCCCGCTTCACCGAGAAGCGCCACTGCGGTTCGTTCGGCGCACCGGTCAGGCTGTACTGCCGGATCTGGTGGGCGCCGTCGTCCAGGGGCACCTGGACCGAGATGTACTGGCCGGGGGTGAAGGCCGGCAGCCTGCCGTCGGCGGCCGCCACGGTGAACGACACCGCATCCGGGGAGACCTGGTCGCGGCCGATCACCACCACGTCGCGCCAGACGTCGCCGGGGACCACGCCGGCCGCGGCGTACAGTTCGTTCTCCCGGCCGATCAGGGTGTCGGCCATCTCCCAGTAGAGCTCGTCCCAGGCGGCCGCGACCTCCGGGGTCACCGCCTCGCCGAGGACGTCGACGATCGCCGCGAACAGATGCTTGTGCACGATCGGGTACTGGTCGGCCACCACCCCGAGGGATGCGTGCTTGTGCGCCACCCGGTCGATGATGAACTTCTGCTGTGCGGCATCGGGTATCAGCTGCAGACGTGCGAAGGCGGCGATGGAGCCGGCCAGCACCTTGGGCTGCGTGCCGATCTTCTGGTTGGCGCGATTGAACAGGTCGTCGAGCAGTTCCGGGTGCGCGGCGAACATGCGCCGGTAGAACAGTGGCGTGATGTCGTCGAGAGCGCCCTCGACGGCGGGCAGGGTGGCCGCGAGCACCTCGCGGGTCGGATCGGAGATCATCATCGATTCCTGTTCTCTGCAGGGGTGGAGCGGGAACCGACGTCGGCGGTCCCGGCCCGCGCCGGATCGGCGCGGGAGATCAGGGGGAGGATATGGGCGGAGTCGCCGACCACGAGGTCGGCGACGGTGAGCGCGTCCAGGCTCTCGTAGAAGGCGTTCTGAGCGGCGGCCAGTGCGCCGCGCAACCGGCACACCGGCCGCAGCGGGCAGGGCGCCGGATTCTCGCAGTCGACCACCTCGGCGTCGCCCTCCAACCGACGGGTGACCCAGCCGACGCCCGCGGTGCGGCCGAGGGGAGTGATGGTCAGCCCGCCGGCGCGGCCGCGGCGGGCGTGCACCACGCCCATCTCCGCCAGCCGACTCACCACTTTCGCCACATGGGCGTAGGGGACCGCGAGTTCGGCGGCCAGGCCGCGGGCGGTGTGCACGGTCTCGCCCTCGTCGGCGGCCAGGCGCATGAGTACCCGAAGGCCGATGTCGGTGAAGCGCGTCAGTTGCACGCGTTGATCAGAACATAATCGGCATGCTGGATGCGCATTTACGTGGCGAAGCTCTCACAGGGACGAAAGTCCTTGTCAGGCAGGGGAATACGGGCCGTTCCGGGAGGTGAAAGAGTGTTCTACTCCGGCAGGCGCATGCGGCGCTGGAGTTCGGACTCGGCCTCCTCGGGGGCGATGAAGATCAGCTCGTCTCCGCCTTCGATGGGATCATCGGCCTGGGGAACGATCACGCGGCGTCCCCGGATGATGGCCACCAGAGCCACGTCGCGCGGCAACTGCAGTCGGCGCACGGGCTTACCGGCGAGCGGGGTGTCGTCGGGCAGGGTCAGCTCGACGAGGTTGGCCTGTCCCTGCCGGAAGGTCATCAGCCGCACCAGATCTCCGACGCTGACCGCCTCCTCGACCAGCGCGGCCATCAGCCGCGGCGTGGACACGGCGACGTCGACGCCCCAGTCGTCGTTGAACAGCCATTCGTTGCGGGGGTCGTTGACCCGGGCGACCACGCGGCTGACCGCGAACTCGGTGGTGGCGAGCAGACTCACCACCAGATTCGCCTTGTCGTCGCCGGTGGCGGCGATCATCACGTCGTACTCCTGGAGACGGGCCTTCTCCAGATCCTGGAGTTCACAGGCGTCGGCCTGCACCCACTCCACCTCCGGCAGCGAGTCCGGGTCGATGTGCCGCGTCTCCTTCTCGAAAAGGGTGACCTGGTGCCGGCCGACCAGCAGTTCCCGGGCGATGGCCCGGCCGACGGCTCCGGCCCCGGCGATGGCGACCTTCATTCACCGGCTCCTTCGGTGGGCGGCTGCGAGGCCGTGACGCGGGCCTGATCGAGGTTCGCCGCCGGAGTGGCGACGAAGAGCTCGTCCTCGGCCTGCAAGACACTGCGCGGCTCGGGCAGGACGGGGCTGCCCAGACGCTGCAGAAAAGCGATCCGTGCACCGGTCAGCTCCTGGAACTTGGCACAGGCCACCCCGTACCAGTCGTCGTGCACGTCGAGCCGGGCGATCACCAGTGAACCGGTCGGGTCCTGCCAGAGCGGCGCCCGGGGCGTCTCACCGAGCGCGGTGATGAACCGCTCGGTGGTCCAGGGCACCGTCGCGACGGTCGGGATGCCCAGACGCTCGTAGACGGCGGCGCGCTTGGCGTCGTAGATCCGGGCCACCACGCGATCGATCCCGAAGGTCTCGCGGGCCACTCGCGCGGAGATGATGTTCGAGTTGTCGCCGGAGGACACCGCGGCGAACGCCTCGGTGGTCTCGATCCCGGCTTCGACCAGGACGTCGCGGTCGAAGCCGACGCCGCAGACCGTCCGGCCGGTGAAGTCCTCGCCGAGCCGGTGGAAGGCACTCGGCTCGCGGTCGATGACGACCACCTGATGGCCGCGACGGGACATGGCCGTGGCCAGGCCGGCTCCCACGCGACCGCAGCCCATGATGATTACCCGCACCCGATGGACGTTACCCGGCGCCGGGCCTACTGTTGCGGGGTGTCCGGATTGACGACGGGGAGCATAGCGGTCAAACGACTGCTGCTCGGCAAGCCGTATCGCAGTGATCGATTGAACTCGAGGCTGCTGCCGAAGCGTATCGCCCTGCCGGTCTTCGCCTCCGATGCGATCAGTTCGGTGGCGTACGCGCCGCAGGAGATCTTCCTGGTGCTCTCGGTGGCCGGCATCAGCGCATACTCGTTCGCGCCGTGGGTGGGACTGGCCGTCGCCGCGGTCATGGTGGTGGTGGTCGCCAGCTACCGGCAGAACGTGTACGCCTATCCGTCCGGTGGCGGCGACTACGAGGTGGCCACCACCAACATGGGGCCCAACGCCGGGGTGACCGTCGGCGCGGCCCTCCTGGTGGACTACGTCCTCACCGTGGCGGTCTCGGTGACGGCCGCCGCCGAGAACATCGGCTCGGCGGTGCCCTTCGTCCACGAACACAAGCTGCTCTTCTGTGTTCTGGGGATCGCGCTGGTGGCCGCGGTGAATCTGCGCGGCATCCGGGAGTCCGGGGTGCTGATGTCGGTGCCGACTTACGCCTTCATCCTGGGGGTGATGGTGATGCTGGTGTGGGGCTTCGTCCAGTTGTTCGTCCTGGGCCGGGATCTGCAGGCGTCCACCGCCGGATACGAGCTGGTGGCCGAGCAGCAGAACGACCTGACGGCGCTGGCGATGGTCTTCCTCGTCGCCCGCTCCTTCTCGTCCGGCTGCGCCGCGCTGACCGGCGTGGAGGCCATCAGCAACGGTGTGCCGGCGTTCCGGAAACCCAAGTCGCGCAACGCTGCCAGCACGCTGCTGATGCTGGGCGCCTTCTCGATCGTGCTGTTGATGGGCATCGTCGTCCTGGCGCAGAAGCTGCACGCGAAGTACGTGATCGACCCCGGCACCGAACTGAGCGGGCTGCCCGAGAACTATCAGCAGAAGTCGGTGCTGGCCCAGCTCGCCGAGAGCGTCTTCGCCGGATTCCCGGCCGGTTTCTACCTGATCGCCGTGGTGACCGCGCTGATCCTGCTGCTGGCCGCCAACACGGCCTTCAACGGCTTCCCGGTGCTCGGCTCGGTGCTGGCGCAGGACCGCTATCTGCCGCGGCAGCTGCACACCCGCGGCGACCGGCTGGCCTTCAGCAACGGCATCGTCTTCCTGGCGCTGGCCGCGCTGGCCTTCGTGGTGGCCTTCGACGCCGAGGTGACCCAGCTGATCCAGCTGTACATCGTGGGCGTCTTCGTCTCGTTCACGCTCAGCCAGACCGGCATGGTCCGGCACTGGACCCGGCTGCTGCGCACCGAGACCGATCCCGATGCCCGCCGCCGCATGGTGCGGGCCCGCGTGGTGAACGCCGTCGGCATGGTGATGACCGGCACCGTCCTGGTGGTGGTGCTGGCGACCAAGTTCACCTCGGGGGCATGGATCGCCGTGGTCGTGATGGTGGTGCTGTTCGTGCTGATGAAGCTGGTGCACCGCCACTACCGGTCGGTGGAGCTGGAGCTGGAGGAGGCCGCGGCGGAGGACGACGGCGTCCTGCCCAGCCGGACGCACTCCATCGTGCTGGTCTCCTCGATGCTGATCCCCACGCTGCGGGCACTGCGGTACGCGCGCGCCACGCGCCCGGACGTGCTCGAGGCGGTGACGGTGAACGTCGACGACCGCAGCACCCGCACCCTGGTGTCGCGGTGGGAGGAGAGCGACATCGACGTCCCGCTCAAGGTGATCGCCTCGCCGTACCGCGATGTGGCGCGGCCGGTGATCAACTATGTGCGCCGGATCCGCCGGGATGCTCCGCGCGACGTGGTGACGGTCTTCATCCCCGAGTACGTGGTCGGTCGCTGGTGGGAGCAGATCCTGCACAATCAGTCGGCCCTGCGGCTGAAGACGCGCCTGCTCTTCGAGCCGGGGGTGATGGTGACCTCGGTGCCGTGGCAGCTCGACTCGTCGAACCGCGCGGCCCGGCGCAGCGACGCGCAGTACATCGCGCCCGGCGACACGCGCCGCGGCTTCGGTGCCTCCTCGCCGGGGGACGACCGATGACGCCGCACACCGCCGAACTGACCGTCACCGGCTACGCCAACGGCGGTGCCGGCGTGGCCCACGACGCCGACGGCCGGGTGGTGTTCGTCGCCGGCGCCCTGCCCGGTGAACGGGTCCTGGCCCGGTTCGACGAGCAGCGGACGTCCTATGCGCGGGCACACACCGCGGCGGTCCTGGAAGCCTCACCGGAGCGCGTGCATCCTCTGTGTCCGGCGGCCGCCGCCGGCGCCGGCTGCTGTGACCTGGCGTACACCGGTGCCGGCTACGCCGCACAGCTGCGGGCGGGCGCTCTCGCCGACGTGCTCGAACGCATCGGCCGGCTGGGGCCGCAGGCGCCGCAGCCGCCGGCGGTCACCGCGCTGGGACCGGAACCGACCGGTTGGCGGGTGCGGACCCGGCTGGCCGTCGGCGACGACGGTGCTCCCGGCCTGCGGGTGCGGGGATCGTCCCGGATCGTCACCGAACCGTGCGCCGGTCCGGTGAGCGGTCTGCTCGACGGCCTCGGCGATCTCGGGGCCGTCGCCGCAGGCGACCTGGTCGTGGCGGTGGGCTCGGATGGGGCGCGGCACGTGGTGGAACTGGCTCCGGTCCCCGGCGGCGGCCGCGGCCGCGGCGCCGCACAGCGCTCCCGCAGCCGCAGGTCCCGTCCGCGGGCGGAGCGGCTGATCGAGGGCCGGGCGCTGGTGACCCAGCAGCTCGGCGGGCACACCTGGCAGCTGCCGGTCACCGGGTTTTGGCAGGCGCACCGAGAGGCGCCGGCGACCTATGCCGCCACGGTGCGCGACTTCGCGGGCCGGGCCGGCGGACTGCGTGCGGGCATGCGCGTATGGGATCTGTACGGCGGCGCCGGGATTCTGGGGGCGGCGTTGCTCGACGGCGGCGGGCAGGTACCGCCGGTCGGCGCCGTCGACCTGGTGGAGACCGACCCGGGCGCGCTGGCGGCCGCCGACGCGGCGCTGACCGCCGACCCGGTGCACCTCCATCGCGGTGACGTCGCCGGAGTGATCGCGGGCCTCCCCGCGCCGGACCTGGTGATCGCCGACCCGCCGCGGCGCGGCGCCGGGGGCGAGGTGATCGCGGCGATCGCCGCCGCGGGGCCGCGTGCCGTGGTGCACGTCGGCTGCGATGCGGGGGCCTTCGCGCGTGATCTGCGCGACTATGTGAGCCGCGGATTCCGGGTGACGGACTGGCGTGCCTTCGACGCCTTCCCGCTCACCCACCATGTGGAGGCGATCGCGCTACTGGAGAGTCCGTAGACTGTTCGCATCGGCGCCGAAGCCCCGGCGCCTCCGGACGCACGCGTCGACGTGGAGGAGGATCGCATGGCTGTGCTCGATCGGGTGGATGCGCCTGCGGATCTGCGCGCCCTGAGCGCGGACGAGATGGTCGAACTGGCCGCCGAGATCCGCGCCTTCCTGATCGAGAAGGTGGCCGCCACCGGCGGCCACCTCGGCCCCAACCTGGGCGTGGTGGAGCTGACCCTGGCCCTGCACCGCGTCTTCGACTCGCCGGTGGACCCGATCCTGTTCGACACCGGCCACCAGTGTTACGTCCACAAGATCGTCACCGGCCGCAAGGACCGCTTCGACACCCTGCGTCAGCGCGGCGGCCTCACCGGCTACCAGGATCGCAGCGAGAGTCCGCACGACTGGATCGAGTCCTCGCACGCCTCGGCGGCACTGTCCAACGCCGACGGGCTGGCCAAGGCCTTCGAGCTGAGCCACGCCGACCGCACCGTGGTGGCGGTGGTCGGCGACGGGGCCCTGACCGGCGGCATGTGCTGGGAGGCGCTCAACAACATCGCCGAGGGCGAGCGGCCCGTGGTGATCGTGGTGAACGACAACGGGCGGTCGTATGCGCCCACCATCGGCGGGCTGGCACGCCACCTGGCCCGGCTGCGGCTGCAGCCCGGGTACGAGAAGTTGCTGGCCGGGGGCCGGCGGGTACTGCAGAACACGCCGGTCGTCGGCGACGCCGCATACGCGGTCCTGCACGGGCTCAAGAGCGGAGTGAAGGATCTGGTGGCTCCGCAGGCCATGTTCGCCGATCTGGGCATCAAGTACGTCGGCCCGGTCGACGGCCATCACCTGGAATCGCTGGAAGAGGCGTTCGCGCAGGCCAAGGCCTTCGGTGGACCGGTGATCGTGCACACCGTCACCCGCAAGGGCATGGGGTACGCGCCTGCCGAGAACGACGTCGCCGAGCAGATGCACGCGACCGGCAAGATGGATCCGGCCACCGGGCTCGCGCACGCCGCCTCCGCCGAGGACTGGACGTCGGTGTTCTCCGCGGCGCTCGTCGAGGAGGGGGAGCGGCGCTCGGACGTGGTCGCCATCACCGCCGCCATGCCCGGTCCCACGGGTCTGCGCGCCTTCGGGGAACGCTTCGGCGACCGCATGTTCGACGTCGGCATCGCCGAGCAGCACGGCATGACCTCGGCGGCCGGACTGGCCCTGGGCGGCATGCACCCGGTGCTGGCCATCTATTCGACCTTCCTCAATCGGGCCTTCGATCAACTCCTGATGGACGTGGCGCTGCTGAAGCTGCCGGTCACCGTGGTGCTCGATCGGGCCGGTCTCACCGGACCGGACGGGCCCAGCCACCACGGCATGTGGGACCTGTCGCTGATGTCGATCGTCCCGGGGATGCGGGTGGCGGCACCCCGTGACGCGCAGCGGGTGCGTGAGGAACTCGCCGAAGCGCTCGCCGTCGCCGACGGCCCGACGGCTCTCCGGTTCTCCAAAGGGGCTGTCCCGCAGGACATCCCCGCGATCGAACGACATTCCGACGGCGTGGACGTGCTCCACGGAACCGTCGACGGAACCGCGGACGTGTTGCTGGTGGCCGTCGGCGCCTTCGCGCAGCTCGGCGTGGACGTGGCCACCGAACTGGCGGGGCAGGGCATCACGGCCACCGTGGTGGATCCGCGGTGGGTGTTCCCGGTCCCGGGGTCGATCGTCGAGTCGGCAGGCCGGCACCGCCTGGTGGTGACGCTGGAGGACGGCGGCGTGCACGGCGGCGTGGGCGCGGCGGTGCACGAGGCGCTGTCGGCGGCGCTGGTGGACGTGCCGGTGCGTCAGCTCGGGGTGCCGCAGCAGTTCGTGACGCACTCCAGCCGCGACGAGCTGCTCGCCGACTTCGGTCTCACGACCGCCGAACTGGTCAAGACGATCGGGGCGGATCCGACGCTCGGCTGAGGGCCTCGGCGATCGGGGGCGACGCCAGCTCGCGCTGCCACGGCCGCGCGCCGTGGGTGGCGAGCCAGTCGTTCACTTCACCGGGCTCGCTGCGTTCGACTCCCTGCCAGCACAATTCGCGCACCACGTCGGGGGCCAGCAGGTTCTCGGCGGGCACTTCGAGCGTTTCGGCCAACGTTTTGACGGCCGGGCGGACCTCGTGGGCGCGGCGGGCCGCGGCGGGGTTGCGCTGATCCCAGCGGTTGATCGGCGGCGGTCCGACGGCCGGCTGTTTCCGTGGCGGCAGTTCGCCCTCCTGGAGTGCGCGGGCGCGATCGATCGCTCCCATCCACACGTCAGCCTGCCGGCGCTGGCGGGGCCCGCCGAAGACCGGCAGCCGGGTGAGTGCCGACACCGACTCCGGGGCGGCGGTCGCCGCGGTGATGATGGCCGAGTCCGGCAGGACGCGGCCGGGGGCCACGTCGCGGCGGGCGGCGAGCTTCTCCCGGGCGGTCCAGAGCTCCCGCACGATCGCGAGTTGCCGCTGATCGCGCAGCGTGTGGATGTTGGAGGTCCGGCGCCAGCGGTCGGTGCGCGGCGGGGGCGGCGGTTTGCGCAGCTCGTGGTCGAACTCCTGCAGGGCCCAGTCGAGGCGATCGGCGTCGGCCAGCGCCGCATGCATGGCGTCGCGCAGTTCCACCAGGACTTCCACGTCCAGGGCGGCGTAGTTGAGCCACTCGTCCGGCAGTGGGCGATGCGACCAATCAGCGGCGCCGTGTCCTTTGGCGAGGCCGAGTTGCAGGAACTCGGCGACCATCGCCGCCAGGTTCACCTTCGGCAGGTTCAGCAGCCGGCCCGCGAGTTCGGTGTCGAACAGGTGCGTGCAGCGGAAGTCCAGCTCGGTGAGGCACGGCAGGTCCTGATCGGCGGCGTGCAGGATCCATTCCGGTCCGTGCATCACCTCGATCAGCGGGGTCAGCGCCCCCGGGTGCTCGATCGGGTCGATCAGGAAGCTGCCCGATCCGCTGCGGCGGATCTGTATCAGATATGCGCGCTGGGAGTAGCGGTAGCCGCTGGCCCGCTCGGTGTCCAGGGCGATGGGCCCGGTGCCGGCGGCGAGCCGGTCGGCCGCGCGCGCGAACTCGTCGGGGGTGCTGAGCAGATCGGGAACACCGTCGGCGGGCGCCAGCAGGGGAGTGATCTCCACCTCCGGCTCCGCGGAGGCATCGTCGTGCGGCGCGGTCACTGCGGTGCGGGCCGGCCGAGGGAGGCCACTCCGGCCGGGGGCAGTCCGGCAGCGCTGGCGAGGACCTCGCAGAAGGCCTCCAGGTGTCCGGTCAGAGCGCTGCTGCCGGCGGTCCAGGAGGCGCGCAGCTCGAGCTGGTGGGCGCGCGGGGGGCCGGCGATGTCGCCGTAGCGCACCGAGGTGGTGGCGGTCACCGTGCCGCCGAGCGCCAGCACCGACGGCACATCGCTGCCCAGCGGGGGCAGCGATTCGGTGCTGCCGGTGGGGACGCCGAGGGCTTCGGTGAGCCACTCCCAGGCCACCTCGGGCAGCAGCGGATCGGTCGCCAGGTCGGCCTCCACTTCGGCCTGGACGAAGGCGACCAGGCGGAAGGTGCCGTTCCACGCCTCCTGCCCGGCCGGGTCGTACAGCAGTACCAGGCGGCCGAACGCGCTCCCGGAGGAGTCGGTGGGCACCAGCGCGGGATCGTCGGGGTCCGGCGGCGCCACCTCGACGCCGAGGGCGTAACTGTACGGGGCGAGGCGCTGCGGCGGCCGGATCGAGCCCACTTCGATCTCTGGACGCACCGCGGCGGCGTGCAGGGACTGCACCGCATCGGTGAAGTCGGCCGGTTCCGTATGTGCTCCTGTTGTCACACGCGTCACAGTAAACTCTTGCCCGCGGCGGGGCCCGGAGGCGCGCCGCGTGCGACGAGCGTCACTCGGCGCGCCGGACCCGCGCGGCGGTGCCGGCTGGTTCTTGCGCCGCGGCCCGACATGGCACAGTGGAGCCTATGAGTCAGGTGCATAAAGTGCGGCGGGCCGGGGACAGGATGCCGCTGATCGCGGCGGCGACGGGCGAACAGCCGTCCCGCCGGCCGGTGTGGTTCATGCGTCAGGCGGGCCGGTCACTGCCCGAGTACCGCGAGATCCGGGTCGACCGGGGGATGCTCGAATCGTGTTTCGACCCCGAGCTGGTGTGCGAGATCACCATGCAGCCGGTCCGACGGCACGACACCGACGGCGCGATCCTGTTCTCCGACATCGTCGTGCCCTTGCGGGCGGCCGGCGTGGATCTGGACATCGTCGCCGGAACCGGTCCGGTGATCGCCGAACCGGTGCGCACCGCGGCGGACGTCGCGGCACTGCCGCGACTGGAGCGCGACGAGGTCGGGGCGGTCACCTCGGCGATCTCGATGATCCTCGGTGAACTGCCCGACTCGGTGGCGCTGATCGGCTTCGCCGGTGCGCCCTTCACTCTGGCGTCGTATCTGATCGAGGGCGGCCCGAGCCGTACCTACGAGCGCACCAAGACCATGATGCGCGCCGACCCGGAGCTGTGGAATCAGCTGATGGGCAAGCTGACCGACATCACCATCACCTCGCTACAGGCCCAGCTCGACGCCGGCGTCGACGCCGTGCAGCTGTTCGACTCGTGGGCCGGTGCGCTCTCGGTGGCCGACTACCAGGCCTATGTGGCGCCGCACTCCTCGCGCGTGATGGCCGAGATCGCCGACTACGGGGTGCCCCGCATCCACTTCGGTGTGGGCACCGGTGAGCTGCTCACCGCGATGACCCAGGTCGGCGCCGACGTGATCGGCGTGGACTGGCGAGTCCCGCTGGACGTGGCCGCCCACCGCGTCGGCTACGGCGTCGCCGTCCAGGGCAACCTGGATCCGACCGTGCTGATGGCCGGTGACGCGGTCATGGAGCGGGAGCTCCGGCGCGTCTTGGGCGAGGGCGAGCGGGCCGTCGCCGCCGGGGCGCTCGGGCACATCGTCAACCTCGGGCACGGCGTGCTGCCCAACACCGACGCCGAGGCCGTCACCCGCGCCGTCGAATTGATTCACACGCTGTGACCGTGCGGCTGGCGGTGATCGGCGGGGGAGTCTCCGGCCTCACCGCCGCCCACGCGGTGCGCCGGGGGCTCGGCGACGAGGCCCTCATCGACGTCTGGGAGGCCAGCGAGCGGGCGGGCGGGCTGCTGTACACCCGCGAGCTCGGCGCGACGGCCCTCGACGTGGGTGCCGAAGCCTTCATCGTGCGCCGGCCCGAGGCGCTGGCCCTGATCGACGAACTGGGTCTGGCCGATCTCGTGGTCTCGCCCGGCCCGTTGCGGCCGGCGATCTGGTCGGGCGAGCGTCTGCATCCGCTGCCGTCGCCCGCGGTGATGGGGATCCCGGCCGGCTCCGCCGCGCTCGGCGAGCTGATCGGTCGCGCCGGCCGTGACCGCATCGACGCCGAACCGGAGCGGGGGTGGACGCGCCGCCCGGGGCCGGCGACCTCGGTGGGTGAGCTGGTCCGCGACCGCTTCGGCGACGCGGTGACCGCGCGCAGCGTCGATCCGATGCTGGGCGGTGTCTACTCGGCGCGCGCGGACGACCTGGGGCTGGCCGAGACCATCCCCGCACTGGCCGCCGCCCTCGACGACGGCGCGCCGTCCCTCACCGCCGCGGTGACTTCGCTGAGTGCCGCCGCGACCGCGGCGGCCGGACCGGTCTTCGGGGCGCTGCGCGGCGGATACCGCGCCCTGGTCGCAGCCCTGACGGCTTCCTCGGGCGCGACGATCCGGACCGGCGCCGAGGCCGTCGCCATCGGCCACGGCGCCGGCGGCTACGCCGTGACCGGCGCCGACGGCACCGGCGCGGACTACGACGCCGTGATCGTCGCCGTCCCGGCGCACCGGGCGGGTGCGCTGCTGGCGGATGTCGCCGGAGGCGCCGCATCCACCCTCGGTGCGGTCCGCCCGGCCGGGTCCGCGGTGGTGGCGTGCGAGCTGGCTCCCGGGGTGCAGGTGCCCGCCAACTCGGGGATCTTGGTGGCCACCGATTCGGATCTGCGGATCAAAGCGGTCACCCTGTCCACGCAGAAGTGGCCGCACCTGGCCGCCGGTGGCCCGCCGGTGCTCCGAGTGTCCTTCGGTCGACTCGGCGAACCGGTCACCGGCGCCGATACCGAACTGATCGCTACGGCGGCCGGCGACCTGGCCCGTCTCTTCGCCGCCGCCGGGCTCCCGGCGCCGGAGATCACCGGTGCCGTCGTGCAGCGGTGGCCGGAGGGGTTGCCGCACTACGCCCCCGGGCATCTCGCCGCGGTGCGCAAGGCGCTGGCGGAGCTGCCGCCGGGACTGGCCGTCGCCGGCGCCGCGGTGAACGGCGTCGGGGTGCCCGCGTGTATCGGCTCGGCCCGCCGGGCCGCCGACGCGGTGACGGCCCACCTGAGCGGCGGAGGTACCGCCGCCGCCCGCTGAACGGCCGTCCGCCTGACCTGGCCGGGAATCGATCGGACCGCAGTGGCACTATGGGTCTCATGGCACGCCTGGACTACGAAACTCTCAACGCCACCGTCCGCTACCTGATGTTCTCGGTCTTCAAAGTCCGGGCCGGGGAGCTGCCCGAGGACCGGGACGAGGTGATCGCCGACCTGAACCGATTCCTCGACGAGGTGGCCGAGCAGGGCGTGGTGGTCCGCGGCCTCTACGACATCGCCGGCATGCGGGCCGATGCGGACTTCATGATCTGGTGGCACGCCGAGACCATCGAACAGCTCCAGCACGCCTACAACTCCTTCCAGCGCACCACCGTGCTGGGCCGGATCAGTGAGCCCACGTGGAGCGGCGCTGCGCTGCATCGTCCGGCGGAGTTCAACAAGAGCCACATCCCCGCCTTCCTCGCGGGTGAAGAGGCCGGCGCGTACATCTGCGTGTACCCGTTCGTGCGGTCGTACGAGTGGTACCTGCTGCCCGACGAGGAACGGCGCAAGATGCTCGCCGACCACGGAAAGGCCGCCCGCGGCTACAAGGACGTGCGCGCCAACACCGTCCCGGCGTTCGCGCTCGGCGACTACGAGTGGCTGCTGGCCTTCGAGGCGCCGGAACTGCACCGCATCGTCGACCTGATGCGCGACCTGCGCGCCACCGAGGCGCGGTACCACGTGCGCGTGGAGATCCCGTTCTTCACCGGCCCCCGGGTGGAGCCTGCAGCGCTGATCGCCAGCCTCCCGTAGGGCCGGCTACTCGGAGTCGAGCGTCAGGCTGATCGAGTTGATGCAGTAGCGCAGATCGGTGGGGGTGTCGTAGCCCTCCCCGGCGAAGACGTGGCCCAGATGGCTGTGGCAGTTGGCGCACAGGATCTCGGTCCGGGCCATGCCCAGCGATTCGTCCCGGCGCTCGATCACCGCGTCCCCGGCCAGCGGGGTGAAGAATGACGGCCAACCGCAGTGCGAGGCGAACTTGGTGTCCGAGCGGAACAGCTCCGCGCCGCAGGCCCGGCAGCGATAGACTCCCGTCTCGGTGGAGTCGGTGTATTCGCCGGTGAACGGCGCCTCGGTACCGGCCTGTCGCAGCACCCGGAACTCTGCCGGACTCAGGCGCTGCCGCCAGTCCTCGTCGGTGAGCGCCTGGGGATCGGCGGGGAAATCGTCACTGGACTGCGTCATGTTCTCCACGGTAGCGCGCATCGTCGGCGGCGTGCGGCGGGCCGGTCAGGGGGAGCTTTCCGGGCTGGGTTAGCTTGTGATCGTGGGTACGACGGCGCGCAGCTATTTCACCAGAATCGACGATCATTCGTTCCTGCCGACCGAGCATGCCGGCGGTGCCTGGCGAGACGACGAACTGCACCTGGCCCCGGTGGCCGGGCTGGTGATCGACCATCTGGAACGCTGGCGGCGCGAGCATGCGCCGACGCTGGTGTTCAGCCGGTTCAGCCTCGAGGTGCTCGGTCAGATCGCCCGTGACCGGATCGACCTGGACATCGAGGTGATCCGGCCCGGCCGCACCATCGAGCTGCTCGAGACGACGGCGGTGATCGGCGGACGCACCACCGTCCGCGCCCGCGCCTGGCTGTTGCAAGCGTCGGACACCTCCCAGGTGGCCGAGCACGAGTTCGACGCGTTGCCGCCGCCGGAGGAGTTCACCGAGACCGCGTGGCTCAAGCGATGGCGCGGCGGCCTGATCGCCGGCCTCGAGGCGCGTCAGTCCGGCGACACCCGGCCCGGCCGGGCCAAAGTCTGGGTCACCAGTGACGTGGACCTGATCGCGGGGGAGCAGTCCACCGAGCTCGGCGCCATCGCCAAGTTCTTCGACACCGCGAACGGCGTCTCGATGCGGCAGGACCCGCAGGTGTGGATGTACCCGAACGTCGACCTGACCGCGCATCTGTTCCGGCAGCCGTCCGGGCCCTGGCTGGGGCTGGACACCCGCGTCGCCTTCGGCGCCGGCGGCATCGGCCAGACGAATTCGGTGCTGCACGACGCCGACGGCCCGTTCGGCACGCTGGCTCAGTCGCTCACGCTGAGGCCGAACATGATCGGGTGACGCGGATCAGGCGGAGGCCGGGGCGACCGGCCGGGGAGAGTCGCTGCCGTCCTCGGCGCCCTCGTCGGCGGCGGCACGCAGGTCGAGCCAGCGGAACAGCAGGACGCAGAAGGTCACCACCATCAGCAGCGACCAGCCCAGGGTCACCTTGTTGTACTCGAGGTACCGGCCGAACGGTTCCCACTCCCGGGAGCCGAAGCTGTCGAAGGCCATGCACCCGTACACCGCGAGCCAGGCCGGCCAGTTCCGCATCACCGACCCGGCGAGGAATACCGTCATCAGCATTGGGAACAGCAGCATCGAGTAGTAGCCCTGGCCCAGGGAACTGCACAGGAACAGCGTGGTCAGCAGGACGCCCGACGAGGTGGTGAGCCACAGCAGTTCGTCGGTGCGGCTGTAGTAGCGATACAGGAACCACAGCGAGAAGATCGCCATCGCGACGAAAGCGATCCGCAGCACGATCACCAGCCAGTCGGCGACGCCGAAGTACAGGCCGTTCCCGGAGATGGAGCTGTTGTAGTAGTCGCGGGTCGCGAGCAGGTACGGCGCGGTGCGGTCGATGAACGAGCGGGCATCCACCAGCAGCGGCCAGGCGGCGATGTTCAGCAGCAGCGGCACCCCCACTGCCGTGACGAACACCTTCCAGCGCAGTTGGAGCAGGGGCAACAGCAGCAGCGGTGCGAGTACCGGCTTCACCGCCAGAGTCAGGCCGATGAACACCCCCGCCCACAGGTCGTTGCGGCTGCGCATCAGCATCAGGAAGGCCAGCATGCCGAGCAGGACGAAGGCGTTGAAGTTGGTGAAGATCAGCGTGTTCGCCACCGTCTCGGTGCTGAAGAAGAACAGCACCACCGCCGGGAACACCCAGGAGGCGGCACTGTAACCGAACATGCGGGTCAGCAGATACGCGCACAGCACCAGCACGGCGACGGAGACGGCGATGAACGTCCAGCGGGCCTGATCGGGATTGAGGTAGGCCAGCGGCGCCATGAGCAGTGTGCCCGACGGCGGATACAGGTAGTGCGGGTCCACCGTCGTGTAGTTCTCGGCGTACACCGGCTGCCGGTTCAGGAAGTTCAGCGAGGCGTTGTAGACGGTGGTGAAGTCGTCGGTCCGGGCGCCGTTGACCGCGAGGATCACCGATTTGTGGAAGATCATCATGATGCTGATCGGCCACAGGATCATCGTCAGGATGCGCGGGGTCTCCACACGCGGATACAGGTACCGATCCATCACGCTCACCTGAGCGAACCTACTACAGTCGACCGGCTCGACCGGAGTCCACCGGCGCGACTAGGCGGGGCATGCCCGCTCGGCGGGGCCGGTGAGCTTCTCGTCACCGAGATAGTCCACCACCAGCAGCGCCGCACAGTCACTGCGGCCGAGCACCGAATAGCCCAGCCCGTCCCAGCTGACCGTGGTGGCGTCGGCGCCCGTCGTCACCAGGAGTGGGGCCAGCGATTCGGCGGCCTTGAGGCCGTTGATCGGGTCGTTCTGGCCCAGGAGCACCAGGGGAGCCACCGGGAACGACATCGGCCCCGGCGCCGGGTCGGCCACGCCCCATCCGTCGCAGCGCGCCAGCGAGAGAGCCGCGGTGTTGGCGGTCATCGGCGCGTCTTTGCCCCACGTCTGCGCCAGGCCGGGGATCTCGTCCAGTCCGGGGCGGCCGACCAGGTCGTTGCACCGGGAGACCTGCTGGCCGTCGGCGTCGCGTACCTCCTCGGCGGTGCGGACCAGGGCGTTCATCGGGCCCACCTGGCCGCGGTCGGCGTCGGTGATCGCATCGGCGAGCTTCTTGAGGCCGTCGGGATCGGTGTCGCCGAGGGCCAGCGCGGTGGTGATCGCGGTCAAGATGGTGGTGTCCGACAGTCCGGGAAGCGCACCGCTGGCACCGGCATGGATCACCCGGTTGAGGGTGGCGGTGCCGTTGGCGCCCAGCGAACAGCCGACATTGGCACAGCGGTCGGCGAAGGTGGCCAGGGAGTTCTGTACTCCGGCTGCGCGGGCGGCCGCCGCCTGTGTGGCCTGCACGTTGAGGCCGACCGGGGAGTCGAGGATCAGCCGGCCCACGTTGTCGGGGCGTGCGGCCAGGTACGCCAGCGCCACCGACGAACCGCTGCCCACCCCGATGAGCCCGAGACGGTCCACCTGCCAGCGGTTCCGGAGCTGTTCCAGATCGGCCGCCGCATCGGCGTTGGCGAACTTCAGCTGGTCGGGGGAGAGGGTGTCGTTGCAGATGTCGGCGCCCTTGCGGGCGGTCTCGGCCAGGGCTCCGGCGCGGGCGGCCACGTCGCGGCCACGTCCGGCGCCGTCGTCGGCGATGGTCTCGCGCTGCTCCCGCGTGAGACAGTCCAGGGCGGCTGAGCGGCCGATCCCACGGCGGTCGACGGCGACGATAGGGTGCTTGGCCAGCAGCGGTTCGATGGCATCGGAACCGAAGGTCATGGCCAGCCGGGAACTCGGCAGGTCAGTGCCGGTGGTCAGTACCAGCGGCACGGCGTCGGCGGGGGTGTCGGCGAGCGTTGCCCGGACGGCGGTGATGGTCAGCGGATCGCTGTCGGGGTTGCCGGGGTCGATCGGCACTTCGAACGACGCGCAATCGAGCCGCAGACCCGACGGGGCCGCGGTGTCGTAGGCCTCGGCGAGGCGGGGGCCGCATGCCGAATAGTTGAGGTCGCGCTGCGGTGCCTCGAGGGTGGGGAGCCCATCCTGCGGGGGGCCGTCGTCTCCGCCGTCGCCGTGCACCACCTTGGGGCCCGGTTCCGGACCGGCGGTGCAGCCGGTCGCCAGCACCGCGGCGGCGACCAGAATCGCGAGCATGCGGGATCGCGAGGAGCGCAGGGACATGACCGCGAGCCTAGTCGTCGGCGGCGCGCCCGGCGGCGGCGCCGGTGTCCCACAGGAAGTAGAGGAAGCCCTCGTCGTCCCCGATCAGGTGATGCAGGCGCGCCGGCGCCAGTCCGTCCCCGGGGGAGGCCCCGTGCGCGATCCGCGGGCCGTTGCCGCCGGCGAGGCTCGGCCCGAGGGTCACCGCGAGTTGATCGAGGGCGCCGGCGGCGACGAACTCGGCCAGCAGCCGGGGGCCGCCCTCGCAGATCACGCGGCGTCGGCCGCGATCGCCGAGTGCGGCGACCAGCCGGGCCGGTTCCACGGTGTCGGCCCCGCAGTCGATCAGGGTGGCGCCGAGCTCGGTGAGCCGGGCCCGCTGCGGTGTGGGCGCCTGCGCGCAGGTGGCGATCAGCGTTCGGCTGTCGAAGGCGGGGGCGTAGTCGTCGGGGATGCTGAGCGAGCGGGAGGCCAGGACAAGGGCAGGCCGGGTGCCGTCCGCCGCGGGCTCGGGCAGACCGTAGTCCTCCTTCAATGCGGTGCTGGCACCGATCAGAACGGTGTCGGAGATCTCGCGGAGGAGCTGGAACAGCATGCGATCCCCGGGCGAGCCCAGGCCGCCGGAGCGGCCGTCGGCGGTGGCGGCGCCGTCGATCGTGGTCACCATGTTGGCGCGCACGTGGGGCAGTCCGTCGGTGCGGTCGGGCGGATAGGCGTACTGTTCCCGCAGCCAGGCGGCGACGTCGTGGCCACTCGTGGAGGCCGGACCAGCTGTGACGTCAGTCGCTTTCTGCAGAAGGTGCATGCTTCCACTCCTACCCGAGTGGTTACGCTTCCCGCATGGTGGCACGACTCTCGGACAAGAACCCGGTGATCCCGGGGGACGCGCTGATCGGCGAAATGGTCCCTCCCCCGATGTTCGACGAGGTCAGTTTCGACTCGTACATCCCGGACCCGAACGAGCCGAGCCAGGCCGCCGCCGTCGCGGCGGCCCGGGACTTCGTCGCCCGCGCCTCGAAGGTGCGCGGCGGCAAGCGCGGCTTCTTCCGCAAGTCGGCACCCCCGCAAGGCATCGGTCTGTACCTGGACGGCGGCTTCGGCGTCGGCAAGACGCACCTGCTGGCGTCGATCTACCACTCCATGCCCGAGCCCAAGGCCTTCGCCACCTTCGGTGAGGTGACCAACCTGGTGGGAGCTCTCGGCTACGCCGACGCGCTCGAGCGGCTGTCCGGGCACAGCGTGCTGTGTATCGACGAGTTCGAGCTGGACGATCCCGGCGACACGATGGTGGTCTCCCGGCTGCTCAGCGAACTCAGCGCCCGGGGAGTCTCGATCGTGGCGACCTCGAACACCCTGCCCGGTCAGCTCGGGGAAGGCCGGTTCGCCGCCGCGGACTTCCTCCGCGAGATCCAGAAGCTGGCCGGCATCTTCGAGAGCATCCGGGTCGACGGCCCCGACTACCGGCACCGCGATCTGCCGCCGGCCCCCGAGCCGTCCAGCGATGCCGCACTGCTCGAGCAGGCCGAGAACACTCAGAACGCCACCCTCGACAGCTTCGACGAGCTCACCGCGCACCTGGCCACGCTGCACCCGTCCAAGTACAAGTCACTGGTCGACGGCGTCTCGCTGGTGTGCGTGAGCGACGTCCACCCGGCTGCCGACCAGGCCGTCGCCCTGCGCCTCGTGGCGCTCATCGACCGGCTGTACGACGCGGACATCCCGGTGGTGACCTCGGGCGTGAAGCTGGACGAGCTGTTCACCCCGGAGATGGTGGCCGGCGGCTATCGCAAGAAGTACCTGCGCGCCACCTCCCGCCTGCTGGCGCTGTCCCGCTTCGCCGAAACCGCCGCCTGAGACTACTTCCCGCAGCAGTTGCACCCGGAGGCGCAGGAGCAGTTCGGGCCGCACTCACAGGGATCGCAGTTGCACTTGGGATTGCTACATTCTTTGTTCGTCATGCCCTGAACCCTATGCGCCTGAGCGCATGGATTGGGAGATTCTAAGGTCCCGGTTTCGCGGTCACAGTTCTTGCGCCATCACATAGTCGTGCTCGACGGCGCCGTTCATGGTGAAGGTCTTGATGCCCGCGTGCCGAAAGCCCATCTTGCGGTAGTACTTCTGGGCGCGCTCGTTGAGCTGGTTGACGCCGAGCCACACGGTCTGTGAGCCGCGGTCGTGCGCGGCGGCCAGGGCGGCCGCCATCAGACGGTGCGCGGGCCGCTCGTCGTGCACCGTGCCGTGGTGATCGGGGAGCACGTACATCTTGGAGATCTCGGTGACGGCGTCGCCGACGACCACGGCGGCCACATCGGCGTCGGCGGGCGGCGCGTGCACCAGCAGGGCGTAGCCGATCACCCGCCCGCTCAGCCGGGCGACGATCACCTCGTGCACGTCGTCGCCGATCCATTCGGCGAAGTTCTGCGACGACAGCACGGCCGAGATGTGGGCGGCGATGTCCTCGGGGGACGAATGCGGGGGACAGGCAAGTGGGAACGTCTCCGCGGCCACGTCGGCAACGGCGGGTGCGAGCGCGGGATCGGTGACGGTCTCGATGACGAGGGACATGTCGTCGGGCATGGTTTCATCGTGCCGTACCGGGTGGGGTCAACCCCCGGCTGGATCCGGCAGGTGACCGGATTCACCGACGCGCCGCGGTGCGGGACCCTGAAGGGGTGACTACACGCGAAGTGACTGTCGGACCGCCGACGCTGACCCGTGGATATCGCGCCCTGTGGCGCCGTACGCCGGGAACCGTGCTGTACGTGTTCGCCGTATCGGTGCTGGCGGTGACGGCGTTCTCGGTTCTCCTGACGGGACTGGCGGCCGGCGTCGGCCTGCTGGTGATCGTGGTCGGTCTGGCCGTGCTGGTCGCCACGATGTGGGTCGCGCGGGGTTTCGCGATGGCCGACACCGGGCTCCTTCGATTGACCGGACTGCCGCCGATTCCGGAGCCGGAGTGGGACCGCTCGGTTCGCGGCCCGCTCGATTCGGGGGTGCGGCGGTTCCTGGCGCCGCTGGGCAGCCCCCGCTACTGGTCGGCGCTGGTCCACCAGCTCGTGGTGGAGCCGGTGATCGCGCTGTTCACCTTCGTCGCGATGACGTGCTGGCTCGCCCTCGGTGCCGGCGGGCTGACCTACTTCGCCTGGCGGGGGCCGCTGATCCGGCTGGACGAGGCCAACCAGCCCGACGGCGAACTGTGGGGCGGCCCGGTTCAGCTGTTCGGCGGGATTCCCGTGGATCTGGAACCGACGCAGATCGCTTGGGTCGAGTCGCTGATCGGTGTCGCGCTGGGGCTGGTGTGCCTGCTCACCCTGCCGTGGGTGGCGGCCGGGTGCGCTCACCTCCACTACTGGCCTGCCCGGATGATGCTGGGGCGCTGGACGTCCGACGATCTGGTCGTACAGCTGCGGGAGGAAGGCCTGGCCCGCGAGGCGGCGATCAGAGCGGAGGATCGGTCTCTACATCGTCTGGAGCGCGACCTGCACGACGGTCCGCAGCAGCGCCTGGTGCGTCTCCAGATGGATCTGGCCGCGCTGGAGAGGCGCGTCGCCGCCGACGACCGGGACGGGGCCGGTGAACTGGCCACGGAGGCACGCGCGCAGGCGCAGGCCGCGCTGGACGAGTTGCGTGCGCTGTCGTCGGGAGTGGCGCCGCCGTTGCTGACCGATCGCGGGTTGACCGCCGCCCTGGAGGCCCTGGCCGCTGGCTGCAGCGTGCCGGTCACGGTGGACCTCGAGCCCGGATTGGACGACGCGGTGGGGTCGGAGGTGTCCCGCGCCCTGTACTTCGTGGTCGCGGAGTTGCTCACCAACGTCGTGAAGCACTCGGGAGCCGCCTCGGCGCGGCTGCGCGTGGTGCGCCCGGAGCAGCATCGTCTGCTGGTCGAGGTGAGCGACGACGGCCGCGGCGGCGCCCGCCTGACCGGGGGACACGGTCTGGCCGGTCTGGCCGACCGGATCCACGGGCTGCGCGGCGTGCTCGCGATCGAAAGTCCGGACGGCGGCCCCACCAGCGTCCTGGTCACCGTCGAACTGCCGGAGCCTACGCTGAGTCGGTGACCGAACCGCTGCGCGTCCTGATCGTCGAGGACTCCGTCCTTCTGCGCGAAGGCCTGACGCGATTGCTGGACGAGGCCGGCTACCTCACCGTCGGCGCCCTCGGCGATGCCGTGGGCCTGGAGGAGCAGGTGGCCCGGGCACGTCCGGACGTGGTGGTGCTGGACGTGCGTCTGCCGCCGGACTTTCGGGACGAGGGCCTGCGGGCCGCGAGAGCCCTGCGGGCGCGCTCTCCGGAGATCGGCGTGCTGGTGCTGAGCCAGTACGTGGAGACGCTCTACGCCGCCGAGCTGCTGAGCGGGGGGACCGGGGGCGTCGGCTACCTGCTGAAGGACCGCGTCGCCTCCCTGGACGAGTTGCGGGAGGCGATCGAGCGGGTGCACATCGGTGGGACCGTGCTCGATCCGCAGGTGGTAGCCGCGATGCTCACCGCCCGCACCGACCCGCTGTCCACGCTGACACCTCGCGAACGCGAGGTGCTCGATGTGATGACACAGGGGCGCACCAATCGGGCCATCGCCGAGCAGCTGGTGATCGGCGTCGGTGCGGTCGAGAAACACGTCACATCGATCTTCGCCAAGCTCGGCCTGCCGGTGTCCGACGACGACCACCGCCGGGTGCTGGCGGTGCTCCGCTACCTCGATGTCGCACGCTGACCCGCCGGACAACAGACCGCTCGTTGAGCCGGGCGAGCCGTTAGGCGAGCGCGAGTCGAAACGCTTTGGTGCGCTGGTGATCTCGACTTCGCTCGATCGGCGAAGGAGTCCCGATCGACGAAGGAGCTCAGCCGATCCAGTCGACGAGGCGCGTGCCGATCTGCGGGTCGTTCAGGAGGCTGAAGTGGTGGCTGCGGCCGACGTGGAAGCCGTTGTCGGGGTTGTAGCCGATGTGCCGGGTGGAGTTTTTGCCTCCCGCGCTCTGGTGCAGGACGAGGCCGTCACCGATCACGCGACTGAGCGGATGATTCGGATCGCGTGTCACGGTCGCCGAGACGAAGTAGTGCTCGGCGCCCGGCAGCAGCGGGATCTCGGCGGCGATCGCCGCGGCCAGCTCGTCCGGGTCACGGTCGGCCCAGTCCTCATCCACCAGGGAGCCGATCCGCAGATCGCGGATACCGCCGGACCGGCGCCGTAGCAGCCGCCCGAAAGCGCTGGTCTCCGGCCGCGCGGTCAGCCACGCGCTCGCGTGGTGCGCCAGATTCTCCAGCGGCGCACCGAGATGCGGGACGCCCAGGCAGATGGTGGTGGTGACTTTCCGGGTCCACACGTGGCCCGACTCGTGACCGTGATGCGAGGCGCTGCGCAGCACCAGGCCGCCCATCGAGTGGCCGATCAGGATCACCTCGTCGACGTCCGTGGGCCAGAAGCGCACCAGGTCGTCGAGCAGTTCGGCGATGTCGTGGCCGTTGGTGGAGATCCGGCGGCCCGTGTTGTAGCGCAGGAAGACGTTGGTGACGCCGTTGGCCCACAGGCGATGCTCGTAGGGGGCGCTGGTCCGCTGACCGACGCGCCAGGCGTGTTCGGTCTCCACCAGGCCATGTACGTAGACGGCGATCCGCCGCGTCGCGCGCGGGAAGGCTGCGGCCAGACCGGCGGAGTCCGGGGTCACCGGCCGGCCGGCCACCCGGATGGAGATGTTCTCCTGAGTCAGCGGTGACTGTTTGCCGTCGAGTTCGTCGCCGATCAAGCCGTTGACCACGCCGATGATTCCGGCGCCGACCGTCGTCGACGACACCGGGGACGCCAGCGGCAGATCGGCGACGCGGCCGCTGACCTTGCCTGCGGTCGTGGTGGAGCCGGTGATCACGCGGTACACGGTGTCGGTGACGCCGTCGTGCATCGCCTTCACCGGGACGACCGAGGTGCCGAGACCGCGGCGCACCACCGCGAAGACGCGGTCGGACACGGCGCGATGCGTCTCGTGTACACCTGCCGAGGCTTTGGCCAACTCGGTGAGGCCCAGTTCGGAGAGGGCCCGCACTTCCTGCCTGCGCGTATCCGCCGTCATCGTCATGCGGTGAGTGTACATATGTGCACTCACTGCCGGGAATGGATGTCGCGAGAATCACCGCACAGTCGGTCAGCCGATGACGGTGGCCACGCCCGCGATCGCCGCCGGGAGAAGCAGCAGCGCGGCCAGGCCCTTGGGGCTCAGTTGGGCGCGGAGATGGAAGCCGTAGTCGCCCCAGCCGGCGCAGTCCTGCGTCCCGGGGATCACCACCCACGCCGGTCGCAGACGGCAGATGACGAGCCAGTCGACCCACCAGGAGGTCGATGGCGCTGAACGCGACGATGACGGCCGCCGCCATCAGGTAGGCGGACCAGAATCCGCGGGCGGGATCGACGTGGATCCACGACCAGCTCGCGTAGCCGGCCACGCCGAGCAGTGAGATCAGGAACGCCGGCCCCAGCACGCGCCCGCGAAGGACGTCGCCCCGGCCGAACTCGGGCAAGGCTGCCCGAATGTCGGGTGGGTAGTCCTCGGCGAAGGCGGAACGGCCCCAGCGCAGCGCGACCAGGAGCAGGGCGGTCGGGATCACGAGGGGGACGAACCCGTAGAGGAGGAAGTGGGTGAACCAGGGGGACACGCGCCGAGCGTAACTTAGGGTGACCTAAGGGACACGTCGCCGGGTCGAGAGGAGATGGCGAACGACGAAGGCCCGGGATACTCCCGGGCCTTCGATTCGGTGCGCGATACAAGGATTGAACTTGTGACCTCTTCCGTGTCAGGGAAGCGCTCTCCCACTGAGCTAATCGCGCGGGACTATGGAGTTGTCGTTCACTCGTGGAGGTGGCGACGGGAATCGAACCCGTGTGCACGGCTTTGCAGGCCGTTGCCTCACCACTCGGCCACGCCACCACAAGGAGACTCGCGGTAGAACTCTGCGAGAAGAACTCGCTCCGAGCGGATGACGGGATTCGAACCCGCGACCCTCACCTTGGCAAGGTGATGCGCTACCAGCTGCGCCACATCCGCATGTCGGTGAGCGCGTCCTGTGGACGTCTGTTGCTCACCGGCGACACCAAACATTAGCGGCCCGGCTGCGGCATTTGCAAACCGGGTCGCAGTGACGGGCAGGGTGTTCCTGTGACCAGTTGGTATGCCCCTGTCGCACGGTCTCTGTCGTGCGTTCCTCGGGCCGCGGACGACGAAGGCCCGGGGTAGACCCGGGCCTTCGATTCGGTGCGCGATACAAGGATTGAACTTGTGACCTCTTCCGTGTCAGGGAAGCGCTCTCCCACTGAGCTAATCGCGCGGGACTATGAAATTGATCGCCGGACGGGCGCCGGGTCGGGGACGCGAGAGGTGTGGAGGTGGCGACGGGAATCGAACCCGTGTGCACGGCTTTGCAGGCCGTTGCCTCACCACTCGGCCACGCCACCACAGTCGAGGAACTCGCACGGCGAGCCACACTCGCTCAGAGCGGATGACGGGATTCGAACCCGCGACCCTCACCTTGGCAAGGTGATGCGCTACCAGCTGCGCCACATCCGCACGCTGGTGAACTTCCGTCTTGTGGACTACCGCTCACCAACGGAATAGAACATTAATCACCCGGCCGGTGGTTGCACAAACCGACTGGTCAGAGACTCACACCAGTGTGTTTCTGCTGGGTAAGCGCCGATCGGGGCGCTGGAAGCGCCGCGATAGGCAGACGGGTCCTGGGTCGAGGGACGATTTGGCTCCGCGTTGGCGGGTGTGTAATCTTCTCCCTCGTGTGAAGCGCAATGCGCAGCACGCCGATACGGTCCCGTGGCTCAGTGGAAGAGCGTCCCGTTCACACCGGGAAGGTCGCTGGTTCGATCCCAGCCGGGACCACAAGACAGAGCAAGTTTGAGGCCCTTTCCGCTCCGGTGGAGGGGGCCTCATTCGCGCATGTGGAGTCTGACCAGCTCCGCCAGTCGCACGCCGACCTCGTCCACCGGCTGTGTCGACCGCTGAGCTTGTGCGATCACCACCGCGCCTTCGATAGCGGACAGGATCGTCACCGCCAGCGACTCGGCGATAGCGGGCTCGATGCCTCGGTCGACAAGGAGGTGCGCGATTCGATCGCGCCAGCTGGCGAAGATGTTCCCGGCCTGGTCGGCGGCCTGCGGTGCTTCCGATCGTGCCAGCGCGGCAGCGACGATCGGGCAGCCGGCATCGAAGTCCGTCTCCGTCAGCAGGGCCGACCACATCTGTGTGAATTCCGTCAGGGGGTCCTCCGTCGCGAGGACGGCGTCCAGTGCTTTCGTGAGCTCCTCGCCGGAAGCGCGTGTCGCCTCATCGACGAGTTCCAGCTTCCCGCCCGGGAAATTGAGGTAGATCGAGCGCCGCGAAACGCCGCTGCGCGTCAGGATCTCGGATACGGCAGTGCCGGCCACGCCGTGTCGGCGCATGAGTTCACTGGTGGCGATCAACAGTCGATCTCGAACCCGGAGTGACATCGCTCGCCCCTCTCTTCATGCTCTGCTCGCCGCGGACCGCGTCGATCAGGGGCAACGGCCTTGTCCTCCGGGCCGACGAGCTCCGCTCATGGATCTGGATATACCGATAGTTCTACCTTACGTCGGGAACACTTGCGGTAGACCGATCGGTATATGTAGCGTCGTTCGTGATGAGACCGGTCGGTGTAGTTCGGCCGGTCGGCAACAGGAGGAACACCATGCCGGAGCGCACCAACCCGACGCTGGCCACACCACTGACACTGCCGTCCGGGCAGGTCCTGCCAAATCGCCTCATGAAGGCCGCCCTCAGCGAAGGGCTCGCCGATGACGCCGGTGGACCGGACGATCGGCTGCCGCGGTTGTACTCGCGGTGGGCCGACGGTGGCTACGGGCTGATCATCACCGGCAACGTGATGGTCGACGGCCGCCACCTCGGCGAACCCGGCAATGTGGTCGTCGAGGACGAGCGTCACCTCGATGGTCTCAGCCGGTGGGCGAAGACGACGCAGGACGGCGGGGCGAAAGTCTGGTTGCAGCTGAATCATCCTGGCCGCCAAGCGAATCCGATCCTCGGTTCGGGAGCGACCGTGGCGCCGTCAGCGATCGGGGTATCGATCCCCGGCGTACCCGCACCGCGAGAACTCACCGGCGACGAGATCGGGGAGATCGTGCAACGGTTCGCGACGGCTGCGAACGTGGCCGAGACGGCCGGTTTCGACGGCGTTCAGATCCATGGCGCACACGGTTACCTGGTGTCGCAGTTCTTGTCGCCGCTGAGCAATCAGCGCACCGACGAGTGGGGCGGCGGCATCGAGAACCGCGCACGATTCCTGCTGGAGATCATCCGCGCCATCCGGGCTGCGGTGCGACCCGGATTCGGCCTGGGCCTCAAACTGAACTCGGCGGACTTTCAGCGCGGCGGATTCTCCGAGGACGATTCACGTGCCGTCGTCGCGATGGTGTCGGCCGAAGAGGTCGACCTCGTCGAGATCAGCGGCGGCAGCTACGAATCGCCTGCGATGATGGGCCGGCCGGTGGTCTCGTCGAGCACCCGGGCGCGCGAGGCGTACTTCTTGGCGTACGCCGAGACCGTCCGCGCGATCGCGGCGGACATCCCGCTCGCGGTGACGGGCGGCTTTCGGACTGCAACGGCGATGGCCGATGCCGTCGCCGAGGGCCATTGCGACATGGTGGGCCTCGGACGACCGGCGATCGTCGCCCCGAATGCAGGCAGGCTACTGGCCGACGACGGCGCGACGGTACTGCCGTCGCAGTCCATCGGTTTGCCGATCCCGGCCCGGGTCCGGGCGTCCGTTCCGACGATCAAGACGCTCGAAGGCGCTCTCGATCTGCAATGGCACACCGACCAACTGCACCGGATGGGCGCCGGTCTGGAGCCGGACGAGTCGCGCCCGGTGTGGCGTACGGCGGTCAGTGCGACCCGGCGCAACGGCATAGATGCGTTTCGGAGCCGACGGGGTGCGACTTCCGGCGGCGAGGCCGGGTCGGGCCCGGACAGCAAGGCATTGCGGAAGTTCCGGATGGAACGGGCGATCGGCAGGCACGTCGCCAATCCGACCGTCGCCTTCGCGAGCCGGATGGGACTCGTGTCGACGCTGGCGACGCAGCTCGAGACCACCGGCCGCAAGTCCGGTCGGACCCGGACGATTCCGGTGGCCGCGTCGTTCGACGACACCGGCGCGTGGCTCATCAGTCAGCACGGCGCGCGAGCCGGATGGACTCTGAACATCGAGGCCGACCCTCGTATCCGCATCCGGCACGGCGACCGTTGGCGTACCGGTGTCGCCGAGATCATGCGCGACGACGACGTCGAGGCGCGCACCCGAACGTTCGCCCCACATCCCGCACTGGGCGGAGTCACCGCCGTGGTCTTCCGGACCCTGCAAAGCGATCCGGTCTCGGTGCGGATCACCTTCGACGACGCGTGACCGCCGCGGGACGTCGTTCGGATATGCGTCTTGTGACAGCCGGTCACCCCGATCGGGCGTAAAGTGCACTTTGTGAAACTCCGCAGGTCAGCCCTGAGAGTCACCGCAGTCCTCGGGGCCGTGATCATCGGCCTCGGAATCGTCGCGTGTTCCTCGCCCGACACCGATCCGGATCCGTCACCTGCCGCCGGCGCTTTGCAAACCGCGGTCGACGGCCTGGTCGGTGCGTCCGACGGGCCACCGGGCGTGCTCGCGCTGGTCGACCGCGGAGCGGGGGCGGAAACCTACACCGCCGGTACCGGCGACACCGACACCGGCGTTCCGATCGCCGTTGACGACGTCACCCGGATCGCCAGTGTCTCCAAGGCCTTCGCCGGCGCCGCAGCCCTGGACCTGATCGATGACGGCAGACTCGAACTCGATTCCACCATCGGCGCATCGGTGACGGGGATGCCCGAAGCGTGGTGGTCGGTGACCGTCGCGCAATTGCTCCAGCACACCGCCGGCATACCTGACTACATCCGCACGCCCGAGTTCCTGGAAGCGCTGACGTCGGATCCGGGCCGGTCTTGGGAGCCACGACAACTCATCGAGTTCGTCGCCGATCAGCCGCTGGAGTTCGCGCCCGGCAGCGAATACCGATACTCCGACACCGACAACATCGTCATCGGGCTCATCGTCGAACAGGCGGGCGGCGAGCCCTATGCGACAGCTCTCCGGAACCGCATCTACGAGCCCCTCGGACTCGCCGCCACGTCGCTGCCGTCGACGACGGACCTGCCCACCCCGCACGTCAACGGCTACGACCGCAGCGAGTCCGGCGACACGGAGAACGTCAGCGAGCTGATCAGTCCGACGGGCGCCTGGGCATCGGGCGGGATGCTCTCGACTGCCGCAGACCTCAACACCTTCGTCCGGGCCTATGTCTCCGGTGAACTGATCGGCCCGGCGCAGCACGAGGCGCAGTTCACCTTTGTGCCCGGGGCCGGCGGACCGCCGGGACCCGGTGAGAACGAAGCCGGTCTCGCGGTCTACCGGTACACCACCGAGTGCGGGGTGGTCTACGGCCACACCGGCAACTTCCCCGGATATACGACCTTCATCGCGGCGTCCGAGGACGGAACGAGATCTGCCGTCGTGCTGGTCAATACCCAGATCAACGACGCCGAGCCGGATCTCTTCCAGCATTTGACCACGGTCTTCGAAGCGGCTGCTTGCGCGCTGCTGGATTGATCCGCCGGATTCTCACCGCTCTGGGGGAGCGGGTACGCGAACCAGCGCCATGCAGTAGTCAGTGCATGCCTGCGCGAGTTCGGCTGCAGTCGTGTCCTGCTCCACGAGCCACCCGGCGATCAGCCGGTTGACGCCACCCACGACGAATCGGGCCCGACGTCGAGATTCGGAATCGCCTGGTATCTCGACGCCCGGGACTTCGGCGCCGAACTTCACCATCGAATCGGCGATGAGGTCGAGGGTCTCGTGCTCCCAGGTCTCGAGCCCGGCGATACCGGTCTTGTCCGTGGTCATGATGCGATGGAACTGAGGGTCCTCGCAGAAGGCGTGCAGGTACATGGTCAGGGCGGCGCGGAAGCGCTGGTCCACCGACCCTCCGGTCGCCGTGCTCTGGTCGAGCATCATCTGCACGAGTTCCTCGCGCACCTGACCGGCGACCGCAACGAGGAGCTCCTCCCGCCCGGAGAAGTGCTCGTAGAAGTAGCGGTGTGTCAGCCCGGCTGCGGTGCAGACGCCGCGAACGCTCACCGCGTTGAGCCCTTCGTTCCCCCACAGAGTGCGGCCGGCATCGATCAGCCTGCGGCGCCGCATGTCTCGCCGCTCCTGTGCGCTCACTCCGCCGTAGTCGCGGATCACCGCCTCGCGTCCCATTGACAACACTTTAGTCATCTCGTTACCGTTTGGAACACAGTCGTGTTCCAAACGAGCGCGAACCGCTAGGGAAGGATCCCTCATGCTCCAGACCCCGCCGACCGACGTCCGTCCGCTGCCGAGTCGCTTTCCGGACGAACCGGTCCCCGTGGCCGCAGGCATGCGCGTGATCGGTCGCATGCTCGGTGTGGCCGCAGTGCCCACCAAGACCGAGTTCGACAGACTCGGGCACCTGCTCTACGCAGGCGATCAGGACATGGATGCACTCGTCGACTGGATGTTCGACGGGGGAGGGAAGGAACGAAAGCGGCTGTTCCAACAGGCCGTCGACGAGGGAATCGACGCTGTCGCCGACGCCCCCGAACCGCTGCGCTCCTTCTTCGAAAAGTACGAGCCCGTGCCCCAGTGGGTCGACGAGCAGAAGCTGACTCTCGCGGCGACGGTGTTGCGGGCCGGCGGAGCCGACGGGTTCTCCATCTCCCGCGACGTCGCCCTGATGGGCGGCTACCAGTACTCCGGTTTCAACCAGACGCTGCTGCGCACCGGTGCTCTCGAGAAGGGATCCAATCAGCGCTTCGCCGAAACAGCCCAGTGGGCACTCGACGTGATCGCGCCGGGTGAACTGCACCCGGCCGGTAGAGGCTACCGGTCCACCCTCCACGTCAGATTCATCCACTCGATGGTCCGCCGGCACGTCGGGGCCATGCCTGACTGGGACGACCGCAAATGGGGAGTGCCGATCAACCAGACCGACATGGCCGCCACCCTGGTCGGCGCACTCGTCGCCCCCACGGTCGCCGGAATCGGAATGGGGATGATCGTCCGGCCGCGCGACTACGAGGCGATCGCCCACCTGACGCGATACGTCGGCTGGCTGATCGGGGTACAGGAAGACGTGCTTCCACTCAGCTTCCGGGACGCGGTGCGCGCCCTCATTCACACGTCGGCCGTACTCGCCGTGCCGGACGAGACGTCGAAGCTGCTCGCCCGGCCGATGGCCGAGGACCCCGGTGAGTGGCACTACGACAGGGCGCCTCGGCTTCGTCGCCGACTCGCCCGAAGCCAGCACCTGTCCATCACCGCCGCGTTCCTGGGGCCCCGAGCCATGCGCAATCTGGGGCTGAATCCCTTTGTGGCCCCCTGGTATCCGCTGCTGCGAATCCCCGTGCACCTCTTCCGGTCCGTCGCCATGCTGAGACCCGGCGGCCTCGAGCACGCGGCCCGGCGCGGCGAACGAGAGATGACGACCTTCATGCGCACGATGTCCGGCGACGAGGTCACCATCGGCGCCGCCTCCGAGGTGGCCTCCGAGGCTGCTTGACCCGACGCTCAGGCGGCTGCCGCGGCCTCGTCGGCGGCGGCCTGGCGCAGCCGCTGCATGCGATAGGTGAACACCGCGAGAGCCAGCAGTCCCACGGCGACGTTGATCAGGGCGCCGAACTCCTGGGCCACGAAGTTGAATACCTCGGTCAGCAGGATCGTGATCAGCGCGGCCAGCCGGAGCAGCCGCACCGGGCCGATGGTGCCGCGGCGCAACAGCGGCAGGCAGATAGAGCACAGCGCCGCGGCGAGTGCGGAGCCGAGGAACTGGCCGACCGTGACGATTCCCGGGCCGAGCCCGCCGCTGACGTCCTCGGTGATCGTCACGACGGCGCTGACCACGCCGGCCCAGGAGAACAGGGCGAGCAGCCCTGCGGCCACTAGGGTCATGCGGGCGCCGCCGAGGTCGGCGACGGGGTGAGCGCGGAACCAGGCCGACACCCGCTCGGCGCGGCTAGGCGCCGACTGCGGGCAGGCATCGAGCATGGTGACGGTGGCGGCGATGGAGCGGGCGTCGGCGCCGCCGTCCCCGGCCGTCGCGAGCAGGCGCTTGGCGCGCCGGTACTCGGCGGGGGTGAGGCCGGACATCAGTCCCTCCTGGGCGATCGCCGCGGCGCTGCCCAGCGAGGCGGCGGGCGACAAGCCGAGGCGGTCCAGAATCTCATGATTGACCAGGAGGATCACCACGAGCACGACGTACATGATCGACACCGACGGGGCGAAGAAGTAGTCGTTGGTCTTGGTGACGAACTTGCCCACCTCGTCGAGGAAGAGGCCGAAGCCGATGCCGCCGATCAGCACGGCGAAGTGCCGGGGACCGCGGCCCAGCAGCGACAGCACCGCGACCAGTGCGATCACCATCCCCGCGCCGCCCCACAGTGCGTGGGCGATGTGCAGGTCGCCCCCGCCGATCTGCGGATAGCCGGTGGCGGCGAGGTATGCCCGCGTGACCAGGATGGTGATCACCGCGATCACCACCATGGCTTCGACGTACTGTCCGCCGTTGGAGCGACGAACGAGCCGGCGACGTGGACGCTGCGACATGGGCGATGCTCCTGAACCTTGCGGTGGCCACCGTGTGGGCGGGTGTCCCAAGCGACCGTGCTCCTAAGTGTCTACCACTGCTATCTATCACGTGTCAGAAAGCGAGATCACCGGTACGCGGCGTCCCCGGGACGTCCGATGTCCGCGACGTCGGACACGGTCCGCGACATTTCGGGCAGAATGGCCTTCCGGGGGGACGGCCGGTGCGGCCGCGGCCGCAGCAGAAGGGGACCTGAGTTGACCGCTACACGGCGACATCAGCGCTGGCTGCGCGTCAAGATCCGGCTGCGTCAGGAGCGCTTCAAAGTCCGGCAGAACCCGCACTGGAATCGCGCCTACCGGGCAGGTGTCGGCGCCGTGGGCACCCTGATGATCCTGTGCGGCGCGGTGATGGTGCCGCTGCCGACTCCCGGCTTCGGCTGGATCCTGATCTTCCTCGGCCTCGGGCTGATGTCCACAGAGTTCGTCTGGGCCAAGAAGCTGACGCACTGGGTCCACCGCGGCTACGACATGGTCCGGCACTGGTTCGCCCGGCGTTCGACGGCAGAGCGCGTGAGCATGATCAGTGCGCTGGTCGTTCTGGCGGTCGGCGTGCTGTGGCTGTCCGGGATGATGGGGACCGCCGCGTCCTGGGCGGGGGTGGAGCACAGTTGGTGGTCCGGGCCCATCCGCGGGCACTGACCACCGGCAGCGTTCAGCGGCGCGTCCCGGGACGGTCCGCCGCCGACCGGCGTAATCTCAGGCCGTGCCTGACGAGGATCTGCCCGAGCGACCGCTGCGCACCGTAGCGAGGTCGGTGGTAGTCGTCTCGTGCGCCCTCGCCGCTGGCGCGATCGCCTGGCATCTGCTGGTGATGCCGATCTACGAGCACGGCTACGGACTGTTCACCAACGGTATCGACACCAAGGTCTACCGGGGCGCCGCGCAGGCGGTCTTGGACGGACGGCCGCTGTACGACGAACCGGTGTTCAAGGTGTGGCGCTTCACCTACGCCCCGTTCGGGGCCTTGGTGATGCTGCCGCTCGGACTGCTCGGCCGTTGGGAAGCGATGCGGGTGATGGAGGGCGTCAATGTGCTCTGCCTGGCGCTTCTGGTGTTTCTGAGCCTGCGCGCGCTCGGCCTGCGTCGCGACGACGCCCGCTTCTGGGGCACCACGGCAGCACTCACGATCGCCGTCTCTGTGCTCGAACCGGTGCGCACCACCATCTGGAACGGCCAGATCAATCTGGTCCTGGCGGTGCTGGTGGTCGGCTGCCTCACCCTGCCGCTGGGGCGCTGGCGGGGGATCGGCGTCGGCGTGGCGGCCGGAATCAAGCTGACCCCGCTGTTCTTCCTCTGCTACCTGGCCGTCACCCGGCAATGGCGCGCCGCCGTGGTCGTGCTGGCGACCTTCGCGGCGACCGTGCTGATCGGGCTCGCGGTGCTGCGGGACGAAGCCTGGCGGTTCTGGACCGGCACGTTGAACGACACCTCCCGGATCGGGCCCCTCGACGCGATCGCGAACCAGTCATTCCACGGCTTCTTCGTTCGGCTGGGCACCCTCGGGGTGTGGCAGGCCCCCGACTGGTTGTGGCTGCCGGTGGGGGTGGTGCTCGCAGTGCTGGGGCTGTACACCGTGTGGCGGGCGCACCGGGCCGGAGCGACGCTGCTCGCGGTGACCCTGACCGGCATGACCGCCTGCGCCGTCTCCCCGTTCTCGTGGGGACACCACTGGGTCTGGGTGGTGCCGCTGATGGTGATCGCCCTGGTGACCGCCGGTGGCGCCGCCCGCCGGGACCGGCCGGTCACCTGGTTGTGGTGGCTGCTGCCGGCCGGGATCGCCGCGGCGATGTTCTCCTGGCACGTGCAACTGATGGAGGATGGGAGGGCGGTCTACCGCTTCGGCAGCTACCGGCTGTTCTGGCAGGTGGACGCCCACGGGTGGCACGCGGCGGCCGCAGTGATCGGTTCCGGGGCCTACCTCTGGGTCTTCCTGGCGGCGCTCGCGGTCACGCTGTGGTGGACCGGCCGCGTGGACCCGATACGATTCAACCCGAACGCCGTCACGCCCGCCGAGACGGCGCGCTGACGACCGCATCCACCCGAGGAGCCCCCGCTGTGCCCGACCACGCCGCGCCCGAACGAGTCGAACTACCGGAGTCCTTCCGGGTCCCGGCCGGCACTACTGCGGGCGAGGCCATGCGGGAGCTGGCGCTGCCGAACAAGGGCCCGCAGGCGATCGTCGTAGTCCGCGAGGCCGACGGCACGCTGCGCGATCTGTCGTGGGCGCCCGACGCCGACGCCGACGTGGCTCCGGTCCCGGCCGACTCCGAGGACGGCCGCAGCGTGATCCGGCACTCCGCGGCGCATGTGCTGGCACAGGCCGTGCAGTCGGTGAACCCCGACGCCAAGCTGGGGATCGGGCCGCCGATCAAGGACGGCTTCTACTACGACTTCGACGTCGAGCAGCCGTTCACCCCCGAGGACCTCAAGGCCCTCGAGAAGAAGATGAAGCAGATCATCAAGTCCGGGCAGCGCTTCTCCCGACGCGTCTACGACTCCCAGGAGGCCGCGCGCGAGGAACTGCAGTCCGAGCCGTACAAACTGGAACTGATCGACGACAAGGGCGCCGCCGACGACGACGAGATCATGGAGGTCGGCGGGGGAGAGCTCACCGCCTACGACAACCTCAACCCGCGCACCGGGGAGCGCGTCTGGGGCGACCTGTGCCGCGGCCCGCACGTGCCCACCACCAAGTACATTCCGGCCTTCGCCCTGACCCGCAGTTCGGCGGCCTACTGGCGCGGTGACCAGAGCCTGGCCGACCTGCAGCGCATCTACGGCACCGCCTGGGAGTCCACCGAGGCGATGGACGCCTACCTGGACATGCTGGCCGAGGCCGAGAAGCGCGACCATCGCCGGCTCGGCGCCGAACTGGACCTGTTCAGCTTCCCCGACGAACTGGGCTCGGGCCTGCCGGTCTTCCACCCCAAGGGCGGCGTCATCCGCCGCGAGATGGAGGACTACTCGCGCGAGCAGCACGCGGCCGCGGGCTACGAGTTCGTCAACACCCCGCACCTGACCAAGGGCCACCTGTTCGAAGTGTCCAAGCACCTCGACTGGTACGCCGACGGCATGTTCCCGCCGATGCACCTGGACGCCGAGTACAACGACGACGGGACGGTCCGCAAGCCCGGCCAGGACTACTACGTCAAGCCGATGAACTGCCCGATGCACAACCTGATCTACCGGTCCCGCGGACGGTCGTACCGGGAGTTGCCGCTGCGGCTGTTCGAGTTCGGCTCGGTGTACCGCTACGAGAAGTCCGGAGTGGTGCACGGGCTCACCCGGGCCCGCGGCTTCACCCAGGACGATGCGCACATCTACTGCACCCAGGAGCAGGTGGTCGAAGAACTCACCGACACCCTGAACTTCGTCCTTCAGCTGCTCAAGGACTACGGCCTCGACGACTTCTACCTGGAGCTGTCGACCAAGAACCCGGAGAAGTACGTCGGCTCCGACGAGGTGTGGGACGAGGCCACCGAGACGCTGCGGCGCGTGGGCGAGGCCTCCAACCTCGAATTGGTGCCCGATCCCGGCGGCGCCGCCTTCTACGGTCCCAAGATCTCGGTCCAGGTCAAGGATGCGCTCGGGCGCACCTGGCAGATGTCCACGCTGCAGCTGGACTTCTTCGAACCGGACCTGTTCGAACTCGAGTACACCGCCAGCGACGGCACCAAGAAGCGGCCGGTGATGATCCACCGCGCCCTGTTCGGCTCCATCGAGCGTTTCTTCGGCGTGCTCACCGAGCATTACGGCGGCGCCTTCCCGGTGTGGCTGGCCCCCGTGCAGGTGGTCGGCATCCCGGTGGCCGAGGCCTTCGCCCCGCACCTGCAGACGGTGGTCAACCGGCTCAAGGGCCGTCGGGTACGCGCCGAGGTGGACTACTCCGACGATCGGATGCAGAAGAAGATCCGCACCCACACCACCGCGAAGGTGCCGTTCATGCTGCTGGCCGGTGAACGCGATGTCGAAGCCGGGGCGGTCAGCTTCCGGTTCCGCGACGGCACCCAGCTCAACGGTGTGCCCGTGGACGACGCCGTGGTGGCGATCGACGAGTGGGAGGAGTCGCGACGCAACGATTCGCCCTCCGCCGAGACGATGGGCGCGGTGCTCGACGCGGCGAGGAAGCGCCGATGACAGATCCGCTGCAGCGGCTGTGGACACCGCACCGGATGAGCTATATCACCGCCGAACAACCGCGCACCACCAGCGACGGCGACGCGCTGAGCGGCCATCCGTTCCTCGACATCCCGCGGATGACCGACGAAGACGGCCTGATCGTGGCCCGGGGCACCACGGTGTACGCGGTGCTGAATCTGTATCCGTACAACCCCGGCCACACCATGGTGGTGCCCTACCGTCAGGTGGCCGACCTGGAAGACCTGACCCCGGCCGAATCGGCCGAGCTGATGGACTTCACCCAGCGCACCATCCGCACCATCAAGTCGGTGTCGAACCCGGACGCCTTCAACGTCGGACTGAACCTCGGTGCGGCCGGCGGCGGCTCGCTGTCCGAGCACCTGCACCAGCACATCGTGCCGCGCTGGACCGGCGATGCGAACTTCATCACCGTGGTCGGCGGCACCAAAGTGATTCCGCAATTGCTGCAGGACACTCGCAGTCTCCTCGCGCAGGCCTGGCTGGCACTGGAGGACGACCGGTGATCAGCTTCAAGGGCCGCGAGGTTCTCTCCAAGGTGACCGGTCCGCTGGGCCGGGCGCTGCTGAAGCTCGGTCTGACCCCGGACATGATGACCCTCGCCGGGACCGTGGTCACCGTCGCCGCGGCGATCGGGCTGTTCTCGCAGGGCTACCTGTTCATCGGCGCCCTGGTGTGCTGGGCCTTCGTGATGTTCGACATGGTCGACGGCGCCATGGCGCGCGCCCGCGGCGGCGGCACCCGATTCGGTTCGGTCCTCGACGCCACCTGCGACCGGATCGCCGACGGCGCGATCTTCGGTGCGCTGGCCTACTGGGCGGCCGTCGCCGAACCGCATTCGCTGCTGCTGATCGCGACGCTGATCTGCCTGGTCACCTCGCAGGTGATCTCCTACGCCAAGGCCCGCGCCGAGGCCGCCGGTCTGCACGGCGACGGCGGGCTGATCGAGCGGCCCGAACGGCTCATCATCGTGCTCACCGGTGCCGGCCTCACCGACTTCCCGGGGTTGCACTGGCACTGGGCCATCCACATCGCCATGTGGGCCCTGGCCGTGGCCAGTGTGATCACCGTCGCCCAGCGCATGTGGTCGATCTACACCTCGCCCGGCGCGCGGGATCTGATTCCCATGACCGGCGGCGCTGCCGCCGGGCCGAACGGGTCCGACGACGATGCGCCGGCCGGCCCGGCACCGCAGGGGACCTGAGATGGCGAGCTGGCAGGACCGTGCGGCCGACCTGGGGTACCGGGCGGGCTGGGCGGCGGTGCGCTACGCCCCCGAGTCCGTGGCGCGCCGCGCCTTCGACGCGGCCGGCACCGTGGCCGGCAGACGTGGCGGGGGGCCGGATCAGCTGCGCGCGAACCTGTCCCGGGTGATCGGCACCACGCCCGAGCAGGTCCCCGACGAACTGGTCACCGCCGCGGTGCGTTCTTACGCCCGCTACTGGCGCGAGGCCTTCCGCCTCCCGTCCACCGATCCCGCGCAGATCGTGGCCTCCACGGTGATCTCGGACTACGACGCGGAACTGGTGGATCGGCTGTCCGCAGCCGGACGGGGCCTGATCTTCGCGCTGCCGCACTCGGGCAACTGGGACACGTGCGGGGTGTGGCTGGTCGATCGCCAGGGACAGTTCGCGACCGTCGCCGAACGGCTGGAGCCGGAGTCGCTGTTCGACAGGTTCGTCGAGTACCGCGAGTCCCTGGGCTTCGAGGTGTTCCCGCTCACCGGCGGTGAGCAGCCGCCCTTCCAGGTGCTGTCGCAGCGGCTGCGCGACGGTGGCCTGGTCTGCCTGCTCGGCGACCGCGACCTGTCCCGGCACGGCGTCCCGGTCACCTTCTTCGGCGAGCCCACCCGGATGCCCGCCGGCCCGGCCAAACTCGCCGTCGAGACCGGTGCGGCGCTGCTCGCCGTGCACCACAGCTACCCCGACGCCGACACCTCGAAGATCGTGCTCACCGAGATCGAGGTGGACGACGTGCCGCGCACCACGCAGCGGCTGGCCGACGCCTACGCCGCTGGCATCGCTACGGCGCCCGCGGACTGGCACATGCTGCAGCCGCTGTGGGAGGCGGACTGGTCCGACCGGCGCAGGGAGGCGCTGCGATGAAGATCGGCATGATCTGCCCGTACTCGTTCGACGTCCCCGGGGGCGTGCAAGCCCACGTGATCGAACTGGCCGAGGTCTTCATCCGCCGCGGCCACGAGGTCCGCGTGCTGGCGCCCGCCGCGCTGGAGACCGATCTGCCCGACTACGTGGACTCGGCCGGCCCCGCGCTGGCGATCCCGTACAACGGCTCGGTCTCGCGAGTGAACTTCTCGCCCAAGGGATTTCACCGCCTCCGCAAGTGGATCGACGACAACCAGTTCGACGTGTTGCACGTGCACGAACCGAACTCGCCGAGCCTGTCCATGTTGTCGCTGATGGTCGCGACGGGACCGATCGTCACCACTTTCCACACCGCGACCACCAAATCGCTGTGGCTGTCCACGTTCGACAGCATGCTGCGCCAGTTCCGGGAGCGGATCGCCGGCAAGATCGCCGTCTCCGAACTCGCGCGCCGCTGGCAGATGGAGTCGCTCGGCAACGACGCGGTGGAGATCCCCAACGGCATCAACGTCGCCCAGTTCGCTCAGGCGCAGCCCTTGGAGGGCTATCCGCGGCCCGGACGCACCCTGGTCTTCCTCGGCCGGTTCGACGAGCCGCGCAAGGGGATCGACATCCTGATGCGGGCCCTGCCACGCATCGTGGAGCAGTACCCGGACATCACCGTGCTGGTGGTCGGCGACGGCAACGAGAAGGCCCTGGCGCGGCGCGCGGGCGACCTCTCCGGTCACCTGGAGTTCCTCGGCATGGTCGACGACGTGACTAAGGCCCGGGCGCTGCGCAGCGCCGACGTCTACGTGGCGCCCAACCTGGGCGGCGAAAGCTTCGGCATCGTGCTGGTGGAGGCGATGGCCGCCGGCGCAGCAGTGGTCGCCAGCGACCTGGTCGCCTTCTCCCGGGTGCTCGACGACGGTGCCGCCGGCGCACTGGTGGAGACCGGCTCCCCGGTGGCGCTGGCCGAGGCCGTGATCGAACTGCTCGACGATGACGAGACCCGCGCAGCCCTGGTCGAGCGCGGCCGGCGCCGCGCCGACCTGTACGACTGGTCCCGGATCGCCGATCAGATCGAGACGGTGTACGAGACGGTCACGCTGGGCGCGGGTCCCGTGGTGGTGTCCGATTGAGGCCGACCGCAGTACCCGGTGACAGCGATCGGTGGACCAGCAGTGACGGACAGACGGCAGTGACGGGCGGACAGCGGTGACGGGCGAACAGCGGTGACGGGCGGACAGCGGTGACGACGGGCGGAGAGTGGGCGACGGCCGTGGTGATCGCGGTGATCGTCGTCGCCCTGATCTGGCTCGCCATCCTGGCCGCGACCCGCGCGACCCGACTGCACCGGCTCAACATCCGCGTCGATCTGGCCCGCACCTCGCTGCTGGCGGCCCTGGATCGCCGCGCGGTGGTGGCCCGGGTGATCGCCGCGTCGTACCCGGACCAGGCGCTGGCCGCAGCGCTGACCGCCGCCGCCGACGGCGCCGAGGACGCCGAGTCGGGCGACCGCGAACCCGCCGAGAACCGGCTGGCGATGGTCCTGGCCCAGACCGATCCGGAGGCGCGCCCGGCGGCCCTGACGGCCGAATTGGCCGACGCCCAGGCGCGGGTGAGCATCGCGCGCCGGTTCTACAACGATTCGGTGCGGGACGCCCGCACTCTGGGGGAGCGGCGCATGGTGCGATTCCTCCGCCTCGGCGGGCACGCCGAGCTCCCGGAGTACTTCGAGATCAGCGAACGCGTGTCCCAGGACTGACCCACCTGCACCGGTGAGGCTCCTCATCGGGAATACTGGTCCCACACAGCTTGCGCTCAGGTCTTCCCGGCCCGGGCGGAACACCCACCAGGCGGCGCGTGCCGCACAGCAGATCTCAGGAGTATTGAGTGACCACCGAGCCCGCCAACACCCCCACCACCGGCACTGCTCGCGTCAAGCGCGGCATGGCCGAGATGCTCAAGGGCGGCGTGATCATGGACGTGGTGACCCCCGAGCAGGCGAAGATCGCCGAAGACGCCGGCGCCGTTGCGGTCATGGCGCTCGAACGGGTGCCCGCCGACATCCGTGCCCAGGGCGGCGTCTCGCGGATGAGCGATCCGGACATGATCGACGGGATCATCGAGACCGTCTCCATTCCGGTGATGGCCAAGGCGCGGATCGGTCACTTCGTCGAGGCCCAGGTGCTGCAGAGCCTCGGCGTGGACTACATCGACGAGTCCGAGGTGCTCACCCCGGCCGACTACACCAACCACATCGACAAGTGGGCGTTCACGGTGCCCTTCGTCTGCGGCGCCACCAACCTGGGCGAAGCGCTGCGCCGCATCACCGAGGGCGCGGCCATGATCCGCTCCAAGGGCGAGGCCGGTACGGGCGACGTCTCCAACGCCACCACCCACATGCGGAAGCTGCGCGACCAGATCCGGTGGCTCGGCTCGCTGCCCGAAGACGAACTGTTCGTCGCCGCGAAAGAACTGCAGGCCCCGTACGACCTGGTGGTCGAGGTGGCTCGCGAAGGCAAGCTGCCGGTCACCCTGTTCACCGCCGGCGGCATCGCGACCCCGGCCGATGCGGCGATGATGATGCAGCTCGGCGCCGAGGGCGTCTTCGTCGGCTCGGGCATCTTCAAGTCGGGCAACCCGGAGCAGCGTGCGGCGGCGATCGTCAAGGCGACCACCTTCTACGACGACCCCGACGTGCTCGCCCAGGTCTCCCGCGGTCTCGGTGAGGCGATGGTCGGCATCAACGTCGACGACATCCCGCAGCCGCACCGGCTGGCCGAACGCGGCTGGTGATCGGCCGAGCGGCGCGGAAACTGCGAAGAGGGGACGGGGCGATGAGCGAACCGATGATCCTGCGGGACGTCGTGAGCACCGGCACCGACGAGGTCGGTGACCTGCGTCTGGACTGGGCGGTGGCCTGCCACGTGGGCAGTGTCCGTCCGGCCAACGAAGACGCGGCCCTCGCCCTCGACGGGCGGTACCTGCTGGCCGACGGCATGGGCGGCCATGAGAGCGGCGAGCTGGCCAGCGAGGCCGCACTGCAGACGCTGGCCTCCGCCCCGGTGGGACGGTCGCTGGCCGAGACCTCCGGCGCCCTGGAAGGACTCCTCGTCGAAGCGCAGGACCGGATCGGCGCCCTCGACGGCGAATCCGCCCGGCGCGCGGGGACCACGGCCACCGGCGTCGTCCTGGCGACAGAGCACGACACCCCGCACTGGGTCGCCTTCAACATCGGCGACTCGCGTACCTACCTGATCACCGGTGGCCGGCTCGTCCCGGTCAGCATGGACCACTCCCAGGTCCAGGAACTGGTCAACAGCGGAGTCCTCACCGCCGAACAAGCGCGCGTGGATCCGCGCCGTAATGTGATCACCCGCGCCCTCGGCGCCGGGATGGCCGCGCCGCAGGCCGACTTCTACGCCTTCCGCGCGCGTCCCGGCGATGCCGTCCTGTTGTGCTCGGACGGTCTCAACGGGGAGCTCACCGACGCCGAGATCGAGACCGTGGTGACCGCCGCGGAGGGCGATCTGGAGGTCGCCGCCGAGGCGCTCATCGAATGTGCACTGGCCAGCGGCGGGCACGACAACATCACCGTGCTGCTGGTCCGCATCGCCGACTGACGGCCGTACGGTGCGGGAGCTCGCGACGGCGGGAGCCCCCGCACCGCTCAGACTGTCGCCGCGTCGCTGGTGAGCATCGGCACGTCCAGGGCCACTTCGGGCACCCCGAACGCATCCACCAGATCGCCGGCCACCGGCCGGAGCCGGGCGCACAGCTCGTTGACTCCGCGGCGGATCGCCTTGCCGCGCTCCACCGAGACGTGCCGGTGCATCAGGTACCAGCCCAGGTTGTCTTCCAGGGTGGAGTAGACGAACAGATCCCGCACTGTCTCGAGAGTGTCGCGGGCCGGTGACTCGGGGAGTTTTTCGATCGCGTCGACCAGCGCCTGCAGCGCCAGCAGGTCGATGTGCGCCCGGCCCACCTGCAGCAGGTGGTCCTGCGTCTGGGTGAACACCTCGAATTCGTCGGCGTCGTCGTCGTTCGCGCGGCGCAGACGGGCCGCCACGGTCCGCACCAGATGGTCCTCGCGGGCGGTGAACAGCCGGAGCTGCGTCTCGGGATTGGTCAGATCGCTGTCTTCGGGGTCCTCGCCGGAGGAGTCCAAGACGGTCTGCACCACCTGGCGGACCGCCGATTTCTCCAGTGCCACGTCGCGGGCCATCGCCGCGGCGAACCGCACCCACCCGACGGTGTCGAGCTCGTCGACCTCCGAGGCGTAGGAGGTCAGCAGATGCTTGGCGACCAGCTGGGTGAGCACCAGGTTGTCGCCCTCGAAAGTGGTGAAGACGTCCAGGTCGTCGCGGATCAGCGGCAGCCGGTTCTCGGACATGTAGCCGGCGCCGCCGCAGGCGGTGCGCGCCTCGATGGCCGCATACGAGGCCAGATCGGTGTGACCCACCTTGATCGCGGCCGCCATGGTCTCCAGGCGCCGCACGTGGTCGGGGTCGGCGTCGCCCGGCGGCACCGACTGGATCTCGTGCAGTTGCTCGGTGACCTCGTTCTGCGCCACGGCGAAGGCGTAGGCGCGGGCCACCAGCGGCAGCAGCCGGCGCTGGTGTGCGCGGTAGTCCAGCAGCAGCAGCTCCCCGTCGTCGCCGGGGCTCTCGAACTGGCGCCGCCGCAGTGCGTACTTGACCGCGATGGCGAGGGCGAGCCGTCCGGCCGCGCCGCCGGAGGCGCCCACGGTCACCCGGCCCCGCACCAGCGTGCCCAGCATGGTGAAGAAGCGGCGGTTGTCGGACTCGATGGAGCTCGAATAGGTGCCGTCCTCGGCCACGTCGGCGTAGCGGTTGAGCAGCGCTGTCCGGGGGATGCGGACGTGGTCGAAGAGGATCCGGCCGTTGTCCACCCCCGGCAGGCCGCCCTTGTAGCCGCAGTCCGACGTGGTGACGCCGGGCAGATCGTCGCCGTCGGCGTCCCGGATCGGTACCACGAAGCAGTGCACGCCGTGGCTGACCGGCTCCTCGCCCGGGCCTGCGGTGATCAGCTGCGCGAAGAGCGCCGCGTAGCGGGCGTGCTCGCCTGCCCCGCCGATGTAGTCCTTGCGCGACGACGGCGTGGGTGAATTGATCTCGAACTCGCCGGTCTCCGGCAGGTAGGTGGCGGTGGTCTCCAACCGCTGGACGTCCGAGCCGTGCCCGGACTCGGTCATCGCGAAACAGCCGATCACGTCGAGGTCGATGAGTCCCTGCCGGTACTGCTCGTGATGGCTCTCGGTGCCCAGGTTCTCCACGGCCCCGCCGAACAGGCCCCACTGCACGCCGGCCTTGACCATCAGCGACAGGTCGCCGTAGCCGAGGGTCTCGATCGCGGTGATCGCCGCACCCGGATCGCCGGGGTCGCCGTCTGCCGACGAGAATCCCTGCGCCGGGAAACCGAGCGGCACCATCGCCCGCATGTGCTCGAGCATCTCCGCCCGGTATTCCGCCAGCGGCACCCCCGCTTTGGGCACCAGGCCGCGGGTCTGGATGTGCTCGCGCACCAGATCGCGGGTATCGGCCCATCGGCCGTCGAGGACGGCACGGAGATCATTGCTGAGAGAGTTCTCGGTGGCTCGGGTCATCCTCACAACCTACCCACGACTCCCGCCCCGTCCCGGCCGCGGCGCACCGGGGTGCGATAATCGGCAGGTGCCGAGAATCGAGGAGATCCTTGCCGTCGAGCGGATCGACAACGACATCTACCGAGGTGGGGTGTTCCCCAGTGGGCTGCGCCGGACGTTCGGCGGACAGGTGGCCGGCCAGGCGCTGATCTCGGCGACCAAGACCGTCGACCCGGATTTCGCCGTGCATTCACTGCACGGCTACTTCCTGCGGCCCGGCAAACCGGACCGGCCGGCGGTGTTCCTGGTCGACCGGATCCGGGACGGACGTTCGTTCGTGACCCGCCGGGTGACCGGCGTGCAGAACGGGGAGGCCATCTTCTCCATGTCGGCGTCCTTCCACATCACCGGCGACGAGGGGATCGATCACCAGGACTCGGTGCCGCCCGCCGTGGACCCTGCGACGCTGCCCGACGAGATGGACGTCGACGACCCGGTGAAGCGTGACCTCTTCCGGGAGTGGGAGAACTTCGACGTGCGGATCGTCCCGCGCGACCAGCTGGTGACCGGCTCGAGTTTCGCTGCGCAGCAGCGCGTCTGGTTCCGATACCGGGACCCGCTGCCCGACGACCAGTTGCTGCACGTCTGCACTCTGGCCTACATGAGCGACATGACGCTGCTGGGCTCGTCGAAGGTGCCGCATCCCGGCGTCCAGGCGCAGACCGCGTCGCTGGATCACGCCATGTGGTTCCTGCGCCCGTTCCGCACCGACGACTGGCTGCTCTACGACCAGACCTCGCCGTCGGCTACCGGCGGCCGCGCTCTGACCCAGGGACGCATCTTCGACCGCGCCGGCCGCATGGTCGCCGCCGTGACGCAGGAGGGCCTCACCCGCACCAACGTGCCCGCCGATCAGATCTCGATCATGAAAGCCGGCTCGTGACGGCAGTGGTCGGCGTGTTGGCGCTGCAGGGTGACGTGCGTGAGCACCTGCAGGCGCTGACCGCCTGCGGGGTCGAGGCGGTCCCGGTCCGCCGGGAGTGCGAACTGAGCGAGCTCGACGGCATCGTGCTGCCCGGCGGGGAGTCGACGACGATGAGCAAGCTGCTCGGCGTCTTCGGTCTGTTCGACCCGCTGAGGACGGCGATCGGCGCCGGTCTGCCCGCCTACGGCTCGTGCGCGGGCATGATCTTGCTGGCCTCGACGATCCTGGACACCCGCCCCGATGCGCGGCATCTGGACGCGCTCGATGTGACCGTGCGCCGCAACGCCTTCGGCCGGCAGGTCGAGTCCTTCGAGACGGATCTGGATTTCACCGGGATCACCGGCGACGGCGAGCCCCCGCTGCGCGCCGTCTTCATCCGCGCACCGTGGGTCGAAGCTGCCGGGCCCGGCGTGCAGATCCTGGCCACCGTGCCGGACGGACCGGCGGCGGGGCGTATCGTCGCTGTTCGTCAACGGAACGTGCTGGCCACATCGTTCCACCCGGAGGTCACCGGCGATCTCCGCGTCCATCGCTACTTCGTAGACATCGTCAAGGAAGGGAGACCCTCATGAGTGGACACTCCAAATGGGCCACCACCAAGCACAAGAAGGCCATCATCGATGCCAAGCGCGGCAAGATGTTCGCCAAGTTGGTGAAGAACATCGAGGTCGCTGCGCGCACCGGGGGCGGCGATCCGGCAGGCAACCCGACGCTCTTCGACGCCATCCAGAAGGCCAAGAAGTCCTCGGTCCCCAACGACAACATCGAGCGCGCCCGTAAGCGCGGCGCCGGCGAAGAGGCCGGCGGCGCCGACTGGCAGAACATCACCTACGAGGGATACGGGCCCAACGGCGTGGCCGTCCTGATCGAGTGCCTCACCGACAACCGCAACCGGGCCGCCAGCGAAGTCCGGACCGCGATGACCCGCAACGGCGGCAACATGGCCGATCCCGGATCGGTCTCGTACCTGTTCACTCGCAGGGGGGTGGTGACCCTGGAGAAGGCCGACCAGACCGAGGACGACATCCTGATGGCGGTGCTCGACGCCGGCGCAGACGAGGTCAACGACCTCGGCGAGAAGTTCGAGGTGGTCTGCGAGCCGACCGACCTGGTGGCGGTGCGCACCGCGCTCCAGGAGGCGGGTATCGACTACGACTCGGCCGAGCCGGACTTCCGCGCCTCCGTCGAGGTGCCGGTCGACGCCGACGGGGCCCGCAAGGTCTTCAAGCTGGTCGACGCGCTGGAGGACTCCGACGACGTCCAGGACGTGTACACCAACGTCGATCTCAGCGACGAGGTCCTGGCCGAACTCGACGAGGACTGATCCGCCGGGCCGGAGCGCCCATCGTTCGCGGTGCTCAGCGCCGGTGCCGGCGCGTGTCGCCGCCGGTCCGTGACACCCCCGTACGTTAGAATGTCGAACAGTTGTTCGTAGTCTGATGGAAGGTGGCGGCGGTGCGCGTCATGGGTGTGGATCCCGGGCTGACCCGGTGCGGTATCGCTCTGGTGGAGTCCGGTGCCGGCCGCGCGGTGACCGCACTGGACGTCGACGTGGTGCGCACACCGGCCTCGATGGAACTGCCCGAACGTCTGCTGGCGATCCACGCCGCCGCCGAACACTGGATGGACGTGCATTCTCCGGACGTGGTGGCCGTCGAACGCGTCTTCGCGCAGCGGCAGGTGAGCACCGCGATGGGCACGGCCCAGGCCGCCGGGGTGGTGGCGCTGGCCGCGGCCCAGCGCCGGGTGCCCGTGCGCTTCCACACGCCGAGCGAGGTGAAAGCCGCGGTCACCGGCTCCGGCCGCGCCGACAAGGCCCAGGTCACGATGATGGTGACCCGCATCCTCGGGATGCAGCAGGCGCCCAAACCGGCCGACGCCGCCGACGCCCTCGCGCTGGCGATCTGCCACTGCTGGCGCGGTGCGGCGGGCGAGCGGATGGCGGCCGCGGCCGAGAAGGCCCGCGTCGCCCAGGAAGCCCACCGGCGGCGCCTGGCTGAGGCACGAACAGAACAGGCACGAGCAGAGCAGGCACGACAGAAGGCGGGACAGAAGTGATTTCGTCGGTCTCCGGAGAGATCATCGACATCGCGCTCGACCACACCGTGGTCGAGTGCGCCGGCGTGGGTTACCGGGTACTCGCCACGCCGCCGACGCTCGCGACCCTGCGCCGCGGCGACCGAGTTCGTCTGATGACCGCGATGGTGGTCCGCGAGGACTCGATGACGCTGTACGGCTTCACCGATCCCGATGCGCGCGAACTGTTCGGCGTCCTGCAGACGGTCACCGGGGTAGGACCGCGGCTGGCGATGGCCACGCTCGCGGTGCTCGAACCCGACCATCTGCGGCGGGCGCTGGCCGATTCGGACGTCAAAGCACTGACCACCGTGCCCGGGATCGGCAAGCGCGTGGCCGAGCGCCTGGTGGTGGAACTGCGCGACAAGGTCGGCGCGCCCACCGGCACCGCCGGCACGGCCGCGCCCGGCGCCGTGGGCGGTGTCGGCGGCCAGGTGACCGAGGCGCTGGTGGGCCTGGGCTTCACCGAGAACGCCGCCGAGCGTGCCGTCGCGACCGTCCTCGCCGAGCAGCCCGACGCCGACTCCCAGACGGCACTGCGCGCAGCCCTGGCCGGACTCGGTCCCCGGCGATGAACGGGGACTTCGGGGACACGGGGGAGTTCGGGGACACGGGGGAGTTCGGGGACGAGGAGTTGCTGGCGCCGTCGACGGTGCCCGGCGACACCGAACTCGATGCGAGCCTGCGGCCCCGGACACTCAGTGAGTTCATCGGCCAGGCCAAAGTACGCGAGCAGTTGGAGCTGGTGCTGCACGCGGCCCGCAACCGGGGCCGCACCCCCGACCACATCCTGCTGTCGGGCCCCCCGGGACTGGGGAAGACGTCGCTGGCGATGATCATCGCCGCCGAACTGGGAGCGGCCATCCGGATCACCTCGGGCCCGGCCCTCGAACGCGCCGGAGATCTGGCGGCGATGTTGTCGAACCTGGTCGAGGGCGACGTGCTGTTCATCGACGAGATCCACCGGATCGCGCGGCCCGCCGAAGAGATGCTGTACCTGGCGATGGAGGACTTCCGCGTCGACGTGGTGGTCGGCAAGGGCCCCGGCGCCACCTCGATCCCGCTCGACGTGGCTCCCTTCACCCTGGTCGGTGCCACCACCCGGTCCGGGGCGCTCACCGGTCCGCTGCGCGACCGATTCGGCTTCACCGCCCACATGGAGTTCTACGAGAGCACGGAGCTGGTGCGGGTACTGCGCCGCTCGGCCGCCATCCTGGGCATCGCCCTGGCTGAGGAGGCCGCCGCCGAGGTGGCGAGCCGTTCGCGAGGCACGCCGCGCATCGCCAACCGGCTGCTGCGCCGGGTCCGCGATTACGCCGAGGTCCGGGGCGACGGGCAGGTCGACGTCGCCAGCGCCCGGGCGGCCCTGGCCGTGTACGACGTCGACGAGCTCGGGCTGGACCGCCTGGACCGCGCCGTGCTCGGCGCCCTGGTGCGAGGCTTCGGCGGCGGACCGGTCGGGGTGTCCACCCTGGCCGTCGCCGTAGGGGAGGAGCCGGCCACCGTCGAAGAGGTCTGCGAACCGTTCCTGGTGCGGGCCGGGATGATCGCCCGGACCCCGCGCGGCCGGGTGGCCACCGCCGCGGCCTGGCGTCACCTGCACCTGACGCCCCCGGCGGGCGCCCTCAACCAGACCATCGGCGTGCGGGCACGCGAGGAGACCGGCCCGACGCTGTTCGGCGACCCGGAGGTCTGAGCGGACCGCGCCGGCGTTCCGGCCACCCTGGCGACGACCGCGAGGACCCACGCCTGGCACTATGGAGCGCATGGATGGACTCTTCCTGCCCCTGATCCTCGCCCTCGCCGTGGCGTTCCTCTTCATCAGCTTTCGCAACCAGAAGAAGCGCACCGCGGCGATGGCCGAGCTCAAAGCCCAAGCGGTGCCCGGTGCCCGCGTTCAGCTGAGCTGCGGCCTGTTCGGCACCCTGCACAGCGACGACGGCGGCGACACCGTGGACGTGGAGATCGCGCCCGGCGTGATCACCACCTGGAATCGCCTGGCCATCCGCGAGGTGGTCGCCGAGCAGCCCGCGCCGGGTCTGGACGACCTCGACGACTCCGTGGCCGGCGACTCGGTGCCCGACGACGCCAGCAGCATCTTCGGCGACGACGCCCCGGCCGGCGAGAACCCGGCGGACGAGAACCCGGCCGGCACCGAGGACGTCGCGTCGGACGACTCGCCGGTGTCGCCCGACGATAACGATTCGAAGGACAAGTAGGCTTTCCGCCCGTGAGCAATCCCACCCCACGTCCGCGCCGGACCACGGCGCGACACGGCGTTCCGCCGTGGCAGCCGCTGACAGCGTTCATCGTGCTGCTCGGTCTGATCTACGCACTGGTGTTCTTCACCGGAGACGGCAAACCGGAACCCAAGCTCGGCATCGACCTGCAGGGCGGCACCCGAGTGGTCCTGACCGCCCGGACCGACGACGGGCGGGCGCCGCAGCGCGAACAGCTCGATCTGGCCCGCCAGATCATCGAGCAGCGCGTCAACGGCCTCGGCGTCGGCGGCTCGGAAGTGGTGGTGAACGGCAACAACATCGTCATCACCGTCCCCGGTGACGACGGCAAGCAGGCCCGTGCGCTGGGCCAGACCGCCCGCCTGTACATCCGGCCGGTCGAACCGTCCCTCGGCCGCATCGAGGCCGTGCAACAGCCGGAAGCGCAGGGCCCCCGGCCCGCGGAGATGACGGCCGCCCAGCAGGCCGAAGCGATCGACGAGGCCCGCAAACTCCGGCAGGCCCCCGCCGACGCCGACGAGGCCCGGCTGCAGCAGCTGCGCGAGCAGATGGGCAAGCTGAACTGTTCGGCCGAAGCCAACGATCCGCTGATCGGTCACGACCGCCCGGACGAGTACCTGGTCACCTGTGACGAGGACGGACAGTACGTCTACCTGCTCGAGCCGATGATCATCGACGGCCGCGACGTGGAGAAGGCGGCGGCCAACCAGAACCAGACCGGCGCCTGGGTGGTGACCGTCGACTACAAGGGCGAGGGCCGCAAGACCTGGGCCGAGTACACCGGCGCCAACATCGGCCGGGACACCGCCGTGACTCTGGACTCGCAGGTGGTCAGTGCGGCCACCATCCGGTCGCAGATCAGCGGCAGCACCGAGATCAGCGGCGACTTCACTCAGGAAGAGGCCACCGCGCTGGCCAACGCCCTCAAGTACGGTTCACTGCCCCTGTCGTTCACCGCGTCCGAAGCCGAGACGGTGTCGGCCACCCTGGGCTGGCAAGCCCTGCGCGCCGCGCTCATCGCCGGCGTCATCGGCCTGATCGCCGTGCTGATCTACTCACTGGCCTACTACCGGATGCTCGGCTTCCTGGCGGCCGGCTCGCTGATCCTGGCCGGCGCCATGGTCTACGGCATCATGGTGCTGCTCGGCCGATGGATCGGCTTCACCCTGGACCTGGCCGGCATGGCCGGTCTGATCATCGGTATCGGCATGACCGCCGACTCGTTCGTCGTCTACTTCGAGCGCATCAAGGACGAGATGCGCGAAGGCCGCAGCTTCCGGTCCGCGGTACCGCGTGGTTGGTCCAGCGCTCGCCGCACCATCTGGACCGGTAACGCGGTCAGTTTCATCGCCTCGGTGGTGATCTATGTGCTGGCCGTCGGCGAGGTCCGCGGCTTCGCCTTCACTCTGGGCCTGACCACCGTTCTCGACGTCCTGGTGGTGTTCATGGTGACCCATCCGCTGGTGGAACTGGCGACTCGATCGGAGTTCCTGTCCAGACCCAGTATCAACGGTCTCGGCGCGGTCAGCGAGGTGGCACGCGAACGCCGCCAGGCCGCCGCGCGCAAGCGTTCGGATAAGGAGTCGGTCTGATGACCCACGAGCAGCCACCGGCCCAGACCGAGACCCTCGACACCTCACCGACCACCGACTGGTCCGACGACGACTACCGGGCCGACAAGAAGCGCGGCTTCTTCTCCCGCCTCTACAGCGGAACCGGCGCCTTCGACATCATCGGCAAACGGCGACAGTGGTACATCGTCTCCGGACTGATCCTGCTGATCTGCATCCTGTCGATGGTCTTCCGCGGTTTCACCTTCGGTATCGACTTCGAGGGCGGTACCCAGATCTCGCTGCCCAACAAGGCGCCGCTGACCACCTCGTCGGTGGAAGAGGTCGTCACCGATGCGCTCGACATCGCACCCCAGCAGGTGCAGACCGCCGGCACCGGCGCCGCCTCGACCATCCAGGTCCGCATCGAGCACCTGGACCAGGCGCAGACCGTCCAGGTCTCCGAGGCGCTGGCCGACGCCTTCGCCCCGGCGATCGGGGTGGCCGACGTCAGCAGTTCCGACGTCAGCAGTACCTGGGGCGCCGAGATCACCCGCAAGATGGTGATCGCCCTGATCGTCTTCCTGGTGATCGTCTTCGTCTACATCGCCGTGCGGTTCGACAGAGAGATGTCGGTCGCGTCGATGGCCTCGCTGTTCTTCGACCTCGTGGTGACGGCCGGCATCTATTCGCTGGTCGGATTCGAGGTGACCCCGGCGATGGTGATCGGGCTGCTGACCATTCTGGGCTTCTCCGTCTACGACACCGTGGTGGTCTTCGACAAGGTGGAGGAGAACACCCGGGGCGTCCTGGCGACCCGGCGAAGAACCTATGCCGAACAGACCAACCTCGCCGTGAACCAGACGTTCATGCGCTCGATCAACACCACCGTGATCTCGGTGCTGCCGATCATCGCGCTGATGGTGATCGCCGTCTGGATGCTGGGCGTGGGCACCCTGAAGGACCTGGCACTGGTGCAGTTGGTCGGCGTCATGGTGGGCACCTTCTCGTCGATCTACCTGGCCTCGCCGCTGCTGGTCACGCTCAAGGAGCGCCGCAAGGACATCAGCGACCACACCCGCAAGGTGCTGGCCCGGCGGGAGCGGAGCGCGGCGTGACCGCGCGCCGGGGGGCCCGGGGCAGGCGCGCCCTGGTGAAGGGAACCGTCGTCGGTCTCGCGGCCGTCCTGGCGGCCACCCTCGCCGCGTGCGGCGACGGCGAACGCGACCAGATCGACTACCTGGTCGACGCCGGCGTCAGCAACTACAACGTCAACACCGTGGACGGCTACGCCTCCGGCGCCGTCATGGCGCTGGCCCGGGTGCAGCCCGGCTTCAGCTATCTCGGTCCGGACGGACAGGTGGTCGCCGACCGCGACATCGGCACCGTGAACGTCGAAGACGGGGCCTCGCTGACCCTCCGGTACACCTTCGCCGAGACCGCCGAGTACTCCGACGGCCGGCCCATGGTGTGCGACGACATCGTGCTGGCGGCCACCGCGATGGGCGGCAAGGTCCGCGGCTTCGCCACCGCCACCACGGCCGGGTACCGCGACATCGCCTCCGTCGACTGCACGCCGGGGGATAAGACGGCCGTGGTCACCTTCGCCCGCGGCCGCGACTACGCGCAATGGCCCGCACTGTTCGGGGTGGGCAGCATGCTTCCGGCGCACGTGGTCGCTCGAAAGGCCGGGGTGACCGATCTGGTCGGGGTGCTCGGCTCCCGGGATCAGGACGCCATCGGCAAGATCGCCGACGCCTGGAACACCGGCTTCGCCCTCGCCCCGGGCCAGGAGATCGATCAGGACGAGTTCGTCTCGGCCGGTCCGTACCGCCTGTCCCGCTACACGCCGGAAGAAGGCCTGGAACTGGTCGCCAACGACGCGTGGGGCGGCGACCGGCCGGTGACGACGCACGTCACCGTCTGGCCGCGCGGCACCGACGCGGACTCGGCCATCGGCGACGGCCGGGTGGAGGTGGTCGACACCTCCGACCTGAGCACCGGTGACCGGGTGCTCGGCCGGGCGACCGCCGAGTACAACGGCCAGGAGAACCGCGCCGGTGCCAAAGACCCGTCGCCGCTGTCGGTGACGCAACTCGTTCCCGCCGCCCGCGGTGTCATGAACGACCTGCTGGTGCGCCGCGCCTTCGCCAGTTGCGTGCCGCGCGACAGCCTCGCCCGCCGATTCGGCTCCAACGGACTGGTCTGGTCGCTGCGGACCGTGGCGCCGGGAGACTCGCTCGGCGGCGCCCTGAACGAGCAGTACGCCCGCCGCTATCCGCGGGCGGACATCAAGCGCGCGCGGGACCTGCTCGACGAGCGGCCCGCCGGCGAGAACGGCAGGCGTCCCGCCGTCACCGTCCGCCTCGGCTACGTCGGACCCGACCCGGTAGCGCAGGCCGTGGTCGCCGAGATCGCCGGCTCCTGCCGCGCGGCGGGCATCACCGTCACCGACGCGGCCGCGCCCGACCTCACCCCGGGCGCACTCGGCCGCGACGTCGATGTGCTGCTCACCAACGGCGCCACCGGTTCGGCAGCCGCGGGCACCGCCTCCGGGTTTCCCGACGCCTACCAGCTCTTCGGCGGCGATCCGCTGAACCTGACCGGCCTGCGCAGCCCGCGGGCATCCGGCGCGATCGCCGATCTGTCGCTCACCCAGTCCGACAGCGCCCGCCTGCCGCTGATCCGCACCGCGGAGACGGCGGCCTGGGACGCGCTGGCCTCCATCCCGCTGTACGGCACCGTCCGGTCCCGCGAACACACCGGCAAGGTGAGCCAGGTGGTACCGGGGCTGGCCCGCACCGGCACCGGCTGGAACATGGACCGCTGGGTGCTCAATTGACCGCGGCGGCCACCCCGGACTCGGTGCACCGCGCCCGGGCCGCGATCACGCGGCACATCCGGCTGGTGGAGGACTTCCCCTCGCCGGGGATCGCCTTCAAAGACCTCACACCGGTGCTGGCCGATCCGGACGGTCTGGACGCCGTGGTCGCGGCGCTCGCCGAGTACTGCGCCGGAGCCGACCTGATCGCCGGCATCGATGCGCGCGGTTTCCTCGTGGGCGGTGCGATCGCCCGGGAACTCGGCGTCGGCGTGGTGGCCGTCCGCAAGGGCGGCAAACTTCCCCCGCCGGTGATCGGGGTCGACTACCAGCTGGAGTACGGCAGCGCCCGGCTGGAGGTGCCCGCCGCCGGGATCACCCTGCGCGGCCGTTCGGTCGCCGTCGTCGACGACGTACTCGCCACCGGCGGCACTCTGATCGCGACCGGAAAGCTGCTTGCGGAGGCCGGTGCCCGGGTGCACGGATTGTCGGTGATCATGGAGCTGGACGGCATGGGCGGCCGGGAGGCCGTGGCCGCCGGACTGGGGGCCGACGTGCCGGTCCACAACCTGTGCGGCGGGTGACCCCGGTGGTGGCTAAGCTTTCACCATGAGTGAAGCGGACACCGGTCGCCGGCCCGACGAGGGAACCCCCCTGAGTTCTCGTCGGGTTCGCGCCCGGCTGGCCCGGCGGATCACCGCCGGTCCGCGCAGTCCGATCGATCCGGTGCTCGAGCCGTTGGCCACCCTGCACCGGGAGGTGTACCCCAAGGCCGACGTCGCAGTGCTCCAGCGGGCCTACGAGATCGCCGCCGCCCACCACGACGGTCAGTTCCGCAAGTCCGGCGACCCGTACATCACCCACCCGCTGGCGGTGGCCACCATCCTGGCCGATCTCGGGATGGACACCATCACACTGGTCGCCGCCCTGCTGCACGACACCGTGGAGGACACCGGCTACTCGCTGGAGGAGCTCGAAACCGATTTCGACGCCGAGGTGGCTCACCTGGTCGACGGCGTCACCAAACTCGACAAGGTGGCCCTGGGCAGCGCCGCCGAGGGCGAGACCATCCGCAAGATGATCATCGCGATGGCGCGCGATCCGCGCGTCCTGGTGATCAAGGTGGCCGACCGCTTGCACAACATGCGCACCATGCGGTTTCTGCCGCCGGAGAAGCAGGCCCGCAAGGCGCGCGAGACCCTCGAGGTGATCGCGCCGCTGGCGCACCGGCTCGGGATGGCGACGGTCAAGTGGGAGCTGGAGGACCTGTCGTTCGCGATCCTGCACCCCAAGCGCTACGAGGAGATCGTGCGCCTGGTGGCCGATCGGGCGCCCAGCCGCGACACCTATCTGGCCCGGGTGCGCAGCGATCTGAACAATGCGCTGGGCGGCTCCCGCATCCAGGCGACGGTGGAGGGCCGCCCCAAGCACTACTGGTCGATCTATCAGAAGATGATCGTCAAGGGCCGAGACTTCGACGACATCCACGACCTGGTCGGCATGCGGATCCTGTGCGACGAGGTGCGCGACTGCTACGCCGCGGTCGGCGTGGTGCACTCGCTGTGGCATCCGATGGCCGGCCGGTTCAAGGACTACATCGCCCAGCCGAGCTACGGCGTCTACCAGTCGCTGCACACCACCGTGATCGGCCCGGAGGGCAAGCCGCTCGAGGTGCAGATCCGCACCCACGACATGCACCGCACCGCCGAGTTCGGCATCGCCGCCCACTGGCGGTACAAGGAAGGCCGGAAAGGCAAGGGCCGCAAGGCCGTCGACACCACCGAGGTCGACGACATGGCCTGGATGCGGCAACTCCTCGACTGGCAGCGGGAAGCCGCCGACCCGGGGGAGTTCCTGGAGTCGCTGCGCTACGACCTCGCGGTCAAGGAGATCTTCGTCTTCACGCCCAAGGGCGACGTGCAGACCCTGCCGACCGGCTCGACCCCCGTGGACTTCGCCTACGCGGTCCACACGGAGGTGGGGCACCGCTGTATCGGCGCCCGCGTCAACGGGCGGCTGGTGGCGCTGGAGCGTCCCCTGGAGAACGGCGAAGTGGTGGAGGTCTTCACCTCCAAGGACGAGAACGCCGGGCCCAGCAAGGACTGGCAGGGCTTCGTGGTCTCCCCGCGCGCCAAGGCCAAGATCCGGCAGTGGTTCGCCAAGGAGCGCCGCGAGGAGGCGCTGGAGGCCGGCAAGGAGGCGATCATCAAGGAGGTGCGCCGCGGCGGTCTGCCGCTGCAGCGCCTGATGTCCGCCGAATCGGTCACCGCGCTCGCCAAGGAACTGGGCTACAACGACGTCGACGCGCTCTACACCGCGGTCGGCGAGCGGAACCTGACCGCCGGCCGGGTGGTCCACCGCCTGGTCACCATGCTCGGCGGCGTGGAGAGCGCCGAGGAGGAACTGGCCGAGCGCGCCACCCCGTCCAGTGTGTCGCAGCGCCCGCGCACCACCCCCGGCGACGCCGGCGTCGAGGTGGAGGGCGTCGACAACATCCTGATCAAGCTGGCCAAATGCTGCACCCCGGTGCCCGGCGACGAGATCCTGGGCTTCGTCACCCGCGGAGGGGGCGTGAGCGTGCACCGCGACGACTGCACCAACGCGGCGGCGCTGCGGGCACAGGAGGAACGGCTGCTGCCGGTCCGCTGGGCGCCGAGCCCGTCCTCGGTCTTTCTGGTCGCGATCCAGGTGGAGGCGCTCGACCGGCACCGGCTGCTCTCGGACATCACCCGGGAACTGGCCGACGAGAAGGTCAACATCCTGTCGGCGACGGTGCAGACCACCCGCGACCGGGTGGCGGTCAGCAAGTTCACCTTCGAGATGGGCGACCCGAAACATCTCGGGCACGTGCTGAACGTGGTCCGCAACGTCGAAGGCGTCTACGACGTCTACCGCGTCACCTCGGCCGCCTGAGCGGCGGCCGGATCCGGCTCAGTCGCGGACGCTGGTGCCGGTGATGACGACCTCGGTCTTGGGGACGCCCGACTGGATCGGCTCGCCCTCCTTGACCTCTCCGGCGCCCGGGCCCGGGCTGATCCCGCCGTCGCGGACCTTGTCCAGGACGGCCAGGCCGTCTTCGTCGACGCTGCCGATCACGGTGTAGTTGGGCAGCAGCGGGCTGTCCTTGAGGAAGAAGTAGAGGTTGCCCGAACCGGTGTTCGCGCTGCCCGGCTGCATCTGCATGGGGTTCTCGGGCTGGTTGACGTTGAACACGGCGACCGTGCCGCGCGGGTAGACCACCAGCTGCTCGTTGGGATCGAGCGGGTTGGCCTCGCCGTGCTCCTCCAGCCCGGTGGGCTGCTCGTCGGGCATGCTCCAGCCCGGATTGCCGCCGGCCCAGCCGGTCGACGTGCCGGCGGTGCCCGTCGGATCGCCGCACAGGATCGCGCCGGCATCGTCGGTGACGGTCATGCCGTGGCAGGGGACGTCGTCGTAGTAGCCGTCCTGCGCCAGCGACAGGACGCCGTTGACGTTGCAGGCCCCGTCAGCGCGGTCGAGGGTGGTCGGGATGGCACCCGCGGTGGTGTCGAAGGTGAGGCCGACGGTGCCTTCCTTGAGCGGGTGGTCGTCCGGCTTGGGGGAGGTGCGCTGAAGCTTCTCGCCCTTCTTGTACAGATCGAACAGCTCCTGCGTCTGCTGGCGCTGCTCGGCCGGGACGGTGTCGGGCAGCTCGTCCGGAATCTGGTCGAAGGGGTTGACGGCCTCGTTGTAGGTGCAGTTGACGCGACGCCCGTTGTCCCAGGCCCGGTAGACGAAGAAGCCCGCCACGGCGGCGATCACCAGGACGACGACGCCGCCGGCGGAGACCCACATGAGGCGGCGGCGGCGCGTCTGCTGCCGCTCGGCCTCGAGTCGCTGTTCCAGCTTGCGCTTCGCGGCTTCGCGGCGCTCCTCATTGGTCGTCACGCGGGGGAACCCTCCTGGTGGACTGCCGACGTGCGCACCACGACGGCCCATCGGCGCCCAATGCTATCGCAGCGCACCGCCAGCACCCGTGACCGGTGCGCTGCGCACGCCTCACCGGGGCGGTGTCCGCACGCCGCTGGCGCCGCTCGGCGGCGGTGCTGAGATACTGGGGCCTACGCACCACCCGGCCCGCCGTCGCCGGAGAAGGAAGGCCGCCGTGATCATCACCGGATTCCCCGCGGGGATGTTCCAGACCAACTGCTACCTCGTCGCCGACGAGGAGAGCCGCGAAGCCATCGTCATCGACCCCGGACAGGACTCGGCGCCGCAGGTCCGCGACCTGCTCGCCGAGCAGTCGCTGACCCCCGTCGCGATCTTCCTGACCCACGGGCACCTCGATCACACCTGGAACGCGCAGGAGCTGGCCGACGAGTACTCGATTCCGGTGTACATCCACCCTGACGACCGCGGCATGCTGGCCGATCCCGGCGAGGGCCTCGGAGCGGCGCTCGCCTCGATGATCGGCACCCTGGAGTTCCGGGAGCCGGAGAAGGTGATCGAGTTCAGCGACGGCGAGGAGTTGGAGGTGGCCGGTATTCGCTGGACGGTGGACCACGCCCCCGGGCACACTCGTGGCAGCGTGCTGCTGTCCACGCTGGTTCCCACCGACGCCGGTGACGCTCCCGTCTGCTTCAGCGGGGACGTCCTGTTTCAGGGGTCGATCGGCCGCACCGATCTGCCCGGCGGCAGCCACCGGCAGCTTCTGGACTCGATCGCCGCGCGCCTGCTGCCGCGCGCCGACCACACGGTGATCCTGCCCGGCCACGGCCCGCAGACCACGATCGGCGCCGAACGCGCCGCCAACCCGTTCCTGCAGGACGTGCAGGGCGACATCAAGAAGGGACGATTCGGACTGTGAGTGGAGAATTCGCCGCACCAAAGGGGGTGCCGGACTACTTTCCGCCGGCCTCCGCCGATTTCCTCGCCGTCCGCAACGCCCTGACCGATGCCGCCCACCGCGCCGGCTACGGACACATCGAACTGCCGATCTTCGAGGACACGGCGCTGTTCGCCCGCGGGGTCGGCGAGTCCACCGATGTGGTCAGCAAAGAGATGTACACCTTCGCCGATCGCGGCGGCCGCAGCGTCACGCTGCGCCCGGAGGGCACCGCCGGAGTGGTGCGTGCGGTGATCCAGCACGGGCTCGACCGCGGTCAGCTTCCGGTGAAGGTCTGCTACTCCGGTCCGTTCTTCCGGTACGAGCGCCCGCAGGCCGGCCGCTACCGCCAGCTGCAGCAGGTGGGCGTGGAGGCCATCGGCGTCGACGATCCGGCACTGGACGCCGAGGTGATCGCCGTCGCCGACGAGGGCTACCGCCGGCTCGGCCTGTCCGGCTACCGCCTGGAACTGAGTTCACTCGGCGACGACAGCTGCCGTCCGCAGTACCGAGCGGCCCTGCAGGAGTTCCTGCTCGGTCTCGACCTGGACGAGCCGACCCGCGAGCGGGCCCGCCTCAATCCGCTGCGCGTGCTCGACGACAAGCGCCCCGCGATCCGGGAGGCCACGGCCGGGGCGCCACTGATGATCGACTACCTGAGCGACTCGGCCCGCGACCACTTCGACCGGGTGCGCGGCCACCTCGATCGGCTCGGGGTTCCGTACCAGCTGAATCCGCGTTTGGTCCGCGGCCTGGACTACTACACCAAGACCACCTTCGAGTTCGTCCACGACGGACTGGGCGCGCAGTCCGGGATCGGCGGCGGTGGCCGCTACGACGGCCTGATGGGCCAGCTCGGCGGCAAACAGGAGCTGTCCGGCATCGGCTTCGGCATCGGCGTCGACCGCACCGTGCTCGCGCTGGCCGCCGAGAACGTCTCGGTGGCCGGGGATCCGCGCGTGCAGGTGTACGGCGTCCCGCTCGGCGGGGCCGCCAAGGACGAGCTGGTGGCACTGGCCGCGCGACTGCGGGACAAGGCCGTCGCCGTCGACCTGGCCTACGGCGACCGCGGTCTCAAGGGCGCGATGAAGGCCGCCGACCGCTCCGGAGCCCGCTTCGCGCTGGTACTGGGGGAGCGTGAGCTCGACGCGGGGGTGATCGAAGTGAAGGATCTGCGCACCGGCGACCAGCAGGAGATCGCGCTGGACTCGGTGGTCGACCACCTCGCCGCCCGTCTCGCCGGGGACCCGGCCACCGAGTAGGACGCGCGACTCCGCGGGCGCGGTGGATTTCGGCGCTTTGACCGACCTCGGCGGTCTGCTCGAGCGCCAAGATCGGCAGGCGAAGTCCTTCCGCGGAGGCTCCGGAGGATTCCGCGGTCGAACGGCGCCATCGAACGGCACAGTAGGTTGGACGCCATGGTGCTCGATCTGCTGCAACCCGACCATCCGCAGCTGACGCCGGTCTCACCCCGCCTCTCCACCGCGCGCCGGATGAGTTCGGCGCTGTTCTTCGCGATTCCGGCGATCGCCGGCGCGGTGCTGGCCGCGCTGGTCCAGCCGGCGTTCTGGGCGCTGACCGGGGCGGCGGTCGCCGCCTGGGCGGTGTCGTTCTGGGTGATCGGTCGACGGGTGTCAGCGCACCGGTACCTCGAAGATCGTGCCGACATCATCGTCGCGCGCGGGCGCTGGTGGCGGCAGGTGACGGTGGTCCCGTACGGCCGCATTCAGTTCGTGGACCTCGACGAGGGTCCACTGCTGCGGCTCTTCGGGCTGGCCCGACTGCAACTCAACACGGCCTCGGCCACCTCGGATGCGGCCATCGACGGCATCCCGCGCGCGGCCGCCCAGGAACTGCGTGAACGGCTCTCCGAGCGGGCGCGGGAAGCGATGGCCGGACTGTGACGTCCCCGGCGACTCCCGGCTACGCCACCGGCAGGCGGCGGGTGCATCCGCTCACCGCCGTGAGCGGACTGATTCCGGCGGGGGCGACCCTCGCGGTGGTCCTGGCTTTCAACGGTTCCGCGGCGCTGGCCGGTGTCGACCGGCTGACGCAGGGCCGCGGCGGTGCGGCGGCGGTCCTGGCCGTGCTCGGGATCCTCGTGGTCTGCGCGCTGGTGCTGGTGGCGGCCGGCTGGATCTCGTGGCTGTACCGGTTCTACGAGCTCGACGCCGACCAGATGTCCATCGGCTCGGGCTGGCTCATCCGCAGCCGCCGCACGGCGCGGCTGGACCGGGTGCAGGCGGTGGACATCACCCGCCCCCTGCTCGCCCGGCTCGCCGGCCTCGGGGAGGTGCGGATCGAGACCGCGGGCGGCCGCAACTCCGATCTGGTGGTCAAGTACCTGACGGTGGCTGACTGCGAGGACCTGCGGGCCCGGGTGCTGGAGGGGACGAGGGCGCGCGGCGAACCCCGGGGGCGCGCGCACGCCGCGCCGCACGCGGGCACGGCACCGTCGGCCGGCGCACCGCCGGCGGGAACAGCACCGGCGGGGGCGCCGACGGCCGGGGGATCGGGGCCGACCGTGCTCGACGGCCCGTTGCCGGCGGATCGGCTGTTGGGTTCGGTCCTGTTGAGCTCAGGGATGGTGGCGCTGGCCGGCGTGGTCACGGTGCTCGTGGTCGCCGGGATCGTCGCCCTGGCATTCGGGCTGTTCGCCGCGGCGCAGCCGCTGACCTGGATCGCCGGTGCGCTGGGGGCGGTGTCGGTCGGTACCGTCTCGGCGATCGTCTTCGGCCTGCTCGGCGTCCTCGGCAACGCGTGGTCGGCGTGGAATCGCTTCCACGGGTTCACCGTGAGCGACGATCGCGCCGCCGGGCAGTTGTACATCGAGGCCGGTCTGACCACCACGCGGCGGCAGAGCGTCCCGGTACGCCGCATCCACGCGCTGGAGGTGACCGAACCCCTCTGGTGGCGCCGGCACGGCTGGGCGCGGGTCACCTCGGACATCGCCGGGTACGCCGGGGAGACGGCCCAGGTGGCCACCACGCTGCTTCCGGTGGCCCCGAGGGCCCGGGCCGACGCGCTGGTCGACCGGATTCTCGGTCAGATCGCGCCCGGGGCGTCCGCAGAGGCCGAAGACCGCTGGGCCACGCCGCGGCGGGCCCGGTGGGTTTCACCGATCGATTGGCGGGCACAGTCGGTCACGGTCACCCCGCGTGCCCTGGTGGTCGGTCGCGGCCGATTCTTCGCGCGCCGGGCGGCGATCCCGTGGGCCCGCATCCAGGGACACACGGTGGTCCAGGGGCCCCTCGCGCGCCGACTCGACGTGGTCGACGTCCGCATCGATCTGGTGCCCGGTCCCGTCGTGGTCACCGCCGCGCAGCTGACGCCGTCGGATGCGGCCGCGTTGACGCGCCGCCTGCAGGAACGCCGAGGGGCCTGACGGGAAGTTACAGGTCGTTGGTGGCGAAGGTGTCGCAGCGGCGCGGGTCACCGTCGGCGTAGCCGATCTTGAACCACCGCACGCGCTGGTCCGCCGAACCGTGCGTCCAGCTCTCCGGGTTGGAGCGCGCCCCCTGGATGGTGTCGTCACCGATGGCGCGGGCCGTCTTGATCACCGAGTCGATCTGCTCGTCGGTGAGCGGCTCCAGCATCGCGTCCGGCCCCTTGTCCGCGTGGTAGGCCCACACGCCGGCCAGGCAGTCGGCCTGCAACTCGATCCGGACCGATCCCTCGTTGCCCATCCGCTGTCCCTTGGCCAGCACACCGGTCAGGTTCTCGATGTGGTGCGCGAACTCGTGGGCCACCACGTACTCCTGGGCCAGTGGCCCGTCCGAACCGCCCATGCGTTTGAGGTCGGCGAAGAACGAGGGATCGAAGTACGCGGTCTCGTCGGCGGGACAGTAGAACGGGCCCATCGCCGAGGAGGCGGCGCCGCAGCCGGTGTTGATCGAGCCGGAGAAGATCACCGTCTTCGGTGCGGTGTACCCCTTCATCAGCGTGGGCCACACCTTGTTGAGGCTGTTGGTGGTCGCCACGATGCGGCAGACGTCGCTGGTGTTGGCCAACTCGATCGTGCAGTCGTCGATCTGCTGCTGGAGGGCCTCGTTGGAGCCCACATCGTTGCTCTGCTGGTAGGCGCTGGTCCCGCCGCCGCCGGTGATGTCGCCCGGATTGATGCCGAAGAGCAGGGCGACGATGGTCAGCAGGAGGCCGGCGCCGCCGCCGATCGCGATCTTGCCGCCGCCGAAACCACCGCCACCACCGCCGGAACCGCCTGCGCGGACGCCGCTGGTATCCAGGCCACCACTGCCTTGAAAAGTCACGGTTCTCATGATGACACGCAGCGACCGGTCTGCCGGTAGATGCGCGCCAAGGGGATGCGAAGTGCCGTCTGTCGCCGGGGACCACTACGATTGTCGGTTGAGTATGTCTGCCGTCCGGCACCGCTGAAAGGAACTCAGTGCTTCGCACCCATCCCGCCGGTTCTCTCCGTCGTGAGAACGCCAATCAGACCGTCACCGTCGTCGGTTGGGTGGCCCGCCGCCGCGACCACGGGGGAGTGGTCTTCATCGATCTCCGCGACAGCTCCGGGCTGGTGCAGGTGGTGTTCCGGGACGAACAGGTCGCCGAGGCCGCGCATCGGCTGCGCGCCGAGTTCTGCGTGCAGGTGACCGGTCAGGTCGAGGTGCGTCCGGCCGGGAGCGAGAACCCGTCGCTGGCCTCGGGTGACGTGGAGATCAACGCGGTCGAGCTCACGGTGCTCAACGAGTCGGCGCCGCTGCCGTTCCAGCTCGACGAACACCCCGGGGAAGAGGCCCGGCTGCGGTACCGCTACCTGGATCTGCGGCGCGAGGGCCCGGCCCGTGCGCTGCGGCTCCGTTCGCAGGCCAACGCCGCTGCCCGCGCGGTTCTGGCCGAGAACGACTTCCTTGAGATCGAGACGCCGACGCTGACGCGGTCGACGCCCGAGGGCGCCCGCGACTTCCTGGTGCCCGCGCGCCTGCAGCCGGGCTCGTTCTACGCGCTTCCGCAGAGTCCGCAGTTGTTCAAGCAGTTGCTGATGGTCGCCGGCATGGAGCGCTACTACCAGATCGCCCGCTGCTACCGCGACGAGGACTTCCGGGCCGACCGCCAGCCCGAGTTCACTCAGCTCGACCTGGAGATGAGCTTCGTCGACGAGGACGACGTGATCGCTCTCGCCGAACAGATCCTGGTGGCGCTGTGGCGCCTGATCGGGCATGAGATCACCACCCCGATCCCGCGCATCACCTATGCCGAGGCGATGCGCCGCTTCGGCACCGACAAGCCGGATCTGCGCTTCGGCCTGGAACTGGTCGAGTGCACCGACTACTTCGCCGACACCCCGTTCCGGGTCTTCCAGGCTCCGTACGTGGGGGCCGTGGTGATGCCGGGCGGCGCCTCCCAGCCCCGCAGGCAGCTCGACGCCTGGCAGGAGTGGGCCAAGCAGCGCGGCGCCCGGGGCCTGGCCTACGTGCTGGTCCAGGAGGACGGCACGCTGACCGGTCCGGTCGCCAAGAACCTGTCCGAGACCGAGCTCGCCGGGCTCGCCGCACACGTCGGCGCCCAGCCGGGCGACTGCATCTTCTTCGCGGCCGGCCCGGTCAAGGGCATGCGTGCTCTGCTCGGCGCCGCCCGGGTGGAGATCGCGAACAAGCTCGACCTGATCACGCCGGGGGACTGGGCGTTCACCTGGGTGGTGGATGCGCCGCTGTTCGAGCCGGCCGACGACGCGACCGCATCCGGGGACGTCGCCGTGGGTGCCGGCGCCTGGACCGCAGTGCACCACGCCTTCACCTCGCCCAAGCCGGAGTCGCTGGAGAATCTCGAGGCCGATCCGGGCGGGGCGCTGGCCTACGCCTACGACATCGTCTGCAACGGCAACGAGATCGGCGGTGGCTCCATCCGTATCCACCGTCGGGACGTGCAGGAACGCGTCTTCGCGCTCATGGGCATCGATCACGATGAGGCGCAGGAGAAGTTCGGCTTCCTGCTCGACGCCTTCGCCTTCGGCGCCCCGCCGCACGGCGGTATCGCCTTCGGCTGGGACCGCATCACCGCGCTGCTGGCCGGCGAGCCTTCGATCCGCGAAGTGATCGCCTTCCCGAAGTCCGGCGGCGGAGTGGACCCGCTCACCGACGCGCCCGCACCGATCACCGCGCAGCAGCGCAAGGAGTCGGGCATCGACGCCCGGCCGGCCCCGAAATCCCAGCCCGCCACCGCGAAGGGCGACGTCGATCCACAGAAGGCCGAGACCGCACCGATCCGATGACCGCCATCGCAGAACAACATCTCGCCGAGGTTCTGGCCACCGGCGAGGCACTGCTGGCTCGTCGTGCGGGTTCGTCGATCACCCTCACCGACCCGGAGGATCTGGGGGGCACCGGCCGCAGCGTGGTGGTGCGCGCCCGGCTGCTGGACAATCCGCTGGCCACGGGCCGCACCGTGGTGATCAAGGTGCTCGACGAGGACGCGCCGACGGCCCCGTTCCTGCGCGAGGTGGCGGCCTACCGCTATGCGACGGCGCTGCCCAATCAGTCGCGTCCCGGCCCGCAGCTGCTCGCCTCCGACCCGGCCAGCCGGATGCTGGTGCTCACCGATCTGGGCCACGGCCGCGGAATGGTCGAGCTCCTCGGCGAGAATCCGGCCGCCGCGCGGCGCGGAGTGAGTGCCTGGGGTCAGGCGCTCGGCCGCATGCACGCCGCCACGGTCGGCGGCGAGAACGACTTCGATGCGCTGTTGCGTCTGACCGCCGGCCGCGGGACCGAGGGCAGCCGCGACGAGGTGGCCACCCAGGCCCGCGCGGCGCGGGACGGCGCCACCGCGCTGACGGCGCGGCTCGGCATGGAGTTGCCGCCGCGGCTGGCCGACGATCTGGCCGCCGGCTGCCGTCTGTTCGCCGGCGGCGACCTGCGGGCCTTCAGCCCGTCCGACGTCGGTCCGGAGAACATCCTGATCAACGAGGACGGCGTCCAGTTCATGGACTACGAGTTCGGCGCGTTCCGGGATGCCTCCCTCGATGTGGCCTACGCGCTGGTGACCTTCCCGGCCTACCTCGCGGAAGGCTCGGTGCGCCGGCGCGTCGATCTGGAGACGCAGCTCGTCGACGCCTGGCGCAGCGAAGTGCAGGGACTGTGGCCGTCGGTGGGCAGCGATGCGTCCCTGGCGAGACTGGTGCTGGTCGCCCGCACCCTGTGGGTCTGGCTCAGCACGCACTGGATGGTCACCGGTGGTACCGGCGGCCACGACTGGGCGCTGCACACCAGCGATGCCCGGCTGGTCCTGACCCGGTGGGCCGATCTGGCCGACGCGGCCCGCCGCGCCGGCGACGACGAACTGCTGGACGCGGTGGAGGCTACCGAACGCGCGCTGCGCCTGTTCTGGTTCGACTGACGCGAACACGCACGGCGCGACGAGGATTGGGATGAGGCGATGAACGAGGCGGAGCCCGGACTGTTCGCCGACCCGGCCGATCCGGCGCCGGCCGGTGCTGGTGGCGGGGTCCCGCGCGGGCCGAACCGGCCCCTCGCCGTCCGGATGCGGCCGGAATCACTCGACGAGATCGTCGGTCAGGACCACCTGCTCGGCGATCGTGCGCCGCTGCGGCGGCTGATCGAGGGCTCGGGTGCCTCGTCGGTGCTGCTCTACGGTCCGCCCGGTACCGGCAAGACCACCATGGCCTCGCTGATCAGTCGCGCCACCGGGGGGCGCTTCGAGGCGCTGTCGGCGCTGTCGGCCGGAGTCAAAGAGGTCCGGGCGGTGATCGACCTGGCGCGGCGGCGGCTGGCGCAGGGCCAGCAGACCGTCCTGTTCATCGACGAGGTGCACCGGTTCTCCAAGACCCAACAGGACGCCCTGCTCGATGCGGTGGAGAACCGGATCGTGCTCCTGGTGGCGGCGACCACGGAGAACCCGTCGTTCTCGGTGGTGGCGCCGCTGCTGTCCCGCTCGCTGGTGCTGCAGTTGCGGCCTCTCGCCGACGACGACATCGCCGCGGTCCTGGATCGGGCGATCGCCGACGAGCGGGGTCTCGGCGGTGCGGTCGCCCTGTCCGCCGAAGCACGCGACCACCTGATCGCCATCGCCGGCGGCGACGCCCGGCGTGCGCTGACGGCGCTGGAGGCCAGCGCCGACGGAGTGCTGCGAGACACCGAACCGCACGGGATCGACGAGGGCGACGCCGCTCAGGAGGCTGATCACGACGCGGAGCAGGCGGATGCCGCGCCGGCCGCGGTCCGGGAGCTTTCGGTCGCCGACGTCGAATCGGCCGTAGACCGGGCCGCCGTCCGCTACGACCGCGACGGCGACCAGCACTACGACGTCACGAGCGCCTTCATCAAATCCATCCGCGGCTCCGACGTCGATGCCGCACTCCACTACCTGGCCCGGATGATCGCGGCGGGGGAGGACCCGCGCTTCATCGCCCGCCGGCTGATGATCCACGCCAGCGAGGACATCGGGATGGCCGATCCGACCGCCCTGCAGACCGCGGTGGCCGCGGCGCAGGTGGTGCAACTGGTCGGCATGCCCGAGGCGCGCCTGGCACTGACGCAGGCCACCATCCACCTGGCCACCGCCCCCAAGTCGCCCGGCGTGGTGCAGGCGCTGGGGGCCGCGCTGGCCGACGTCAACGCCGGCCGGATCGGGACCGTGCCGCCGCACCTGCGCGACGGCCACTATCAGGGCGCAGAGACCATGGGTAACGCGGTCGGCTACAAGTACGCGCACAGCTACCCGGGCGGCGTCGTCACCCAGCAGTACCCGCCCGATCCGATCGTCGGGCGTGACTACTACGAACCCACCGATCACGGATTCGAGCGGGAGCTCGCGCCGCGGGTGGGGCGCCTGCGGGCGATTGTGCGCGGCCTGTCCGGGCGCCGCGGCGGACGCGGCGGCGCCTGATTCGGCGAGCGCCGGTAGACTGACGGGCTGACTCTCCGCGACCGTAGGTAAGGACACTCGCCCAGTGCAGACGCATGAAATCCGGAAGCGCTTCCTGGATCACTTCATCCGGGCCGGACACACCGAGGTGCCCAGCGCCTCACTGATCCTGGACGACCCCAACCTGCTGTTCGTCAACGCGGGAATGGTGCCATTCAAGCCGTACTTCCTGGGCGACCAGACCCCGCCGTATCAGCGCGCGACCAGCGTGCAGAAGTGCGTGCGCACCCTCGACATCGACGAGGTGGGCGTCACCACCCGGCACAACACCTTCTTCCAGATGGCCGGCAACTTCTCTTTCGGCGACTACTTCAAGCGCGAGGCCATCGAGTTCGCCTGGTCGCTGCTGACCGATCCGGTCGACGAGGGCGGCTACGGCATCGACCCGGAGAAGCTGTGGCCCACGGTCTACCTCGACGACGAAGAGGCCGAGACCATCTGGCGCGACGTGATCGGCGTGCCGGCCGAGCGCATCCAGCGCCGTGGCATGGCCGACAACTACTGGTCGATGGGTGTGCCCGGCCCGTGTGGTCCGTGTTCGGAGATCTTCTACGACCGCGGCCCCGAGTACGGCGTCGAGGGTGGCCCGGAGGCCGACGAGGACCGCTACATCGAGATCTGGAATCTCGTGTTCATGCAGAACGAGCGGGGCGCCGGTACCAGCAAGGACGACTACGAGATCCTGGGGCCGCTGCCGAAGAAGAACATCGACACCGGCATGGGGATCGAACGCGTCGCCTGCATCCTGCAGGGCGTCGACAACGTCTACGAGACCGATCTGCTCAAGCCGGTGATCGACCTGGCCGCGGAACTGTCCGGGCGCGCCTACGGTGCCGGCAACGCCGACGACGACGTCCGGTTCCGGGTGATCGCCGACCATTCGCGCACCGCCGTGATGCTGATCGGTGACGGTGTGATCCCCGGCAACGACGGCCGCGGCTACGTGCTGCGACGGCTGCTCCGCCGCGTCGTGCGGTCGATGCGGCTGCTGGGGGCCACCCAGCCGACCATGGCGGCGATCGTGCAGAAGGTGATCGACGAGATGAGCCCGGCCTACCCGGAGCTCGCCGAGCAGCGCGACCACATCCTCGCCGTCACCGTCGCCGAGGAGGAGTCCTTCGGCAAGACGCTGGCGTCGGGCTCCAAGCTGTTCGCCGACGCCGCCGCATCCACCCGGCAGGCGGGGCGGAGCCGGATCAGCGGTGACGACGCCTTCACCCTGCACGACACCTACGGCTTCCCGATCGACCTGACGCTGGAGATGGCGTCCGAGGCCGGACTGGAGGTGGACCGGGACGGGTTCGCCGCCCTGATGGCAGAGCAGCGCGGCCGGGCCAAGGCCGACGCCTCCGCCCGCAAGAGCGGTCACGCCGACCTGTCGGTGTACCGGGACTTCCTCGACCGGGGCCCCACCGAGTTCACCGGCTTCGACGAACTGGTGTCCCAGGCGCGGGTGCTCGGCCTGGTCTCCGGCGGCGAACGCGTCGCCTCGGCCGCGCCGGGCACCGAGCTCGAGGTGATCCTGGACCGCACTCCGCTGTACGCCGAGGCGGGTGGTCAGCTGGCCGATCTGGGCACCATCACGACCGGCTCGGGCGTGCGCCTGAGCGTCAAGGACGTGCAACGCGTCAACAAGCAGGTCTGGCTGCACCGCGTGGTGGTCGACGAAGGCGAGATCGTCGAGGGCGACGAGGTGCTGGCGGCCGTCGACGCGGCCTGGCGGCACGGCGCCACCCAGGGTCATTCGGGCACCCACCTGGTGCACGCGGCCCTGCGGCAGGTGCTCGGCCCCACCGCGACCCAGGCCGGTTCGTTGAACCGCCCGGGATATCTGCGCTTCGACTTCCACTCGCCGGCGCCGCTCAGCGAACTGCAGCGCGCCGAGATCGAGCGCATCAGCAATGAGGCGGTGGAGGCGAACTACGCCGTCAACACCTTCCAGACCGACCTGGCGACCGCCAAGTCGATGGGTGCCCTCGCCCTGTTCGGCGAGAACTACGGGGACGAGGTCCGCGTAGTGGAGATCGGCGGCCCGTTCTCGATGGAGCTGTGCGGCGGCACCCACGTCGCCGGGTCCGCGCAGATCGGCCCGGTCACCGTGATCGGCGAGGGCTCGGTGGGATCGGGGGTGCGCCGGGTGGAGGCCTATGTCGGCATGGACTCGCTGCGCTACCTGTCCAAGGAGCGTGCGCTGCTGGCGGGACTGGCGTCGTCGCTGAAAGTGCCCTCCGAGCAGGTCCCCGAACGGGTCGAGAACCTGGTGACGCGACTCAAGGATGCGGAGAAGGCGCTCGAGGCCGTCCGTGCCGAGCAGGCGCGCGCCGCGGTCGGCGGCCTGATCGATTCGGCCGAAACCGTCGCCGGGACCCTGGTGGTGACCGGCCGGGTGGCCGACGGCGTGGATGCCAACGGCCTGCGGTCGCTGGCGACCGAGCTGCGCGGCAAAGTGGCCGCCCGCGACGCCGTGGTCGTGCTGCTGTCGGTGGACGGCGCCAAGGTCCCCTTCGTCGCCGCCACCACCGAGGCCGCGCGTGCGAGCGGACTGCGCGCCGGTGACCTGGTGAAGGAGATCGCACCACTGGTGTCCGGCCGCGGCGGGGGCAAGCCCGACCTGGCCCAGGGGTCGGGCAGCGATGCCGGCGGCATCGACGCCGCCCTCAAGCGTGTGCGCGAAGTGGTCGGCGAACGCGGTACCGACTCCGCCCGATGACGGGCATCCAGCCGCGCGGGCGCCGCCTGGGCATCGACGTCGGGAGTGTGCGGATCGGGGTCGCCAGCTGCGATCCGGACGGCATCCTGGCCACTCCCGTCGAAACGGTGCAGCACACCACCACCGCTGCCGCCGTGCGCCGGATCGCCGAGATCGCCGACGAGTACGAGGCGGTCGAAGTGATCGTCGGATCGCCACGGACCCTCCGGAACACCGAGGGTGCCGCGGTGGCCGCCGCACGCGAGTTCGGTGACGCGGTGGCCGCGGCCATCGCTCCGGTCCCGGTGCTTTATCACGACGAGCGACTCACCACGGTGACGGCCGCGGGCGCCCTGCGTGCAAGTGGAAAGAAGGGCAAAGCCGCGCGTGCCGTGATCGATCAAGCAGCAGCTGTAGCTATCCTGCAAGGATGGTTGGACGCCCGACGCAGTGGAGGATGGGACTCAAGTGACTGAGCAGGATGGGGCGAACGGACCCGGCGAGGACTCGCCGCCGGCCGGTTCCCGGGTCCCCCCGGGCGGTTCGCCGGAGGCACCGCGGATCCGCCACCGGCGCCGTCGTGCTCCCGGTGACCCCACCACCACGGGGAGTATCCCGATCATCCGCACGCCGTCGGGCACCCCGGATCCGACCGTCGACTATCGACGTCCCGAGCCCTCCCAGAATCCGTACCTCGAGATCCGGTACGCACAGCCGAAGCTGCCCGACTCGCAGGTGAATCAGCCGGGCTTCGCCGAGCCGGCGCCCCCGGCCCCGCGGCCCGAGCGCCGGCGTGCCGAACCCCCGCGTGCCGAACCCCCGCAACCCGAACCCCCGCGTGCCGAACCTGCGCGAGTGGAGCCGCCGCGTGCCGAACCTGCGCGCGTTGAACCGCCGGAGCCCCCCACCGTTCCCGCACCGATCGCGCAGCCGCGACAGTCGGTCTCGCCCGCTGACGTGACACCCACGGCGCCGACCACCTCGCAACTGCCGGGCGAATCAGCCGCCCACCGCACCGAACCGGCTCCGGCCGACATCGCTTCGCCCGACCTGCTCTCGCCTGACGTTCTCTCGTCCGGGCCGGTGCCGGCCCGGGAGACCTCGCACGCCGGTCTGGGCGCGGCGGCACCGACCTTCGACATCCTCGACGAGGGTCCTGGTGCGCCCGGTCCCGCGCCGCACGGCGGCTGGGACGGACCGGACGGTCCCGACGGTCCCGACGGTCCCGACGGGCCGGGAGGCTTCGGCGACGCCGAGGATCGGCGCGGCATGCCTGCCCCGCACAAACGGCACAAGGCGCTGATCGCGGTGGTCGCCGTGATCCTCGTGGTGTTGCTCGGCGCAGTGATCGGACTGCGGCAGGTGGGCGTCTTCGATTCGCGCAAGGATTTCGATTCCACCACCGGGGGCAACTCCGCGCTGGTGGAGATCCCTGAACAGTCGTCTCTGCGCGACTTCGGCCGGATCCTCGCCGACGCCGGCGTGGTGGGCAGTCAGCGTGCTTTCGTCGACGCGGCGGGCGACCGCCAGCTGTCCGCCGGCTACTACACGCTGCCGACCGGGATCTCCGGTACCGCAGCCGTGGACATGATGGAAGGCGACGCCCACCGGGTCGGTCGCCTGGTGATCCCCGAAGGGCTCCAGCTGGACTCCAAGAAGGGCGTGGACGGCAAGACGACCCCCGGGATCTTCGAGATGCTGGCCGACGTCACCTCGGTGGAGGCCGACGGGCAGCAGTACGGCGTCACGGTCGACGAACTGCAGCGTGCCGCCGCCGAATCGTCGGTGGAAGAGCTCGGCGTGCCGAAGTGGGCGGCCGCCGCGGTGAAGCGACTCGACAACGACCACCGCCGCATCGAGGGTCTGATCGCCTCGGGTGCCTGGGAGGACATCGATCCGCGTCAGGACGCCGCCGAGCTGCTGCACTCGCTGATCACGCGCAGCGTCACCCGCTTCGAGACGTGGGGATTGCTGAGCGCCAACAACTCGGGCCTGATGCCCTACGACACGCTGATCGTGGCGTCGATCGTGGAGCGTGAGGTGAGCAACGACGACGACTACGGCAAGGCCGCCCGGGTGATCCTGAACCGTCTCGACGAGGGCCAGAAACTCGAAATGGACTCCACCGCCAACTACACCGCGCAGGTGACCAACATCGATGTGCACGGTGAGGCGTACACCGACAAGACCGAGTGGAACACCTACCAGCGCGACGGCTTGCCGGTGACGCCGATCGGCGCGGTCGGCGAGCGGGCCCTGGAGGCGGTGGAGAGTCCGGCGACGGGGGACTGGCTGTACTTCGTGACCGTCGATTCGAAGGGCACCACCCTGTTCGCGAGGACCTTCGACCGCCACAAGAAGAACCGCCAGATCGCCTGCCGGAACAAGTTCATCACCACCGGCTGCAGCTGATGGACCGATCGGCAGCCGGCGCGGAAGGTCCGCGCAGAGCCGCGGTACTGGGCTCTCCGGTGGGGCACTCGCGCTCCCCGGACCTGCACCGGGCCGCCTACGAGGCGCTCGGCCTGGCGGGCTGGACCTACGTGGCTGTGGAGACCACCGCCGAGGAACTGCCCGGCCGGATCGCCGCCGCCGGCCCGGAGTGGGTGGGGTTCTCGGTCACCATGCCCGGCAAGTTCGCGGCCCTCGCCGTCGCCGACGAGCGCACCGAGCGCGCCGAGCTGATCGGCTCGGCCAACACCCTGGTGCGCCTGCCCGACGGTCGCTGGCGCGCGGACTGCACCGACGTCGACGGCATGACCGGCGCGCTCGACGAGGCCGGCGTACCGCGCGGGGCCGACCGCGCGGTGGTGATCGGTGCGGGTGGGACCTCGCTGCCCACCATCGCCGCGCTCGCCGAGTGGGGGGTGCGCGCGCTGACCATCGTCGCTCGCAGCGCCCCGCGCGCGCGGGCCGCGGTGCACCTGGCCGAGCGGCTCGGCATGTCCGTCGAGGTGGTCGGCTTCACCGGCGGGGAACCGTTGCGGGAGGCGGCGGCCGGCGCGGATGTCGTGGTCTCCACGGTGCCCGCGGGCGCGACGGGTGAGATCGTCGAGTCGCTGCGCGGCATCGGCCGACTGATCGACGTTATCTACGACCCCTGGCCTACTCCGCTGGCGGCCGCGGTCGCCGATGCGGGCGGCACGGTGGTCGGCGGCCTGACGATGCTGCTCAATCAGGCCTACAGCCAGGTCGAACAGTTCACCGGCCGCCCCGCGCCGCGTGCCGCGATGGCCGCGGCCCTGGGACGCTCCTGATCGACCCGTCCGATTGTGGACACCCGCCGCCGAGCGGGTGCCGGCTGTGGACGTCGCGGAGCCGCCAGATTCTGCGAGGTCCACGCTGGATCCATGACCTGGGCGCTGGCCGGAGACCTCGCGATCGCCGCGTACCTGGTGCTGCTGGCGGACGTCGACCGCCGGACGGGACGCCTGCCCAACCGTCTGCTGGCACCCCTGCTGGCGATCGCTCTGGCCGCGGCGTGTGTGCATCCGCCCGCTGTCGCGGGGGCGCTCGTCGCCGCAACGGTGTACCTGGCAGGCTTTCTGGCGCATTCGTGCGGCGGGGGCGACGTGAAGCTGGCGGCCGGGTGCGGAGCGCTCCTCGGTTCGATGGCCGCGGCGCTGCTCGCGGTGGCGGCGGCCGCCCTGCTCACCGTCGTGCTGTGCCTGGTCACCCGGCGGCAGGCGGTTCCGCACGGACCGGCGCTGGTCGCTGCGACACTGGCGGTGGGAATGCTGCGTCTCTTATCCGAGTTGTGACATGTGGTGTACGAGTGACCAGAGGTACGGGAGTTACTCTGAGCGGGTAGTCTGCCGCCCACCCGTGAGGTCACCGTGTCCGTTTCTCGTCGCCGCTTCTTCTCCACCGTCGCCGCCGGCGCGGGCGCCGCCGCACTGCTCACGGCGCCGCGAGCACGAGCCGACACCCTCGCCGATCTGGTGCCGAGCGGCTCCTCGGAACTGCCGCCGTCGTTACCGCCCGACGTGGCGCACGGCACGCTCCTGGACTACGCCGTGGGAATTCCGGAACCCGAAGCGGTGAAGGCCGCCGGCCACGCCGGCGTGATCCGCTACATCTCCGACCGGCGGCCGGGTGCGGAGTACATGACGGGCAAACCGCTGCGGGCCGAGGAGGCGACCGCGATGCGGGCCGCCGGCCTGACGGTGGTCTCCAACTATCAGTTCGGCAAGGAAGCGACCGCCGACTGGCTGGGCGGCTACCCGGCCGGACTCGATCACGCCAAGCGCGGCGTCGCCATCCACCGGGCGGCAGGGGGACCGGGCTCGGCGCCGATCTACGTCTCCATCGACGACAATCCGACCTTTACGCAGTTCGTCACCCAGATCGCGCCGTATCTGCTGGCCTGGCAATCGGTGATCGGGCCGCTGCGCACCGGCGTCTACGGCAACGCCCCGGTGATCCAGTGGGCGTCCAGCTTCGGGCTCGCACGCTGGTTCTGGCAGCACGATTGGGGCACCCCGCAGGGCTACCGCCATCCGTCCGCGCACCTGCATCAACTCCGCGGTCAGCAGCAGGTCGGCGGCGTGACCGTGGACGTCAACACCATCCTGAAGCCGCAGTACGGTCAGTGGACCTGAGCCGCTGAGACCGCTGCGGCGGGCTCGTGGAACAATCGTTCATTGTGTTGCGCTGGATAACTGCTGGAGAATCGCATGGGCCCGCCCTGGTCTCAATGGTCGACGGAATGGTGGCCGGGGTCGAGGTCACCTCGACCGACATCGCTGAACAACTCGCGCGCCGGCGCCTGGGCTACGGCCGCGGCGCCCGGATGAAGTTCGAGGCCGACCAGGTGACCGTGATCGGCGGGATCCGGCACGGGAAGACCCTGGGGAGTCCGATCGCGATCGAGATCGGCAACACCGAGTGGCCCAAGTGGGAGCAGGTGATGGCCGCCGACCCGGTGGATCCGGCCGAACTCGCCGGCAGCGCCCGCAACGCGCCGCTGACCCGTCCGCGCCCCGGTCATGCCGACTACTCGGGAATGCTCAAGTACGGCTTCGACGATGCGCGGCAGGTCCTCGAACGGGCCAGCGCCCGCGAGACGGCTGCGCGCGTCGCCGCCGGGACCGTCGCCCGGAACTTCCTGCGCCAGGTGTTCGGGATCGAGGTCCTCTCGCACGTGGTCTCCATCGGAGACAGCGAGCCCTACGACGGTCCCGCGCCGGTGTACGCCGATCTGACCGCGATCGACGACAGCCCCGTGCGCGCCTTCGGCAAAGACGCCGAGACCTCGATGATCGACGAGATCGAGGCCGCCAAACGCGACGGCGACACCCTCGGCGGCGTCGTCGAGATCCTGGCGACCGGTGTGCCCGTCGGGCTCGGCTCGCACGTCTCCGGGGAGACCCGCCTCGACGCCCGACTGGCGGGCGCCCTGATGGGCATCCAGGCCATCAAGGGCGTCGAAGTGGGTGACGGCTTCACCACGGCTCGCCGCCGCGGCAGCCAGGCGCACGACGAGATGGTGCCCGGCGCCGACGGCGTCCTGCGCTCCACCAACCGCGCCGGCGGCCTCGAGGGCGGCATGACCAACGGCGAGGACCTCCGGGTCCGTATCGCGATGAAGCCGATCTCGACGGTGCCGCGCGCCCTGTCCACCGTGGACATGGAGACCGGTGAACCGGCCAGCGCCATCCATCAGCGCAGCGACGTCTGCGCCGTGCCGGCCGCCGGGGTGGTCGCCGAGGCGATGGTCGCCCTCGTCGTCGCCCAGGCCGCACTGGAGAAGTTCGGCGGCGACTCGGCCCGCGAGACCGCCGCGAACCTGCGCGGCTACCTCGACGCCATCGACGCGCGGCCGCCGCGGCCGTGACGCCTCGCGCGGTGCTGACCGGGTTCATGGGATCCGGGAAGTCGACCGTCGGCCGCGCCCTCGCCGCCGCGCTGGACGTGGACTACCTGGACACCGATGCGGAGATCGAACGGCGGGCCGGCCGCACCATCGCCGAGATCTTCGCCGCCGACGGTGAACCGGCTTTCCGTGACCTCGAGCGCGCCACCGTCCTGGACGTGCTCGCCACCGCCGACGGCGTCGTGTCGCTCGGCGGCGGATCGGTGACGATCCCCGAGGTGGCCGCGGCACTCGCCGGACACCACGTCGTCTATCTGCACATCGGCGCCGACGAGGGGTTCGCCCGCGTCGCGCATTCCAGCCGGCCCCTGTTGAAGCATCCCACCCCGGCCGCCCGCTACGCCGAACTGCTGGCCGGCCGCCTCGACGCCTATCAAGCGGTCGCGACGCACCGCGTGGATGCGACCCGGCGCGTGTCCGACCTCGTCGACACGGTGCTGGGCGCCCTGCCGGCCCCCCCGAACCGAACAGACCCCGATCAGCCCGCCCCGAATCAGGAGGATCCTGCCGTGACCGAACCGGTGAAGGTGGCCGTCCGCGCGGCCCATCCCTACGACGTGATCATCGGCCGCGGCCTGCTGACCGACCTCGCCGAGGCGGCGGCCGGAGCCGACCGCGTCGCCATCGTCTACCAGCCGTCTCTCAAGCAGACTGCCGAGCAGATCCGGGAGTTCCTGGCCGAGCGCGGTCTGGAAGCGCACCGGCTCGAGATCCCCGACGCCGAGGACGGCAAGGATCTGCAGGTGGCCGCCTACTGCTGGGAGATCTTCGGCCGCATCGGCCTCAAGCGCAACGACAAGGTGATCAGCCTGGGCGGCGGCGCGGCCACCGACCTCGCCGGTTTCGTCGCCGCCACCTGGATGCGCGGTATCGGCATCATCCACGTGCCGACCACCCTGCTGGCGATGGTGGACGCCGCCGTCGGCGGCAAGACCGGCATCAACACCGACGCGGGCAAGAACCTGGTGGGGTCGTTCCACGAGCCGGACGCGGTCCTGATCGACCTGGGCACTCTGGAGACCGTCCCGCGCAATGAGATCATCGCCGGGCTGGCCGAGGTGATCAAGACCGGTTTCATCGCCGACCCGGTGATCCTGGACCTGATCGAAGCCGACCCGGAGGGGGCCGTCGACCCGGCCGGAGACCTGCTGCCCGAACTGATCCGCCGGTCGGTGCAGGTGAAGGCCGACGTGGTCTCGGCGGACCTGAAGGAATCGTCGTTGCGGGAGATCCTCAACTACGGCCACACGCTCGGGCATGCGGTCGAACGCCGTGAACGGTACAAGTGGCGCCACGGTGCCGCCGTCTCGGTCGGGATGGTGTTCGCCGCGGAACTGGCCCGCCTCGCCGGGCGTCTCGACGACGAGACCGCCGATCGCCACCGCCGTCTCCTGGAACTGGTCGGCCTACCGACCAGCTACGACCCGGACGCCCTCGGCGACCTGCTGAAGACGATGGCAGGGGACAAGAAGAACCGTTCGGGCATGCTGCGGTTCGTGGTGCTCGACGGTCTGGCCCGACCCGGCCGTCTCGAGGCGCCGGACCCGGCCCTCATCGCCGCGGCTTACTCGGCGGTGGCCGGCGAGCGCGGCACCGGCGGCGTCCTCCTGGGCTGACCCCGTTCTTCCGGGGAGGACCAGAGCACACTGATCAGCCCGGGGTCGCCGGGCTGATCAGTGATGGTGGGAGTGTGGCCCGCACACCGGGCCAGATGGACCGTCAGGCCTTGATCTCGGCGGTCTGGACCTCGGTGGTCCGGGCGTCCGCTGCGGGCTGGGTGTGCAGTTCGTGGTGCGACCAGTCGTCGTCCACGCCCTTGTTCTGCTCGCGACGGATCAGCCAACGTCCGATGCTGACCCCGAAGAAGGCCGGCACGTAGATGATCAGGGTGATGAACGAGGTGCCCGCGATCATCTCGATCCAGAAGTCCGCCTGCCCGATGCCGTCGAGCCAGAAGGTGCCCAGCAGCCAGCAGACGAAGCACGAGATCGCGCCGGCCAGCACGCCGGCCTTCAGCCAGCGCATGGTCAGATCGGCGTAGTCGTCGGGGTCCGGGTTGGCCCGGGCGTCCCGGATGCCGTCGAGACCGCCCCAGACGACGGCGATCAGGACGACGGCCGCGATGGCGATCGTGCGGTAGATCGTCGACTGGACGGGCCATGCGATCACGGCGAAGCCGAGGAGGACACGCGCCGCGATCTGGACGATCGACATGACGATGCCGCGCAGAAGCCAGGATTCCATGGGGACAACATACCGGGGTGAGAGGTGTACAACAATCTCAACATGCCTGTGAACCCTGATGCCCCCGCTCATTCCGACGTTCGCGCCGACTACGCGGGCCGCCGCGCCGCACTGGCCGGAGGTCTGCCCGCGCACGGCGCCGACGCGATCGTGGTCAGTGATCTGATCAACGTCCGCTATCTGACCGGATTCACCGGCAGCAACGCCGCGGCGCTGGTGTGGACGGGCGACCGGCCCCACCGGATCGCCACCGACGGCCGGTACACCGCCCAGGTGGCCGCACAGGCCCCCGACCTCGATGCCGTCCTCGCCCGGGACACCGTCGCCGCACTGCTCGCGACCGTGGCGGACGAGTGGACGGGGGAGGCGCCGGTGCGGCTGGCCTTCGAATCCGATGCGGTGACCGTCGCCCAATTCACCGAGCTGTGCGCGGCGCCGTCCGCCGCCGAGGTGGAACTGGTGCCGGTGCGCGGCGCGGTACAGGACCTGCGGGAGGTGAAGGACGACGGCGAGATCGCCCTGATCGAGCAGGCCTGCCGCATCGGCGACCAAGCGCTGGCCGCGCTGCTCGACCGCGGGGCCGTGGCCCCCGGTCGCACCGAACGCGAGGTGGCGCGGGAACTGGAGTGGGAGATGTACGCGCGCGGCGCGGAGGCGATCGCATTCGAGACCATCGTCGCGGCCGGTGCCGGTTCGGCGATCCCGCATCACCGTCCGACCGGAGCCGTCCTGGCGCACGGCGACCTGGTGAAGATCGATTTCGGGGCGGTGGTCGGCGGTTACCACTCGGACATGACGCGAACCTTCGTTCTCGGCGAAGCCGAGCCCTGGCAGCGCGAGATCTACTCGATCGTGCAGGAGGCTCAGGAAGCGGGACGGGCGGCGCTGCACCCGGGTGCCCCGCTCGCCGCGATCGACGCGGCGGCCCGCGAAGTGATCACGGCAGCCGGCTACGGCGAGCAGTACGTCCACGGCCTCGGACACGGCGTGGGACTGCAGATCCACGAAGCGCCCGGAATCGGCAGTGCCGCGAGCGCTACACTACGTGACGGCGCGACTGTCACCGTCGAGCCGGGGATCTACCTTCCCGGTCGCGGTGGGGTCCGGATCGAAGACACCCTCGCGGTGTCCGCCTCGGGCCCGCGGTCGCTGACGAGCGCCCCCCGGGCGCTGCAGATCCTGTAGGAGCGGGATCGTTCGACGGGCTGCACGGTCCGACAGACTTCACAAGGAGAACTCGCATGGCGACCACCGCCGACTTCAAGAACGGCCTCGTCCTCAAGATCGACAACCAGCTCTGGCAGATCCTGGAGTTCCAGCACGTCAAGCCGGGCAAGGGGCCCGCCTTCGTGCGCACCAAGATCAAGAACGTGCTCACCGGCAAGGGCGTCGACAAGACCTTCAACGCCGGCGTCAAGGTGGAGACCGCCACCGTCGACCGCCGCGACATGACGTACCTGTACAACGACGGCACCGACTACGTCTTCATGGACGGCGAGACCTACGACCAGGTCGCGATCACCCCGGAGACCATCGGCGACGGCCACCGTTTCCTGCTGGAGAACATGAGCGTGCAGGTCGCCACGCACGAGGACGTGCCGCTGTACGTGGAACTGCCGGTCACCGTCGAACTGGAGGTGACCCAGACCGATCCCGGCCTGCAGGGTGACCGCTCCACCGGCGGCACCAAGCCGGCCACCCTGGAGACCGGCGCCGAGGTGCAGGTCCCGCTGTTCATCAACACCGGCGACAAGCTCAAGATCGATTCGCGCGACGGGAACTACCTCGGCCGTGTCAACAACTGATCGCAGCGGGGAGCCCCGCGGACGTCACCGCCAGCGCCGCCGCGCGGTGGACCTCCTTTTCGAGGCCGAGGCCAAGGGTGTGCCGGCCACCGAGCTGATCGCCCAGCGCCGCGAGGTCTTCGACACCGACGACAGCGTCGGCGAGATGACCGGTTATGCGGTGCAGGCCGTCGAAGGAGTCGTGGCCGACTCCGACCAGATCGACGCGATCATCACCGCGCGGCTGGAGAACTGGGAGTTCGACCGGCTGCCGGCCGTCGACCGGGCGATTCTGCGCCTCGGCACCTGGGAGTTGCTGTACGCGCCCGACGTGGACGTCAAGGTGGTGCTGGACGAGGCGGTGAAGCTGGCGACGGCGTTGTCCACCGACGACTCGCCGGCCTTCGTCAACGGGGTGCTCGACCGCATCGCGGTCCTGGCCCCCCAGGTGCGCGCCGCGACCTCCGGGGAGTAGAGTCCAGTCCGGCAATTCCTTTAACGATCCGTCCGGTGAGGCGGAGAAGGAGGTCGGTTTGACTACGCCTGTCCACGGGTCCCCGGACCGCGATACCGCTGCAGCGCAGCGGCGCACCCGGACCCTGCTGGATGCGTCCGACGTCGGCCGCACCGTGGCGCGCATGGCGCACCAGGTGATCGAGAAGACGGCCCTGGACGCCGAGCATTCCACCCCCGTGGTGATCATCGGAATCCCGACCCGCGGCACCACCCTCGCCCGCCGCCTCGCGGCCAAGATCGAAGAGTTCAGCGGCGTCGCCGTGCCCACCGGGTACCTCGACATCACGCTGTACCGCGACGATCTGCGCGACAAGCCGCACCGCCCGCTCGAACGCACCCTGGTGCCGCCGGGCGGCGTGGACGGCGCGCTGGTGATCCTGGTCGACGACGTGCTGTTCTCCGGCCGCACGGTCCGCGCCGCGCTGGACGCGCTGCGCGACCTCGGCCGCCCGGCCTCGGTGCAGCTGGCCGTGCTGGTCGACCGCGGCCACCGCGAGCTGCCGCTGCGCGCGGACTACGTGGGCAAGAACATCCCCACCTCCCGCGACGAAGACGTCGACGTCCATCTCGCCGAGCACGACCGCATCGACGAGGTGGTCCTCCGGACGGCGGCGACCGACCGATGAAACATCTGCTGTCGGCCGCCGACCTGAGCCGCGACGACGCCGTCGAACTGCTCGACGAAGCCGCCCGCTTCGAACAGGCCCTGGCCGGACGGGAAGTCCGCAAGCTGCCCACCCTGCGCGGGCGCACCGTGATGACCGTCTTCTACGAGAACTCCACCCGCACCCGCGTCTCCTTCGAGGTCGCCGGCAAATGGATGAGCGCGGACGTGATCAACGTCAGTGCCGCCAGCTCCTCGGTCAACAAGGGGGAGTCGCTGCGCGACACCGCCAAGACGCTCTACGCCGCCGGCGCCGACGCGCTGATCGTGCGGCATCCCGCCTCCGGATCGGCAGCCCAGATCGCCGCGTGGACCGGTGACGGCGAGGGCGGCGGCCCGTCGGTGATCAACGCCGGCGACGGCACCCACGAGCATCCGACCCAGGCGCTGCTGGACGCCTACTCGCTGCGCCAGAAGTTCGGTGAACTCGACGGCCGCAAGATCGCCGTGGTCGGCGACGTGCTGCACTCGCGCGTGGCCCGCTCCAACGCGCACCTGCTGTCCACGCTCGGCGCCGAGGTGGTGCTGGTGGCGCCGCCGACTCTGCTGCCCACCGGGGTGCAGACCTGGCCGGTCCGGGTCACCAGCGACCTGGACGCCGAACTGCCCGGCGCCGACGCGGTGATGATGTTGCGCGTGCAGGCCGAACGCATGAACGGCGGCTTCTTCCCGAGCGCCCGCGAGTACTCGGTGCGCTACGGCCTCAACGACAACCGGCTGGCCCTGCTGCCCGAGCACGCCGCGCTGCTGCACCCGGGCCCCATGCTGCGTGGCATGGAGATCGGCTTCGACGTCGCCGACGCCCCGCAGTCGCTCGTCCTGGAGCAGGTCCGGGCCGGGGTGCACGTGCGCATGGCGGTGCTGTTCCGCCTGCTGGCCAGCGACTCCGCCGACAACGACCCCGCCGGGGCGACCCCGGCCCAGCACCAGTCAGGAGGGGCCCAGTAGTGGCGGCCACCGGTTCGGTCCTCATCACCAACGTCCGGCCCTACGGCGAGGGCGAGCCCCTCGACGTGGCGGCCACCGACGGCGTCATCACCGCGATCGGCCCCGGGCTGATCGCACCCGACGGAGCCACCGTGATCGACGGGAAGGGCGGCGTCCTGCTGCCCGGCCTGGTCGACCTGCACACCCACGTGCGCGAACCCGGGCGGGAGGACACCGAGACCATCGCGACCGGCTCGGCGGCCGCCGCCCGCGGCGGCTACACCGCGATCTTCGCGATGGCCAACACCAGCCCGGTGGCCGACAACGCCTCGATCACCGATCTGGTGTGGCGCATCGGCCAGGAGGTCGGCCTGGTGGACGTGCACCCGGTCGGTGCGGTCACCGTCGGTCTGCGCGGCGAACAACTGGCCGAGATGGGCATGATGGCCGACGGCGCCGCCAAGGTGAAGCTGTTCAGCGACGACGGCAAGTGCGTGCACGACCCGATGGTGATGAAGCGCGCCCTGGAGTACAGCTCGGGCCTGGGCGTGCTGATCTCCCAGCACAGCGAGGATCCGCGACTGACCGCCGGGGCCGTCGCCCACGACGGTCCCACCGCGGCCCGGCTCGGTCTGGCCGGCTGGCCACGCGCCGCCGAGGAGTCCATCGTCGCCCGGGACGCCCTGCTGGCCCGCGACGCCGGGGCACGCATCCACGTGGCGCACGCCTCCACCGAGGGCACCGTCGAACTGCTTCGCTGGGCGCGGGCCCAGGGCATCGACGTCACCGCCGAGGTGACCCCGCATCACCTGCTGCTCGACGATTCGCGGCTGGAGACCTACGACGGCGTGAACCGCGTCAACCCGCCGCTGCGCGAGGAGCGCGACAAGGTCGCGCTGCGCGCGGCGCTGGCCGAGGGCGTGATCGACTGTGTCGCCACCGATCACGCCCCGCACGCCTCCCAGGAGAAGTGCTGCGAGTTCTCCCAGGCCAAACCCGGCATGCTCGGTCTGGAGACCGCGCTCTCGGTGGTGGTGGAGACCATGGTCCGCCCCGGTCTGCTGGACTGGCGCGGGGTGGCCCGGGTGATGAGCGAGCGGCCCGCACAGATCGTCGGCCTCGACGACCAGGGCCGCCCGATCGAGGTCGGGGAACCAGCCAACCTGACCGTGGTCGATCCGGACGCGGAGTGGGTGGTGGACCCCGCCGCACTGGCGAGCAAGTCCCGGAACACGCCGTACGAGGCGATGTCGCTGCCCGCCACAGTGCTCGCGACCGTCCTGCGGGGCACGGTGACGGCCGGATGAGCCCCTGGATGTACGACGTCATTCTGGTGGTGGCGGTGCTGCTGCTCTGGCTGGGCCTGGTGCTGCTGGCCCTGCGCGGCTGGCGCCGCCGCGGCCGCTCGCAGGCCGAGAGCATCGGCGACCTGCCGGCGGTGCCCGCCGATCCGGGTGCGCCGCTGCGCGGTCCGGCCACGGGAATCTACGTGGGCAGCACCCTGGCCCCGGCCTGGGCCACCCGCGTCGCCGTCGGCGACTTCGGCGACCGGGCCGCCGTGGAGTATTCGCAGCACGACGCGGGCATCCTGCTGGCGCGCCACGGCGCCTCGGACATCTGGATCCCGAACGAGACCGTCACGGCGGTGCGCACCGAGAACCGGCTCGCCGGCAAGGTGATGACCCGCGACGGACTCCTGGTGATCCGCTGGCGACTGCCGTCGGGCACCGAAGTCGATTCGGGGATCCGCGGCGACGACAAGTCGGTGTACCCCGAATGGACGCAGGCCTACGCCGAGGTCACCGACCGCACGCGCGCAGAACTTGATGAGGCCGCTCGCGACGCCGGCGCCGAGAAGACGAAGAGGAAGAAGTCATGAGTAAAGCGGTACTGGTGCTGGAGAACGGCACGGTGCACACGGGCCGCAGCTACGGCGCGGAGGGGACCACGCTGGGCGAGGCCGTCTTCTGCACGGCGATGACCGGCTACCAGGAGATGCTCACCGACCCGAGCTATCACCGGCAGATCCTGATCTCCACCGCCCCGCAGATCGGCAACACCGGCTGGAACACCGAGGACGGCGAGAGCCTGCTGGGCAAGCGCTCGCAGGTGCGCTGGTCGGCCGAGTTCATCGACCACAACGATCCGGGCAAGATCTGGGTCGCCGGCTACGCCGTGCGCAACCCGACCCGTCGCGTCTCCAACTGGCGCGCCACGTCGAACCTGGAAGACGAGCTCACGGCGCAGGGGATCGTCGGCATCTCCGGCCTGGACACCCGCGCAGTGGTGCGCGAACTCCGCGAGGCCGGCGCCATGCGCGCCGGGATCTTCTCCGGGCCCGCGATCACCGATACGGCCGACATGCTGGCCCAGGTGCGCGCGCAGGCTCCGATGGCCGGTGCCGAACTGGCCCGGGAGGTCAGCACCGAAGAGACCTACGTGGTCGAGGCCGCGGGCGAACCGCGGTTCCGCGTCGCCGCCCTCGATCTCGGGATCAAGGCCAACACGCCCCGCATGCTCGCCGCCCGTGGCGTGGAGGTGCACATCCTGCCCGCCGACGCGAGTTTCGACGACGTGATGGCGGTCGGCCCGGACGGCTTCTTCCTGTCCAACGGACCGGGCGACCCGGCCACCGCCGACCGCGCCGTCGACCTGACCCGCGAGGTGCTGTCGGCCGGGCTGCCCACCTTCGGCATCTGCTTCGGCAACCAGATCCTGGGCCGCGCCTTCGGCCGCAAGACCTACAAGCTCAAGTTCGGTCACCGCGGTATCAACATCCCGGTGGTCGACGTGATCACCGGCGAGGTGGCCATCACCTCGCAGAACCACGGGTTCGCCCTCGAGGGTGAAGCCGGCGACGAGTTCGACACCGACTTCGGCCGCGCGCGGGTGAGCCATGTCTGCGCCAACGACGGGGTGGTTGAGGGCGTGGCACTGCTCGACGGCAGCGCCTTCTCCGTGCAGTACCACCCCGAGGCCGCGTCCGGCCCGCACGACGCCGCCGACCTGTTCGACAAGTTCGTGGCCGCGATGGCCGCACGCACCCCCGGGCAGCCCAGCGCCACCGGGAGCCAGCCGGAAGGGACCGATTCCTGATGCCACGCCGTACCGACCTCTCTCACGTCCTGGTCATCGGCTCGGGCCCGATCGTCATCGGCCAGGCCTGCGAATTCGACTACTCGGGCACCCAGGCCTGCCGGGTGCTGCAGGCCGAGGGCCTGCGCGTCTCGCTGATCAACTCCAATCCGGCCACGATCATGACCGACCCGGAGTTCGCCGACGCCACCTACATCGAGCCGATCACCCCCGAGTTCGTCGAGAAGGTGATCGAGACCGAGCGCGACGCAGGCCACCCGATCGACGCGGTCCTGGCCACCCTCGGCGGGCAGACCGCCCTCAACACGGCGGTGGCCCTGCACGAGCAGGGCATCCTCGCCAAGCACGGCATCGAACTGATCGGCGCCGACATCGACGCCATCCAGCGCGGCGAGGACCGGCAGATGTTCAAGGACATCGTCGCCGAGATCGGCGGCGAGAGCGCCCGCTCGCGGGTCTGTCACACCATGGAAGAGGTGCACGACACGGTCGCCGAGCTGGGCTACCCGGTCGTGGTCCGGCCGTCGTTCACCATGGGCGGCCTGGGCTCGGGCATGGCCTTCGACGAGGACGACCTGAACCGCATCGCCGGCGGCGGCCTGTCCGCGTCGCCCACCGCGAACGTCCTGATCGAGGAGTCCATCCTCGGCTGGAAGGAGTTCGAGCTCGAACTCATGCGGGACAACCGCGACAACGTGATCGTGATCTGTTCGATCGAGAACGTCGACCCGGTCGGCGTGCACACCGGCGACTCCATCACCGTCGCCCCGGCGATGACGCTCACCGACCGCGAATACCAGCAGATGCGTGATCAGTCGATCGCGATCATCCGCGAGGTCGGAGTGGACACCGGCGGCTGCAACATCCAGTTCGCCCAGGATCCGCGCGACGGCCGGCTGGTGGTGATCGAGATGAACCCGCGCGTCTCGCGCTCCTCGGCGCTGGCCTCCAAGGCCACCGGCTATCCGATCGCGAAGATGGCCGCCAAGCTGGCCATCGGCTACTCGCTGGACGAGATCACCAACGACATCACCAAGGCCACCCCGGCCGCCTTCGAGCCGTCGATCGACTACGTCGTGGTGAAGGCCCCGCGGTTCGCCTTCGAGAAGTTCCCGGGCGCCGACGACACCCTCACCACCACCATGAAGTCGGTGGGTGAGGCGATGAGCCTGGGCCGCAGCTTCGCCGAGGCCTTCGGCAAGGTGATGCGTTCCCTGGAGACCAAAGCCGCCGGCTTCTGGACCGAGCCGGACCGGCCCGACCCGGCCACGCTGGATCTGCCGGCGCTGCTCGACGACATCCGGGTGGCCCGGGACGGCCGCATGTACAAGATCGCGCAGGCCTTCGAGGCCGGCGCCTCCGTCGAGCAGATCTTCGAGGCCACCGCGATCGACCCGTGGTTCCTGGCCGAGCTGGAGTACATCTGCCAGGTGGGCGCGCAGGCGCGCGAGGCCGACGCCCTCGACGAGGACCTGCTCCGGCTGGCCAAGTCCACGGGACTGTCCGATCGGCAGCTCGCGGCGCTGCGCACGGCCGCCGGCGACGCCGCGCTCGGCGACGAAGCCGCGGTCCGCGACCTGCGGCACCGTCTGGGAGTCCGCCCGGTGTACAAGACGGTGGACACCTGCGCCGCCGAATTCGAGGCCCGCACGCCGTACCACTACTCGTCGTACGAGCTCGATTCGGCCGCCACCTCGGAGATCGCGCCGCAACCGGACCATCCGAAGGTCATCATCCTGGGCTCGGGACCCAACCGGATCGGGCAGGGCATCGAGTTCGACTACTCGTGCGTGCACGCCGCGCTCACCCTGAGTCAGGCCGGCTACGAGACCGTGATGGTCAACTGCAATCCGGAGACCGTCTCCACCGACTACGACACCGCCGACCGCCTCTACTTCGAGCCGCTGACGCTCGAGGACGTGCTCGAGGTGATCCACGCGGAGAACGAATCGGGCACAGTCGCCGGGGTGATCGTGCAGCTCGGCGGCCAGACCCCGTTGGGCCTGGCGGCGCAGCTGGAGGCCGCCGGGGTGCCCATCGTCGGGACCGGGCCCAGCGCCATCGACCTGGCCGAGGACCGCGGCGAGTTCGGCAAGGTGCTCGTCGAGGCCGACCTGCCGGCGCCGAAGTTCGGCACCGCCACCACCTTCGACCAGGCGCGCGACATCGCCGCCGACATCGGGTACCCGGTGCTGGTCCGGCCGTCGTACGTGCTCGGCGGGCGCGGCATGGAGATCGTCTACGACGAGGCCGGCCTCGCCGACTACATCTCGCGCGCCACCGAGATCTCGCACGACCGGCCGGTGCTGGTCGACCGCTTCCTCGAGGACGCGGTGGAGATCGACGTCGACGCCCTGTACGACGGCACCGAGCTGTACATCGGCGGCGTGATGGAGCACATCGAGGAGGCCGGGATCCACTCGGGCGACTCGGCGTGCGCGCTGCCGCCGATCACGCTGGGAGCTGAGGAACTGGAGGCGGTCCGCCGGTCCACCGAGGCGCTGGCCAAGGGGATCGGGGTGCGCGGCCTGCTGAACGTGCAGTACGCGCTCAAGGACGGCGTGCTGTACGTGCTGGAGGCCAACCCACGGGCCAGCCGCACCGCCCCGTTCGTGTCCAAGGCGACCGCGGTGCCGCTGGCCAAGGCCTGTGCGCGCCTGATGATGGGCATGTCCATCGCCGAGCTCCGCGGCCAGGGCGTGCTGCCGGCGTCCGGCGACGGCAGTGTGATCCCGGTGAACTCGCCGGTTGCCGTCAAGGAGGCCGTGCTGCCGTTCAACCGCTTCCGCACCCCGGACGGTGCGGCCGTGGACACCCTGCTGAGTCCGGAGATGAAGTCGACCGGTGAGGTGATGGGCTTCGACCGCGACTTCGGCCGGGCCTTCGCCAAGGCACAGGCCGCCGCGTCCGGCGCGTTGCCCACCAGCGGCACCGTCTTCGTCTCGGTGTCCAACCGCGACAAGGCCTCCATCGCCTTCCCGGCCAAACGGCTGGCGGACCTCGGGTTCACCATCCTGGCCACCAAGGGCACCGCAGACGTGCTGCGCCGCAACGGCATCGAGGTGACCGAGGTGCGCAAGCACTTCGAAGCCGCCGACGGCGAGGAGTCGGTGGTCGACATGATCCGCGACGGACGGGTCGATCTGATCATCAACACCCCCGCGGGCAGCTCCGGTCCGCGCGCCGACGGCTACGAGATCCGTTCGGCGGCCATCACCGCCGGGATCCCGTGCGTCACCACGGTGCCCGGCGCCGGGGCCGCCGTGCAGGGGATCGAGGCCGCCCTGGGCGCCACGATGGGGGTGGAATCGCTGCAGCGCCGCCACGCGACCCTGCGCGGCGACAAATGAGGACACGCGAGCGAGTGAGGACCCGCCGATGACCGACCGGAACACCCCGGCCACCGGCGGCGACGGCTTCGCCGGCCGCTATCGTGCCGCGGTGGCCGAGCGCGGGCGGCTGTGCGCCGGAATCGACCCGCACCCGTCCCTGCTCGAACAGTGGGGGCTACCGGTCTCGGTGGACGGTCTGCGCAGCTTCGCGCAGTCCTGCGTCGCCGGTCTGGGCCCCACCGCCGCGGTGATCAAGCCACAGGTGGCGTTCTTCGAGGCCTTCGGTTCCGCCGGCTTCGCGGTGCTCGAGGAGACGATCGCGGGCTGTCGCGCCGCGGGCGCCCTGGTGCTGGCCGACGCCAAACGGGGCGACATCGGCTCCACGATGGCCGCCTACGCCGCGGCCTGGCTGGAGCCGGCGGCGCCACTGTGCTCCGACGCGGTGACCGTCTCGCCGTACCTGGGTTTCGGGGCGCTCGATCCCGCGGTCACCCTCGCCCGCACCACCGGCCGGGGAGTGTTCGTGCTGGCCCGCACCTCCAACCCGGACGGGACCGAACTGCAGACCGCGCAGGTCGCCCGCACGCGGACCGTGGCCCAGAGCGTGGTGGACGCGGCCGCGGCGGTGAACGCCGACGGCTCCGGGACCGCCGGAGTGGTCGTGGGCGCCACCCGCGAGCACGGCCTGGACCTGAGCGCACTGGCCGGTCCGATCCTGTCGCCGGGCCTGGGCGCGCAGGGGGCGAGCGCCGCCGACGTGGCCGCCGTCTTCGCCGACACCGCCGACCCGGCCTGGCTGCTGCCTGCCGCCTCGCGCGCCATCCTCGCCGCCGGGCCCGGTGCCGCAGATCTGGCCGCCGCCGCCTCGACGGTCCGCGATCAGATCGAGGCCGCGCTGAGCTGACGGCCAGTCGTCGGGTCCGCTGGTCGCCTACAGGCGTTCGGCGTCGAGCCGGTCGCGGAACGCGGCGATGGCCGGCCACGTGGACCGTTCCGCCACCGCACCGCTGAGCAGGCCGAGGTGGCTGGTCTCGACGGTGTGGAACTCCACGTGCGCCGACGAGGTGAACAGATTCTGCCCGTGCTGCACCGCCGCGTGCGTGGCGATCGCGTCCCGGTGGGAGCCCACCATGAAGATCGGCGCCGTGATGGAGGTCAGGTCGACGGTGTGGTTCTCGAACTCCAGCGTGCCGCGACGGAGCTCGTCGCGAACGATGAAGTTGACCAGCATCTGTTCGGCCACCTTGCCCGGATAGCCCGGCAGCGACCGCTGGAAGCGGTCGATCACCTGCATCCGGGCCAGCGCCTCCGGATCGTCCAGGTTGGACAGGATGTACCACGGCTTCTTGATCTCACGTTGCCAGGCGAAGCCGCGGTAGACCGTGCGCACGATGGGGGCGGGGATCCCGGCCAGGGCCCGCAGGGCATAGGTCGCGGGCCTGCCGTCGGTCGGTCCCAGTACCCGGTGCACCAGCGGGTAGGGCGGCAGTTTCATGTAGTTCAGGGGAGTGCCGACGGTGATCACCGAGCGGATCGGCAGCTGCTTGTCGTTGGCCGCGGTCATCAGCGACACGGTGCCGCCGAGGCTCCACGCCATCAGATCCACCGCATCGCTGCGGCCGCGGAAGTCCTCGACCACCTCCCGGATCGCCCGTGGCACAAAGGAATCGAAGTAGTCCTCGAATCCCAGATGACGGTCGGCGCGGCCCACCTCACCGAAGTCGACCACGTAGGGCACGGTGCCCGTGGACAGCAGGAACTCGACCACCGAGTTGCGCGGGGCGGCGCCGGGAGCCAGGTCGTAGCAGCGGGCGGTCACCGCGAGCGGCGGCACCAGCAGCACCGGGACCGCCCCGGTCTCCCGGGCCAGGTCCAGCTGGTCGGGGGACCCGTAACGCACCAGGCGGGCATGGGGTCGATCGGACACCACGACCGACTCGGTGGCGGCGTGCGGAGCGATGTCGTCGCGCAGGACGCGCGCGAGAGTGGCCAGGTCAGACTGCAGCATGGACCAGGAGGCTACCCGGCCGAAGCCTCGGCCGACGCGCCCGGGGCGGTGTTCGCCGTAACGGCTCGCAGCGGGTACCGTCCTTCCTGGTCATGACGAGAATCGTTACGATCGTCGTGAAGCGCCGGGTCCGCCGGACCCGGTCGTGGACGACCACCCGCCGCTGTTATAGCGTCGGTGGGCAAACCGAACCGACCAACGAAAGACGGAGGAACCGTGGCTCTTCCCCAGTTGACAGATGAGCAGCGCGCAGCCGCACTGCAGAAGGCGGCCGAGGCTCGTCGTGTCCGTGCCGAGCTGAAGGAACGTCTCAAGCGCGGCGGCACCGACCTCAAGCAGGTCCTCGCCGATGCCGAGAACAACGAGATCCTGGGCAAGATGAAGGTCTCCGCCCTGCTCGAGGCTCTGCCCAAGGTGGGCAAGGTCAAGGCGCAGGAGATCATGACCGAGCTCGAGATCGCTCCGACCCGCCGTCTGCGTGGCCTGGGCGACCGCCAGCGCAAGGCCCTGCTGGAAAAGTTCAGCTCCTGAGCGTGACCGCTGAGCAATCCTCACAGGATCCCGTGCCGAGGGGCCGACTGGTTGTACTGGTCGGCCCCTCGGCTGTCGGGAAGTCGACTGTCGTCGCCCGGATCCGGGAACTCCTGCCGGAGGTCCGGTTCTCCGTCTCGGCCACCACCCGCGATCCGCGGCCCGGCGAGGTGGCCGGCCGGGACTACCACTTCGTCACCCGCGCCGAGTTCGACGCGATGATCGAGCGCGGCGAACTGCTCGAATGGGCCGACATCCACAACGGACTGCAGCGCTCGGGCACCCCCGCCGGACCCGTCCAGGCGGCCCTGGCCGCCGGCGAGCCCGTGCTGGTGGAGGTGGACCTGACCGGGTCGCGCCTGGTGCGCGAGGCGCTGCCGGAGGCGATCACCGTCTTCCTGGCGCCCCCGAGCTGGCCCGAACTGGAGCGCCGGCTGATCGGCCGCGGCACCGAGAGCACCGAGGTGATCGACCGCAGACTGGCCACGGCCCGCATCGAAATGGCTGCGCAAGACGAGTTCCAACACGTCGTCGTGAACGACGATGTCGACGCTGCCGCTCGGCGGTTGGTAAGCTTGCTCATCGGCCCTTGACGGCCGCCTGTACTTGCGCCCCGGTCGGGGCGAAGCGACAACGAACTTTCGTAGGAGACATACGCGTGAGCACCGAAACCGAGGTCGACATCGATCTCGTCGAAGAGACCGTCTACGACACCCCGCTGGGCATCACCGACCCGCCCATCGACGAGCTGCTCGACCGCGCCTCCTCGAAGTACGCCCTGGTGATCTACGCGGCCAAGCGCGCCCGCCAGATCAACGACTACTACAACCAGCTCGCCGAGGGCCTGATGGAGTACGTGGGTCCCCTGGTGGAGCCCGGCGTGCACGAGAAGCCCCTGTCGATCGCCCTGCGCGAGATCCACTCGGACCTGCTCGAGCACACCGAAGGCGAATAGGCCCGCGGTGACAGCACCCGCCCACCGCGCCCACCGTGTCTGAGACCGATTCGGCACGCCGGCACATCATCGTCGGCGTCGGCGGCGGCATCGCCGCCTATAAGGTCTGCTCGGTCATCCGGCACTTCACCGAGGCCGGCCACGACGTCCGGGTGATCCCGACACGGTCCGCGCTCAAGTTCGTCGGCGCCGCCACGTTCGAGGCGCTCTCGGGCAACCCGGTCACCACCGAGGTGTTCGACGACGTCGACGAGGTGGCCCACGTGGCCCTCGGACGCCAGGCCGATCTGGTGGTGATCGCACCGGCGACCGCCGATCTGATGGCCCGCGCCGCCGCCGGCCGCGCCGACGATCTCCTGACCGCCTCGCTCCTGACCGCCCGCTGTCCGGTGCTGTTCGTGCCGGCCATGCACACGGAGATGTGGGAGCACCCGGCCACGGTCGCGAACGTCGCCACGCTACGCGCCCACGGCTCCACCGTGCTCACTCCCGCCTCCGGGCGTCTCACCGGTGCCGACACCGGTGCCGGCCGCCTGCCCGAGTCGACCGAGATCGGCCTGCTGGGGGATCTGCTCCTGGCCCGCGCCGATGCGCTCCCGCAAGATCTGACCGGCGTCGACGTCCTGATCAGCGCCGGCGGCACCCGCGAGGCGCTCGACCCGGTGCGTTACCTCGGCAACCACAGCTCGGGGAAGCAGGGCTATGCCCTCGCCCGTGTCGCCGCGCAGCGCGGCGCCCGCGTCACCCTGGTCTCCGGCGCCGTCAGCGATCCCGGCGACCCCGCCGCCGTCGACGTGGTGCACATCGACTCGGCCGACGAACTCAGCCGGGAGATGCACGCGCGCGCCCCGCAGGCCGACGTGGTCATCATGGCCGCGGCCGTCGCCGACTTCCGCCCGGTGGATGTGGCCGGCGCCAAGATCAAGAAGGGGGAACAGGGGCCGGCACCGATCGAACTGACCACCAACCCCGACATCCTGGCCTCCCTGGTGACCGCCCGCAGCGAGGGCACCATTCCCGCCACGACGGCCATCGTGGGCTTCGCCGCCGAGACCGGGGACGCCGAAGGCGGCGTCCTCGATCACGGGCGCGCCAAGCTGCGCCGCAAGGGCTGCGATCTGCTGGTGGTGAACGCGGTCGGCGACGGGCGCGCCTTCGGCACCACCGACAACACCGGCTGGGTGCTGGCCGCCGACGGCGCCGAAACCGGATTGCCTTACGGTTCAAAGACATTGATGGCGAGCAGAATCCTTGACGAAGTCGTCTCGCTCGTGCCTGATAGGAAAGGCCGTACGGCCGACCACGACCAAGAATCCGAGAGGAACCGATGACCGCGTCAGCGTCCCGCCTGTTCACCAGCGAGTCCGTCACCGAAGGACATCCGGACAAGATCTGCGATGCCATCAGTGATTCGATCCTGGATGCGCTGCTGGAACAGGACCCGAACGCGAAGGTGGCCGTCGAGACGCTCGTCACCACCGGGCAGGTGCACGTCGCCGGCGAGGTGAACACCACCGCCTACGCCGACATCCCGAACATCGTCCGGGAGAAGATCCTCGAGATCGGTTACGACTCGTCCACCAAGGGCTTCGACGGCGCCTCCTGCGGCGTCAACGTCGCGATCGGCGCGCAGTCCCCGGAGATCGCGCAGGGCCTGACCGACTCGCACGAGAAGCAGACCGGCACCCACGCCGACGACCTCGACCTGCAGGGTGCCGGCGACCAGGGCCTGATGTTCGGGTACGCGACCGACGAGACCCCGGAGCTGATGCCGCTGCCGATCGCGCTGGCGCACCGGATCTCCCGCCGCCTCACCGAGGTCCGCAAGTCCGGCCGGCTGCCGTACCTGCGTCCGGACGGCAAGACACAGGTCACCATCGAGTACGCCGACGACGTGCCGGTGCGCCTGGACACCGTCGTGGTGTCCACGCAGCACGCCGCCGACATCGACATCGAGGGCATGCTGACCCCGGACATCGCCAAGCACGTCCTGGCGCCGGTGTTCGAGGACCTGGACCTGCCCACCGCTCTGGACACCTCCAGCCCGCGCCTGCTGGTGAACCCGACCGGCAGCTTCGTCCTCGGTGGTCCGATGGGCGACGCCGGTCTCACCGGCCGGAAGATCATCGTCGACACCTACGGCGGCATGTCCCGCCACGGCGGCGGCGCCTTCTCCGGCAAGGATCCGTCGAAGGTCGACCGCAGCGCCGCCTACGCCATGCGCTGGGTGGCCAAGAACGCGGTCGCCGCCGGCCTGGCCAAGCGCATCGAGGTGCAGGTGGCCTACGCCATCGGCAAGGCCGCACCCGTCGGACTGTTCGTGGAGACCTTCGGTACCGAGAAGGTGGACGTCGGCACCATCCAGAAGGCCATCTCCGAGGTCTTCGACCTCCGCCCGGCCGCGATCGTGCGCGACCTGGATCTGCTGCGCCCCATCTACGCACCGACCGCCGCGTACGGTCACTTCGGCCGCACCGACGTCGACCTGCCCTGGGAGCAGACCGACCGGGTGGCCGAGCTGCGTGCGGCCGCCGGTCTGGCCTGACCCGCCGGCGCTGGACTCGCCGGGGTGAGCGACCCGGAGCCGGGCACCACGTCGGCCGCCGATAAGCACCGGCGGCTGCCGGCCCCGCAGCTCCCGGTCGCGCGGGTGCTGCCGATGCTCGGGCTGACGCACCTGGACCGCCCGTTCGACTATCTGGTCGACCAGGCGATGGACGCCGACGCGCAGCCCGGGACCCGGGTGCGCGTCCGGTTCGCCGGGCGCCTGGTGGACGGCTTCATCCTCGAGCGCCTCGAGCGCAGCGATCACGGCGGCAAATTGGCCTGGCTCAACCGGGTGGTGTCGGCCGAACAGGTGCTCACCCCGGAACTGGCGAGCCTCGCCCGGGCGGTGGCCGACCGCTACGCGGGAACCATGCCCGACGTCCTGCGGCTGGCGTTGCCGCCGCGTCACGCCCGCGTCGAGAAGGCCGCGCCGGCCGGTGAACCGGAGGCTCCGGTCGCCGAACCCGACCTGACCGGCTGGCACGCCTACGACGGCGGCGAGGCCTTCCTGGAGGCGCTGGTCTCGGATCTGCACCCCCGCGTGTCGTGGCAGGCCAGACCCGGTGAAGACTGGCCCGCCCGGGTGGCCGAACTGGCCGCGGCGGTGGCGGTCCGGGGCCGCGGCGCCGTGGTGGTGGTGCCCGATCAGCGGGACCTCGACCGCGTGGCCGAGGCCTGCGAGCCGCTGCTGGGCGACTGGTGCGTCACGCTGGCCGCCGGGCTGGGACCGACGGCCCGCTACCGGCGGTGGCTGCAGGCGCTGCGCGGGCAGGCGCGGGTGGTCATCGGCACCCGCAGCGCGGTCTTCGCCCCGGTGCACGATCTGGCGCTGACCGTCGTCGTCGACGACGGTGATCCGAGCCTCGACGAGCCCCGCGCCCCGTACCCGCATCCCCGGGAAGTGGCGGTCCTGCGTGCGCACCAGACCGGTTCGGCGCTGGTGATCGGCGGTTTCGCCCGGACCGCCGAGGCACAGGCTCTGGTCGAATCCGGCTGGGCCCGCGATCTGGTGGCACCCCGGCGCACCGTCCGCGCGGACATGCCGCGGGTCGACGGCATCTCCGAGGAGGACCGCCGGATCGCCGGGGATCCGCTCGCCCGGTCGGCCCGGATACCGGCCATCGCCTTCGACGCGGCGCGACGCGCCCTGGCCGACGACCGTCCGGTGTTGTTCAGCGTGCCGCGGCGCGGCTACCTGCCGTCGGTGGCGTGCGCCCGGTGCCGAGAGCACGCCCGCTGCCGCGCCTGTCACGGGCCGCTGCAGATGAACGAGCGCGGCGATCTCGCCTGCCGCTGGTGCGGCCGCCCGGAGAACCGGTTCGTCTGCGCCGCCTGCGGCGGCACCGCGGTGCGCGCGCTGATGATCGGGGACAAGCGCACCGCCGAGGAGTTGGGGCGTGCGTTCACCGGTGTGCCGGTGGTCACCTCGGGTGGGGACAAGATCGTCGACCGGCTGCCCGCCGGGGCGCGCGTGGTGGTGGCGACGCCGGGCGCGCAGCCGCAGGTCGAGGGCGGCTACGGCGCCGCCGTCCTGCTCGACACCTGGGCGCAGCTGGATCGTCAGGATCTGCGGGCCGGGGAGGAGGCCGTGCGCACGTGGATGGCTGTGGCCACTCTGGTCCGCCCGCATGCCGACGGCGGTCGCGTGGTGGTCGTCGCCGATGCGACTCTGGCCCCGGTGCAGGCGCTGATCCGCTGGGACCCGGTGGGTTTCGCCGCCCTCGAACTCGGTCTGCGGCGCGAACTCGGCTTCCCGCCGGCGGTCACGATGGCTTCGGTGGACGGTCCGCCGGCCGCCGTAGCGGCCTTCCTCGGCATGGTCGGCGACGACGCGGATGCGCAGCGGCTGGGCCCGGTGCCGCTGCCGCCCGGGGTGCGCGTGCCCGCCGGGCTGGACCCGGCCGACGGCATCGAACGGGTCCTGCTGCGCACCGATCGCAGCCACGGACGCGATCTGGCCGCCGCCCTCCGCGCGGCCCAGGTGCTGCGCCACGCCCGCCACGAAGACACCGCGGGTATCCGGGTGCAGGTGGACCCGCCTACGATCGGTTGACATGAGAGTGGTGTTCGCGGGGACCCCGCAACCGGCGGTCCCGACGCTGCAGGAACTGATCGATTCCGACGACCATCAGGTGGTCGGGGTGATCACCCGCCCGGACACCACCGCCGGCCGCGGCCGCTCGGTGGTGCGCTCGCCGATCGGGACGCTCGCCGACCGGCACGCGATCGACGTGATCACCCCCTCCCGGATGTCTGATCCTCAGGTCGCCGAAGCCCTCGACCGCTGGAATCCCGAGATCGGGATGGTGGTGGCCTACGGCGGGCTGATTCCGCAGGCGGTGCTCACCGCGCTCCCGTTCGGCTGGGTCAACCTGCATTTCTCGCTGCTCCCGGCGTGGCGCGGGGCCGCACCCGTCCAGGCGGCCCTCGCCGCCGGCGACGAGGTGACCGGCGCCAGCGTCTTCGCTCTCGAGGAGGGCCTGGACACCGGCCCCGTCTTCGGCACCTTCACCGAACCGATCGCTCCCACCGACACCGCCGGCGAACTGCTCGACCGGCTGGCCGACGCGGGCGCGGTCTTCGCGCGCACCGTGCTCGACGGCATCGCCGCCGACGAGCTGTCACCGGTGGCGCAGGAAACCGACGGGGTGTCGTACGCGCCGAAGATCACCGTCGCCGACGCCCGGATCCGGTGGGATCTGCCTTCGCACCTGATCGACCGCGCCATCCGCGCCCACACGCCCGCCCCGGGCGCCTGGACGCAATTGGACGAGGCCCGCATCAAGGTCGGACCGGTCTCGCTCGCCGACGACGCCGAGCTGCTCAACGGCACCGTCGCACCGGCGGACCTTCCGGTCGGCCGGATCTGCGCCGGAAAGAAGGCCGTGTACGTCGGCACCGCCTCGGGTGCGGTGCAACTCGGCTGGGTGCAGCCGCCGGGGAAGAAGGCTCTGCCGGCCGCGGACTGGGCACGCGGCGCCCGCCTCACCGGGGCGGAGGAACTCGCATGAGCGGCCCCGACAAGAAGCTGCGCAGCAAAGACCTCGATCCGTCGCGGATGGTCGCGCGGGACGTGCTGCGCGCCGTCCGCGAACGCGATACCTACGCGAACCTGTTGCTGCCCAGGCTCCTTCGCGAGCGGGGTATCACGGGCCGGGATGCGGCCCTGGCCACCGAACTGACCTACGGCACCGCCCGGACCATGGGCGTCCTCGACCAGATCATCGCCGCGGCGGCGGGCCGGCCGGTGACCGACATCGACGGTGACCTGCTCGACGTGCTGCGGCTGGGCGCCTACCAGCTGCTGCGGACCCGCATCGGTTCGCACGCCGCCGTGTCCACCTCGGTCGACCTGGTGCGCAGCGAGAAGGGGATGGGCCCGTCCGGCTTCGTGAACGCGGTGCTGCGGAAGATCTCCCAGCGCAGCGAACCGTACTGGATCGATGACCTGGCGCCACCGATCAGCGACGACCTGATCGGGAACCTCGCTTTCACCTACGCGCACCCGCGCTGGATCGCCGGGGTCTTCTACGACGCCCTCGGCGGCTCGGCGGGGGAGCTGCAGGCGGCCCTGGCCGCCGACGACGAGCGCCCCATCGTGCATCTGGTGGCCCGCCCCGGTCAGATCACCGCCGAGGAGCTCGCCCTGATCAGCGGGGGAGAACCGGGGAGGTACTCGCCGTACTGCGTCTATCTGGCCGACGGCGATCCGGGCAAGCTCGACGCCGTCCGCGAAGGTTTCGCCGGGGTGCAGGACGAGGGCAGCCAGCTGGTGGCCCTGGCCCTGGAGCGGGCCGAGCCGCTCGGCCCCGACACCGGCCGATGGCTGGACCTGTGCGCGGGCCCCGGCGGCAAGGCGGCGCTGCTGGGGTCGCTGGCCGACCTGCGCGGCGCGCACCTGGATGCGGTGGAGATCTCCGATCACCGCGCCCAGCTCATCGAGAAGGTGGTCGATTCGCTGCCGGTGGACGTGCACGTGGCCGACGGTCTCGACAGCGGGCTCGAGCCGGGCTTCGATCGCGTGCTGGTCGACGCGCCGTGTTCGGGCCTCGGTTCGCTGCGCCGGCGGCCCGAAGCCCGCTGGCGGCGGACCCCGGACGAGGTTCCGGGCCTGGTCGACCTGCAGACCCGGCTGCTCACCGAGGCGCTGCGGCTCACCCGGCCCGGAGGTGTCGTCGTCTATTCGACGTGCTCGCCCCATCCGGCCGAGACCACCGGGGTGGTCGACGCCGTCCTGGCGGCCGTGCCCGGGGTGTCTCAGCTCGACGCGCGGCCGCTGGTGGCCGGCGACATGGTGGCACCGGCCACCCTCGGTGCCGGCCCGCACGTGCAGCTGTGGCCGCACCGGCAGGGCACCGACGCGATGTTCCTGGCCGCACTGCGCAGGGACGCCGAGTGAGCGATTTCGTCCAGTTCTACTTCTCGCTCGACGACGCCGGCGCCGCCGCCGAAGAGCAGCTGACCGACGCCGTGCGGCTGGTCCTGAGCGCCGACCCGGAGGACGACCCGGTCGTGCCGGGGGCGCGGCCGGTCGACGAGGCCGTCCTGGTGGAGATCCTGGCGATCGCCCACCAGGCCGCCGGGGACGGCTTCTCCCTGCCGCTGGAGGAACGCGGCAGCGTCTCGGTGGATCTCGGACCGGGAGCCACCGTCAGCGCCTTCTCCGACAGCGCGCCGCCGGAATGTCCCCGCTGTCACGAACTGCTTGACCACTGGGAGCCCGAACCCTGGTGGGAGAGCGGGGAGGAACCGGTCGAGGAGTGCCCGTCGTGCGGTTTCACCGCACCGGTCGGGGACTGGGAGATCCGGAACACCCCGTACGCCCGGACCGACTGCGGCCTGGTCTTGATCGAGTGGCCGCCCCTGGAGGAGTACGGCCCGCAGCTGCACGACGCCCTGCTGGCGACCGTCGGTAGCCGGCCGCGGTACGTCTCCGGCACGCTCTGACGGCGCGACCACCGGCGGCCGTAGACTCACACGCATGTGTCAACGCCCCGCGCCCATGATCGCGCCCTCGATCCTGTCCGCCGATTTCGCGAACCTCGCCTCGGAGATCGCCGCCGTCGGCCCGTCCCCGGTGGACCCCGGTGTGGACTGGGTCCACGTCGACGTGATGGACGCCCACTTCGTGCCGAACCTGACCCTGGGCCTGCCGGTGGTGGAGTCGCTGCTGAAGGCCACCGAGATTCCGCTGGACTGCCACCTGATGATCGAGGATCCGGGCCGCTGGGCACCCGGCTACGCCGAGGCGGGCGCCTACAACGTGTCCTTCCACGCCGAGGCCACTGATGATCCAGTGTCGGTGGCGCGGGACATCCGTGCCGCCGGCGGCAAGGCCGGACTGGCCATCAAGCCGGGCACCGCGCTGGCCCCGTATCTGGAGATCCTGCCCGAATTCGACACCCTCCTCGTGATGAGTGTGGAGCCGGGCTTCGGCGGCCAGAAGTTCATGCCCGAGGTGCTCGGCAAGGTGCGGGAGTTGCGCAAGGTGATCGACGCCGAGCAGCTCACCCTGCTCGTCGAGATCGACGGCGGCATCCATACCGGCACCATCGAGGAGGCGGCCGAGGCGGGCGTGGACTGCTTCGTCGCCGGCTCGGCCGTCTACGGCGGCGACGATCCGGCGGGCCGCGTCGCCGAGTTGCGGCGCCTGGCCGCCGAAGCCTCCGCCGCGGGCGTCTGAGCGCGGTCGTGACGCCTCCCGCGGTGCCCGAGGCCGTCGACCGAGCGATGCTGCTCGCCATCGAGACGTCCGGCGCCGCCCAAGGAGCCAGTACCCCCAATCCGCCGGTCGGCGCGGTGATCCTGGATGCGGACGGCGCGCTGGCCGGCGTCGGCCACACCCAGCCGGTCGGCGGGCCGCACGCCGAGGTGATGGCGCTGCGACAGGCGGGCCAGTCCGCCCGCGGCGGCACCGCCGTGGTCACTCTGGAACCGTGCAACCACACCGGCCGCACCGGCCCGTGCGCCCAGGCTCTGCTCGACGCCGGGATAGCGGCCGTCTACTACGCAGTGCCCGACCCGAACCCGCAGGCGGCGGGGGGAGCGGCGGCCCTGTCGTCCGCCGGGGTGACCACTGTCGGCGGTGTCCGGGAAGCCGAGGTCCGGCGCGGCCCGCTCGGTCCCTGGCTGTTCCGGCAGCGCGAGGGCCGGCCGATGGTGACCGCGAAGATCGCCGCCACCCTGGACGGGCGCGTCGCCGCCCCGGACCGCACCAGTCAGTGGATCACCGGGCCGCAGGCGCGCGAGCACGCCCATGCCCAGCGCGCCCGGCTCGACGCGATCGTGATCGGTACCGGCACGGCACTGGCCGACGATCCCGCCCTGACCGCCCGGCGCCCCGACGGCAGTCTGTACGAGCATCAGCCGACCCGGGTGGTCCTCGGTACCCGGGGCCTGCCGCCGCAGGCACGGTTGCGCGACGGCACGGCACCGCTGGTTCAGGTCCGCTCGCACGATCCGCACCAGGTCCTCGAGGCGCTGCCCGACGCGCAGTGGGTGCTGGTGGAGGGTGGTCCCGGGATCATCGGTGCCTTCCTGGCGGCCGGTCTGGTCGATCAAGTGCAGGCCTACCTGGCCCCGACGATTCTCGGCGACGGCCACCCCGCGGTGCTCGACCGCTCGGTCACCACCCTCGCGCAGGCCCACCGCCTCCACCGTGAATCGGTCACCGAACTCGGCGACGACCTCCTCATCACCCTCACCGCGGCCCGTTAGCCGATCGAGCGCTGTCCGCCGGTCGAGCGCCGGTTCGCCGATCGAGCCCGGTTCGCCGATCGAGCGCAGTCGAGATCATCCCGGCCGAACGAAGAGACCCGCTGGGGGAGCCACCGAGGGTGAATCGGGCTGTTTCGATTTCGTTCTGACGGGGCGCGCTGATGGGGCCGCTGTGGCGG